>JAQXVO010000026.1 GCA_029224965.1 Lachnospiraceae bacterium
AGGCGTCTCATTCCATCCTTCAGGAAGGTGGAAGACTCTCCCATAACATCCTGCTGTTTCTTTTCCTCGTCTGTCGCCTTTTCAAAATTCTTTTTATTAAATTTACTTAAATCGATCTGCGCAGATAAAAACTGGCGTCTCTTATAAGTAGTTTCATTGTCTGCCATTCTTATTTCCTCCTGCGGGATCAATCAAAGGTAATTCTCGGATCAATCAGCTTATAAACAATATCGGTGATCAGGTTTGCAACAATCATAAGAATTGCAAGGAAAATCGTTGTTGCCATGATAACGGAATAGTTCCGGTCGGTGATGGCCTTGACGAAATAGGTACCGAGTCCGGGTACGGTAAAGATGGTCTCGACAACCATGGAACCGGTGATGATGTAGGCAATCTGTGGACCCAGATAGGTTACTACCGGAATCAGTCCGTTCTTTAAGGCATGTACGAAAATCACCTTGTTCTTGCTGACACCCTTGGCTCGGGCTGTCCGGATATAGTCCTGGCTCAGGGCATCCAGCATGGAGGTCTTGGTCAGACGTGTGATGTAGGCCGTCGGATAAACCGCCAGGGAAATAATCGGCAGAACCAGATTCGGATTATCGCTGTAAACCGGGAAAAGGCCCAGCTGTACACAGAAGATCAGAAGAAGGAAGGTTGCCAGAATGAAGGAAGGCATTGCCGTACCCAGTGTCGTAAAGAAAATAATGATACGATCAGACATCTTGTTCCGGTTCAGAGCAGCGATGGATCCGAGAACGACACCAACGATCAGGGCAATGATCATTGCAATTCCGCCGAGCTTGGCAGAAATTGCGAACTTGGAGAACATATCGTGGCTGATGTCACGGCCGTTCTTCATATCTACGCCCCAGTCTCCGTGAAGAAGGTTCTTCATATAAAGGAGATACTGGGTACCCAGGGGCTTGTCCAGATTGTAACGCTTGTTCAGCGCATCCAGTACTGCCTGGGAAGGTGCCTTCTCAGAACTGAACGGTCCGCCCGGGATCAGGTTCATTACGAAGAATGTGATCAGCGTGACAATAATGATTGACACGATCGCAAGGATCACACGCTTTATCATGTACTTTGTCAATTTACTTTCCTCTTTTCCTCATGGATTTCATTGGCCTTCGGCTCCGCTTCTGATACTTCACCGCGTCAACGTGAAAATGCCTAAAAAAGATGTACATATCGAGATCTGCACATCTTTGTACACCCAGTCTGTTAATTTATATAGTTGTATTATACAAAAGCTGAATGATTCGTCAACCGTTAAATGAACGGCTTTCATCTGATTCATTATTCATTTTCATGTATAATTATACTAATTTACCTGGTAAATAGTGTATATTTTTAAGGTGTTCAAAGGGGCATTGGTGTGGAAACCGAAATTGCAATGCCCGTTTCCTCGCGTATTATCTAATCTTACGTGAATTTTACATGAATTTCTTTCAATTATCAGTCTATTCATCTACTATTCAATATTGGTGAATTGTATTTATGTAAATACAAAAAGAGGGTCCTGCCAGACAGGATCCTCTTTTTTCAGCTTAAACTGCCGGTGGTCGGGCTCGAACCGACACGATGTCGCCACCACGGGATTTTAAGTCCCGCGCGTCTGCCAATTCCGCCACACCGGCGATGGGTGGTGGTGGATTCGAACCACCGAAGCATAAAGCAGCAGATTTACAGTCTGTCCCCTTTGGCCGCTCGGGAAACCACCCATACTGGTCTATATTTCTCAGACAAAGTGGAATTATATCATAGTTTTTCCGGCCATGCAAGCACTCTCTGCCTGAAGACAGAGCCTTTTCCCTCTGTCTTGAGTCTGCCTGTTTCAGGTATTCTTAAGGCAGATCCCGGTCATGACTTCCGATAGCGGAGGACCACTGCCTCATAGGGCTTCAGGGACAGATGGAGCTTCCCCTCGTTTACAGGCATCCGGACATCCATGATGGAATAGCCGACCGCATTTGTCATCATCAGCTGATGCATAGTGGTGTTCATAGGCACCTCTGCCTTCCAGACCGGAAGGTCCGTTTCCAGGAGGTCCGATCCGCAGTTCACGGCAACAACAATCTTTTCGTCTTCTGTAAAACGGCCGTAGCTGACCAGATTCTTTCCGCTCTTTATGAAAATAAAGGCTCCGGTACGGAGAGCCGGGCAGCTTTTATGAAGGAAGATCATATCTCTGTGGAAGTCAAGAAGATGGTAGTCCGCTGCTCCCCAGGGATAGGTTCTCCGGCTGTCCGGATCGGTAAAGCCGCAGACGCCGGCCTCATCACCGTAATAGATGCAGGGTGCACCCGGCCAGGTCAGCAGCATCAGAGTGGCTTCCTTCAGTACCGCCTTGTTCACTCCTTCTTCTGCAGCCTTGCTGCCGAGGTTATGAACCCGTCCGACCTTATGATTGGTCCGGGTCAGGAATCTCGAATGGTCATGGTTGGACAGCTGGTTCATGGCCGAATAGAGAGACGGTGTCAGAAATTCCGTCATGGTATGGCGCATGGTCAGCTCAAAGCGCTCCCCGTCTCCCAGCATGTCCGGTTCGTATTCATCACTGTGCTTCTCCATGCCGGTCAGGAAGTAGGACACAGGCTCCATAAAGGCATCGTAATTCATAATGGTATCCCATTCATCGCCCTTGAGCCAGTTTTTTGCATCTCCATAGTGTTCTGCCAGAATCACGGCATCCGGATTGGCCTCCTTCACAGCCTTTCGGAATTTTTTCCAGAAGGAGTGATTATAGGACTCGCTGTGACCCAGATCTGCGGCCACGTCCAGGCGCCAGCCGTCAGCCGAATAGGGAGCGGATACCCACATCCTTGCAATCCGAAGGATATGGTCCTCCAGCTCCTGACAGGCTTCGTAATTCAGCTTGGGAAGCGTATCATTGCCCCACCATCCGTTGTAGGACCTGTTATAGGGCCAGGAGGATCCCTTTTCAAATTCAAAGTAATTGTGATAGGGACTGTCTTCGGAAATATAGGCCCCGGGAGCATAGCCTGGCTGATTTTCATAAATCCGCTCCCGGTCCATCCATTTATTAAAGGAGCCGCAGTGGTTAAAGACACCGTCCAGAATGACCCGGATGCCTCTGGCGTGAGCTTCTCTGACAAAGTCGCTGAAAAAGCGGTTGGAGGCCTCGAGATTCTCCTCCCGGGTTACCCGGCCGACATAGCGTTCTGCATGGCGGTTATCGGTATCGCCGTCAGACAGGACTGCTCCGCCGTCGACCGGAATTTTTCCGAAATGAGGATCAATATGCTCATAGTCCTGGATATCATACTTGTGATTGGACGGAGAAACAAAAAGCGGATTGAAATAGATGACCTCAACGCCAAGGCTTTTCAGATAATACATCTTCTGCCTTACGCCTTCGAGATCGCCGCCATAGAAATTTCCGACATCCAGATCGGCCGGCTTCTGGTTCCAGTCCTCGATCTTCTTTACCATATGTCCGACATAGTAATACTCATTGGTCAGGACATCATTCTCCGGATCTCCATTATAAAAACGGTCCACCAGGATCTGGTAGATCACAGCGCCCTTCATCCACTCAGGCGTGGAAAAACCGGGTACCAGGGCAAAGGCATACTGCCAGCGGGGCTGGTCAGTCAGACTGTAGCGGTCAAAGAAGGCCTCTTCGTCTGTATTCAGATCGCGTATATGGAAAATATAGCTGAAGGGACTGTCTCCAAGGCGGACCTTGCAGCTGTAATAGGAAAAGACTTCTGTCGTTTCCTCGATTTTCATTGGAATTTCATCATAGTGTGTAAGAACGGTCACACTCAGATCATCCCCTGCGGCAGCTCTGAGACGGATTGTCACCGTATCGCCCACTTCGGGTTCCCAGGGGGTTACGAAAAGATTGGTGCCGTCACTGAATATGGCATCGCGCGTCATAGGCTATTCCTCCAATAATAGACATTTTAACACAGATGTCTATTGCAGGAAACCAATTTAATGTAAGTTCGTTTCGCAGATACTACGAGCGGAAGACTCAAAAATTGCTTACGTAATTTTTTCGTTTCGCGCTGTCGCGCAATCGAAAAAGCCCCGGCCTCACGGCTCGACACGCAAGCGTGTCTCCCGGAGGCCAATTTAATGTAAGTTCGTTTCGCAGATACTACGAGCGGAAGACTCAAAAATTGCTTACGCAATTTTTTCGTTTCGCGCTGTCGCGCAATCGAAAAAGCCCCGGCCTCACGGCTCGACACGCAAGCGTGTCTCCCGGAGGCTGGGGCTTTTTCGGCTCCGCTCGTAGTATTCGCGGAAAAGTAAAGCAGCCTCACGGCTGCTTGGAGAAGGTATTTTTACTTATAGGGGGTAGTAAAAATATTTATATGTATTGGGGGTCTTTACGATTATGATATTATCATGCCACCGTAAAGAAGTCTGCACAATGTTAACAAAAATCGATGCCTGTTTTTGTGCAATATTTTGGATTTACCCTTATTTTCCATTAAATTACGCTTCTATAAGGCCTTCTTTTCCTCATTTTTTTGCTTCTGCTCCGTCTTCGTTCTCAAACAATGCCTCGAATTCCTGGCGGTTGATCTTCTCTTTTTCCATAAGAAGCTTAGCGGACGCATGAAGGACATCCATATGGCTCTGAATCAGCTCTGTCGCCTTGGCATAGCAGTGATCCATGATGGATTTCACTTCCTTGTCGATCTCGGTTGCGATCTCTTCGCTGTAAGGCTTGGTGTGAGCCAGGTCCTTACCGAGGAAAACTTCTTCATCCTCTTCCTCATAGCAGATGGTTCCGATATGATCTGACATACCGTATTTCATGACCATATCTCTGGCAGTCCTTGTTGCCTGCTTGATATCGTTGGAGGCTCCGGTTGTGATATCGCCGAAGATCAGCTGCTCGGCAATCCGGCCTCCCAGGGAGACCTCGATATCCTGAAGCATCTTACTCTTGGTCAGAAACATTTCATCCTTTTCCGGCAGCGGCATGGTATAGCCTGCGGCACCCATTCCGGTCGGAATGATGGATACAGTGTAGACCGGTCCGACATCCGGAAGAAGATGGAAAAGAATGGCATGGCCGGATTCATGATAGGCAGTGATCTTCTTTTCCTTCTCGGAAATAATGCGGCTTCTCTTCTCGGTTCCAAGACCTACTTTAACAAAGCTGGTCTTGATATCATCCATGGTAATGTAGTTCTTGTTATTTTCAGCTGCCCGAATGGCCGATTCATTGAGAAGGTTCTCCAGATCTGCTCCGGTAAAACCTGCAGTGGTCTGTGCGATCTGGGTCAGATCCACATCATCGCCCAGGGGCTTGTTCCGCGCATGAACCATGAGGATTTCCTCACGCTCACGGATATCCGGCCGGCCGACATAGACCTTCCGGTCAAAACGGCCCGGACGCATAATGGCAGGATCCAGGATGTCCACCCGGTTGGTGGCTGCCAGGACAATAATGCCGGTGTTGACGTCAAATCCATCCATCTCTACCAGCATCTGGTTCAGGGTCTGCTCTCTCTCATCGTGGGATCCGCCCAGGCCTGCGCCTCTCTTCCGGGCCACGGCATCGATTTCATCGATGAAGACAATGCAGGGCGCATTCTTCTTGGCTTCCGAGAAAAGGTCCCGGACACGGGAGGCTCCGACACCGACAAACATTTCCACGAAATCAGAGCCGGAAATAGAGAAGAAGGGGACACCGGCTTCTCCGGCGATAGCCTTGGCCAGAAGGGTCTTACCGGTTCCGGGAGGGCCTACAAGAAGCATACCTTTTGGAATCCGGGCTCCGATCTTCGTATATTTCTCCGGATCCTTGAGGAAGTCCACAACCTCCTTCATCTGTTCCTTTTCCTCATGCAGGCCGGCCACATCACTGAAATGGATCTTGGAATCCTCCGGGTGGGTCAGCTTGGCATGGCTTTTTCCGAAATTTGCCATCCGGCCGGCCCCGCCGTCTCCGTTCATGGATCTGGCCTGGATGCCGCTCAGGAGGAAAAGAAAGACCACAAAGAAGATACCTGTCAGAAGCACAGGCAGGAGAATGGTCATCCAGCTGCTGTCCTTGACATCACTGATCTGGTAGGAGACGTCGGCATCGTCCAGCTCCTCCTCTGCCTCCTTCACATCGGAGACATAATAGATCCGGCGGTCTCCGGAATCCGATGCCTCATAGGAAACGGCGCCGGTCGGTACCTCCTGATTCTGCTGGATTTCGACAGATGTCATATTGCCATTCTTCAGGTCCTTCTCATAGGCCGTTTTACTGATACCTGTCGTATGTCTCGCAGAAGAAGCAAACCATACCGCAGCCAAAAGGACAAGAAAGAGGATATAAATTCCCCAGCTTCTTCTCTGATTCACTGTTTTTCTCCCATTCATTTACTTTTTCAGTCATCCAGGCTCAGGACGCCGATATAGGGCAGATTGCGGTATTTCTGATCGTAATCCAGTCCATAGCCCACTACAAATTCATCCGGAATGGTAAATCCCGTATAATCCACGTGAACATCGACCTCTCTCCGGTCCGGCTTGTCAAGCATGGCAGCCAGACGGACACTCTTGGCTCCCTTCTCAGTAAAATATTTAAGAAGGAAGGACAGGGTATTGCCGCTGTCGATGATATCCTCGGCAATCAGGACATTCTTCCCTGAGATATCGCTGTCCAGTTCCTTTGTGACCTTGACCTCACCGGAGGATACGGTACCGCTGCCATAAGAGCTGGTTGCCATAAAATCAATGATCACCGGTACGGTAATTCTCTTGGCAAGCTCTGTACAGAAGAAGGCCGCGCCCTTCAGAACGCCGACAAGAAGAATTTCCTGTCCTTCATAGTCCTTGCTGATCTGTGCTCCGAGTTCCCGGATTCTCTTATCCAGATCCTCTTCCGAAAGCATGACACTTATTTTCTCACTCATGAATCTGCCTCTCTCCAACTGATCCTTAATACCAATTTCGTATCTTCCCGGATCCATACATCCGAAGCCAGACGGAAACCCATAACCAGGAGGACATCCGATCCGCTGCAGAGAAGGGGGATCCGGTCCCTCTCCTCCCTCGGAATCTTCTGATCCATAAAGAAGTCCTTCAATTTCCGGTGTCCGCCCGAAGCCGAAACCGCTATCCGGTCTCCCGGCATTCGTCCGCGAATCCTAAGATTGTCACCTATCATATCATAATCGAGATAATTCGTATAGGCCGATGCCTTTTTGAATACCGACTCCACCGGTCCCTTTTCCCTCTCTGTCAGGCTGATTTCCAGCCTTCCGCCGGCCAGAGAAAATTCCTTTTTTTCTCCCGCAGCCAGGGCAGGAAGAGAAAGACTTTCCCCAGAAGACAGGAAGGGTCTTCCCTTCTCCCTGAGAAATATAGACCGGTCCCGGCTTTTCCACAGATAGATCAGGCTTCCCTCCGTCTGAAGGCAATAGCCGTGGGGCAGAAGCCAGCTGTGATTTCCTTTCTCTTCCGAAAGCTCCAGGGTTTTTAGGATATGGCTTCTTCCCACATCCTTACCGCTGCCCTTTATATAAGTACGATACCAGAGAAGAAGAACCTCCTGCTTTTGACTGTCCTGATCCAGGGCAGAAAGCCTCTTTCGGAAAAGCGGCGGAACCTCTGCCTGATCCGCCAGGGAAATTTCTGAAGGAAAGAGCTCCTTTCGATCTTCCTTTCTCTCTTTTCGATACTCGATGGCCTCCTCCATCCGCCGGATCTCTTCTTCCCGGTCCCGGCTCATCCTCCGCATGACCTCTGCTGTCTGGCTGATATGAAGAGAAGCCTTTTCATTGATGGAGCAAAGAAGAGGCATGACCTCCCGGCGGATCCGGTTTCTCGGAATCGAAGTGTCCAGATTGGTCCGGTCGGTCCGGTAGGACTGGTTCAGATCCTTCAGATAGGCTTCGATCTCCCGGCGGTCGACGCAGAGAAGAGGCCGGATGATCCGGTCCGAAAGGGGTTTCAGTCCGCAGAGGCCCCGCCAGCCGGTCCCACGGATCATCTGAAGGAGAACCGTCTCCGCATTATCATCCCGGTGATGGGCCACAGCAATCCGGCCCTGACCGGGCAGCTCTTCTTCCGCCTGGTAAAAAGCCTGATAACGGAGCTCCCTGGCCGCCTCCTCCAGAGATTTTTTCTGATTCTTCGCATAAGCCGGGGCATCCACTCTGAAAACCTTAAGAGGCACAGAGAGAGCCTGGCAGAGCCTTTCTACAAAGGCCTGATCCTGCCGGCTCTCTTCGCCTCGAATTCCGTGTTCCACATGTACCGCATAAAGGTTCAGATCTTCCACCTGTCGAAGGGCCGAAAGAATCCGAAGAAGGGCAATTGAATCCGCCCCGCCCGATACAGCTGCCAGGACCAGTCTGTGATCCGGATCCAGGAGACCTTCCTCCCGGATAAAATTCCTGACCCGTTCTTCCAGGGGATGAAGGGAGCCTCTCTGTCTTTGATTTCTATCCGGAAAATCCTGACTGCTTTCCTCCGTCATCATTTCTTCTCCCGGAAAATGATTTCATTCTCATGAACCATTCCCAGCTTGCTCTTTGCCGTATCTTCCACGTATTCCGAGGTCTTTGTATATTCCTCGTAGCCTTTCAGGGCCTTGGCCTCTTCTTCGAGATCTGACTTTTCCGACTGAAGGGCGGCCTCCTTCTGTTCATAGGACTTCTTTTTCTGATAAAGAGAGACCATCTGTATAGTCAGAACAAAGGCCAGAAAAACCGTTGTGATTGTTGCAAAGAGTCTGGCGGCTCTCCGCCTTCTCTTCTGTCTTTTTACAAGTGTATTTTTCTTTGGACTTTCTGACATAACTTGTCCTTTCAAACAGCAAATCAATCAGAGATAACGGAACATCTTCTCCGCATCTTCCTTCCGGATGGATTCCTTCACATCCAGAACCTCCGCCTTCACGGTTTTATTTCCGAATGCGATTTCAATCGTATCACCCGGCTTTACCTGAACCGATGCCTTTGCCGGTCTGCCGTTGACCTGAACCCGTCCGGCATCGCAGGCCTCATTGGCCACGGTTCTTCTCTTGATAATTCTTGAAATTTTGAGAAATTTGTCAAGGCGCATGGTTTTGACTTCATTCTCTGCCATCTCATCTACCTCTTTCATTTACCAAATATTATCATAAATAAAATCAGACCCAAAGGAAATACCCTTGGGCCTGTCAGAATCAGTCTGTCTCTAAAGATATCAGCCGTTAACGATATCCTTCAGAGCCTTTCCTGCCTTGAACTTGGGAGCCTTGGATGCAGGAATCTTCATCTCATCTCCGGTCTGAGGATTGCGTCCGGTACGAGCTGCTCTCTCGGATACTTCGAAAGTACCGAAGCCAACCAGCTGGATCTTCTCGCCCTTCTTCAGCTCATCAGCAACAACATCTGTGAATGCCTTGAGTGCATTCTCAGCGTCCTTCTTGGAAAGCTCAGCCTTCTCAGCAATTGCTGCCACTAATTCAGACTTATTCATTTTACTTCCTCCTATTTTCAATAATAGTGATTCGATATTTCCGCAGTACTCCCCGCGGTTTAACCTCTTCTCTACTTATAAAGGTTTCCCATAAGATTGTCAAGAAAAGGAGCCTGAAAAGCTTAGATTAATGGCTTTACCAGGGCATCCAGAGCTTCTTTCATCTCTTTTTCCTGTTTCAGTGCATCTTCCATCGAAGATCCGCGGACGCCGAAATAGAATTTGATCTTGGGCTCGGTTCCGGACGGACGGATGCAGAGCCATGCTCCGTCGGACAGCTCATAATAGAGGACATTGGACTTGGGAAGACCAGTCGGATGAACCTCGTTCGTTGCAAGGTCACGGATGGTATCCTTCTCGTAATCACGGATCTTCTCAACGGTATAGGCACCGACCGTTGCAGGTGCATTGTTCCTAAGCTCCTCCATGATGGCGCCGATCTTCTCAATGCCTTCCTTACCGGCCAGTGTTACGGAGCTTACCTCATCGCGGTAATAGCCGAACTTCTCATACATTTCCAGCATTGCATCCCAGAGGGTCATGTTTCTGGTCTTATAATATGCTGCAGCCTCGCAGAGAACCATGGATGCGGCAACGGCATCCTTGTCTCTTGCATAGGTTCCGGGCAGGCAGCCGTAGCTCTCTTCCATACCGAAGAGGTAAGTTCCCTTTCCGGTCTTCTCGAATTCCAGAATCTTCTGTCCGATCCATTTGAATCCGGTCAGGACCTCGATCAGCTGAACATGGAAGTGTGCCGCAATGGCATCTGCCATATTGGTTGTTACGATGGAACGGATGAAGGCTCCGTCTTTCGGAAGACTGCCATTGACAGCCAGTTTCTGACTCAGGATATAATAGCCGATCAGGCAGCCGGACATGTTTCCGGTCAGGGCATGATATTCGCCGGTCTTGGAATCCAGGACATGAACGCCCAGACGGTCGGCATCGGGATCGGTAGCCAGGATCAGATCCGCGCCGATCTCCTTGGCCAGTTTTTCTCCAAGAACAAAGGCTTCAGGGTTCTCCGGGTTCGGATAGGAAACGGAAGGGAAATCTCCGTCCGGCTTTTCCTGTTCCGGTACGACATAGACATTTGGAAAGCCCAGTTCCTTTAAGACTCTGCGGACAGGAATATTTCCGGTGCCGTGAAGAGGATTGTATACGATCTTGATATCTTTTCCGACCTTGTCGATGCAGTCCTGATGGATGACAACAGAACGGACTTCCTTGTCATAGGCATCATCGACATCCTTGCCGATCGTGATATAGAGGCCTTTCTTTTCAGCCTCTGCCTTGTCCATGGTCTTGACTTCACTGAAATCCTTTACGGCACGGACCTCATCCATGATTCCGGTATCATGAGGCGGTGTGATCTGGGCACCGTCCTCCCAGTAAACCTTATAGCCGTTGTATTCCTTGGGATTGTGGCTGGCCGTGATATTGATTCCGGCAGCTGCCTTCAGATAGCGGACGGCAAAGGACAGGACCGGTGTCGGACGAAGAGATTCGAAAACATAGGCCTTGATTCCGTTTGCTGCCAGGCAGAGTGCAGCCTCGTCAGCAAATTCCGGAGACATATGACGGGAATCATAGGAAATAGCAACGCCCTGTCCGCCCTTGTTGACCTTATTGATATAATTGGCAAGACCCTGGGTTGCCTTCCGTACCGTATAGACATTCATGCGGTTGGTGCCTGCACCGATAATTCCGCGGAGACCGGCGGTGCCGAATTCCAGATCCCGGTAGAAGCGGTCCTCGATTTCCTTCTCATCTCCGGCGATTCCCCTGAGTTCCTCCTTGGTCTTTTCATCAAAGTAAGGATCATTCAGCCACTCATTATATGTTTCCTTATAGCCCATATTTCCCTCCTGAATGTAAATCATTGACAAGATTCATTGAAGCAGCTGCTTTCTGTCTTCACAAGAAAGTGCCGCCTGTCTCAGCAGTTTTATCTTACCACACCAGGCCCCAAAGAGGTATATTTTTCAATACATCTTCAAAGCTTCTTTCCCTGTCTTTTCTCAGGTCTTTTGGTTTCCTTTCAGAGCCGATTTCTTCCCGGAATTCTCTTTCATCTCTTTGGAAGCCAGGTCCAGAAGGATCTCTCTTTTATTCAGATCCGGATCCTTTATGGTTTTCTCGAAAAGGATTCCTAAGATACGACCGACTTCCTTCCCCTGGGGAATGCCAAGATCGATCAGATCCTTTCCGCTGACTGCGAGATCTCTAACCGACAATGGATCTCCTCTTTCGATGACACTCCGAAAACCCTCTTCCAGGCGGTCAATATAGGCCAGCTTCTCCTCTCTCCTGTAGGTGCTCTGTCCCATGGTATCCGCCCGCTTCAGGAGAATGAGATCCGGGAAGGCCTCCTTTCCGGCTTCTGCGGCCAGAATGCGGATATTCTGATCCGTGGGCGCCGGCCTCTCGTCATGCCAGCGGATCAGGTTTACCACCTTCTTAACCGTATCGTTGTCATAGCGAAGTCTTCTTAAGATCTTTCCGGCATCCACGGCCCCCATCTCGGGATGGCCGTCAAAATGGGAGATTCCTTTTTCATCGATCCGCTCACAGACCGGCTTGTCCACATCGTGCAGAAGAGCCGCCAGACGGAGATGCCTCTCGGCCGGTATATTCCGCATAACCTCAATGGTATGGCCGGCCACATTATAGCAGTGGTGAACCGTGTGCTGTTCGGTTTCCTCCATGGCCTTCCATTCCGGGAGAAAGACGGAAAGAAGTCCCGTCTCATAGAGATCCCGGATCCGTTCCGGATGGTCGGAGCAGATGGTCTTCTCAAATTCATCCCGGATCCGTTCCATGCTGACTTTGGAGAGGGTCGGTGCCAGATCCCGGATGGCCTGATAGGTTTTCTCCTCGATCCGAAAATGAAAGCGGGCAGCAAAGCGGATGGCCCGCATCATACGGAGAGCATCCTCCGAGAAACGTTTTTCCGGTTCTCCTACACAGCGGATAGTCCCCTCTGCCAGATCCCTTCGGCCGTCAAAGGCATCCACCAGACCGGTCTTCGGATTATAGGCCATGGCATTGATGGTAAAGTCTCTCCGCTTCAGGTCCTCCAGGAGACTGGGCGTAAAGGTCACCGACTCCGGATGACGGCCATCCTTATAGACGCCGTCCACCCGATAGGTGGTCACCTCATAGCCCACATGATCGATCATGACGGTCACCGTCCCGTGCTGAATGCCGGTATCAATGGTCTTCGGAAAGACCGCCTTGACCTCCTCGGGCTTTGCCGAAGTCGTAATGTCCCAGTCCTTGGGAATTTTCCCCAGAATGCAGTCACGGACACAGCCGCCTACTGCGTAGGCTTCGTGTCCGTGTGCTTCCAGCTTCCTTATGATATTTGCAACACTAAGAGGCAGTTTCATTTCCATAAGTAAAGCCAAACTCCTGATTAATATGCCTTTGCCCAGATAACCATCTTCTTTGCCGGCTTGCCGCAGCAGACGCAGGTTCCGGACAGGTTCTTCTGTACAAAAGGAATGCAGCGGCTGGTAACCCCCAGATCTTCCTTGATCTTGTCCTCACAGGCCTGGTCTCCGCACCACATGGCTTCGACAAATCCCAGCTGATTCTCGAAATGCTTCTTGAATTCCTCGGTGGTTCTGGCTTCATAGGTCATCTCATCCATATGAGCCTTGGCCTTTTTCAGCATATCCTTCTGGATGGTTTCCAGAAGATCTGCGACCGTCTTTTCAAGGCCCTCCAGAGGTGCATCAAATTTCTCCAGGGTATCTCTTCTGCAGATCATGCACTTTCCGGCCTCGATATCTCTGGGACCGATCTCGATTCTTACAGGAATGCCCCGCATTTCCTGCTCGGCAAATTTGAATCCCGGACTCTTGTCGGTATCATCGACCTTGACCTTGAAGCCCTTTTCTGCCAGAAGATCGCGGATCTCATAAGCCTTGTCCAGAACGCCTTCCTTCCTCTGCTGGATGGGAACGATGTCAACTTGGATAGGAGCGATATGAGGCGGAATGACCAGTCCCCGGTTGTCGCCGTGAACCATGATCATGGCACCAATCATACGTGTTGTGGTACCCCAGGAGGTCTGCCATACATATTTCAGTTTGTTATCCTTATCGGTAAAGGTAATGTCATAGGCCTGACTGAATTTCTGTCCGAAGAAATGGCTGGTTCCGGACTGGAGAGCACGGCCGTCATGCATGAGAGCTTCTACGGTATAGGTGGCCTCGGCACCGGCGAACTTCTCCTTCTCTGTCTTCTGACCCTTGATGGTCGGAATGGCCATATCGTTGGCCAGGAAGTCTGCATAGAGATTCAGCATATCCTGGGTTCTCTGCTCAGCCTCTTCCTTGGTGGCATGGATGGTATGACCCTCCTGCCAGAGGAATTCACGGGAACGTAAGAAAGGACGGGTCTCCTTCTCCCAGCGGACAACAGAGCACCACTGGTTATAGAGCTTGGGCAGGTCCCGGTAGGAATGCACGTCATCCTTATAGAAATCGGAGAAAACGGTTTCCGATGTGGGACGGATGGCCAGGCGCTCGGTCAGAGGCTCGGTACCGCCTGCTGTTACCCAGGCAACCTCCGGAGCAAAACCGTTGACCAGCTCACCTTCCTTGGCAAGAAGGCTTTCCGGGATCAGAAGGGGCATGTATACATTCTCCACGCCGGTCTTCTTAAAACGGTCGTCCAGAAGCTTCTGCATGTTTTCCCAAATTGCATATCCGTAAGGCTTGATTACCATGAATCCCTTGATATGGGAATAGGCAATCAGGTCTGCCTTGATGCAGACATCGGTATACCACTGGGTGAAATCTTCATCCATGGAAGTGATCTCTGCCACGAGTTTTTTCTCAGCCATGATCTTCGTTTCTCCTCTGAAATACAGGTTTCTTTAGTTATTCATTGTCCAAAGTGAAATCTTTTCTTCAACTGTAGACTAGCTTATCTATTTTAGAAAGCTTTCTTTTTCTTGTCAAGAATCCACGCCCGGATCCTGCCATATTTCCGCCTTTTCTGCTTCAGTTCCTGCCGCAGCTTCAGATTTTCTCACAGAAATCCGGCTCAATCTCTGCTGACACGTTTTCGCCCTTCCAGGGAAAACTAAGGCGCACGGAAGAAAGATTCAGCCGCCTGGCCGGCCTGCCGCCGTAGCGTCGGTCTCCGACAATGGGCCAGCCCCTGGAGGAAAACTGGGCCCGGATCTGGTGAAAGCGGCCGGTGACCAAATGGATTTCTATCAGACAGATTGGGTACCCCTGATTCGACCGGTTTTCTAAGACCTTATAATCAAGGACAGCCTTCCTTGCTGCCGGGTCTGATGATTCTGTAGTCTCTGCCATGCGGGACTTGGGATTTTTCTTCAGAAAATCTGTGAATCTTCCCTCCGGAGCAAGTTTATCTCCTTCTTCTGACAATCCGGCCATTCCATGGGTTTCAGCGGCCTTTTCAGTTGTTCCGGCCATCCCATCTGATCCGGCAGCTTCTCCAGCTCCGACCCTTCCATCTGATCCGGCAGTTCCTTCTGCCGCTCCGGACATTCCGTCTGATCCGGTGGCTTGTTCTACTGTCCCGGCGGTTTTCTCCGACTGGAAGGAAAGAGAGACCAGAGCCTGATAGGTCTTCTCTAAAAAGCCCTTCCTTTGCAGATCGGAGAGTTCAGCCGCAGCCTTTTTCGTCTTGGCCGCCAGGAGAAGTCCCTCCACCGGCTGATCCAGACGCTCGATCAGATGGATCTCTGCCTGCTGGTTTTTCTTTCTCCGGTAATTCAGAAGCCAGGTCTCCAGATCCATCTCTGTAACGCGGGCTGTTTCGGAGGCCATGCCGGCCGGCTTATAAACAATTAGGAAATCTTCATTTTCCCGGATGATCCTCGGTGTCCTCATTTCTTTCCTCATTTCCGGTCCATTGAATGGATTCTGCATTCACTGACAGCCTCATACAGGCCGGACCTGCTTTCATCTTAAGGATAAACCTTACATTTTAAAGCGATAGCCGACACCCCAGATGGTTTCTATGTACTGAGGATTGTTCTTATCTGCCTCGATCTTCTCGCGGATTTTCTTGATATGAACTGTCACGGTCGCGATATCCCCGATCGAATCCATGTTCCATATTCTCTTGAAAAGCTCTGCCTTGGAGAAGACATGATTGGGATGCTCGGCCAGGAAAGTCAGAAGCTCATATTCCTTCTGGGTCAGCTGCTTTTCCTCACCCTGGACCCAGACCCGGTGAGAGGTCCGGTCGATCTTCAGTCCGCGGACATGGAGGATATCATTATTCTGCCGGGCAATGCCCTGGGCGGTAAGACGCTCATAACGCTGGAGATGGGCCTTGACCCGGGCAACCAGCTCTCCGGGCGAAAAGGGCTTTGTGATATAGTCATCGGCTCCCAGACCCAGACCGCGGATCTTGTCGATATCTTCCTTTCTGGCGCTGACCATGATGATCGGCTTATCCGTATTTTCACGGATCCGTTCGCAGATTTCAAAACCGTCCATGCCAGGCAGCATGAGATCCAGGATAAAAAGGTCGTAATTTCCGCTCAGTGCCCGGTCCAGGCCCTTTTTACCATCATTTTCAATGTCCACCGAGAAGTCGCTGAGCTCCAGATAATCCTTTTCCAGCTCGGCGATTGCCACTTCATCCTCTATGATCAGAATCTTGTTCATTCTTTGCCTCCTTTGCTCCCGTCAGGTCCTTACGCAGGACAAAATACATCACGGTTCCCACGCCGTCCTTACTGGTGGCCCAGATATTGCCGCCGTGATCCTCAATAATTTTCTTTACTATCGAAAGGCCGATACCGGAACCTCCGATATTGGAATTTCTCGAAGCATCCGCCCGGAAGGTCCGGTCGAAAATATAGGGTAGGTCCCTGGCGGATATGCCCCGGCCGTTGTCCTCAATCTCCACCTGGATATAATCGCCCACGTCACGGACCCGAAGCTCTATGATTCCCGGTCTCTCTCCCATATACTTGACCGAATTTCCGATGATATTGTGGATAACCCGTTCCAGCTGTTCGGGATCTGCAATAATATTGACATTGTCATTCACATAATTGTAGTAGGTAAATTCGATTTTCTGGCTCTCCAGATCCATGCCCACCTCTTCCGCGCAGTCCATGAAGAAGTTCTTCACATTCAGGCTCTGGAAATTATAGGGGACCTTATTCATATCGATCTTGGAATAGAGAGTCAGCTCGTTGATCAGGGCATTCATCTCATTGGCCTTGTTGCAGATGGTCCCAAGATAAAGGGCCTGCTTTTCCGGCGTCTTTGCCACGCCGTCCCGGAGACCTTCTGCATAGCCTTTGATGGCTGTAATCGGGGTCTTTAAGTCATGGGCTATATTTGCAATGAGCTGCCTCTGCTCCTCATCATTATGCATTTTTTCAATAGATACAGCCTGCAGGCGCTTCCGCATGTCCTCAAAGGCCCGGAAGAGCTCGCTGATCTCATCGCTGCCGCTGACATCCAGGGGATGATCCAGCTCGCCCTCACGGATTTCACCGGCTGCCTTCACCAGAGTCTTCAGCCGCGGGACAATTCCCTGATAGGTCCAGCCCACCAGAATAATGGCAGTCAGAATCAGAATCAGGAAAATGGAAATAATCATATCCAGAGCAGCCTTTTTAGCCCCGGGCAGAATGGACCGGGAAGTCGTCACCATAAAGACGCTGCACTGCCTGCCATCCTCCGTGCTGAAGTCGATCTGCCGAAGGAGGGCCGGCTCCTGCTGACTTAAATAAATGATAATCTTGGCCGTAGGAGAATTGGCCCCGTAAGGAGGAAGCTGTCCGGTCTTTATTGTCCGGTCTTTGGATCCGGAACCGTTATAGAAGATTTTTCCATCAATCCGGACCAGGAGATAGGAAAAGCCCTTGTCCCGGGTTTCCTGATTCATCTTCTTTAAGGCCGTCTGATCCAGGGCCCGGCTCTGATCCTCGCTGATCCAGGTTTCCAGGTCCTTATAAACCTCATCGGACTTTTCATCCATATTCTGTACCAGGCCGGCCAGATAGCTGTAGCTGCCCTCGACCGTATAGTTCTCATTGTTCTGGGTTCGGACGAAGTGAACAATTCCAACAGCGCATGTGGCCAGAATAAAAGGTACAAAAAGGATAATGCATATAGAGATGATCAGTCTGGTCTTCAGTTTCAAGCTGCCGCCTCCCCTGAATCAGGGCCGGATTTTGAGCAATCCGGCATTTTTTACCTTATATTTCTTATAGTATTGTCATACTTTAAAAAAAACGGAGCCGCGGCTATCCGCAGCTCCGTTTATTATAGCATGAACAATCTGACCTTACAGATACTTCTTCAGATCATCAACCTTATTCAAGGCCTCCCAGGGCAGGTTCAGGTCATTTCTTCCGAAGTGGCCGTAAGCTGCGGTCTGACGATAGATGGGACGGCGAAGATCCAGCATCTTGATGATTCCTGCCGGACGAAGGTCGAAGTTCTCGCGAACAATGTCAACCAGCTTCTCATCGGAAAGTCTGCCGGTTCCGAAGGTATCCACATTGATGGAAGTCGGCTCGGCAACACCGATTGCATAGGAAAGCTGGATCTCACAGCGGTCAGCCAGACCTGCTGCAACGATATTCTTTGCAACATAGCGGGCTGCATAGGCTGCAGAACGGTCAACCTTGGTGCAGTCCTTGCCGGAGAAGGCTCCGCCGCCGTGACGAGCCATTCCGCCGTAGGTATCAACAATGATCTTACGTCCGGTCAGACCTGCATCACCGTGAGGTCCGCCGATAACGAAACGTCCGGTCGGATTGATGAAGAACTTGGTCTTGTCGTCAACCAGCTCCTTCGGAAGAATCGGATCGAAGACATACTTCTTGATATCCTCATGGATCTGCTCCTGAGTGACATCCTCATCATGCTGGGTGGAAAGGACAACAGCTTCCAGACGACTGGGCTTTCCGTTCTCATCATATTCTACAGAGACCTGGGTCTTTCCGTCCGGGCGAAGATACTTCAGAGTACCGTCCTTACGGACATCGGTCAGGCGCTTTGCCAGCTTGTGGGCAAGGTTGATCGGGTAAGGCATATAATCCTCGGTCTCGTTGGTAGCGTAGCCGAACATCATTCCCTGGTCACCGGCACCGGTATCCAGATCATCCTTCAGCTCGCCGGACTTTGCTTCAAGAGCCTTGTCAACACCCATGGCAATATCAGCGGACTGCTGATCCAGAGCTACCAGAACAGCGCAGGTATTGCCGTCGAATCCGGTCTTTGCATCGTTGTAGCCGATCTCATTGACGGTCTTACGAACGATCGCGGGGATATCCAGCTTGGCCTTGGTCGTGATTTCTCCGGTTACCAGAACGAAACCGGTGCAGGCTGCGGTCTCGCAGGCAACACGGCTCATGGGATCCTGCTCCATGCAGGCATCCAGAATTGCGTCAGAAATCGCATCGCAGACCTTGTCAGGATGTCCTTCTGTAACGGACTCTGATGTGAAAAGTCTCTTTTCCATTTTTTTCTCCTTTGGCATAAAAAATCCGCCAGTTGCTAAATAGGCGGACCAGATCAATAAAGAATAGAAAATTCCCTCATTGTTCGATTTCTCGCTCAGGTTGGCACCTTTCTCATTTTCGTCGGGGTTGCCGTGGTTTCTCTGATCCTCTGTATCTCCACCACTCTGAATAAAGGAACTTCTGTATATGAAATTTTCTATACTTAA
>JAQXVO010000027.1 GCA_029224965.1 Lachnospiraceae bacterium
TTTCCCGAACAAGCGGGCGGCGGAGATCGCCGTCAGCACCGTGGACAGCTGGCTTTCACAGCATCCAGGTAGTATGGAAAGGGTGATCTTTAATGTTTTTAAGGACGAGGACAAAAAATACTATGAGGAAATTATACGATGAAATGCCGAACGGCTATCAGGAGAGCATTCAGAAGGGGCTCAGTGCGGTGCGGTATTTCAGCAGAAATATGTCATTTGGAGCAGGCTCTAATGAGGAACGAATCGCCAGATTAAAGAAAGAGATCGATGCAGCAGATGCTATTGTAATCGGAGCGGGTGCCGGACTTTCCACTTCCGCCGGAATGACCTACAGCGGAGAACGTTTTGAGAGGTACTTCTTTGACTTTGCAGGGAAGTATGGCATCCGGGATATGTATTCCGGCGGTTTCTATCCCTTCCCCGATGAAGAAACACGCTGGGCATGGTGGGCAAGGAATATCTATTTCAACCGATATAATGATGCACCGAAGCCTGTTTATCAGGAACTGCTCTCACTTGTGAAAGATAAGGATTATTTTGTTGTTACAACGAATGTAGATCACCAGTTCCAGAGAGCAGGCTTTAATAAAAAGCGTCTGTTCTACACCCAAGGAGACTATGGACTTTTCCAGAGCGTCAAATCCTCCATGCAGAAAACCTATGATAATGAAGAATGGGTAATGAAGGCAATGGAAGCACAAGGGTTCATAAGAGATGAGGATGGATTGTTTCAGGTTCCTGAAAGCGATGAACTGAAAATGAAGATTCCAACGGCACTTATTCCAAAATGTCCGGATGATGGGTCTGATGTTACTATGAATCTTCGCGTGGATGATTCCTTTGTTGAGGATGAAGGCTGGCACAGGGCATCGGCGGCATATGCGGATTTCCTGCTTAAGACGGAGAGCCTTCATGTGCTTTATCTGGAGCTTGGCGTGGGAGCCAATACACCTGTCATTGTGAAGTATCCCTTCTGGCAAATGACACTGGCAAATGAAAAGTCAGTGTATGCTTGTATCAATTATGGCGAGGCATTTTGTCCGGGCAAAATTGCAAACAGGAGCATCTGCATCGATGGGGATATTGGTGATGTGTTTGCGAAAATAAAATAATAACAGGGATTTAAAAGAAAAATCAGGCTCCCACACTGCCATCATCGGTAGTGTGGGAGCCTTGTTTTATGCTTCGGTGTTGATTGTGATCCCAGACTTTATTCAGTCTGCACTTACTTTGAATAGTGCTTGAGCAGGGCCTGGGTTCCGTTATCGGCTTCACCCGAATCGGCGAGTTCCTGGCAGATATCCCGGACGGCTTCGGTGATGTCCAAATGTAGACCATGCTCTTCTGCGGAAGCATCAGCCAGGTTCATGTCCTTGATGAAGTGCTTCATCATGAACCCGGGATTGAAGTCGCCTTCCATTCCCTTCTTGGCCACATTGGACAGCTGAAAGCTTCCGGCCGCACCGGTTGCAATGGTATTGACCATCATTTCCTCATCCAGGCCGACGGCACGGGCATAGCTGATGGCCTCGCAGGCTCCGGAAAGGGCTCCCGCAATGGCAATCTGATTGCACATCTTGGTATGCTGACCGCAGCCGGCCTTTCCGGTATAGACGATGGTTTTTCCCATGGCTTCAAAGGCCGGATGAACCGCATCAAAGTCTTCCCTGTCGCCTCCGGCAAGGATAGTCAGGGTTCCGGCTTTGGCACCGGAATCGCCTCCGGTCACCGGGGCATCCATGGCATGGAAGCCGGCTGCCTTGGCCCTGTCATATAATTCGACGGCAAGGCCCGGATCCGAAGTGGTCATATCGATGAGATAGGCACCGGCCCTGGCTCCTTCGAAGATACCATTTTCTCCTAGATATACCTCACGGACATCCTTTGGAAAGCCAACAATGGTGATGACCAGATCCTGATCCCTTGCGCACTCCTTCGGTGTATCTGCCCATGCGGCACCCTCGGAAAGCAGGGGATCTGCCTTTGCTTTGGTACGGTTATAGACCGTAAGCTCATAGCCTGCCTTCATCAGATTGCGGATCATGGAAGACCCCATAATGCCGGTTCCGATAAAACCGATTTTTTTGATACTCATATACGACTCCTCTCTACATTTTACTTTCATTTCACTTTCCCATCATATCATCTCTAACATCAAAGAGAGAGAAAAACACGCTGAAATTCAGAGCTGAAGCAGTACTTTCTCTAAGGTCTCTTGGTCAGAGATTCCGAGAGATTCTGCCGGGCCTTCTGCCGGTAGCGGGTCGGAGAGACCGCATATTCCTTGACGAAGGCCCGGTAGAAGACCGAATAGTCACTGAAGCCGTAGGCGGTGGCTGCCTTACCGGCATCCATGCCGTTTAAAATGGAATCCCGGCTCATGGAAAGCCTTTTCTTCAGAATATACTGGTGGACCGAAAAGCCCATGTTATCCCGGAAGATATGGGAGATGTGATACTTGCTGACAAAGAATTCCCTGGCCAGGCGGTCTAATGACAGATCCTCGTCGATATGGCTTTCAATAAAGCGGGCCACCTGTTCATAGAGTGACGCTTCATGGTCCTCGCCGGCATGAAGCTGCTCGTAATAGCGGCGGTTTAAATTTAGCAGAAGATCGGAAATGGTCACCCGGATTTTCTCGTTCCGGCCGAAACGGCGGGAATGGATCTCCTCGAGCAGGGTGAGAATGCCGGCCTGGATGGAATTGAAGGAGAAGTTGTCCATGGAATAGACGTAGGTCTTCTCCGTCGCAGTCCGCTGCATGAGGTAGAGATAGTCGGTGGAGATATTGCCCAGGTGCTCAATGTAATCCCGGCTGATCCAGAGGATGAAGCGGCGGTAGGGCGCCCCGGTCTGGCGGATCCGGGCGTGATGGCGGGTTCCGGGCGGAATGATAATAATGTCCCCGTGCTTTAAGGTTTGGGGCTTGTTCTGGATATACATTTCCACGTCGCCCTCCAGGAAGAAATAGAACTCCCAGTAATTGTGGGAGTGATCCTCGACGCTGGTCAGGTTCTTATCGCTGTAATAGTAGAGCTCGAAGTCCTTGGACAGCATATACTGGCGGGTACTGAAGTCGGAACGAAGTTCATTTTTCATGGCGGATCACCTGCATTCACTTCGTGCCAGGCCGGGCATGATGCGAAAATCAGGAAAATCATGAGAAATACATCGGAATTCGGGATTTCCTTCATTATCGTTGTCTACCTGCCCGGCACATGGGCACCACATAATTATCATACGATCGTAATAACATAAGACAACAAGAATTGCAATATTTGGAACACGTCGCGTAATGGTTACAATAGCGCTTCTCCTCTATGATACATACAGATCAAGAAAGTGCAGGTTCTGAAGAAGAAAACCAACAGGATCAGTCATACAAAGAACCAACGGGAGAGCTTACAGGGGCAGAAAAGAAGATCAGCACAAAGGATCATAACGGACAAAAGCTTATAGACCAGAAGATTATTAACAATTATCAATAGAAGGGAAATCAAAAAGAAAATGGAAGCAGAGAGAAGCAAAATGAAAGACGAAGTGATGCAGGAGCTCCATGAGCTTGGAATTATTCCGGTCGTTGTACTTGACAATGCAGAGGATGCGGAAGCTTTATCCGATGCCCTGGTTAAGGGCGGGCTGCCCTGTGCAGAGGTTACCTTCCGTACCGATGCGGCAGCAGAAACCATCCGCAGAATGGCAAAGCGCCATCCGGACATGCTGGTCGGTGCAGGAACCGTGCTTTCTCCTGAGAAGGTAGTTGAAGCAAAGGAAGCCGGTGCACGCTTTATCTTCAGTCCCGGACTGAATCCTTCTGTTGTAAAGAAAGCGCAGGAGCTTGGACTTACCGTTATTCCTGGTACTCAGACTCCTACCGAGATGGAAATGGCAATGGGACTTGGCCTGGATGTCGTAAAGTTCTTCCCGGCAGAGCTTTCCGGCGGCATCAAGATGCTGAAGGCCGTTAGTGCTCCCTATGTCAATCTGAAATTCATGCCGACCGGCGG
Organism: Lachnospiraceae bacterium; assembly: GCA_029224965.1. Taxonomy (GTDB): domain Bacteria; phylum Bacillota; class Clostridia; order Lachnospirales; family Lachnospiraceae; genus Lachnocurva. The sequence continues at coordinate 4,008 of JAQXVO010000027.1, forward strand.
CCTGAATGCGGAAAATGTAAAGGATTATCTGGCCTGGGACCGGATTCTTGCCTGCGGCGGCAGCTGGATTGCCAAGAACGATCTGGTAAAGGAAGGCCGTTTCGATGAAATCGAGGCCAGAGCCAGAGAAGCAAGAGAGATTGTAAAGGAGATCCGCGGATGAAGAGAGTTGTAACCTTCGGCGAAATTATGATGCGGCTGATTCCGGAAGGCTACGGCCGTTTCCAGAAGTCTTCTCACTACCGGTCCTATTACGGGGGAGCCGAAGCAAATTCAGCGGAAACAATTGCCCAGCTCGGCATCGAATCCCGCTATGTCACAAAGCTTCCGGCCCATGCACTGGGTGAGGGTGCCGTCAACTCCCTTCGGGGCTACGGCGTAGACACAAGCTATGTGGTCCGCGGAGGAGACCGGCTTGGTCTATATTTCATGGAGAACGGGACTAGCCAGCGGCCGGCCCAGACCATCTATGACCGGGCTCATTCCGCTATTGCAGAGGCAAAGGCCGAGGAATTTGACTGGGACGAAATTCTGGACGGTGCTGACTGGTTTCAGTTCAGCGGCATTACGCCGGCTCTGAGCCCGGAGATGGCAAAGGCCACCCTCGAAGCCTGCCAGACCGCCAAGAAGAAGGGCCTAGTGGTTTCCTGCGACCTGAATTACCGGTCCAAGATGTGGAGCCCGGCCCAGGCCAGAAAGGTCATGGATCAGATCCTTCCTCTGGTCGATGTCTTTATCGCCAATGATAAGGACGTGCTCGGCATGTATGACGATAAGACCTGGACCCACAGTGAGCCGAAAGAGCGGGCCCTGGAGATTTTGAACTGGATGAACGACCGCTATCATTTCAAAGCGGCTGCCATGATTCTGGTGGTCGAAATGGACTACGGCCGGAAGGGCACCTGGGGTGCCCTGCTTTCGGATGGAAAGATATACCAGTCCCGGGGTTTCCTGGTAGACATGGTCGAATCTGTCGGCGCAGGTGATACCTTTGCAGGAGCTCTGATCGTGGCAAGACTGAAGGGCCTGTCCGGTGATGAGGCAGTGAATTATGCGGCGGCAGCCTCCGCCCTGAAATTCAGTGTTCCAGGAGATGCCAGCATCATTACAGAGGATGATATCTGCAGCCTGATGAAGCGGTCGAGAAGCGACTGGATCGCGCGGTAAAAAAGAATCACAGGGCCGCGAGAAAATGGATCAAGAAAATCTCGAGAGAATGGATTCGCGGGCCTGAAAATAAAGCAGAAAAACGGCGAGGGAATGACTTTCAGCCGCAGGAATACGAGATAAAAGAGGAAAGGACAGAATAAAATGCAGATGACATTACGCTGGTACGGATCCAAGTACGATACCGTTACCCTGGAGCAGATCCGGCAGATCCCCGGAGTTCACAATGTAATTACTACCCTGTACGGAAAGCAGGCCGGCGAGCTCTGGACCCAGGAAGAAATCCACGCTTTAAAGCAGGAAGTTGAGGCCGCAGGCCTTGGCATCGCAGGTATTGAGAGTGTCAATGTCCATGAGGACATCAAGCTTGGCCTGCCCAGCCGCGACCAGTATATCGACAACTATATCAAGACTCTGGAGAACCTCGGAAAAGAAGATATCCACATGGTCTGCTACAATTTCATGCCGGTTTTCGACTGGACCAGAACCGAGCTTGCCAGAAAGAGACCGGACGGATCCACTGTCCTGGCCTATACCCAGGAAGCTGTTGATGCCCTGGTTCCGGAGGAAATGTTCTCCTCCATTTCCGGCGATATGAACGGAACCGTAATGCCCGGCTGGGAGCCGGAGCGCCTGGCTCACGTCAAGGAGCTTTTCGAGAAATATAAGGGCGTGACCGAGGAAGACCTCTGGACCAACCTCAAGTACTTCCTGGAGCGGATCATGCCGGTCTGCAACCAATATGACATTAAAATGGCCATTCATCCGGACGATCCAGCATGGTCTGTATTTGGTCTGCCCCGGATCATTACCTGCAAGGAAAATCTCCTTCGCATGATGGATATGGTCGATGATGTCCATAACGGCGTGACCCTCTGCACCGGTTCTCTGGGAACCAATCTGGAGAACGATCTTCCGGATATCATCCGGTCCCTGAAGGGCAGAATTCATTTCGCCCATGTCCGGAACCTGAAGTTCCATTCCCCGACCAATTTCGAGGAAGCCGCTCATCTGTCTTCCGACGGATCCTTTGATATGTATGAGATCGTGAAGGCCCTTTATGATATCGGATTTGACGGCCCCATCCGTCCCGACCACGGCCGTATGATCTGGGGTGAGAAGGCAATGCCCGGCTACGGCCTCTATGATAGAGCCCTCGGTGCCACCTATATCAATGGTCTCTGGGAAGCCATTGAGAAGAATGATCTGAGATCCAGAAATAAATGAAGACCAGAGTGAACGGAAATCCGGGAAGAAATAAAGACCATAGTGAACTGAGATTAGAAAGAAAATGTTCGAGATGGTCTGAATTTATCAATGGTGACTGGAAATTCTGAAGTCAGAGGAAATAAAAATCAGAAAAGATTTGTAATCGAAAGATATAAGGAGGAACAAATCATGGATTATTCATTAGATATCAAAGACAAGGTTGCAGTTGTTACCGGAGCTGGCGGAGTGCTCTGCTCTATGTTCGCAAAGACTCTGGCAGAGCAGGGAGCCAAGGTTGCTCTCCTGGATCTGAATCTGGAGGCAGCAGAGGGCTTTGCAAAGGAGATCAACGAGGCAGGCGGTACTGCAAAGGCCTATAAGGCCAATGTTCTGGACCGTGAGAGCCTAGAAGAGGTTCACAGGAATGTATTGAAGGACCTGGGTTCCTGCGACATCCTTCTGAACGGCGCCGGCGGCAACAACAAGAGAGCCAACACTGACAAGGAATATTTCGAACTGGGCGATGAGAGCAAGGAAGATCTGGTCAGCTTCTTCGATCTGGACCAGAAGGGCGTCGAGTTTGTCTTCAATCTGAACTTCATCGGAACCCTGCTTCCGACGCAGGTCTTTGCCAAGGATATGATCGGCAAGAAGGGCTGCTCCATCGTCAACATTTCTTCCATGAATGCCTTCACACCTCTGACCAAGATCCCGGCCTACAGCGGAGCCAAGGCTGCCATTTCCAATTTCACTGAATGGCTGGCTGTACATTTCTCCAAGTTCGGCATCCGTGTCAATGCACTGGCTCCTGGCTTCTTCGTAACCAAGCAGAACAAGGATCTCCTTTTCGATGAGAATGGAAATCCGACCCCGAGAACCGGTAAGATCCTGGCAGCTACTCCTATGGGCCGCTTCGGTGAGCCGGAAGAGCTGAACGGAACTCTGCTCTATCTGATCAACGAGAAGATGGCCGGATTTGTTACCGGAGTTGTCATCCCGATCGATGGCGGTTTCAACGCATATTCCGGAGTCTAAATTACTTATTCCATTGATTCCATGAAGCTGGATCTGCTGCCTGAGGCAGCAGATCTAATTTTATCAGATCAGAATTTAGAACCGTGAATCAGATCAAAGATTCCATCAACTTCGAATGATCTGAATCAATAGAAAAGAGAAAACCATGCGAACATTTATGGATGCTGACTTCCTTCTGGAGTCAGAAACTGCAAAGAAACTCTATCATGAGACAGCCGAGAACCTGCCCATCTATGATTTCCACAATCATCTGAGCCCCAAAGAGATCTATGAGGATAAGAATTATTCCGATATCGTCACAGCCTGGCTGGGCGGCGATCATTACAAATATCGGGTCATGCGGGCAAATGGTGTGCCGGAAGAGCTGGTGACAGGAAAAGGCGATCCGAAGAAGAAGTTTCTGGCCTGGGCGGATACGGTTCAGAACTGCTTCGGTAATCCCCTCTATCACTGGACCCACCTGGAGCTGCAGCGCTATTTCGATATCCATGAGACCCTGACTCCGGAATCGGCCGAAGGCATTTATGAGAAATGTAATTCCCTTCTTCAGAAGCCGGAATTTTCCGTCCGGAATCTTCTGAAGCGGATGAATGTCAAGGTCCTCTGCACAACGGATGATCCGGCTGATGATCTCTGTTATCACAAGAAGCTGGCAGAAGAAGAGAAGGACTTCCATGTCTATCCGACCTTCCGTCCGGAAAAGGCCATGGGCATCGGAAAAGAAGGCTTCAACGACTATCTGGCAAAGCTTGAAGAGGTGTCCGGCGTCTCCTGCAAGACCGTTTCCGGCATTCTGGAAGCTCTGGAAAAGCGCCTGGATTACTTTGTTTCCGTTGGCTGCCGTGTTACCGATCACAGTCTGGAAGAGGCTTTCTATCTTCCGGCCACTGAGGAAGAAGTGGATCAGATTCTGAAAGCTAGAGCAGAGGGAAAGATTCCTTCCGAAGCCGACGGAGCAAAATACAGAGGATACCTCCTCACCCATCTGGGAAAGCTTTACGCAAAGCGCGGTCTTGTCATGCAGCTTCATATCGGAGCCATCCGGAACAATTCCAGCCGGCTTTTTAAGGCTCTGGGTCCGGATGTCGGTCTGGACAGCGAGAATGACTTTAACTATGCACCGCAGCTTTCCGGCCTTCTGGATTCCATGGACCAGACCAGTGAACTGCCCAAGACCATTCTCTACTATCTGAACAGCAAGGATACCGATATGCTGGCTACCATGGCAGGAAATTTCCAGTCTAACGATCAGGGAATCCGCGGCAAGGTTCAGCTTGGCGCTGCCTGGTGGTTCCAGGATCATAAGTACGGCATGGAGCATCAGATGAATGCTCTTGCAAATGTGGGACTCCTTTCGACCTTTGTCGGCATGCTGACCGACTCCAGAAGCTTCCTGTCCTTCTCCAGACATGAGTATTTCCGCCGCATTCTCTGCAATCTGGTCGGAAATGCAGTCGAGAGAGGTGAATATCCCATGGATCTTCCTTATCTGAAGAAGATGATTCAGGGTATCTGCGCTGAGAACGCCAGGACTTATTTTAACTTCTAAGCCCAGAAAAAGGAAGCCGAAGAGAACCGGATTCTCGAATTAAAAGAAAAATGCGAGAAAAAGGGTCTTGACTTTGCCACAGAAAATCAAAAGTATTTAGATAAGAAGGCAAAGAAGGCAGAAAGAAGGGCAAAGCACAGAAAATGAGAATTGTAATTGCAACAGACTCACTGAAGGGTTCCCTGACCTCTCTGGAGGCCGGGGAGGCCATAAAGAAAGGTATTCTTCTGGCAGATCCAGATGCAGAAATCGTGATCCGGCCGGTGGCAGACGGCGGAGAAGGTACGACGGAAGCACTGACTCTGGGTATGGGCGGACATTACGAGACTGTCGAAGTAACCGGACCTTTTCAGAACCGGGTAGAGGCCCGCTACGGTATTCTGCCGGATGGGACAGCTGTCATGGAGATGAGTCAGGCAGCCGGAATTACCCTGGTCCCGGAGGGCGGAAGCCTGGATCCCATGAAAGCCACAACCTTCGGCGTCGGCGAGATGATAAAAGACGCTGTCAAAAAGGGTGTAAGATCCTTCATCATGGGTATCGGCGGTTCCGCAACCAATGACGGCGGTGCCGGTATGCTTCAGGCTCTGGGATTTTCTCTCCAGGATTCTCATGGACAGGAGATCGGCCCGGGAGCTCAGGGACTGTCGGACCTGGTCTATATTTCTGATGAGAAGGTCCTGCCGGAACTGAAGGAATGTTCCTTCCGGATTGCCTGCGATGTGAAGAATCCGCTCTGCGGTAACAAGGGCTGCTCGGCGATTTTCGGCCCGCAGAAGGGGGCAAGTCCGGAGGATATTGTTCGGATGGATGGCTGGCTTAAGCATTTTGCAGAGCTGTCCGGCGGAGATCCCGAGGCCGAGGGAGCCGGCGCGGCCGGCGGTCTGGGCTTTGCCCTGCAGACCTTCCTTCCGGCAAAGCTGGAGTCCGGAATTGATCTGGTTCTCGAGGTCACAAGGCTTGCAGATTATGTAAAGGCCTGTGATCTTTTGATCACAGGCGAGGGCCGGCTGGATTCCCAGTCTGCCATGGGCAAGGCTCCGGTCGGAGTTGCAAAGATCGGAAAGAAGTTCGGAAAGCCGGTCATCGCCTTTTCTGGAAGTGCAACAAGAGAGGCCCGGATCCTGAATTCCTACGGCATCGATGCCTTCTTTCCGACCCGGCGGATCTCCATTTCCCTGGAGGATGCCATCAAGCCGGACAATGCACGTCAGGACATGATTGACACGGTAGAGCAGGCCATAAGGCTTCTGAAGGTTGGAGCAGCTTATCAAATCCGGTGAAGTACTGTTGGATCGAAGGACTTCATATCAGGAACTCCGGTGTACATACACATTTCGGAAAGCTCCTGATTCATGGAGGTCACCTTCTTAATGACGCCCTCCCGGCCGTCCTTTAAGAGAGGCATAAGAATGCCGCGTCCGACGGATACGGCATCTGCTCCCAGGGCCAGTGCCTTGTAGACATCATAGCCGCTTTCAATCGAGCAGTCACAGAAGATTCTGACTCCGCTTCCGGTCAGCTCCTCTTTGATTTCCTTCAGGCAGGAAAGGGGAGGAATGCCATAGGGAACCCGGCCATGGTGGTGGGAAACAAAGATGGCAGCAGCACCGGCGTCTCTTGCCTTTCTGGCATCGGCCAGGGAGAGAACTCCCTTTACGACAAAGGGCAGTTCTGCGGCTTTGATGTATTCGCAGAGATCATCGAACAGGACCGGGCCCATGGGAATGCCGTCTACCACATCATAATTTCCGTCTTTTCCGGCAATGTGGTCGATATCGATACCTACGGCGACCGCCTTACATTTCTTGGCAAATTCCATTTCAGATAAGATCCGGTCGTGGTCGGCAAAGGGCTTGATGATCCGGACATTGTCGGCGCCTTCTTTTGAAATCTCTTCAAAGGTTTCATTGTTTTCCATGCCGACAAAGTTCAGAGTGCCGAGTTCTTTTGCGGCAGCGGCATATTCGGACATGGGCTTACGAGTCTGGGAAGCTGTTTTATTCAGATGGGAAAAGGCCGGCATCATGATGGGGGTGCGGTATTTTTTTCCGAAGATTTCTACGGAGAGATCCGGCTTAACGGAATCAATCAGCCGCATTTCGACATGAAGGCTGTCCAGATATTTCCGTGCACTCACATTGGCATCGGCTGCGGAACGGTCCGTTACCGGGATGACACCGGCCGGATCCGGCCACTGGTCTAATTTCTGATTCATATGGTCTACCTCCCTAAAATGTATACAGACAGATGAAACGACTGATTCCTGGCTATCAAGGTCAGGTCAGTACTTTTTGTCTTTTCCCATTCGGGCTTCCCTGGCTTCTCTTCTTCGCCGCTTCTCATCAGCAATCTCAGACTGTCGTTCCAGAATTTCATCTTCCTGCTTCTTTAATTCTTCATCAGTAAGAGAGGAGACCATGAGGGAGGCAGCGATGTTGGCCACCGGACTCCGGTCCTTTTTCGACAGGGACTTGGTCTTCTCATAGATGTAGCCGAAGGCGGAAAAGATCAGAGCGCCCACGCAGTTGACCAGCAGGTCCTTCATGGTGTCGTTGATTCCGATGTCCAAGTAGCCGCCCTTGATGGTATAAGTTTTCCCTGTCGATGTGAAAATCACAGTCTTTGTGATGTGATCGATGATGACAGGTGTCTGGGTCTTGGTCGGGTCGAGGGTTACCGTGCCGATTTTCGTGACGATGAAATCCTTCTGCATATCCAGGAAAAAGAGACTGTCCATGGTATATTCGAAAAATTCCCAGATCACACCGACGGTCATGGAAAAGCAGAAACCGACAACAGCCAGATAGAAGGGAGAGAGGTTGATGTTCTTACTCTTTCGGTTCAGAATGTCGACCAGAGAGAAACCGATGGCCGCACAGAGGAAGCCGTTCAGGGTATGAAGCATGGTGTCCCAGCCGGGAATCCTTGTGTAGTATTTGTTGACCTCGCCGAGAATCTCTGCCGCATAGATGAAGGCATAGATGATGCATTCAAAAAGGGGCGGAAGGTCGATTTTCATCTTTTCTTCCAGAAAACCAGGCACAAGAAAAAGAATCAGTGACAGGATGCAGAGGGCCAGTCCCTCGAAGTTGGCCTGAAAAAAACAGCGGATCGCCGTCAGAATAACAAGACCTCTTAAAACGGTATACAGAAAAAAGGTCTTTTTATTCAGGGCAATCCGTTCTTTTAAGTGAATGATTCTTTTCCTAAGGCGCATGTTTCTCTCCTTGTTTCCGGTAAATCCAAGCTAGTACTTCCACTTCTCAGATCGAATGAAAAGGGAGTGCTTTGAAAAGTATAGGAAGCCAGGTCATATCAGGGAGATATTTGCAGAAATAACAGAATCAGCTGCTTATAACCATATTCCAAGGAGAAAGCATCCCTGAGAGAAGGAATTGACAATCTGTTCCTTCCAGTTTGCTTTGGCATCTCTGTTATTCTGATGTCTGGCTAACCATATCAGGAATAGTATACCAAGAAATACCAGAATAAAGAAGAGAAGGGAAGGCAGACGAGTGATATGGCGGATGACGGCACTGATGGACCAGCGCTTCCGGTCAACGATCAGGGCCAGAAGCATGAGAAGAAATCCAATTGGCATGAGATAGCGCATCTGCCGGTTCAGGAAGCGGAGGTCCCGGTGAAGAAGAGCAATGACAAATTTCCAGCCGGCTTTCATGGCACCTGCCAGGATGACAAGCAGGATTCCGATGCGGAAAAGAATGCTGTCAAAGCGATAGGCCAGGATACCGGAGCCCAGACAGAAGAAGAGGACAGGCAGACAGTCCACGAGAGCCATGGAGAGAGTGAAGCCTTCGGGGAGGGACTGAGATGACGGATTTTCTGCTTTCAGATTTTTGCTGTTATTCGTGTCCGCCATCTGGTTTTCAGGTGATTCTTCCTTCATTGATTTTGTCTGTTCTGTCATATTTAACCTTTACTGCGTTTCATTCATGGCTAAATTCATGTTTCCATGAAATGCCATTTTCAAATCTTTAGGATCTTTGCTTTTTTAGAGAGATCCTGTCCTTTATTATGCAACCAGCCATTTATGCTTCTTTACAGAATAAAGAGGAATAAAGGGAATCATGATCGGGGTTGTGGCCTTGTATTTCTGATATTCCGGATCATTTCCGTAGTTCTTATCCTGACGGATCTCCAGTCTTCTGGCACCGCCGAACATGACATAGATAATTCCGCCGTAACCTAAGATGGCGCAGATCCATTCAATTACGCTGTGGTATACATTTAATCCGGAAATAAAGACCCCGGTCCAGAAGATCATTTCGCCGAAATAGTTGGGGCAGCGGACGAGGCGGAAGAGGCCGGTATCGACGAAGCGGCGGGGATTCTTTTTCTTGGCTTTGTTTTTCTGCAGGTCTGCTGTGGTTTCCAGGATCAGACCGCAGGCGGAGATCAGAAGTCCGACCAGGCAGAGGACGTCGCTTCCCTTCTGGTTCATGAGCCGGAAGGTTACGGGAGAGGTCTGCAGGGTGTAGAGAAGAGCGGCGGAAATCCAGATTCCGATTTTTCCGCCCATGGGGATGCCGTCATTGGTCTTGACTTCGCCTTTCATGCGGCGCGTGTAGGCGGTTTTCCGGTCGCGGTAGATCAGATAGCCGGACAGGCGGCAGCCGTAGACAATAAAGAGAGCGCACTGGAGAATGGTCCCGACCGTCAGAGCGTGAGGGAATAGACAGAAGAGGCCGATACCGATCAGGGCAACGGCTGCTCCGTATCCAATCGAAATAAACCATACATACTGGTGAAAACCGCAGGAGCTGGCGATCAGGGCCAGGGCCAAGAGAATCAGAAATATCTTCATTACTTTCCTCGCATTCTATTCTGAAAAATATTGAATACTGTAATTTATAGCAGGTAAGCCTGTCGTCCTCCTGTCAAACAGTGGAACGAAAGAGCCATGCCCCACGATCCTGTTCATCTGATTCGATTTGACAGGTGAGAGATCCAGGAGGCATAATCAATAATAGCGACATGTGTCGTTATATTCAACAGATTTCGTCCATGGAGGCCGGATTTGCAACAATCCGGGAGAGGTGTCGCTTTATGAGAAGAAAAGATCTGGATAAGAGTCTGATTCGGGAATATGTGACAGAAGCCCTTCTGCAGCTTCTGGAAAAGAAGGATTATGATGAGATTTCGGTCCGGGAAATCGCTGAGAGAGCAGGTGTTCACCGGGCGACCTTCTACAGACATTTCCGCTCGAAAGAGGATATACTCCGCTGCTGTTTTGTGGAGATTCTGAAGGGAGCAGAGGGAGACCGGGAGCTTTTGCACAAGGATTTTGCGTCTTTTATACAGCATGTTTTCCAGGCTCTCTATGATAAGAAGGAGCAGATCCTTCTACTGAATCGGGCTCATTTGACAGGTCTGCTTATGGATGTGCTGAAGGATTATTTCGGATTTGAGGATGATGCTGAAAATGATTCGGAGAAAAGCGTGGATTTAGACAGATCCCCCGTCAGCATCTTGATTGAACAGTACCGTTCTGCCTACCGGATCGGCGGCATCTATTCCTGCCTGCTTTTCTGGTTTTCTCATGATATGAAGGAGACCCCGGAAGAGATGGCAAGGATTGCCGCAGCAATGTAATCCTTTTACTTGACATAATTTCAGAATCTGCTAGACTAGCCACATCAAACAGAGGATTGTAAAGTTTATGTAAAGTCATATGGAGATCGAAATTTTAAATGCAATACAGACCATTCGAAATCCGGTCCTGGATTTTCTGATGCCGATCATTTCGAATGCTTTCCTTTTATTCATAGTACTGGATGCGGTCCTCTTGTTCAGGAAACAGACCAGAAGGGCAGGAATTATGATTCTGATTGCCATTCTTTTGGATCTTCTGATCTGCAATGGCATCTTAAAGAATATTTTCCAGAGGACAAGGCCCTTTGACGTGAATACGGCCATAAAGCTCCTGGTGGCAAAGCCAAGGGATTATTCCTTCCCATCGGCCCACACGTCCTTTTCCTTTGCAACGGTTACGGCCCTCTTTTTCTCCGGTGCTCTGAAGAAATGGAGAGTACCGCTTCTGGTGTTCGCCTGCCTGATTGCCTTTTCCAGAATGTACCTCTATGTACATTATCCGACCGATATCCTGGGCGGACTCCTGACCGGAATCTTCTGCGGCTGGGCAGCCTACAAGATTGTACAGACACGATTTATGCAGGAGAAGATCGCCAGAATCACCCAGTGATAATCAGACAGCTGAAGACTGGCCTTTGACATCAAAAATAAATTCAGGTGTAAAGAGCCGGAAATCAGGCATCAGGCTTAATAAGAAATATAGATCGGTTGATCATGAACCGGAACCAGGCTGCTGCAGCTTCATTCAAAGGAATGGCGCTGCGGCAGCTTTTTTTATGCAAGAAACACCCTCATCTATTTGCAAAAATCCGCTCCCTCCAAAAATCCGCTTGCAAGAGAAGTCATCGAATCCTTTCCAATGACCGTCTGCACGAGAACGGCCTACATTCCGGTTCCACTGGAAGGCAATATGACCCGGGAGGTTGAGATTGCCTGAGACAGGGAAATGAAATAAATAAACACATTTTGTTGCATTGCGGAAGAAGAGCATCCCGACTTGCAACAAAATGAGTAGAAAAGTTCAAACACTGGGAAGTCAATTTTTCCGATGGATCATAGAATAAGATCACAGGCAAGAGATAAGAAAAGCTTAATAGTAAAGCAGAAAAGGGTTGTTAAAGAATTATAGAAAGGAAGCAGAAGAAAAATGGAGAAGCATCTTCCCGTAGCAGTCCAGGTATACGGACTTCGTGATCTTCTGGAGAAGACTCCGGAGAACTTTAAGAACGTAATGACAAAGGTTAAGGAAATGGGTTATGACGGCGTTG
>JAQXVO010000028.1 GCA_029224965.1 Lachnospiraceae bacterium
TGGATCACAGCTTTGATTTTACCAACCTTTGGAAGTTTGATATACCTGTTGTCTATAATCGCAACCGTACCTTTCTGGTTGTTTGTCGTATAAGATTTTCGGCTGTGTTTTTTGGATTTGAACTTTGGAAAACCATTTTTCTTCTTACGGGTTTTGCTAAAAGCATTGTGAAAAGCTGCCTGCAGATCCAGCTGCTTATTGGCGAGAGCAAGACTATCAACTTCCTTGAGATATGGATAATCTTTCTTATACTTTGCCGGTGTAACCGTTGGAAATTTACCAGTTGCTTTATAGCCTTCCACCTTATCGGCGAGCATGAGATTATAAACCTTACGGCAGCAGCCAAAGGTTTTTGCAAACATGATCTTTTGTTCCGTTGTAGGATATAACCGATACTTAACTGCCCTGTTTGCCATCTTTCTTACCCTGAGATTGAATGTATTGCCTAATAATGTCTACAGTAGCTCCTCCTGTAGTCAGCAGACAAAAACTTTGTGACCAAAACATCTCTTTCCAAAGGGATTTGCGTATCATAGGAAACTCTTTCTTTATGATACGGCTGCTTGCGGATTTATAGGCATTGATAAATTTACTGATCTCTGTGTTTGGCTGTCCTCTAAAAAGAATATGAACATGATCGACATCATGATTCCATTCTTCCAATGTTATGTTATATGTAGGAGCGATCCTCACAAATATTTCTTTCAGACGTATAGAAATCTCGTCATCGATTACCTTGTTTCGATATTTTACGCACATGATAAGATGATAGTGCAACATGAATACCGAATGATTATTTGTATCTAATTGCATTGTATTTATAATCCGTATGATAAGTACGACTGACTTGTTTATAAGCAGACGATAACACAGCAAGACGCAAAAGTCAAAAACGCCGTGTTTATCGCAATTCATCTCGCCACCTATAGAGGTGGGGGATTTCTTGCTCACAGCGTGTTAAAAAGATGGAACCTTCGCCGAATCTGATCTTCTGGCGAAAATTCCATCCTCTGTACAGCCCTGATTTTATTGGTCTATATTTCGTTTCTTTTCCTTCACTCAGACAAAAAGAGAAGCAATGTAATCGCTGAACTCTTTCATATCATAGGTCGGCTCAAAACGTCCGATCACATTGCCGTCCCGATCGATGACGAACTTGGTAAAATTCCACTTGATGTTGGGATTGTTCTTGTAATCCTTATCGATCTTCTTTAAAAGTGCAGACATCATCAGAGCCTTGGGGCCCTTGCCGAAGCCTTCAAAGCCCTTCTGGCTCTTCAGGAAGGTGTAGAGAGGAAGCTCGTTTTCACCGTTGACATCGGACTTCTTCATCTGAGGGAACTGGGTGTTGTACTTCAGGGTGCAGAACTCATGGATTTCTTCATCGGTTCCCGGAGTCTGGCCTGCAAACTGATTGCAGGGAACATCAACGATTTCCAGTCCCTTGTCATGGAATTCTTCATAAAGCTTTTCGAGAGGCTCATAATGAGGGGTAAAGCCACAGCCTGTTGCTGTATTTACTACGATCACTACCTTGCCCTTGAAATCGGACATCTTCTGCTCTGTGCCATCTGTCTTCGGAACACTGTAATCATAAAAACCTGCCATAAGAAACCTCCTTATACATTCAGCAGCAAAATGCCATAAGCTATTCTGTATTTCATGTCTATAATATATTTTATAAAATATAATTTGTCAACACTTTTCTGTAAAAAATTTAGGGCGTCCCTGTCGCACCTGTTTCCCCTTTTACCGCTCTCCGAACATCCTCAATCAGCTCCTTCCGGATCCCGGTCAGCGGCGTATCCTTCCGGGTCAGCACACCGTAGAGGATCTCGCCCTCCTCCCGGGAAAGCGTGATCCCGGGTTCATCCCCGTCCTTATAACGGGTAAAGCTCTTCGGACTGATATTGGCCAGGCCGTTCTCCTTCATCATGATATTCATGACATAGTCGGAATTGGTCGTCACCGAAACCCGAAGGCCGGACAGAGACTCCCCTGTCTCCTGCACCTTCCAGTCCGACTGGCGGCGGAACTTATCCATCTCGGTCTGGATCAGAGACAGTTCCTTCCAGCTGTCCGGCCGCCTCTGCCCCTTCTCCGCCATATCCTCCGTCTCGAAATAGAGCATGGCAGGCGTCGTCCCCAGAATTTCAAAATCCAGCTGATCCCTCTTCCACTCGTAACGGAAGCGGTCCAGCTCCTCCGGGAAAATATAGACCAGACCAATATCGTCCTCCATATCCCGAATCCTCTGTACGATATGAAAAGTCGAATCCGTATGGATATTATATCGGATATTCTCGGCCTCATGCTTGCGGTAGAACTCCGAAAAATGCCGAGCGAACCAGGAGCTCGGATTGGTCGAGATCCGAAGGACATCCCGGTCCGAATCCATGGTTTCGAGTTCCAGCCGTTCCAGGCTCTCGAGAATGGGCCGGACCTGGAGATAGAGCTGCTTCCCCCTAGGGGTCAGACGGATTCCGCCCGCCTCCCGGAGAAAAAGACTGTAGGACAGCTCCTTCTCCAGAGCCGCAATGGTCTTACTGACATTGGACTGAGTCGTATAGAGGGCTTTTGCCGCCTCACTGAAGGAAGAACTCTCCGCCGCTCTTGCAAAATATTGCAACTGTTTGGTTTCCAGCATTTTTTACTCTTTCTTCCCGGCCGAAAGAAGTGTTCTCTCTTCGGCCTTCATTTCCGGACTTGTGAAGAAAACAATCAGGGGTATAACGACTGCAGCCTGCAGAATGGCATTGAAGAGATTGATGTCTCCAATCGGCGTATCATAGAGAAAATGATCCGCTATGACAAAAAGAATCCAGCCGATTCCCCGGCGTTTGTGATTCCTCCCGGTGGATCTGAGGATAAGATAGAGACCGGCCGCCGTCACTGCTGCATAGGTCCAGTGAGAACCAAGAGAGCTGCTGACCCTGTCCAAAGCCGTCGGGAAAGCATCCTTAAGCTTCCCAAAACCGCTCTCTGTAATATAAGACAGATCTTCCTCCACCTGGAAGCCGATTCCGACACTCATTCCGAACATCAGATAGTCTTTCAGTGATTTCCTGCGGAAGACATACAAAAGCATGGCTGTCGTAAGGAGCTTTAAAAGTTCTTCTGCAATTCCTGCCTCTAATGACCCAAGCCAGTCCTCTGTATAAGAATGGCCCATAAGAGACTTCATCAGATCGTCAAAGCTTCCGTTGATCTGGCTGGCAAGAGCCGCCGGGATAAAAGCGCCCGAAAAGGCTGCAATCAGAAGTTTTGTTCCCTTTATCTCATACTTATCACTCAACTGCTTCATGATCAGTACAAACGGCACAATATAAATCAAAAGGGGAAGAAAAGCGCTGTAGACTTCCAGATATTGAAGGGTCGAAGTCGTCTTTTTCCCAATAAAGTCTGCCTCATTGTATGCCAGTCCAATCGCAAAAAGCAGGACAAGGATACAGATAACAATCCGCCGCCTTCTTCGGATCTTCATTTCTTCGTTCATAATAAGCTCCTTTGCATTTTAATCCGGAGTCATTATGCCACTTTTCCATATAATATAAAAGCCGGGGGGCGGCCCTGGCCACCCTTTCGGCCGTCGGCCGGATGGGACCCAGTTCGGACGGATAAAACAGAAAGGCAAGACTTATTGGGAAATATCCAAGTCCCTGGTCACTTGATAGTAATCGCAGGCATGGGGCGTATAGTTCTTAACCTTAGCCTGAGAAATCATACTCATCTTAAGAAAGGCGCAGAAGACAAAGGCATCGTCATCCAGGACTTCCTGCTGCATCTTCAGAGCCAATGCATTCCGCTCATCCGTATCAAATGTAACCGACATCTGTTCGATCAAAGCGTCCAGATCAGGGTTCGAATACTGGCCCTGGTTCTTGGCAGCACCGGTCCGGGCAAAAACGGTGAACCAGTATTGGGGATCACCGGTCGGACACTGAACATTAGCCATAGCATAGACATCCCACTTGGAAGGATCCTTGACAACTTCATTCTGATCCGCAGTCGAATTGATCTCTACTTTGATGCCGATATCTGCCAGAGTCGACTGAGCCGATTCTGCAAGAATGGGAAGCTCCTGCCGGCTCGGATAGGTCAGCCACTTGACGGCAAGCTTCTTTCCATCCTTTTCACGGACTCCGTCGCCATCACTGTCTACCCATCCAGCATCCTCCAGTACCTTCTTCGCGCCATCCGGATCATAAGACCGAGCCTTTACCTTGTCTCCTCCGAAGGCGAAACCGGAAGGGAAGACTCCATTTGCGACATATCCATTGCTTTCCAGAAGATTCTTAACAAAACCTTGCTTATCAATTCCCATGGCAATCGCTTTCCGGACTGCCGGATCCGAGCATACGGAAGACGAATCGAAATTCATCTTGGCAAAGAAGCAGCGGGATGTTGATATCTGTTTGATATTAAAACTGTCGTTTTCGAACTGAGGATAGGATTCGTAGGCCATGCCGTAGGCAGCCTGAACCTCGCCCGACTGAAGAGCGCTGGCCAGAGTACTGCCGTCTGTAATGGTGCGAATGGTGACCTTGTCGAGCTTAGGTTCTCCATCCCAGTAGTTTTTATTCTTCGTCAGCATCAGAGACTCATCCGGCTTCATCGAGCTTACAATGAAGGGTCCGGTGCCTGCCACAATGCCATTGTCAAAGCCTGCCTTGACATCAATGATACAGCCATAAGGGTCTCCCAGATAGTTCATAAGGGAAGGATTCGGTTCTGAAGTATGAATGGTCAGAACCTGGCCATCCGCATCCATAGAAGCGATCTTTAAGTCAGAGGGAGCACGATCATGAACAGAGATCAGATGCTCCAGGCATTCCTTAACAGCCTCTGCATCCATCTTCCGGCCGCTTGAAAAGCTTACATTGTCCCGGAGAGTGATCTTCCAGGTGGTCTGGTCTACATTTTCCCACTTCGTTGCGAGCCAGGGCTCGACCTTCATGTCATCGGAATAGCGGACCAGGGTTTCTCCAATTCCATATCGAATACAGGCCCAGCCGGAATATGCATTGTGAGGGTTTACATCTGATTCTTCATTGGAAGTGTTGAAAGTGGTGTCACCGATGACAATCTCTTTGCTTCCGGAGGAGCTGCTCTTTGACTTTGATGTTCCCGATGCAGACCCACATGCCATTAAGGTTGAACAGATGAGAGCAAGCGCCAGAAGGCCTGCCGCAAGTTTTCTTTTTCGTTTCATTTTTTCATTTCTCTCTCTTAAATATTAAAATATGGTCATCAGAAGTACACGGAACCTTTTCATAAGAACGCTGTCCATCAGCCGTCTCATGCAAGCTTTCCTCGAATCCTAGAGAACGCTGTCCATCAGCCGTCTGGTGTAGGCGTCTTTGGGATGGCAGATGACTTCTCCGGTCTCTCCTTCCTCCACAATTTTCCCCTGGTACATGACCTGGATCCAGTCGCTGTACTGACTGGCCAGGGCAATGTCGTGGGTGATCATGAGAAGACCGACGCCGGTTTCCTTCCGGAGGTCCGCCACCAGATCCATCACCTCTTTCTGGACCGTCACATCCAGTGCAGAGGTCGCTTCATCCAGGATCAGAAGCTTTGGTTCTGCCGCCAGGGCTCTGGCGATCGCGGCCCTCTGGCACTGGCCCCCGCTTACTTCGCCGGGATAACGGGTCCGGAAGTCTTCGGAAAGGCCAAGCCTCTTTAGAAGCCGGATGCAGCGGCTCCGGGCATAGGCTTTCAGGGCTCTCCTGCTTCTATCGCCCTTATATCCGGCCGGAAAGCCGAAATTCAGAATGACATCCTCAATCCCAGAACCCAGAGTCTTTCTCGGATCAAAACTGCCCTGAGGATCCTGAAAAACCATCTGCATTTTCTGATAGACCGGTTTTAAATTTTTCCCGGTCAGTCCCGTGATCTCTTTTCCGCCCAGGTAAACCCTGCCCTCCGTCGGATCCGTCAGCCTGGTGATCATGCGGACCAGAGTCGTCTTTCCGCTTCCGCTTTCTCCTACGATCGAAACGGTCTGGCCGTGGGACATGGAGAAACTGACATGATCCACGGCAGGAAATTTCCCGCCTTTCCTGGAAATATAGACCTTGCTTAAGTTTTCCGCCCGAAGCAGATCAGGATCTTTTGTAATTTTCAGTTTTTCTTCTTCCACGTTGTTCTCCCTGTTCCGTTTTTTCCCGCGTTTACAGGATACACAGTACCCCTTTCGCATCCCGGATCTAAGTTTCCATGCATTCGCCCTTCCGGCTTTTGCATCTTTCTCTGATCACCGTTCTCCTGCGCCAGCAGGACTTATCCTTCCGGCTCCTCCGATTTTCTGAGTTTCGGCTCCGCTGCAAGAAGCTTCTTCGTGTAATCTGCCTTAGGATGATTCAGAACCTGATCGGCCGGTCCGTATTCCACAGTCTTTCCTTCCTTCAGAACCAGAACCTGATCGGCCATGCGGCGGACAATCCCCATCTGATGGGTGACCATAAGTATGGCCGCCTTGTATTCCTGTCTTGTCATGAGAAGTTCCTCCACCACCTGCTTCTGAAGCGTAACATCCAGAGCCGAGGTCGGTTCATCCGCCAGAAGAAGGCCTGGTGAAAGGAGCATTGCCGCAGCGATTCCAACTCTCTGCTGCATGCCGCCGGACAATTCAAAGGGATAGGAGGAAAGGACACGCTTAGGATCCGACAGGCCGAATTTCAGAAGAAGTCCTCCTGCCTTTTCGTTAAATGCTTTCCGGTCCATCCTTCCAACCGTCCTTTCAATCTCATACAGCTGGTCGCCTATAGTCCGCATGGGATGAAAGGATGCCCCTGCATTCTGGAAAACCACGCCGATCTCTCTTCCGCAGAGCTTTCGTAAATCACGGTCGCTTATGGAAGCAAGGTCTGTATTTTTGAAGAGGATCTGCCCGCTCTGAATCTGTCCGTCGGAGCTTAAGAGACCGGTCACGGCCTTCAGAATGGTGGACTTACCGGAACCGCTCTCTCCGACCAGACAGAGAATCTCTCCCTTTTTCAGGGACAGGGAGACACGAGAGACAGCTTCCGTCTCCTTATATGAAATTGTGAGATCCTTAATCGTGAGAAGGTCTGACATTTCTTGATTTCCTTATCCGTAATCTACTGATCTGCATTCTCCTTATCCCTGATCCTAGCGGCCGGACGGATCCAGATAATCCCTCAGGGCATCGCCAAAGAGATTGAAAACAGTAACGGTTAGCACAATGGCAAAACCCGGTGCAAGGGTTACGAAGGGCGCTGTCGTCAGAAGATTCCTGCTTTCACTCATCATGGAACCCCATTCCGGAACCGGAGGCTTTGCGCCCAGGCCCAGGAAAGAAAGTCCGGCGATCTCCATCAGCATGGTTCCAATGTCGAGAATGGCTGTCACGACAATTGGTCCTGCGATATTCGGCAGGATATGTGAAAGGAAGATCTTTCCCGTGGAATCCCCGGACAGGCGGGCGGCATCCAGATACAGGGCCTTTTTCTGAGCCAGGGTGCCGCTTCTGGCCAGGCGGGCATATTTGGGCCAGCCGATGAAAGACAGAGCGATGACAGCATTGAAAACGCCGCCGCCAAGGACCGCCGCCACAGCCAGGGCAAAGACCAGACCGGGGAAGGCCAGGAAGAAATCCGAGATTCGCATGAGAAGGCTGTCCAGCCATTTTCCATACCAGCCGGCCAGAAGGCCAATAGCAGTTCCAAGGATCATAATGATCGATACCAGAAGCAGGGTCGAGAGAATGCTGGTTCTCGCGCCGAGGATGACGCGGGAGAACATATCCCTTCCGAAGCGGTCAGTTCCAAAGATATGAGCCGGACTCGGTTCGGCCTTGGTATTGGAAAGATTCTGCTGATAGGGATCATAAGGGAGGAAGAACTGTCCGAAGATGGCGATAAAAATCAGAAGAAGAGCCAGGCTTCCAAAGACTAGAAGGCGTCCTTTGACGGAAGACTTTTTTCTGTACTTTCCTGTCATCATCCTTCTTCCTCCTCTCCCAGACGAATCCTTGGATCCATGAAATGATAAATGATATCCGTGGCGAGATTTACCAGGACAAAGATGATGGCCATCCACATGACATAGGCGAGGATCATAGGATAATCCCTCATACTAATAGCATCGACTGCCAGCTTTCCGACTCCGTCCCACATGAAGATGGACTCAATGATCGCGGTTCCTCCCAGGAGACTTCCGGCGGATAAGGCCAGAAGAGTGATGATGGAAAGGGATGCGGACCGCATGACATTTTTCCATAGGATCACGCGGTTACTGATGCCGCGGGCTTTAAGTCCCCGGATATAATCCTTGTTCAGCTCTTCCAGAACAGCCGCCCGCACCTGGCGAAGATACTTCGCAGTCATGGAGATGGAAAGCGTCAGGCCCGGCAGCACGGCGCTTCTGAGATTGACGCCCGTGGAAATAACCGGAAAGAGTTTCAGCTTAAGGCCCAGAATCTGCATGAGAACCATGGCGACAAAGAAGCCCGGCATGGCATTTCCAAGGAAGCTTGATGCCCTTAGAATTTTATCCGTGAGCCTGCCCTGGCGGACTGCCGCAAGGATCCCAATAGGAATGGAAATAAGGACCGTAAGTCCCAGAGAAAAAGCCGCAAGAAGAAGAGTCGCCGGAAGTTTGGACAGAAAGGACCCGAAGACATCTTTTCCGGAGACATAGCTCTTTCCCATGTCACCGTGAAGAATTCCCAGAAGCCAGCTTCCGTACTGGACCATAAACGAACGATCCAGACCGAGTTCTTCCCTTTTCTCCTGCATGACCTCATCAGAGACCACTGTTCCCCGGGCCGTATACATTTCTTCCACGGCATCCGATCCGGCGATCCTCATCATGGCAAAGGAGAGAAAGGTGATCGCGAGCAGAATCGGAATCAATTGTAAAAGTCTTTTTCCTACAAATTTCATATGACTGTATCGTCCGGTAAAATTGATATCTCAAATCGGAATTCTTAAAAAACGACATCAAGATTTGGTATTTTCCACGCCTTATCGATGTTCATCATCAGAATATCCCATAAAAAAATTCGAATGCCTGCAACATTCGAATTTTAGCATAAGATATTCTATTTTTGAACGGATACGTTGGTATATGTCCTTCTATTTCATTATGATATTATTCCATTTTGGAATAAACCATCTCTATTTCACCGCCATAATCTGAAACATCCTGTCCGGCATATAGAATTCATCCTTTTCCTGATAAATTCTCTGATAAAAATTCAGATCCGTTTCGACCCTGGAGAATCCGACCTTTTTTAAGACTTCTTCATCCCAGAGGGGCCGGTCTAAAGCGCTGATGGTCAGCATATGATAAATGGCATGACATCTGTCCTTCATCTCGTCTGATATGTCCTTATGAGCGATATTCTCCGGAGACTTCAGATTGTGGGCATCCTTGGCATATTCGGCATCGAAATTCAAGAGCAGGCCGCCCTTCTTTAAAAGCCTCTCCCATTTTGCGTAGGCTTCCACGGGATGCGGCAGGGTCCAGGTCAGATTCCGTGTCAGAATAAGATCAAAGGTCTGATCCGGAAATTCCGGCTTCTCCGCATCTGCTGTCAGGACCCGTACGGAAGAGGTTCCCGGAAGATAGAATGAAATCATCTTTTCTGCCTTCCCGATCATATCTTCTGTCAGATCTATGCCGGTCACGTCATGACCCAGTCTGCCCAGGAGGACTTCAAAAAATCCGGCCCCGCAGCCCAGATCCAGGACCTTTAATTTTCTGTTTTGACCATCCGCATCTTTTAATAAGCCGGCAGCATCCAGAGCCTTTCGGATCTCAGTGATCCAGCGGTCCGCCTTATTGCTTTCGATTTCGTCGTGTCTGATTTTATAAAAGCTCTCGGCCCGGTCGGTCCAGTATTCTCTGACCCGGTCCTTGATATCTGTCCGTTCTTCCTCAAAAGGGAAATAGCGTAATTCTCCCACGTCTTATCCTTTAATATTTAACAGCCTCCACCATAAAAAGCGGTGTCGCACTATAGTTTATTTTTTCCTTCTCAGAGTAAAGCCGATCTCCAACATTTTCCACGGCTCTGACGGATGCTGTTCCCAGCTCCCGGAGGACGGAAAGATCCCATTCCGGCCGATGCTCCCCGGTCAGGGGCAGACCATCTGCAATCTCTTCCATGCGGTCAAAATTCTCTCCGATATTGTAATCTCCGACCTTTCTTTCCGCGACCCTTTTCCGGTCCTCTTCATAAGCCTCTCTTGCCCTGTCATCGACCAAATAGCGGTACCAGTTGGCATCGAAATTCAAAAGCAGGCCGCCTTTTTTCAGAACCCGGAGCCACTCTCCATAGGCTTTCTTCGGATCCGGAAGGTTCCAGGTCAGATTCCGGGACAGAACGACATCGAAGCTTTCATCCAAAAAAGAAAGATTCATGGCATCCTCCTGACAGAAATGAATCCGGTCCGCCAGGGAACCCGCGTTCTTTCGGGCTTCTTCCAGCATGCTTTCGGCAAAGTCCGCAGCTGTCAGCTCATATCCTCTCCCTGTCAGAACAATGGACAGAAAGCCCGGTCCGGCACCCATGTCCAAGATCCGGAGATCCCCCGGCTTCCAGCCAGGATAATGGCTTTGGATTTCCTTTTCCAGAAAATCCGGCCAGGTCTGATGCTGAATGCCGGCAAGCTCTTCCCTGTTGACCTCGGAATAGCCTTCGGCCCGTTTCAGCCAGTAGTCATGATTTTCTCTTCTGATTTGATCTCTGAGCTTTTCTTCGGCCATTCCTTTTATCTTCGTTTCACTCTTCTACTTTTCACCGGTACGCCGTCATTTTCAGTGCTTCCCGACCTAAGCATCACTCATCATTCTTGAAGCGCAGTATGTTCATCATACCATAAGCCTCTTTTGATAGCGACAGAAAACTGAGAGATGCCGCCTTCCATCTGAAAATGAATGTTGATCTCCTGATCGGATCCTGTTCTCCGCATTGATTTTCAGAATCTCCCCGATGAAATACAGGGATCCGAAAGCGACCGTCTTCAGTCCCTTCTCTTCCGCTTCCTTTTCCGCATCACCTATGGCCTCTGCCGGATCCTGATAGGAAGATGCCCGGACCCCGTCCGCCTCAATCAGGCCAGCCAGCTCCTGCCCCTGCAGGGCCCTCTGATTTTCCACGGTGACAGTCCGGAAGGATGCCGCCATAGGCAGAATCTCCCGGATCATGGCATGGTAATCCTTGTCAGCCAGAACTCCCATAACAAAGCAGTAGGGCCCCGGCCCGTACAGCTTTACCAGGCCTTCCTTCAAGGCATGAACTCCCTGGGGATTATGGGCCCCGTCGATCAGAAGAAAGGGATCCTCTGACAGGACCTGCATGCGGCCGGGCCAGTGAATGTCTGAAAAAGCCTTCCCGGCCGCCGCCACAAGCGCCTCTTCCTTCATTTCAGGGAAAAGCACCCGAACCGTGGTCAGAACATTGGCCATATTCTCCGCCTGATAGGAACCGATCAGACTGCAGGGAATGGTCTCGGCCAGGGCCTTGTCCTTTGAGGAAAGATAGACCGGAACCTTCTTTTCCTCTGCAGACGCCAGAATGGCCTCTGCAGCAGAAGGATCATTCTCGGCAAGGATCAGCGGAACGCCTGGACGGAGAATTCCGGCCTTTTCCCTGGCTATCTCCTCCAGGGTGTTTCCGAGAATCTTCATATGGTCCAGACCGATTCTGGTAATGACCGTGGCCAGGGGATTCTGACTCAGGCCAGATGTCGAGTCCAGACGGCCGCCCAGACCGGTTTCCAGGACCACGTAATCGCAGGTCATTTTCCGGAAATAGAGAAGGGCCATCAGAAGACTGTCATCAAACATGGTGTCTTCGACTGAAGCCAGTTCTTCCCTCTTCTTATCATCCGGGATGATCTCCCGAGTCAGAATTTTCCGGCCGATCTCCGCCGCCTCTGCCTTTTGGATCGGCTGTCCGTCCACCTGAATCCGTTCACAGTAATCAATAAGATGGGGGCTGGTAAAGAGTCCGGTCCGAAAGCCCAGCTCCTGAAGGATCCGGGCCAGGCCGGCTGCTGTCGAGCCCTTTCCGTTGGTTCCGGCAATGTGAATAATTTTCATGCCCCGGTCCGGATTTCCCATGGCAGGAAGGAAACGGCTGATCACTTCCCGGCCTGAAGCCTTTCCGAAGCGTCTCTTGTTTTCAATAGCCTGAATGATTTTCTGATATTCTTCTTCCATCTTTTTTTCTTTCTGACCTGAAAAAAGCCACGGGACCTGCCCATGGCTCTTAATTTCGTAAAAATTCCCGGTCTCTGTCATACAACCAGGATGACTCCTCCGTCATTGGCATACATGGAGCTGACACCCCGGGTCGGAACGATCTTGATTTCACGGAAGGCGGCCTTCTTTAAGGCCTGCTCCTTGACCTTCTCTGCGGTTGCCGGCGCATTGCAGTGGGAAATGGCCAGACATCGGGTCTCCGGATGGGGAGTCACCTTCAGCATCTCATCAATCATCTTATCTATGGCACGGATCATGCCACGACCCTGACCCAGCTGCTGAATGGAGCCCTGGGGAGTGGATCCCATGATCGGCTTGATATTCAGGGCATTGGCCAGCATAGCCTTGACTCCGGACAGACGGCCTGCCTTCTGCAGGGTTTCCAGCGTTTCCAGGATGAAGAAGGTATGCTGTTCCTCGATATAGGCATCGGTTTTCTTTATCACTTCTTCGAAGGAGTTACCGGCTTCCTCGAGTTCAGCAATCTTTTTTCCGATCAGGGTCTGACCGATCGAGGCAGACTTGGAATCAAAGACATGAATCTGTGTGTTCTCTTCGTCCTCATCATCCTCCATATCCTCGAGATAGATATCCCTGGCCAGGCAGGCACTGTTGTAGGAGCCGCTCAGCTTGGAAGAAAGAGTGATGATGTAGATATGATCCGCGCCCTTGAATTCGCGAATGTAGGCATCGGGCGATGGGCAGGCAGACTTGGGGCTGGTCGGACTTTCCTTGACCTTCTTCAGGAAGGCCATCTGGTCAAAGCTTTCGTCGTCCAGGATCTCTTCCTTATCCACTTCAAGGGTCAGGGGAATGCTGGCGAAGTGTTCACTGTCTTCTACCATTTCGGGGAAAAGTTCTCCGCAGCTGTCTATCAGAATTCGATACATTCCGGGCTCCTTTCAGTCATCCGTATCGGACGACCTGATCTCTAATAATAAAATATTATATCACATTTCTTTATAAGGAAAGATAGACCATACCGTTTATGAAATAAAACAGGGGATCAAAATCTGCAGACGAAGATAGGGAACAGAGATCAGAATTCAAAGACCCTGTCAAAAGAATAAAACAAACAGGTAAAAAAAGACGGCACTCTGAAAAGAATGCCGTCTCCTGTGTTCAATTAATGTGATTTCAGATCAAGATCAAAATCTTATTTCAGGACTGTTACATTGACTGCCTGGGGACCCTTGCTGCCCTCGGTGATGTCATATTCTACTTCCTGCCCCTCTTCAAGAGTCTTAAAACCATCACTGTTGATGCCGGAAAAATGTACAAATACATCTTTGCCGCCCTCGCCATTAATAAAACCGTAACCCTTCTGGTTACTGAACCACTTTACTGTGCCTCTCATTTTCACGTACCTCCGCTAAAACTTTCAGGTCCAATTCACCTGATTATTTTTAGCCTATCACACGGGCACATTAAAGTAAAGAAATCACGCCATAATTGTGTAATAAAATTTTTCCCGGTCCATCCAGGCCGAGAGCCAGGCATCCCAGAGCTTTTCCGCTGTCTTATCCAGGGAAAAGGTCTTCATGGAGCAGCCGCTGGACAGGGTCAGTTTCCCATTGGAAAAGCGGAGGTTAAGGAAAAAACCGCTGACCTGATCCGGATCTGCCTCTGTGTCAGCCAGAATTTCCTGCATGAGGCTGTTCGGCGCCTTGAAAACAATTTTAATCTGTTTTGGGGTGTGCTTTCCCCGGATTCCCTCGAAAATCAGAGGACGTATCTCGCGATAGGGACTGAAGTCTCCTTCCATCCGAAATTTACTGATTTCCTCATCACTGTAAAAGTCTTCCGGCAGATGGCCATCTATGGACAGGGCTGCACGGCCGCGGATCTCTGCTTCCACTAGAAGGAAAGAATCAAAGCTGTCCCTCTGAAGCAGAGCAGCCATCAGTCCTTTTACATCTTCTATGGTAAAAAATAGCATAAGATCTGCTTCTCCGCCTACTTGTCCGTATCCATCTCATCCAGGATCTTTGTAATGACACCGGTACCCTCGGTAAAGGTCCGGCCGACCCGGCTGATGGTTGCCGTACTGGCATTGGTTGCTTCCTGGATTTCCAGATAGGTCTTTCCGTCCTCCAGCATCTTGGCGACATTGAAGCGCTGCTCCATGGCCAAAAGCTCGGACTCCGAGCAGATATCCCGGAAAAATTTAAAGCACTCCTCTTCGTCCTTCAGTAACAGAACGGCACGATACAGATCCGGAGAATGCGGTTTTTTCTCTCGTCTCGACATGTTCTACCCTCTCTCTTACGTTCAGTCGGCAGCCGCATCGCTGACAGATGCCTTCTGAGGCAGGCGCTCTTCGGTCCGCATTTCAATCAGCGGTGCACCCTTGCCCTCGATATAATCTGCCGTAATCGTTACAGTACCGATATCATCATCCTTAGGAACCTCATACATAATATCCAGCATGAAGTCCTCAATAATCGCGCGAAGTCCTCGGGCTCCGAGCTTTCGATCCATGGCCTTTTTCGCGATGGCATGAAGGGCGTCATCGGTAAAGACCAGATTGACCTCATCCAGAGCCAGAAGCTTCTGATACTGCTTGATGATGGCATTCTTCGGCTCGGAAAGAATGCGGACCAGCATATCCTCGGTCAGATCCTCGAAGGGGCAGAGGATGGGCAGACGGCCCAGGAACTCCGGAATCATTCCAAACTTTCTTAAATCCTCTGTCGTGACCTTCTGAAGAAGATGGGGATCATTGTCATATTTATCCTTCAGATCTGAAACAAAGCCCATGGAGGACTTCCGGTTCAGACGTTCCTTGATAATATCCGTAAGACCCGGGAAGGCTCCGCCGCAGATGAAGAGAATGTTTCTGGTATTGACGAGGGTCATGGGAACCATGGCATTCTTGGAGCTTGCTCCGACCGGGACCTCCACAGTCGAACCCTCCAGAAGCTTCAGCATACCCTGCTGAACCGCTTCGCCGCTCACGTCTCTCATATTGGTATTCTTTTTCTTGGCGATCTTATCGATCTCATCAATGAAGACAATGCCCTTCTCGGCCTTCTCGACATCATTGTCTGCCGCAGCCAGAAGCTTTGAGATCACGCTCTCGATATCATCGCCGATATAGCCGGCCTCGGTCAGGCTGGTCGCATCCGCAATGGCCAGAGGCACATCCAGAAGCTTTGCCAGGGTCCGAACCACATAGGTCTTTCCAGAACCGGTAGGTCCCATCATGAGGATGTTGGACTTTTCGATCTCGATATCATCCATGGTATTGGTTGCGACTCTCTTGTAATGATTATAGACGGCAACCGAAATGACCTTCTTGGCATAATCCTGACCGACCACATATTCGTCCAGTTTTGCCTTGATCTGATGAGGATGCGGGATGTTCTCAATACTGAAGACTGGCTTGACATGGGAAGCAGCATCCTTCTTTTCCTGCTTCTTCTTGACCCTCTGACTGTCTCCGAAAATATCGCCCAAATTCAGCATTCCCATGTTAGGAAAGCCGGAGAAATCAATATTATTCAGATTATGACTGTCATCCTTGTCCAGTTTTGCATTAGTACCCCCTCCAAAGCCGAAATTAGCCATGGAATCAAAAGTCTTCTGCATGCAGTCCTGGCAGATGCAGATATTATTGGGCAGATGGATCATTTTTCCGGCCTGGCTCTCCGGACGCCTGCAGATATAACAGATGTCCTCATAGCCCTTGTTGTCGTTGGAATCCTTGTGATCGGAATTATTGTTCTGATCCGTATTGTTCTGATTCGTATTCATGTCTTCTGCCATGCGAACCTCTTTCTTAACTTTAACGCGTTTAATTGGTAAACATTATAAACTATTCTGATGAAAATAACAATCAACAGGCCCCGGCAGGCAATTCCCCATATTCCTTGTAAATGGGCTCCCTAAATCATAAATGGCCTGCTGATTACTCCAATCCGTTCTGATCAGATTCAGCAAAGTAATCCAGGACATGGTCATAAAAGCCCTGGCGGTCTTCGGTCACGGAATTAAAGATCTCGTGCTTGGATTCCGGAAAGCGGACAAGCTCTGCTCCGGAATATTCACTGAGAAAGCGGTCCTGGCCTTTGAGATCCACCATGGTGTCCTTTCCAGCCTGGAAAACCAGGACCGGCACCTTGATCTGACCGGTATGCTTATGGAAAGTCTTAATGGCCTTCATCGATGCAATGGCCCAGCCGTAGGTCGCCGAGTTGGTCTGATCGCAGGGGTTAGAAAGCCTCTGATCGAACATATACCTGTATCTGGCCGGCGAGAGCTGGGAAGAATGCTCGAAATCCGCTTCCGGCGTGAAATCGTGGCCGCCCGGCGCATAGTCCTCTGTCTTCCTTCGAATCCTGGCCAGGACGCCCATCAGAACGGCCGCAAACTTCGGGATGCCGCCGTAATTGATCTCCAGCATGGGCGAAGAGAGGATGGCCCGGTCGAAGTCTTTGGGATACTCTTCCAAATACAGACCGCCGACCAGACCTCCCATGGAATGAGCCAGAAGGAGGAGCCTTTGAGATTTCATCTCCTTTTTTACGACCTTCTCGACGAAGGTCTTCTGGTCATGGACATATTCCATGAAGTCTGTGACATGGACCTTGCAAGGATTGTCACACTCCCTGCCCGAATGGCCGTGCCCTCTCTGCTCAAGGAAGAAGACACTGTATCCCTCCCGATAGAGATAATAGGCCATCTCGTGATATTTCCCGAAGAATTCGCAGAAACCGTGAAAGATCACGACTGCTGCTCTTTCCTCCGGATGGATCAGCTCATAATAGTGAAGGTTTATATTTTCCTCTCCGGTCAGATCTCCTTCTCTCAAATGAGCCTGAAGGAGGGGAAGGGCGGTTTCCTTCATTGAGGAAGCAAAATCTTCTTCTCCAAAATACGTTCTCTTCATGACTGTCTTTTCCCCTTTGATTACTGCATTCGTACTCTGACAGACAGGCCTGTGTTCTGATCAGTCTGCAGATACCGGCGCACTTGCTCGTGCTGTTTTACTTTCTGCAGCAGCTGCCGGCATTCTCAGTTACTCCGCCTTCCTGATAACTTCCATGGCCATATCCGGGTAGTTGGTGATAACGGCATCCACGCCGGCCTTTACGCACATAGCGACGTACTCCGGCTTATTTACGGTCCAGACGTTGACGGCCAGACCGGCCTTTCTGCAGGCTTCCATGTAGCCCGGAAACTGAAGGTTATAGAGAGCCGGATGCAGGGCATTGACTCCATGGGCCTTTCCGTAAGCCGGCATATCGATGGTACCGTCGGAATAGAGGAAGCCGACTTTTGCCTCGGGTTTCAGAGAATGGATCTTTTCAATCGTATAGTGATTGAAGGAAGAATAGATGACCCGGTCTTCCATGCCGCATTCCTCGGTCAGCTTCAGGATCTTCTCCTCCAGACCCGGATAGAAGATGATACCGGTCTTCAGCTCAATATTGATGGTCAGACCGGTCGGCTTCAGAAGGTCGAAGACCTCCTTCATGGTCGGAATCTGAATGCTGTCATATTCCTCGAACTTCTTCGCCTTCTTTACGACCTCGCCGCCCTGGAGAAGGTTCTGATAAGAGGCATTGAGCTTTCGGATCTCTTCAAAGGTGAAATCCTTGACCCAGCCGCTGCCGTCGGTGGTCCGATCGACGGTCTCGTCATGAATGACGACAATTTCTCCATCCTTTGTTAACTGGACGTCGAGCTCAACGCCGTCTGCGCCGAGATCTGCCGCCTTCTGAAAGGATGCCAATGTATTTTCCGGAGCATAGCCGCTGGCTCCGCGATGTGCCCAAACTTTGATATCTGACATGATCTGCCTCCTGGTCTGCATTTGATACTGCACTCTTAGTAATCTGAATTCAAATCAGAATCCATCCCTGCATACGGAAATTCTTCTGTCTGGAAATTCTTCTACAGGTTCTCAGATTCCCATCCGCAATACTGTAATTACCGGATTCCCATCTGTGAAACCGGATCTGTACTTCTGGTTTCGTCAGAGGTCCTTTTCTATTATAAGCAGATTTGGTCCTAATTGACATATACGATTTCAATCAGATGGATGTCCGGATCCGGCCTGGATTCCCCTATGAGATTTTAGCCGGATGGATGCCTGGATTTACCTATACGATTTCAGCCGGATAGATCGTCGCCGGCAGGCGGCGCACTTTCAGCAGGCGCCGATTGCATTCCCTCTATAAGTGTGCAGTCATTCAGGGAAATTTGTGATAAGATGAAAAGCAGCAATTGATGGCCGGTTTTGTATCCGGTTTTTAAATCCGGCATCTGAATTCAGCTTTTATCCGATTTTGTATTCGTCTTTGAATACGACTTTCCCGGGGGAATTATGTATTATATCCAGTTGAACGGGCAGATCATTGCCTATGAAAAGAGCGGTTTCGGACCATGTCCTCTCCTGCTTCTGCATGGAAACGGAGAAGACCATCACATCTATGATGAGCTTGTAAAAGTGGTCGACCCGCAGAAATTTACTATTTATGCCATCGACAGCAGAGGCCAGGGCGGATCTGCAGAGGCCAGAGACCTTCATTATCTCAACATGGCCCTGGATGTCTCCCGCTTTATCACCTCTCTCGAACTGGAAAACGTCCTTCTGGTCGGCTTCAGTGATGGCGGCATTATCGCTCTGATCCTTGCAAGCCTCCATCCCGACATGGCAGGAGGCCTGATCTGCTGCGGCGCCAACCGGACACCAAAGGGCCTGACCCGAAAGGCCCTTCACGAGATCAAATCCGCCTATAAAAAGGATCACAGTCCTCTGACAGCCATGATGTTAAAGGAGCCCAACCTTCTGGACCGGGATCTGCAGAGAATCCCTGCTCCGGTTCTGGTTCTGGCCGGAGAAAATGATCTGATCCGGAAGGAAGAAACCGAGGCCATTGCCAAGGCTCTCCCCAAGGGCGAAATGGAAATTCTGCCCGGTGAAACCCATGACAGCTATGTCGTTCATTCGGAAAAACTTCTGCCCTATATCAACCGTATCTACAAGGAAATTGTAAATACAGGAGCCTTCCAGTCTGAGATCCATTCCATTGATCTTGATAATGTGGAAGATATTGAAGGCATTTTTTAGAATATAAAGCCGCCCGCCTTGCAGCATTTGCAAAGCGGACGGCTCAATTTTTCTGATTCTGTTTTTTCGTTTCCTTTGAATTTTTCCTTACATTGAAAATACAGGAAAGATTTTTTATTTATTTAGCCGCAATGACATCCGCCATGTCATACTTTCCTGCGGGCTTTCCGGCAAGGAACTTGGCAGCCTCTACGGCTCCCTTGGCAAAGACGCCCTTGCTGTAGGCAGTATGCTGAATGGTGATAACCTCATCCATGCCGGCGAAGATCACATCATGCTCGCCAACGATATTGCCGCCGCGGATGGAGGAGATGCCGATCTCCTTGGGGTCTCTCTTGGCTCTCCGGTCGTGCCGGTCATAGATATAGGTGTATTCATTGCCGTTGGCTTCATTTACGGCATCGGCCAGGGCAATGGCGGTTCCGCTGGGCGCATCCAGCTTCTGATTGTGGTGCTTTTCTACGATCTCACAGTCAAAGCCTGCCGGAAGGAAGACCTGAGAGGCCTTCTTCAGAAGATCGAGAATCGTATTGATTCCTAAGGACATGTTGGCCGAACGAAGAACGGCGGTCTTCTTGGAAACCTCATCCACTCTCTTCAGCTGCTCATCGGAAAGACCGGTCGTGCAGAGAACAACCGGCATGGTCTTCTTTTCACAGAAGGACAAAAGAGCATCGACTGCCTTGGCATTGGAAAAATCGATTACCGCATCTGCAGAAACGTCGCATTCCTCCAGGGAAGAAAAGACCGGATAGGTGTTTTCCACGCCCTGATAAGGGTCAACGCCGGCAGCGACTTCGATTTCGGGATCCTTTGCAATAATATCGGTAAGGACACGGCCCATGTGGCCGTTACATCCATGAATGATAACCTTTGTCATGAGTTCTTCTTTCCTTTTCTAACTTTCTAAAACAAAATCCTGTCGTAAAGACCAGGTTTCATCCGTCAGACGATCTTTCCACTGACAGGTTTTTTTACAGCTTCCAGAACTTCTCTGACCTTAGAGAAGTCCGTAATCACGCATTGCCTTCTCCAGGCCGCGGGTCTTCTCCTCGGACATCTCGAACATGGGAGCACGTAAGGGTCCGACATTCATTCCCATAAGGTTCATAGCCTTCTTGACCGGAATCGGATTGACTTCAGAGAAGAGAGCGTCAACCAGAGGGATCAGGCGAAGCTGCATCTTTCTGGCCTTCTCGACATCTCCGTTCAGGTAAGCCATGATCATGTCATGCTCATCCTTCGGCGCAATGTTCGACACAACGGAGATACATCCAATGCCGCCCAGGGATAGAATGGGAACCACCAGACCGTCTTCTCCGGAATAGAGATCCAGCTTTCCGTCGCAGAGGTTCATCATATGTGCCGTCTGGGCAAGATCTCCGACCGCATCCTTGATGGCAACGACATTTTCATTCCGGTCGATAATGGCCTTGACGGTTTCCGGCTGGATATTGGTGCCGGTCCGGCCGGGCACATTGTACATAATGATCGGAAGCTTGGTCTCGGCTGCGATCATGCTATAATGCTCTACCAGGCCCTGCTGGGTGGCCTTGTTATAATAGGGTGTCACTATGAGAGCGCCATCACAGCCGGCCTGCTCGGCTTCCTTTGTGAGCTCGATGGCTGTCCTGGTGCAGTTGGAGCCGGTTCCTGCGACGACCGGAATCCGGTGTCTTGTGAATTCTACGGCAGCGGCAATGACCTTCTTATGCTCTTCCATGGTCAGGGTTGCACCTTCGCCCGTGGTTCCGGCGATTACGATACAGTCCGTACCCCCTTTGACCTGGTCATCGATAATCTCTTCGAGCTTATCGTAGTCGACTTCCATTTCCTTTGTATTTTTCATCGGTGTGACAATGGCAACACCGGCGCCTTTAAAAATTGCCATAAAGGGTCTCCTCTCATATAGAAAGACTAGTAATTCCGAAAGACTTGTAATTCCGAAAAGACTTCGTATTAAAGACTTCATTCCATAAAAGTCTACACTTCGCTTGTCAGACTGTCAATTAGATCCTTTGATAACTTCCTATTGAAAATCCGATTTCCTGTGATAGAATAAATTAGTTGTTTTATGAGAAAAATTATATCAGAAAAAAAAATAAGAAGAAAGTGTGTATCGAATGATAAAGACGAGAGACGACATTCGTAATGTAGCAATTATCGCCCATGTCGATCATGGTAAAACCACTCTGGTCGATGAGCTTCTGAAGCAGAGCGGCGTCTTCCGTGACAATCAGGAAGTTGAGGACCGTGTCATGGACTCCAACGCCATCGAGCGTGAACGTGGTATCACTATCCTGTCCAAGAATACGGCCGTTGAATATAAGGGCGTTAAGATCAATATCGTCGACACCCCGGGTCATGCGGATTTCGGCGGTGAGGTTGAGCGTGTCTTAAAGATGGTTGACGGCGTTATCCTTGTGGTCGATGCCTTCGAAGGTGTTATGCCCCAGACCAAGTTCGTTCTGATGAAGGCCCTGTCCCTGGATCTTCCGGTTATCGTCTGTGTCAACAAGCTGGACCGTCCCGATGCCCGTCCTCTGGAGGTTCAGGACGAAGTTCTAGAGCTCTTCATGGATCTGGATGCCAGTGATGAGCAGCTGGATGCGCCCTTTGTTTTCGCCTCTGCCCGTGAAGGCTATGCCATCAAGGATCTGAATGACGAGAAGGTCGACATGAAGCCCCTCTTCGATACCATCCTTGACTATATCCCGGCACCCAAGGGCGATCCAGAAGCCAATACCCAGGTTCTGATCTCCACCATCGACTACAACGAATTCGTCGGAAGAATCGGTATCGGCAAGGTATCCAACGGCTGCCTCAAGGTCAACATGGATGCCGTTGTCGTAAACCATCATGATCCCGACAAGGAAGAAAAGGTCCGGATCACCAAGCTCTTTGAGTTTGACGGCTTAAAGAGAGTTCCGGTCGAGGAAGCCAAGATCGGATCCATCGTTGCCATTTCCGGTATCGGCGATCTTCGGATCGGAGATACCATCTGCGGAACCAACGGCGACCCGGTTTCCATTCCCTTCCAGAAGATTTCCGAGCCGACCATTTCCATGAATTTCGTGATCAACGACTCTCCCTTTGCAGGTCAGGAAGGTAAGTATGTCACCTCCCGTCACCTGAGAGACCGTCTCTATAAGGAACTGAACACCGACGTCTCCCTCCGTGTCGAGGACACCGATTCTCCCGATACCTTCAAGGTCAGCGGACGCGGCGAGCTGCATCTCTCCGTCCTGATCGAGACCATGCGGCGTGAAGGCTATGAGTTCGCAGTTTCCAAGCCCGAGGTTATCTTCCATACCGATGAGAACGGAAAGAAGACCGAGCCCATCGAAATCGCCTATGTGGATGTACCGGATGAATACTCCGGAGCCGTTATCTCCGCTCTCTCCCAGAGAAAGGGCGAGCTTCGGAACATGGGTGCCATCAATGCAGGCTTCACCCGTCTGGAATTCAGGATTCCTTCCCGTGGACTGATCGGTTTCCGGGGCGACTTCATGACCATGACCAAGGGTACCGGCGTCATCAATACCGTATTTGACTGCTATGAGCCTTACAAGGGCGATATTGCCTTCCGTGAGAACGGATCCCTGATCGCATTCGAGACCGGCGTTTCCGTAACCTATGGCCTCTTCGCAGCCCAGGATCGTGGTACTCTCTTCATAGGACCCGGTGAAAAGGTTTACTCCGGCATGATCATCGGCGAGTCCAACCGTCCTCAGGATATCGAGATCAATGTCTGCAAGAAGAAGCATCTGACCAATACCCGTACTTCCTCCTCTGACGAAGCCCTGACACTGACTCCTCCGACCATCCTTTCCCTGGAGCAGGCTATGGATTACATCGATGTCGATGAGCTTCTGGAGGTAACTCCCGAGAGCCTTCGTATCCGGAAGAAGATCCTGGATCCTCGTGAACGTAAGAGAGCCGGCTTCCGTAAGGAGGGCTGATGACTGGAATTCAGATGAAATCATCTGACGATTTCACTTCCTCATCCAGGTAAAACAGAATCTGATTTATGAAACCCGGCCATGACATGGCCGGGTTTTTCATATAAAAAATCTCCTGACTGCCCTTATAGCGATCAGGAGATTTATCTCAATATTTACTTTCCATAGCTGCTGCCAGGTATTGTCTTCTGAGTATATATGCCTCAGAATGACCTTTATCTGGTCTTGTCCTCGAACTGTATATCGAGGTCTACATTTCCGCTGATGCCATCCACAGTACCCGTTGCGGAATACTGCCAGCAGTAATACTTGTAGGGGCTCTGGGGCAGTGGCTCGTAGTCGGCATACCAGACCGGGATGTCATTCACGGCGAGCTTTTCCATGTCCAGCTTGTTGGCCTCCCACTCCATGTTGGCGTAGACGGCGGTATCGAAGCCGGCCTTCTTAATGGTTTCTGCGAAGGCAATGGTATTCTTGGTAAACTGCTTGCCGGACACGCTGTCCGTCCGGGCCTTCTTGCCTCCAACCCGTTCCGGATCAAATACGATCGGCAGGTCCGGCTTGGTCTTTCCCAGGTTCCTTACGACAAAGGCAGCCTCTTCTTCTGCCTCCTTTACAGATACGGCCTGAGAGAAGAAATATAGACCGACGTCAAGGCCTGCAGCTTTCGCGCCTTTCAGATTCTCCTTGAAGCGCTTGTCCACGACCAGCTTGCCGCCGCTGTAGCCCCGGTAGCCCATACGAATGTAGACAAAAGAGATGCCGGCCTTTTTGACCTTCTTCCAGTCAATTTTACCCTGATGATAGGAGATATCAATACCGACCCGGCCCTTGACCCTACCGTCATCATAGGTCAGCTTTCCGTCATCCAGATAGCCCATATGGGTTCCGCTGCCTCCCTTGCTGGCAGGAAGAGCTGCCGTCTCGGCATCTGTCAGCGACTTGCCGGAAATTTCCGCTTCGTAGATCTTACCATAGCTGTCATAGACGGACTTCCCGTCCAGCTTGAAGGACTTGACATCGATGGTATTCTTCAAAGCCTTGCTTTCCAGATTGAAGGTATAGGACTTTCCGTTGGCGTCTACAAAGCTGTAGGAAACATCGCTTCCGACCTCTTCGGCTTCCTTCTCCTTCGTCTTCTTTTTCTGGAAGAACTGATTTCCGGCAATGAGAATAAGCAGAGCCAGTACAATGACCAAAAGAAGGATCCATTTCTGTTTTTTTGTCAAAGATCCGGGCAGTTTCAGATTCATGGCAGTCCTTACATCTCTGTAATCAGATCCTGGCTCCGGCTTTCATTGAGCTTCTTGCAGGCTTCGATGAAGTTTGCAGTCGGAACATTGTGAAGCTGCTGCTTCTGTCCACGGATGGTAACGGAAACCGTATCGGATTCTACTTCCTTGTCGCCGATAACGATAGTGTAGGGATCCTTGTACTTACGGAAGTATTTGATCTTCTCGTTCATGTTCTTGTCGGCATAATCTGCCTCTACACGGATACCTGCATCCTCCAGCTTGTCCTGAAGGGCCTTGGTGAAAGCATTGTGCTCAGGCTTGATGGGAACCAGAGCGACCTGATAAGGAGACATCCAGAATGGAAATGCTCCCTTGTAGTTTTCGATCAGGATTCCCATGAAACGCTCGATGGAACCGAAGATGGCACGATGGAGAACAACCGGCTGCTCCAGCTTACCTTCCTTATCCTGATAGGTCAGTCCGAAGTTATGAGGCAGCTGGAAATCCAGCTGTACGGTACCGCACTGCCATTCACGTCCCAGAGCATCCTTGATCTGCAGGTCGATCTTGGGACCGTAGAAGGCACCGTCGCCCTCGTTGATCTCATAGCCGCCCTTGCCGTAGCGCTTGTCCAGAATTCTCTTCAGAGAATCCTCGGCATGGTTCCAGACCTCGATGTCACCCATGTAATCATCCGGACGGGTAGAAAGCTCTGCCCGGTAAGTGATGCCGAAGGTGGAATAGATTTCATCAGCGATGGCCAGGATGTTATCGATCTCCTCTTCGATCTGGGATTCCATGATGAAGGTATGATCATCGTCCTGACGGAATTCCTGAACACGGAAAAGTCCGTTCAGCTGACCGGATTTTTCCTTCCGGTGGATGACATCCAACTCATTGTAACGGATGGGCAGTTCCTTGTAGGAATGAATGGTCCGCTTGTAGGTCAGCATGGCATTGGGGCAGTTCATGGGCTTTGCAGCCATAGTGTCAATGTCATCGATGCTGCCGTTGGAGCCGGGGATGATGAACATGTTATTGACATAATGAGCCCAGTGGCCGGAAATCAGCCAGAGCTTACGGTTGTTGATGACTGGAGCGGAAATCTCCTGATAGCCGTTTCTGTCATGAACCTCTCTCCAGTACTTGATCAGGGCACGATAGGCCTTCCAGCCTCTCGGCAGCCAGTAAGGCATTCCGGGAGCGGTCTCATTGAACATGAAGAGATCCATCTGAGGACCGATCTTCTTATGGTCACGCTCCATAGCCTCACGGACCAGGTTCAGATGGGCCTTCAGCTCGTCCTTGGACGGATAGGCATAGACATAGATTCTCTGCATCATGTCATTATGCTCGTCGCCTCTCCAGTAGGCACCGGAGCAGGACTTGATCTTGAAAGCGGTTCCAAGAAGCTCTTGGGAATTGCTTACGTGAGGTCCCCGGCAGAGATCTACATAGTCATCTCCTGTGTAATAAAGGCTGATGACTGCGTCATCCGGGAGATCCTTGATGATCTCGGTCTTATATTTCTGATTCTTGAAGATTTCGAGAGCCTCTTCGCGGGAGACTTCCTTTCTTGTCCAGTCTTCCTTCCTCTTCAGAATCTCACGCATCTTGTTCTCGATGGTCTCGAAATCATCGGAAGAAATGTTGTGATCCAGGGTGAAGTCATAGTAGAAGCCATCCTCGATCTGAGGTCCGATGGCATACTGAACGTCCTTACCATAAAGCTCAATAACGGCCTTGGCCAGAATGT
Organism: Lachnospiraceae bacterium; assembly: GCA_029224965.1. GTDB lineage: Bacteria > Bacillota > Clostridia > Lachnospirales > Lachnospiraceae > Lachnocurva. The sequence goes on from JAQXVO010000028.1 coordinate 26,272, forward strand.
GGGCCAGGGAATGTCTGTAAAGTCCGAGAAATTCTTCTCTTTCCATAATATAAATCCTTTCTCTCTCACACCTACCGGGTGTAAGGAATCTGATATATTCTCCTGTTTCCGATCTGTCTTCCCGGCAGTATCTTTATTACCGGCGGCAGATTCATTTTTTATGTTTTCAGTACAGAGCATTTACACTCTGCTTTCGTATGTTCTCAGTGCTTGTGCTTGGGGATCAGGACTTTGGTACCGCCCATGTAAGGCTGAAGAACCTCAGGGATCCTGACGGAACCATCTGCCTGGAGATTGTTCTCGAGGAAGGCGATCAACATACGGGGCGGTGCAACAACCGTATTGTTCAGGGTGTTGGCGAAATACTTGTTTCCGTCTTTGCCCTTGACACGGATCTTCAGACGGCGGGCCTGAGCATCTCCCAGATTGGAGCAGGATCCGACCTCGAAGTACTTCTTCTGACGGGGAGACCATGCTTCAACGTCACAGGACTTGACCTTCAGATCTGCCAGATCGCCGGAGCAGCACTCCAGGGTACGAACCGGAATGTCCATGCTTCGGAAGAGCTCTACGGTATAGGACCAGAGCTTGTTGTACCAGTCCCAGGCTTCCTCAGGCCTGCAGACAACGATCATCTCCTGCTTTTCAAACTGGTGAATCCGGTAGACACCGCGCTCTTCAATACCGTGAGCACCCTTTTCCTTACGGAAACAGGGGCTGTAGGAAGTCAGAGTATAGGGAAGCTTTTCCTCATCGTTGATGGTATCGATGAATTTGCCGATCATGGAATGCTCAGAAGTTCCGATCAGATAGAGGTCCTCTCCCTCGATCTTATACATCATGGCATCCATCTCATCGAAGGACATAACGCCGTTTACGACATTTCCGTGGATCATGTAAGGCGGAATCACATAGGTGAATCCCTTGTTGATCATGAAATCTCTTGCATAGGCAAGAACAGCAGAATGGAGACGGGCAATGTCGCCCATGAGGTAGTAGAAACCGTTTCCGGCAACCTTACCTGCGGCATCGAGATCAATGCCGTCGAAGCTCTCCATAATATCGGTATGATAGGGAATCTCATAGTCCGGGACAACCGGGTCGCCGAATCTCTCGATTTCCTGGTTATAGGAATCATCCGGTCCGATGGGAACGGAAGGATCAATGATGTTGGGAATCCGCATCATGCGCTCCTGAACACCTGCCTTGGCTTCCTCCGTCTCCTTGGTCAGAGCATCGAGTCTGGAAGCGAAATCAGCGACCTGCTTCTTGACCTCTTCGGCCTCGTCGCGCTTTCCTTCCTTCATAAGCTTTCCGATCTCCTTGGACAGAGCGTTTTTCTTGTTACGGAGCTCATCAGCTTCCACCTGTGCTGCTCTGGCTTTCTTGTCGAGCTCGATGACTTCATCGACCAGCGGGAGCTTCTGATCCTGGAACTTTTTCCGGATGTTTTCCTTTACAGCCTCCGGATTTTCTCGTAAGAACTTGATATCAATCATGTCTTCCTCCTGAATCTTGCCTTCATGCGTTCCCTGCGACCGGCTGGGTGCTGTGGAGGCGGTTTTCATTAACTTAATCATTATACGTTGCCGACATAAGCGTTTCAAGCTTGTATGCGATAATGTCCCCGTTCCGGGCAGAAAATTACCGTCCGAATCTGCTTTCCGGATCAATGCTCTGCGATCTGTTCAAAAGAAAAACCGGACCTGGGAAGAAAATGACTGGGGTTTGTCATTTTCCGAATCCCTGTGGTCCGGTTTTTTCCAAAATGCCGTTACCGAAATTTCTTCCGGTAGGGCGTGTATTCAAGAGAAATTTCGGGGGGGAGTAAAATTTCTCTGGTACTTTCATAACTCCGACCTGTTTTAAGACCTGGTCCCGGTCTGTTATTGAGTCCAGCTTATTTTTCGATTTATTCTTCGTCTTGCCTTACTCTTTGGCTTCAGCCTTATCTTTGGCTGTATCTTACTCCGAGGACTTGTCTTCTTCCTTATCTTTTTTGGGAAGAACAGGTGCTCTTCCGTAGATCCGGGTGATCTTATAGATCTCCCTGGCAAACTTTTCGGTCAGAATTCCGTCCTTCATCCGCCAGCGCCAGTTATTGCCCAGTGTCGAAGGGGTATTGATTCTTGCGCGGTTATCCAGGCCAAGATGGTCCTGGATAGGAATGACAGCTGTATCTGCGGGAGATGCCAGTGCGATCCGCACCATCTTCCGGCAGACTTCCTTTGCATCTGCCTTTTTCGGTGCATCTGCGAATTCCCGGACATAGTTAAAGGTCTCTTTATCCAGTCCCTCAAGCCATCCGACCATGGTCTCATTATCATGAGTTCCGGTATAAGCGACACAGTTTCTCGGATAATTGAAAGGCAGGTAGTCATTGGCTGAACCGGTATCGCGGACATCAAAGGCAAATTCCAGCACCTTCATGTTGGGGAAGCCGCTGTCCTTCACGAGTTTCCTTACAGTATCGGTGATAAAGCCGAGATCCTCGGCAATAATGCCAACATTCTTTTCTTCCAGAACAGGTTTCAGAGCCTTGAACAGGTCCATTCCGGGGCCGTCAACCCACTTTCCGTGTCTGGCATTCACTGCATCTCCCGGAATCGAATAGTACTGATCGAAACCACGGAAATGATCGATCCGGATGACGTCATAGAGAAGAGCACTTTTGGCAATTCTCATCTTCCACCACTCATATCCGGTCTTCTTATGGTAATCCCAGCGGTAGACGGGATTGCCCCAGAGCTGGCCATCGGCGGTAAAACCATCCGGCGGACAGCCTGCCACATGAATGGGACGGTAATTTTCATCCAATTCAAAAAGCTCCGGATGTGCCCACACATCTGCAGAATCTGCAGAGACATAGATGGGAATGTCGCCGATAATCCGGATGCCTTTCTTATTGGCATAACCCTTTAGGGCATCCCATTCTCTGTAGAACTCATACTGAAGCCAGATGTAGAAATCAACATCCTCGCGGCATTCTTTTCTGTAGCGCTCCATGGCCTCCGACTTTCTCAGACGGATGTCGTCATCCCATTCAGAGAGAGCGACATTGTCGAAAGTAGCCTTGACTGCCATATAGAGAGCATAGTCCTCGACCCAGTCCTGGTTTTCCTTACGATAGGTCTTGACCTTATCTCTGGTCTCGGATCCGATCCTGCTGAAAGCTTTTCTCAGAAGAGGAAAACGGTTCTCATACAGCTTCCCGTAATCAATGTCCTCAGGATTGGAGCCGAGATCCGCTTCTGCCAGCTCATCTTCTGTCAGAAGCTTCTGCCGTTTCAGTTCATCCAGGTCAATGAAATAGGGATTTCCGGCGTAGGTGGAGAAAGACTGATAGGGTGAATCTCCATAGCTTGTCGGACCCAGCGGCAGGATCTGCCAGTAGGTCTGACCGGCCTCTGCCAGGAAGTCTACAAACTCATAGGCTTCCCGGGAAAAGGATCCGATTCCGTATTTGCCTGGAAGACTGAAAACGGGGCATAATATTCCACTTTTTCTCATAATCTGTCCTTCTAGTCTGTCTAAATAATCAGCCCTTAACTGCTCCGGCCATTACACCTTCGATGATGTACTTCTGTGCAGCCAGATAGAAGATAACAATCGGGATGATGGCAAGGAGCAGAGCAGCCATCATAGCGCCCCAGTTAATATTACCATGGGAAGTTGTCAGATACTGAATGGCAATCGGGATGGTCTTATAATCGTTGACATCCAGTACCAGAGAAGGAAGAAGGTAATCGTTCCAGATCCACATGGACTGAAGAATTGCAATGGTAATGGTCGTCGGCTTCATGATCGGGAAAACAACCTGGAAATAGGTCTGCAGAGGTGTGCAGCCGTCGATCATTGCTGCTTCCTCGATATCGATCGGCATAGACTTGATAAAGCCGGTGTACATGAATACCGAGAGTCCGGCGCCGAATCCCAGATAAACAATCGTAATGCCCCAAGGAGTATAGAGGTGAAGCATGTTGGCAAACTTACTCAGAGTGAACATGACCATCTGGAAAGGTACGATCATGGAGAAGAGGCAGAGCAGATAGAAAAGCTTTGTAAACTTCGTATGAACTCTGGTAATGAAGTATGCACACATGGAGCAGCACAGAAGAATCAGAGCTACCGATACGATCGTAATGAATACGGAGTAAAGGAAAGCGTGCCAGAAGTCCGTCTGCTCAATGGCATTCTTCATATTAATAAGGAACATTGCTTCGCCGGAAGATCTGCTCTGGGTAGCCAGAGGCAGGTTCTTGGCCCATTCTTTGATTCCGATCTTGAAAATCGATTCGGTACTGATACCGAAGGGATTATTGAAAATGTAGACCTGACTCTTAAATGCGTTTAATACAACTGCAATGATCGGCAGAATCCAGGTAAAGCTTAAGATTGCGAAGATTACAGTCAGTACGTTCTGCCAGGGTTTATATTTCTTATACTTCTTTGTAACAGTCTTCTGAGCTTCCATTACTGCTGTACCTCCTTTCTTGTGGTGAGCTTATTCTGAAGAACAGAGATCACCGCAACAATGATAAAGAAGATGACGGCCTTCGCCTGTCCAACGCCTTCCCAGCCGGTCTTGCCATAGAAGGTATTGTAAATATTCAGTGCAAGGAGTTCGGAATTGCCGCCGGGCTTACCTCCGGTCAATGCCAGGTTCTGATCGAAGAGCTTGAAGCCGTTGGTCAGAGTCAGGAAGGTGCAGACCGTGATGGTCGGCATCATCATCGGAAGGATAATGGACTTCAGCATCTGCCAGCCGCTGCAGCCGTCAATCTTGGCTGCTTCGATGACATCCGTCGGAATATTCTGCAGACCTGCGATATAGATGATCATCATATATCCGATCTGCTGCCAGCAGACGACGATAACCAGACCCCAGAAGGCGGATCCTGCCGTGGAGACGATGGTCTTCGAATATCTCTGCAGTACAGAGTTGAAGATCATCAACCAGATGTAGGAAAGTACGATACCGCCGATCAAGTTGGGAAGGAAAAATGCCGTACGGAAGAGGTTCGTTCCGCGGATGCCTTTTGTCAGAGCAAAGGCGATCGCGAAAGCAACCACATTGATGATCAGCATAGTCACGATTGTGAATGCAACCGTATACCAGAGACTGTGTATGAAAGACGGATCATATTTCCCATTGACAAAGAGGATCTTCTTATAATTTTCCAGTCCGATCCACTTGAAGTCTACTACGGTTGTGAACTTACAGAAGGAAAGGAACAATCCGTAAAGGAAAGGTACCAGAAATCCAATTGCAAATGCGACCATGGTAGGAATCATAAAGACAGGAAAATATTTTTTAATTGCTTTTTCCATTTTTTCATTCCTTTTTCTAATCTTCGGTGACAGTTAACTGATTCAGACAAATCCTTCCGGTCACGCCCTGCCAGTAAAAAAGGAGGAGAAGTTTGGCCTCCCCCTCCCTTGTCTGTGGATCTCCGCTTTTACCCGGACATCCCATATTTGGTTACTCTATGATAGTTACCTGTATCAAAGGCTGTAAAACTCACGGCCTCTGAATCATAGATTACTCGGCATGAGCCAGTTTCCACTGCTCAGACCAGCCGTTGACAAATGCGTCCTTAACTGCATCCCATGTGCCGGAGCCGTTGGTGTATGCGGTCAGTGCGGATACGAAGCCCTTTCTCCAGTCATCTACGTTCGGTGTTGCGTTGAATGCCCACTGAATGTTGGTCTTGCCGTCAGAGATGTACTTGTTGGCTGCCTTCAGGAAAGGATTGGAGCTCTCATAGTCACCGGTCATGGTGTCGTAAGGTGCTGCCAGGCCAAGAGTATTCATATCCTTCTTACCTTCGTCATCTTTGATCAGCCAGTTGATGAAGTCGATGGAAGCCTTCTGATCAGCTTTAGATGCCTGAGAGTTTACTGCCCAGCAGTTCTCAGTACCGGAGCAGAGACCCTGATTTGCGTCATCTACACCAAAGTAGATCGGCATCATGGAAACATCAGATTCCTTCAGAGTATAACCGTTCTCATCAGCCTTGGTGATCAGAGGATCAAATTCCCAGGAACCATTCTGATAGAAGACTGCCTGGCCTGTACCGAATTCAGACTCTGCATTGAGAGATCCGGAATCCAGGGTCTTGGAATCAGCTGCGGAATCTCTTACGTAAGCATCCCAGATGGTCTTGTAGTTATCCAGATACTTGCCGGTAACTTCTGCCTGACCTGCAGTGATATCTGTAAGTCCGTCATCCTTGAACTCATAGTAAAGAGGAAGGTTTACAAGGTGTCCGGAGAATCTCCAGGAAGAGCCATCATCAAGTCCTGCACTTGCAAATGCCTCAGTCAGGTTCTCGCATCCCTTCTGCTTCTTCAGCTCATCGATACGCTTCTGAATATCATCAGCAACCTTGATCAGTGTAGCCTGATCCTTGATGTCATCTACAGAAGAAACAACGGCATTCGGAAGCTTTGTATAAGCTGTAAGAATGGTCTTGTTGTAGATCAGGCCGAAGGTCTCGAAAGTGTTCGGGATTGCTGCAACCTTGTCGTTGTACTTGATGGCAAGAGACTGATCAGTCAGATGCTTGTAAGCATCGATGGTGGACAGATCCAGTGTGTACTTGTCCCAGGTCTTTGCTGCTGTTGCATTACCGATGTTGAAGATGGTCGGAGCATTCTTCTTAGCCATCTCGGACTTCAATGTGCTGTCGTACTTTCCGCTTGCTGCGGTAAGAACCTTGACTTCTACACCTTTTTCCTTGGTGTACTGCTTGGCAACCTTCTGCCACTCACTGTCGTTCTCAGGCTTAAAGTTCAGAAGGTAGACCGAACCGGAACCCTTCTTGGAAGAAGTCGTAGTTCCTTTGGATGATCCGCATCCTGCAAATGTTGTTACTGCCATGGCAGTCAGAAGAATGCCACTGATAAGCTGCTTTTTCATAAATACCCTCCAATCATGAAAACCGCTTGTTTAAAACGTTTCCCGCTTTTCTTGTCAACCTTGGGAACGTTTCCTATGTCTGCATAGTAGCACCCATTGGTAACGTTTTCAATGCCTTTTTGTGCTTTGGGAACGTTTTCGTGAAAGCATCACAATTTTTGACTTCTTTTTTTGTATAAAAATAACCCGGCATCTTTTTAAAACGATGCCGGGTTATGCGTTTTGCACAATTTTGATCTTCCGGTTTTGGATAATCTGACGGATAAGCCATGGAAATTCCCGGGAAGGGTTCCGGGAAAGCTACTCTTCCGCCTGCTTCCCTGTCTCTTCACCCTCTTTGGGATTCTGTCTGTCCGGGATCAGCTTCTTAAAGACTCTTTCAATAATCTTTACATTGATCCAGCAGACGATAGCCGGAAGGATGACAAGAAAGGCAGGAGACACTCTCATGACAAGGACATAGGCGCCGACCAGAACCAGCATAAGAAGAAGGCTCCAGCCGAAATTTCCCAGCATAAGAAGGATGCCGTTCTTCAGACTGTGCATAGACCTGTCTTCAAAGCGGGAAATATAGGCGTAGGTGTACTCTTCCCAGACGATCACCATGAGCATGAAAATCATGTTCAGATAGTAGAGGACCGGGAAGGCACCACCCTGTTTTAGGCCCAGACTGATGATCAGCTGGTCAATGAACATGACGGCAAAGATCAGAAGATGAACCAGCCAGGCCGGTGTGGCCACGCGGAAGTTGGACTTGAAGGAATTAAAGAAGGTTCTCCAGAGATAGCCCCTCTCCTCATCCAGCACTCTCCGGATGGTATCGTACATGGCAGCGGAGGCTGCTCCGGCCGTAACAACCGGAATACTGAAAACAATCCAGAAGAGAGTCACAAGGAAGACATCGATCAGATTGGATAGAAAGGTCTGTAAGGGACCGTCATAGGCAAAAAAGCCTTTTACATTCTTCAAAGGTTCATTCACTCCTATTACATGTTATGCCCCGCACAGCGGGGCATAGATCATTCGATACTGTATTTTAAAGCCTGTCTGATCAGAAAGCTGCAGACAGAGGATATTTGTCGGTCAGGGTCTTTATGATGGCCTTTGCTTCCGGAATTCCCTCTTCTCCATTGTTTACGACCAGGGCGATGGCCTCTGCCACCTGATCAAAGTCCTCGGTATTCAGGCCTCTTGTGGTTGCAGCCGGTGTTCCGATACGGATGCCGGAAGTGACGAAGGGACTCTTCGGATCATTGGGGATGGTATTCTTGTTGACCGTGATATTGGCGTCTTCCAGCTGCTTCTCCACTTCCTTCCCGGTCTTTTCCTGAGGGGTCAGATCGATCAGAAGCAGATGGTTGTCGGTACCGCCGGATACAATCCTGACACCGCGCTCCATCAGGCCTCTGGCCAGAGCCTGGGCATTGTCAATGATATTCTGGGCATAGACCTTGAATTCCGGCTGCAGAGCTTCCTTGAAGCAGACGGCCTTGCCTGCGATAACGTGCATAAGAGGGCCGCCCTGAACGCCGGGGAAGACAGCCTTGTTGAAGTTATACTTCTTGTTGCAGGCCTCGGTTGCCATGATCATGCCGCCTCTGGGTCCTCTTAAGGTCTTGTGGGTCGTGGTTGTGACAACGTCTGCATAGGGAACCGGGCTTTCATGGAGACCGGCGGCAACCAGGCCGGCAATATGGGCCATATCGACCATGAGAACGGCTCCGACATCATCTGCAATTTCCCGGAACTTCTTGAAATCAATGGCACGGGCATAGGCGGAGGCACCGGCAATGATCAGCTTTGGTTTACATTTCTCCGCAATGGCACGGACAACATCGTAGTCAATGTAGCCGTTGTCATCGACACCGTAAGGCACGCAGTTGAAATACTTTCCGGAGAAATTGACCGGCGAGCCGTGAGTCAGATGGCCGCCCTGGTCCAAGGCCATGCCCATGAAGGTATCACCGGGCTCTAAGATCGCCATCTCGACGGCCATATTGGCCTGGGCGCCGGAATGGGGCTGGACATTGACATATTCGCAGCCGAAAAGCTCCCTGGCACGCTCGCGGGCCAGGTTCTCAACGATGTCCACATCCTCGCAGCCTCCGTAATAACGCTTTCCGGGATAGCCCTCGGCATATTTATTGGTCAGGATAGAACCCATGGCCGACATGACAGCCGGGCTGACCCAGTTTTCCGATGCGATCAGTTCGATATGACTGGACTGACGGTCGTATTCCTTTCGGATGGCGTCAGCAATCTCGGGATCTTCCTGCTTGATATCATCAAATGTATACATGACAGTTCCTCTCTTTCTTCTTTCTCTCTTTCTTCTTTCTCTTTCTTCTTTTTCTTTCCTTTTGACTTTCCTTTTTCAGCTTCTACACTAAACTTCGGCTGAAAGATGATGGCTGCAGTTTTTCCTGCAGTCTTCAAGTTAAAGCTTATGACATTCAGTATACTTTTTCAAAGGGAAATTGTACACCGGTCTGCATGCGGATCGTGTCCATAAGCTCCATGATCCGGATGGTGTCCCTGTGAGGCATGGATCTGCATTCCAGATCTCCTTCTTCTATAGCCTGAGCCATCTCCCGGACCTCATACTCGAGACCCGAGATCTGCTCTGGCGCATCGAAGCTCTCGGAGATATGACGGGACAGGTCATATACACTTGCATGCAATGGATTGTTGATATTATCCACAACAAGGTAGCCTTCATCCCCGTAGATAATTCCCTGTCGGTCGGATATGGCCCGGGTACCGCAGACCAGGACAGCCATCTTTCCGTCCGGATAGCGGAGAGTGATGCTGTCGCTCTCATCGACCCCGGTCTCTCCGATCACAGCCTCTGCCTGAACACGGGAAGGCTGGCCGAAGCACATATCGGCAAAATTCAGGACATAGACTCCCACATCCAGAAGAGCGCCGCCTGCAAGTTCCGGCATCCGGATCCGGTGATTCTGCCAGATATTATAGGAGAGATTGGCGGTCAGGGTTCTCGGCTCTCCGATCATGCCCTTGTCGATGACCTCTTGAATGGTTTTCCGCATGGGCATGTAGCGGGTCCAGATGGCCTCCGTTACCGGAACGTTCTTCAGCTTGGACAGGGTCAGAATCCGTCTGGCCTGGTCTGCATTTGCCGTAAAGGACTTCTCGCAGAGAATGGCCTTGCCATATTTCAGGCAGAGCAGCATGTGCTTATAATGGTGGGAATGCGGCGTTGCAATATAGACCAGATCAAGGCCGCTGTCCTTCAGCATGTTTTCATAGCCGCCGTAGGCCTTGTGAATCTGAAAACGGGCGGCAAAGGCCTGGGCCTTGTCTGCATCTCTGGATGCGACCGCATAGAGATCCACATCCTCGCCCCGCAGATGCATCTGCCGGATGGTTTCCGCCATGCCGGCTGCAATATTTCCGGCTCCGAGTATTCCAATATTCATGACTCTGCCCCTTTCTGGTAGAATAAGCTTTCTCCTGAAATCTGTTTTCTCTGTAAGCTGTTTTCTTGTAATCTGATGTCTTTTCAGTCTGTTTTCCTTTATGATAGCAGTCTTTTCACATTTTTCACATCATTCAGCATAAAGAAAGACAGGACGCAGTATTTCCTGTGTCCTGCCTTTTATCATTTCATGATCGAATGATCTGAATTTTTGAACTGAATTTTATTTTGTCTTCTTTGCCTTCTTACCCTTGGCAGTGCCTGCGGTCTTTTTTCCGATCCGCATCATGTACCAGAGCTCTGTTGCAATGCAGATGGAGGAATAGGTACCGCTGATGACGCCGACCATAAGCGGGAAGGCGAAAGCACGGATGGCGGAGACGCCCAGGATCTCAAGCATGATAACCATGACAACCGTGGTGAAGGAGGTCGACAGGGACCGGGTCAGGGTCTCTGTGATGGACCGGTCGGACAGTTCCTTCAGAGTCTCCCTGTTCTGCTTTTCCCTGGGCAGATTCTTCAGATTCTCACGGATTCGGTCGAAGATAACGATGGTATCGTTGATCGAATATCCGATAATGGTCAGGATACATGCGATAAATGTAGAGCCTACGCTCAGTCTTGCCAGGGCATAGACAGCCAGGGTGACCAGGACATCGTGGGCCAGGGCGATGACGGCTGCGGAACCGAAGCGGATATCCCGGAAACGGAACCAGATGTAGACCAGCATCAGAAGTACGGCAACGATGACCGCAATGACGGAGGTCCTCCGCATCTCGCCGGAAATAGTCGAGGAAATATTCTCACTCTCGATTGAGGATTCCTTGACGCCCAGATTCTTCTTCAGGGAAGCATTGACAGCTTCTCTTTCCTTCAGGGTCAGGGTCCGGGTCTTGATGATCACGGCCTTGTCCGAATTTACAACCGTTGCCTGTACGTCCGTATCTCCGGTAACCTTTTCAAAGAGAGGAACAATTTCCTTCTCTGCCTTGGAAAGGGTGTACTGCTTACTGGTTGCGATGGTCGTCGATGTACCGCCGGAGAATTCCAGGCTGTAATTTAAGGCCTTATTGGTTCTGGCCTTGTAGACACCCATGCCGACGAAGCCTGCGATAATGACTGCCAGAGAGATGGTGAAGAAGATACCCCGTCTCTCAATAAATTTCATGTTCGGCTTCTCAAGCTTCTTGCCATAGAATTTCTCGGTCCGGACACCGACCGCATAGAAGGCGCGGACCAGGGTACGGGAAATAAAGAATGCCGTAAACATGGAAAGAATAACACCGATGGCCAGGGTAACGGCGAAGCCGCGGACCGTACCGGTTCCGATCAGACCCAGAACAGCTGCTGCGATCAGTGTGGTTACATTTCCATCGATGATGGCGGACAGGGCCTTGTGGAAGCCTGCCTCAATCGCAGAAGCCACGGTGTGCTCCAGGCCAATCTCTTCCTTGATACGGGCGAAAATGATGGAGTTTGCATCCACGGCCATACCAATGGAAAGGATGATACCTGCAATACCAGGCAGGGTCAGGGTGATTCCGAACTGATCCAGAATTCCGATGATAAGCTCCGTATAGAGCATGAGAGCAATCGATGCGGAGACACCGAGAATCCGATAGGCACAGATCATGAAAATAAAGATGATCAGGATACCGATAGCTGCGGCGATCAGAGAGGTCTTCAGTGCGTTGCCGCCCAGCTGGGCAGATACGACCTGGGACTGAACCTCCTTCAGGTTGATCTTCAGACCGCCGATTCGGATATAGGAAGCCAGCTGATTGGCTTCATCGATCGAGGACATACCGGTGATCTGGCAGTTGCCGTCGGTGATGGCGGACTGTACGGTCGGTACTGATACGAAACGGCCGTCATAGTAGATACCGATGGTCTGTCCGTTCTTGTGGGCCTCGGTGGTTGCATCGCCGAAGGCCTTGGCGCCCTTCTTGTTCAGAGTCACTTCAACGATCGGGCTCTGATTTCCTGTGGTCTCATCCTGGGTATAGCCGGCCTTGGCGGTCTTGACCTCAGTACCGGTCAGGACAATATCGCCGTCGGATTCCAGGGTCTCGATGGTCTTGCCGTCAGCCAGCTTGTACTCGCCGGACGACTGATCATAGCTGTAGTTTTCATTTCCGCTGGAATCGGTCTGCTTGATAAAGTAAAGGTTACCGGGCGTACCCAGTTCCTCGAGGATGGCATTGGCATCGGTGACACCGGGAATTTCGACCGTGATCCGGTTATCTCCCACCTGGTATACATTTGCCTCTGTTGTAGAAGCCTTGTCCGACAGATCGTTCTCGATTCGGGACTGAAGCTTCTGAATGGTATCCTCCATATCCTGCTTGCTGGGATGCGCCTTGTCGGCCTGATAGGTGATAGAAACACCGCCGGCCAGATCCAGACCAAGCTTCAGGCCCTTCTTATTTCCCTTGATGGTATTTTTGATCACACCGAAGGAATACCATCCCAGGAAGACTATGATTGCGGCAATGATGGCAATGGCCAGGATACCGGTCCTCTTTTTCATGCGTTTCATGATTTACTTTCCTTCCCCCGTTTCTTCTCTTGCATCAATATCCGCCTCTGCGGCCTTGATCATAATGGCGCACTCGATCCGCTTTCTCTGAAGCTCGCAGCCGATCTTGTACTGACCCTTGATATCACCGGTAAAGTTATAGGCATTGGCCTGGCAGCCGCCGCTGCAGTAGAAGCGGGCGAAGCAGTCCCGGCAGGCCGGCTTGGCATAGACATTGCAGCACTTGAATTCATCGCGCAGGGCATCCGCCTTGACGCCTTCCCAGACATTGCCCATGAGGAATTTGGTGTCTCCGACGAACTGATGGCAGGGATAGAGGTCTCCGGTCGGTGTAACGGCCAGATATTCGGTTCCCGAACCGCAGCCAGACAGACGCTTGTAAACGCAGGGCCCGCCCTCGAGGTCGATCATGAAATGGAAGAAGTTGAATTCCTTATCGGTCTTATAGCGCTTAACCATTTCTTTGGCCAGCTTGTCATATTCTTCCAGAAGAACCGGGACATCCTCTTCCGTCAGAGCATAGGGTGCATCCGGAGGAGCTACGACGGGCTCGACAGAGATCTGCTTGAAGCCCTGGTCTGCCAGTGCCAGTACATCCTTTGAGAAGTCCAGATTGTAGTGGGTGTAGGTTCCGCGGACATAGTACTTTTCCTGGTGTCTGGACTCGGCGAACTTCTTGAACTTGGGAAGAATGATGTCATAGGCGCTCTTGCCGTTCCGGGTCGGACGCATCATGTCATTGACTTCCTTACGGCCGTCGATGGAAAGCACTACATTTCCCATTTCCTTATTGCAGAAGTCCATGATCTCATCATTTAAGAGGAGTCCATTGGTAGTCAGAGTGAAACGGAATTTCTTGTTGTGAGCTTCTTCCTGAGAACGTCCGTATTCGACAAGGCGTTTTACGACATCCCAGTTCATGGTGGGCTCGCCGCCGAAGAAGTCAACCTCCAGGTTCCGCCGGTTTCCGGAATTTGCGATCAGGAAATCCAGGGCCTGCTTACCAACCTCATAGGACATGAGCTCGGCCTTCTTACCGTGGTACATACCCTCCTCTGCAAAGCAGTATTTGCAGGAAAGGTTGCAGTCATGGGCAATGTGGAGGCAGAGAGCCTTGACCACATTGGGCCGCTTGGTAAAGTCCTGAATCTTATCCTTGTAGGTATCGTGAGTGAAAAGGGTACCTTCATCGACAAGCCCGCTGACTTCATCATAGGCTTCGAAAATATCCTCTTTGGAGACTTCAGGATACTTGTCCTGAAGGAGATCTGCGATCTCGCTCTTTTTGTGATCACTGTAGAGAGCGATCAGATCATAGGTCAGGTCATCGACGACGTGAATGGCACCGCTGTCGATATCCATGACGATGTTATATCCATTGTTTTTGTACTGATGAATCAATGGTACAAAATTCCCTTCTAAAGTTTTTTGCTTCATGGAAAAAGGGCCGCACCAGCCGTGCGGCCCTTTTCATTCACATTGGCCAAGAGGTCAATTAATTCTTATGCTCGCAGCTCTGGTTGCCAACAGTGCAGCTGGTCTTGCAGGCTGACTGACAGGAAGTCTGGCACTCGCCGCATCCGCCGGTCTTAACAGTGTTCTGAAGTCTCTTGGTGTTTAAGGTCTTCACATGCTTCATGATGATTCTCCCTTCTTTCGCATCGGCGCCTGGTACATTTTCTGGCGTCATATCGGAATAATTACAGCTTTAGTCCGGAAATCTAATCCTCTCCGAACAGAAATCGGTATGATTATATCACAATTCAAAATACACTTACAAGGGCATTGTCAGAGCCTCTGCCGGCTTTCCGGGACTGCCCCTGATTCTGCCAAAGCCTTGGCGGGATCCTACTCGACAGAAACCGTGGCATGCTCCACGCAGAAATCGCAGGCCTTCTGATCGACATACATTTTCTTCAGATATGCTTCTCCGGACTTGGAATCCGGGGCAACCAGCTTGTAGAGATCCTCCTTGCTCGAAAGGCTGTTATTCTTCATCAGATTGTCTATATATTCCTTGTAGCCCTTCTGGTCGAGCTTGATACCCTCCTTATCGGCCACGGCCTCTAAGACCAGCTCGGTGTTCAGATTTTCCTTCAGAGTCGACTTGATCTGAGATTCAAAGTCATCCACAGACATATTGTAATTTTTCTTTAAATAGTCCTTAAGGCTGGATCCAGATGCATACTGATCCTTAAAGCGGTCCTCATATTCCTTCAGCCGCATGGAAAGCAGGTTCTTCGGGTACTTGATCTTGGAATCCTTGACCAGCTTTTCGGTGACTGCCGTTCTGGTATCGCTCTTTTTATTGGATTCCGCCTGACTCTTGGCACTTTTCTTCAGCTCGTCAACCGAATTCAGATTGAACTTCTCCTTCACAAAATCATCGGTCAGGCTGTCCATATCCACCTTCTTACAGATATAGTTGACAGTAAAGGTGAAGACAGCAGCCTTTCCGGCCAGATTGCTGCTGGAATAGTTCTCGGGGAAGGTCACCGGACAGTCGACTGTGGAGCCGACTTGTGCGCCGACCAGGCCGGAGGTAAAGCCGTCGATATAGGCCGAGCCGCTGCCGGCCGCACAGTTATTCTTGACATCGATGTTCTGGTCCTTAGCTGTTCCGCCGTCGAAAGCCGTTCCGTCCAGCTTTCCGACATAGTCCACATTGACGATGGAATCCTCGGCAACCGTCGTCTGGCTGTCATCCCTGACATAGGATCCGGCATTGTCCAGCATCTGCTGGAGAGCAGACTCCGTCGTGTAATCGCCGGAAATCGTCACTTTCAGATTTCTGTAATTCTTATACAGGGTGACATAGTCCGAAACCTTGTATTTAATGTCCATGCTGGTCTTCGGCTTCCCGCAGGAAAGCAGGGACAGACCGGCAGCCAGGCAGAGAGCCAGGGCTGCGAATTTCTTTCCTCTCATAAATAATCTCCTTGAGTTTCCGCTCTGATCTGTTTTGGATCTGTTTTTAGATCCGCTCCTGTTTCTGTTTCAGATTCGTAAGGACAGATGCTTTTTTCATATCAGAGCTGTCAGGTGTTCAACCTGATAAATATAAACCATATCCATGATTCCGTCAAAATTCTCTTCTGATATTCATTGAAATAGATGGCCGCTTTTGTTATCATATTTTTTGACTTTGTAATAAATTGGGAGGTTATCATGCCAACATTTTTAATCGTTTTGTTAATTATTACGGCCGTTCTGGTCGCATTTACCATCTTCCTCTATTTCTTCGGCAAGAGAGCCGAGAAGAAGAGAGACGAGCAGGAAGCTCAGATTCAGGCAGCTGCACAGACCGTCAGCATGCTGATCATTGACAAGAAAATGGTCAGGCTGAAGGATTCCGGTCTTCCGGAAAATGTCATTGAAAGCACACCCTGGTACGGAAAAAGAGCCAAGGTTCCTGTTGTCAAGGTCAAGGTCGGACCCAAGGTCATGACCATGATCGCAGCCAATGAGATCTACGATGACATCCCGGTCAAGAAGGAAGTCAAGGCTTCGGTCAGCGGACTTTATATCAATAGTGTCCGCGGTCTTCACGGCAAGATTGAGCACACACCCAAGAAGAAAAAGGGCTTCCGTGCTAAGCTTATGAACCGTTACAAGAGCCTGAAGGAAGAGACCAAGAGCGAATCCGGCAAGGGTAAGAAGAAATAAGACCCAGGCCGAAAACCAAAGACTGTGCTTTGAAGGAAAGACCTGAAAAGGCAGAGTTCTGACGAACCCAGTAAAATCTAGTAAAAATAAGGACCTGTGATTTCACAGGTCCTTATTTTTACACTATTCCGTTTTGGATCCGACAGGCCTTACTTCTCCATGCCCTGGTTCTGGTTCCGGATGGCAGCCCGGACACCCTTCATCTGGTTCTCCAGATGGATGTGCATGATCTGCTTTACATAGTCCTTGTCGCGCCGCTTCAGGCCATCCAGAATCTTCTCATGCTCGGAAACCAGAGTCTGATAATCCGCATTGTCCTTGACATATTCATAACGATAGCGGTACATCTGCTCTCTCAGGTTGGAAACGATGTTCACAAGCTTGGGATTATCCGTGATCTTATAGATCACATCGTGAAAATGCTCATCGGTCTCAACGATCTTTCGCACGTCATTTTCCTTGACAGCGATCTCGAATTCGTCCATGGCCTTTTCCAGCTCCTGGCTGCTCTTCTCGTTGATCTTCTCGCAGGCTCTTGCAACCGAAAGCTCATCCAGAGCATCCCGAATCTCCAGGACATCCTCCAGATCCTTCTCCGTCATTCCGGCCACCTGAGCTCCCTTTCTGGGAATGGTGATGGCCAGGCCCTCCTGCTCCAGCATACGGATAGCCTCACGGATCGGGGTCCGGCTGACACCCAGCTTCTCAGCCAGATGCATCTCCATGAGACGTTCGCCCGGTTTCAGTTCTCCCTTCAGAATCGCATCCCTCAAGGTGTGGAAAACCACATCCCTCAGAGGAAGGAAGGCATCCATATTCAGTGTCAGGTCATCAGTCATTTTAACTTCTCCTTATTACCAGGTCCTGCCGGTGAAATGTAAACCGAAGATTTCATATCCCGGATACCGGCTTTTCATTGTTTCTTCCGCAGCGCGCATTTTCTCCTTCGATGCGAAAAGTCCGAAGACGGTCGGACCGCTGCCGCTCATCATGGCTCCGTAGGCGCCCTCTTTCCGGAGAGCCGTTTCCAGTTCTGAAATCACCGGATAACGGGGTGCCGTCACCTCTTCCAGAACATTTCCCATGTGCTGGGCAAAGGACTGCATACTGCCGGCTTCTGCCTTGTTTAAAAGGAATTCCGTATCCGGATGGCGGATCTCTCTGCAGGAATCGTAGGCCCTGTAGACATCCCTGGTAGAGACATCAATGGGCGGCTTGATCAGAAGTACCGCTTCATTCAGAGGGAGTCCCTCAACCGGTGTCAGAATCTCTCCAATGCCCTCGGAAAGCATGCTGCCTCCATGGAGGCAATAGGGAATATCGGCTCCCAGACCGACGGCAAGCTCTTCGAGCTCCCGGTCTGAAGTCTCAAGGTTTTCCAGCTTTTCCAGGCAGCGGATGACTGCTGCCGCATCCGCCGAGCCGCCCGCAAGGCCGGCCGCCATCGGTATCGATTTGTCCAGATGGATCTGATAGAAATGATCCAGATTGAAATGATCCTTCATGGCCTGAAGGGCCTTCCAGCAGAGGTTGGACTCATCTGTGGAAAGATCAGGATTCGAACAGGTCATGGAATCCCTGTCCTGAGATCTTGTGACTGTCACCCTGTCATAAAGGGAAACGGTCTGCATAAGCATTTTCACCAGATGATAGCCGTCCTCCCGTCTTCCTGTGATATCCAGGAAGAGGTTGATCTTGGCCGGAACACGATATGTTATTTCATTCTCCCTATTCTGCATTTTCTGTCTATGCCTAATCTTTGTATATTAGCCGTTTTTTGTATACACACATTGTATTCTAACACGAACAATTTTAATGTGCAAGGGACTAACCCCGATTAATTTTCCCTCTCTTCTTTCCGGGCCGGTATTTTCCTGTTCCGGACAGGAAAGAAGGTTTTCTTTTTATGGATTTCCCAGCCCGGATCCCGCAGGATTGAAACAGGATTTACCGGTCATCCTTTTTCTGCCTGGTCCGGTCGAATTCATGGAGAAGGGTCAGCTCATTTTCCTCGACCGGCGGCTTTCCGGATGGCTCCCAAGCCTCCGGAATCGGATCGCCCTGCTTTCGCTTGGCTTCCAGAATTGCCTCATTGAGTGACAGCATCTTGGCATCCAGCATGGAGACGATATTGGCACATTCTCTTAAGTCCCGGCTGATATAGTCCGGTGCATTGCCCTCGAATTTGTAATAGATCTTATGCTCGAGGGAAGCCCAGAAGTCCATGGCCAGAGTCCGGATCTGGATTTCGACCTTGGTATCAACGACCCGGTCGGAAAGGAAGATCGGAATCGTCACGATCATGTGATAGCTCTTGTAGCCGCTGGGCTTGGGATTCTTGATATAATCCTTGATTGACAGCACCTTGATGTCATTCTGACTCCGGATCATTTCCGCCAGCCGGTAGATATCCGATGTGAAGGAGCAGACAATGCGGATGCCCGCCACATCATTGATATACTTGACCATATTTTCAATGGTCGACTCATAGCCGTAACGCCTGAGCTTCTTTACAATGCTCTCCGGCTGCTTGATCCGCTTCTTTACGTATTCGATGGGATTGTACTGATGAATATGCTGAAATTCATCATTCAGGATTTCAACCCTGGTTCCCATTTCCTTCAGAGCCGAATTGTATAAAAGCATAAATGACTTCCAGGAATCCACCCCTTCGCTCATATATTCCTGTACATTCAAAGTAAAACCTCCTTGGATCAGAACCTGCCCGGCATTCATCTGCCGGCCATCCGGAACCTGTCTTTCTATTGTTATCAGAATCCATCTTCTTCCAAGACCTGGATCTCCAGATAGTCAAAATCGATCTCATCCTGGAAGCAGTCCGCCGTAAAGCGGGTTTTGCTCCGCTTCTGGAATTCCCGGATGTTCTGGTCCAGCCAGATGGGATGGGCCAGATCAAATTCCAGGCACATCTGATCGACGGCCTGAAAAATCTTATGGGTCCGGGTATCTTCGCCGCCGATCTCCACCGTCAGATCCCTGACCATATGACTGTCTTTCCATTCTTTAAACCATATTTTCATCGTTTCTGTCTCCTCTGCCGGCTGGCTTCGTACATGAGAATGCCTGCCGACATGGCCGCATTCAGTGATTCCAGCTTCCCTCCCATGGGAATCCGGATCCTCTGGTCCGAGGCCTCTGCCGTCTCCTTTTTCAGTCCCTTTCCCTCGTTTCCGATCAGGAAAGCCGTCGGACCCGTATAATCGGCTTCATCATAGGAGACGCTGCCCGGAAGCCAGGCGGCGAAAAGACGGATGTCCTGCTTTTTCAGTTCGGAAAGCAGAGGATACCAGTCCTCCTCCCGAATCTGGATAAAGGGCATGCGAAAGAGACTTCCCATAGTGGAGCGCACAACCTTGGGCTGAAAGGGATCCGTACAGCCAGGCCCCAGGATCAGTCCTGTGGCATCGGCTCCCTCTGCCGTCCGGAACATGGTACCCAGATTCCCCGGGTCCTGGATATCCTCGGGAAGGAGGAAAAGCGGATTCTTTTCTGCCGAGAGAAGGTCCTCCAGGGAATAGGCCGGCATGGCCGTCACCGAAAGAATACCCTGGGGATGCTCAGTATCCGCCATTTTTCTCATGACTTCATCGGAAACCAGAAAGAGACTGCAGGAATCCAACGGAACCCGATCCTGACTTTCTAGCTCCGCCAGATCCTCGCGGACCGCCGGAGCCAGGTTGGGATTCTTCTGCTTAACATTCGAACCCTGTCCAGAGGCCTTATTCTGACCCGGATTTTCATCCGGATTCGCATTCAAACCCCGCCCGGAAGCGGCATCCGGATTCCGATCCCATCCCGAGAAATAGACTGCCACCTTATCCATCTTCTCCGGATCCCGGTAGAAGGATTCGGAAATATAGAGCTCTCTCAGAAGTGACCCCGGAGTCTCCAGAACCATACGGATCCCCTCCGAGACAAAGGTCTTCGTCTCATAACGGTATTTTTTCTTCTTTTCCAGCTGGATAATCTCCCGGACCCGGGCATTATTAAGGCTTGTAATCATATTTTTCCCTAAAAAAGGGCTGTGAAACGAAACGTTGTCACAGCCCTTTTCTTATTTTCTTAAGTTCTACCGCAAACGGCTATGTCTGAAGACAATAAGGCTTCAGATAAAGCTGCTGGCTGAAAATCTCTTATCAGCCTGAATTACTCAGATATTTGCAAGCGTCTTGCAGATGCCTACCTGATATTCATCCATCTGCTTCTGCATTGCAAGTGCCTCATCCAGATCGGTATCCACATATTCGCCATGACGGTAGCCGATGACTCTCTGATGCTTGCCAGCCAGAAGAAGGTCAACTGCCATAGCGCCCATGGTAGAAGCATAGACACGATCACGGGCTGTCGGAGAACCACCGCGCTGCATATGACCGAGAATGGTAGCTCTGGTCTCGATACCGGTTGCTGCCTCGATCCGCTTTGCCATGGAAGAAGAATGTCCGATACCCTCGGCATTGATGATCAGATGATGCTGCTTGCCCTTCTTACGGCCTTCGATGATGTGGTTTACAATCTTCTGCTCATCGTAGTCATAACGCTCGGGAAGAAGTACATCTTCGGCACCGTTTGCAATACCGCACCAGAGAGCGATATAACCGGCGCCACGGCCCATGACCTCAACGATGGAGCATCTCTCATGAGAGGTGGAAGTATCACGAATCTTATCAATGGCTTCCATTGCTGTGTTGACTGCGGTATCGAAACCGATGGTGTACTCGGTGGATGCGACATCGAGATCGATGGTACCCGGCATGGAAATAGTGTTGATATCGTGGTTCTTTAAGTTTCTTGCACCCTTGTAGGAACCGTCGCCGCCGATTACGACAACAGCGTCCAGTCCGTGCTTACGGCAGATATCAGCAGCCTTCTGCTGATACTCTTCCTGAAGGAACTCCAGGCAGCGGGCAGTCTGCAGAATGGTACCGCCGCGGGAAATAATATCAGATACACTGTGCTGATCCATGGGAGCCATCTCCTCAGCCAGAAGTCCTGCGAATCCTCTGTGAATGCCGTATACTTCAAGTCCCTTGGTGAGACCCTGACGGACAACTGCACGGATTGCAGCATTCATTCCGGGAGCATCTCCGCCGCTGGTCAGGACACCGATACGCTTAATCTTATCTGCCATAACATCCTCCAATCAAAATACCTATGAGATATGTACATATTCGCTAAAATTCATACGGGTATAATTCTAATACCCTTTTCTGCCAAATTCAACAAGCTTTTCCACGGTTTTTACATTATTTTCGCCGAAACGGACCTTAAGATCCGCCAAAAGCTCCGCATTTGTCCGGAAACGGTACCGGCCGCGTAAAATCTGGATATTTTTTCCCCGGGGCTGATCGGCCAGATAGAGAATCAGCCGGTCCTCTCCCTCCGGATCGGTCGGGAGATCCAGGATGTAATCCCTGGCCTCCTTATAGTCCTCACTATGGTCGAAACGGATCCAGACCTGGATGGGCATCTCGTCAAAGCCGCGGAGCTCCTCGGCCAGAAGCTGGGAGTCCGCATCCTCCTTGGTAGAGACCTTTCCGTAAATGTAGACCTTCCGGTCTTTTTCCAGGAGATAGCGCCACTTTTCAAAAATGCGAGGGAAAAGAGTAACCTCCACGCTTCCGGCCAGATCCTCGATGGTGATAAAGCCCATGAGCTGGCCCTTCTTTGTCGTGATGGTCTTTATTTCCGTCACCATGCCGCCGATCGTTACATACTGGCCGTCATGAAGAATCAGATCCTTGTCCTCCTGACCTTCTTCCCTTCGAAAGTCGTAGGAATGGGCCGTGACAAGCTTCTTCATCTGCTCCATATCCGTATCCAGGGGATGGCCGCTGACATAGATGCCCAAGACCTCCTTTTCATTCTGGAGAAGATCCGACCGGTCGAATTCCGGCACATCGGGCATCTCGTCCTCTGCCTTCTTCTGCTCCTGCCTGCGGATGGCCTCCTTATCTTCCTTTGGGATTATGTCAAAGAGACTCATCTGGCCTTCGATTTCCTGCTTTCCCGAATGTTTCAGGGAGGATGTGATATCGTCCACAATTCTGGGATAGGCCATCATCATCTGCCGGCGGTTTTTGGCCAGTCCGTCCAGGGCACCAGCCTTGATCAGGTTTTCAATGGCCCTTTTATTGACCTTGCCCTCTTCCTTTTTCATCATCCGTTCGATGAAATTATATAGAGAGAGGTAAGGGCCCTTTTCCATCCGTTCCAGAAGGATGGCATCCACAGCCGGAATGCCCAGACCCTTGACCGCATAGAGACCGTAGCGGATCTTATGATCCGCTGCCGAGAACTTTCCGCTGCCGGAATTGACATTGGGCGGAAGAACCTCGATTCCCATGTCCCGGCAGACCGAGATATACTGAGAGATCTTGTCGGTCCGGTCGACAAAGGAGGTCATGAGGGCCGCCATGAATTCGGCCGGATAATAATGCTTGAAATAGGCCGTCTGGTAGGCCACCACGGCATAACAGGCCGCATGGGACTTGTTGAAGGCATAGGAGGCGAAGTCCAGCATCTGGTCGAAGATCTTGTTGGCTGCTTCCTCCGAGATGCCGTTTTTCACGCAGCCCGGTATGGATTTGTCCGGATGGTCCAAATCCTCTCTTCCGTGAACGAAGGTGTCCCGGATTTTGACCATCTCATCCATATGCTTCTTGGCCATGGCCCGGCGGACATTGTCGGCCTCGCCCAGGGAGAAGCCTGCCAGGTCGCGGACGATCTGCATGACCTGCTCCTGGTAAACGATACAGCCGTAGGTCGGCTTCAGGATATGCTCAAGCTCCGGCGTAATATAGTGAATGCTGGCCTGATTCTCCTTGCCCCGGATATAGTCCCCGATAAACTGCATGGGGCCCGGCCGGTAGAGGGAGATTCCGGCAGTCACCTCTTCCAGGCTCTGGGGGCGAAGCTGCTTCATGAAGGACTTCATGCCTCCGGACTCGAGCTGGAAGATGCCCTCGGTATGGCCGCTTCCCATTTCCTCGAAGACACCCGGATCATCATAGGTAAACTTACTGATATCGATTCTGACTCCATGATTCTCTTCTGCCATCATGGCGGCATCCTTGATGACAGTCAGGGTCCGAAGGCCCAGGAAATCCATCTTCAGAAGGCCCAGCTCCTCATCCACGGTCATGGTGTACTGGGTAACCAGGGGACCGTCAGGCTCATTCCTTGAGACCGGAACAAATTCCGTCATAGGCTTCTGGGCGATGATGACGCCGGAGGCATGGGTCGAAGTGTTGGCCGGCAGACCCTCCAGTGCCTTGGCCTTATCGACCAGATCCTTAACCTTGGGATCCTCTTCATACATCTGACGGAAATCCGGGCTTTCTTCCAGGGCCCTGTCCAATGTGATCTTGGGCGAGGAAGGGATGGTCTTTACGATCCGGTCCTGTTCGGCATAGGGAATGCCCAGGGCCCGGCCGACCGAACGGATGGCGTTCTTGGCCGCCAGGGTTCCGAAGGTGACAATCTGGGTCACGCAATCCTTGCCGTACTTGTCCACGACATAGTCGATGACATCCTGACGGCGGACATATTCGATGTCCACGTCGATATCGGGCATGGACTTTCTTTCCTTATTGAGGAATCGTTCGAAAAAGAGATCAAAGCGCAGGGGGTCGATATCGGTAATCCCTGTCGTGTAGCTGACCAGGGAGCCGGCTGCGGAGCCACGTCCGGGGCCGACGGCGATTCCATGGGTCCTGGCAAAGTTGATGAAATCCCAGACAATGAGGAAATAGTCGACAAAGCCCATCTCATGAATAACCGAAAGCTCGTAGTCCAGCTGCTTTCTGGCTCTCTTCGCCAGGTCGTTATTTTCTCCGTAGCGGCGGACCAGGCCGTCCGAGCAGAGCTTATTCAGATAGGTCCAGGAATCATAGCCCTCCGGCACCTGATAATGAGGCAGCTTTTCCTCATGAAATGTAAAGCTTACATTGCAGCGGTCAGCAATCTTCTGGGTATTTTCCAGGGCAGAGGGTGCGAAAGGGAAGAGCTCCTTCATTTCCTCTTCCGACTTGACATAGAACTGGCGGCCGGGATAGCGGCGCCGGTCCGTATCGGTAATCAGATGGTTTCCCTGCATGCAGAGAAGAATGTCATGAGCATCGGCATCCTCTTCCTTCGTATAGTGACAGTCATTGGTGGCCACCATGGGAATGCCGGTATCCTCATGGAGACGGAGGACACCCTGGATCAGGGTCCGGTCGTCCGGGATGCCGTGGTCCTGCATTTCCAGGAAATAATGATCCGTTCCGAAGATCCCCTGATAGCGGAGAGCCGCTGCCTTGGCTTTGTCATACTGACCCGAAACAATATTCCGGGCCACTTCTCCGGCCAGGCAGGCGGACAGACAGATGATCCCCTCATGATATTTCTCGAGAACGGAATCATCAATCCGGGGCCGGTAATAGAAGCCATCGATAAAGCCCTGGGAGACAATCTTGACCAGGTTTTGATAACCCTGATTGTTCTCAGCCAGAAGGATCAGATGATAGTATTTTTCATCCTTATTTTTTTCCAGTCTGGTATGCGGGGCGACATAGACCTCGCAGCCGATGATGGGCTTGATGCCCTGGGCCAGGCATTCCTTATAAAAGCTGATACAGCCGTACATGACACCGTGATCGGTGATGGCACAGGCATTCTGGCCCAGCTCCTTGACCCGGCGGACATAGTCCGGGATCTTATTGGTGGCATCCTTGAGACTGTATTCGGTATGGGAATGAAGATGTACAAAACTCATTTCTAACTGCCTTTCAGGCCTGAATTAACGTGCTTCACTAAACGATCCGATCCGCTGCAGGCTTTCCCGTCAGGCCTGGACTTTACGTCTTCTGCCAAAATATTCGATCAGTTTCATGCCGCCGTAGCAGGCTGCCAGGGAGACAAAGAGAATCAGGCAGAAGGCATAGGCGTTGTGAGGCATGGAGAGATATGCCGAAAGGAAGGTCGAAATCGCATTAAAGGTCATATGGGTAAGAATCGTAACCCAGATGGATCCGGATTTCTGATAGAGCCAGCCCAGAACCAGGCCCAGGGCAAAGGCATAGCTGAACTGGACAAAATTCATATGAACCAGACCGAAAAGAAGGGCCTGAATCAGATTGGCTGCCCAGAAGGGAAAGACCTTTCTGCCGTAGCCAAGAGTCAGGCCGCGAAAGGCCAGCTCCTCGCAGACGGGACCTAAAAAGACTGCATAGACAATCATAAGAAGGGACATGCCAGTCGAATCCAGACCGGATGCCTGCATGAGTTCATTGTAGCGGCTGACCGAGGATGGGAAGACCACAGCATCGATTGCCACGATATAATTGGCCAGGAACTGGCAGCTGACCGCAATCAGAATTACTCCCAGAAGGAAAAGCGGATTCAGTCCCTTGAGATTCTTCTCTTCCTTTCTCGCATTTTTCCGGAAGAAGAAAAGAAAAATGATCATACAGATGGCCGCATAGATCGAAGAGATTCCCATCAGAAAATTCGTATCGGTCAGTGCCTTCTGTACAGTGCCAAGCAGGCCTTCCAGACTGGTAAAGGTCTCTGTGGCATAGAGAAAGGCGGCGTAGAGCACTGCCCCGGCCATCGTAACCACTGTTGTAACAAGCTCGATCATTACGACCGGAAAAAAGATCTTCAGGTAATCGCTTACTTTATTCTTCATAGAACTTCCTTAAATAAAAATGTCAGTCATGCATCTTCCGCCGATTCTGATCTGTTCTCTCTGATCCGGCTTCTTCATCCGTTTTATTTCGACAGAAAGGCTTTCACCTTGTCCATCTGCTCTCTTCCATGAGCCAGGCCCTCATCATAGAGCATCTGGTTCTTGACCGGATCCTTGGTGTAGGTCGTCATAGAAACTTTTCCGGACGGGCAGAAGAGATAGGCCTTTCCTTCTCTTTCCAGGCGGAGCAGTTCCTCCTTCTCCCGGTTGTATTCCTCATGACGGTGATTGAGGAGATCCACAATCTTCGGGAATTTATGCTTCAGAGCAGCGGTATAGGCCAGACGGTTTCCCTGGGGCTCCATAACAAAGTCCCTGGGCTTGGACATCACAGCGATGATCCGGTCGCAGCCGTCCTTTTCCATCTTTTCTACCGGGATCGAGGCGCTGACGCCGCCGTCAAAATAGTAGTGGCCGTTGATCTCAATGGGCTTTGAAATAACAGGCAGGGCGCAGGTTGCCATGATGGGCCGGTAGTCATGAGGTCCGCAGTCCTTTGAGGTAAAGAAATGCGGCTTTCCGCTCTTTCCGTCCGTCGCCGGGAAATAGAACTCCGTCGGATTCGAGGTCCATTTCTCATAATCGGCGGGATCCGTTCCGCCCTCTTCTGTCATATCTCCGTAGATATACTGAAGTCCGAAATAGTTTCCGGTTTTCAGGAAAGAACGAAAGGAAATATAGCGGGGATCATCGACATAGTTGACATAAAAGCGCCGGTTCCGGTCCCTCTGTCCGCCAAGAAAGGATACGATATTGGCAGCACCGGCGGAAACGCCGACCGCATAGTCAAAGTTTAAATTTTCATCCAGGAAGGCATCCAGGACACCTGCGCTGTAGGCGCATTTCATGCCGCCGCCTTCTACAAAAAGACAGGTCTTCATCTCTTTTTCCTCCATGAAAATCATTATACCGTTTTTAAAAAATCTGTGGGGAGGACTTTATACATTCCCAAAAAACTGTATATTGAGGCCGACTTTCAATTCTTTTATCATCAATAGTAAGCAGAGAAAGAGCACAAGTCTGCTGTTCTGCCGGCCTTTTCCAGGGCAGGCGCCAGCCGGACGAATCACTGTTTTCTGCTTGTCGCGGCCGTCTGTCCCCGATCATTTATCTCCTGTCAGCGAATCAGATTTCCGTCAGCTGATAAGTATCTCCGACAGATATGGCCAGATGACTGTCAATACAAATTGATAAGGAATTGGGTGAGTAAAATGGAACAGCAAGTACAAGTTGGAACTTTTGACAAAGCCAAGCATGCTGCCGAGCGGAAAGCCTTCGATGTTGCCATTACTGCAGCATTAAAGCACATCGACAAGGACCGTGGCAAGGCAATGATTCAGATGGTCAATCTGACTCAGAAGGTTCTTGGCGATACATGGCCGGATCGTGCCTATGAGGCTCTGAGAAATGTCTTCCGTGATCCGGATTCCAAGTGGATGAAATATACCAACGCCATGTTCGATGACGTTGACCCCAAGCTCATTAAGAGCGCAGCCCTGAACCTCGGCTATGAAGCAGGTTTCCGCGGCTACAAGAGAACCAGAGAGCTTTCCGAGAAGCTGAATGCCAGCATTCCCTGGTCGATCCTGATCGACCCGACCTCTGCCTGCAACCTTCACTGCACAGGCTGCTGGGCTGCCGAGTACGGTCATCAGATGAGCCTCTCCTATGAGCAGCTGGATGATGTCATCACCCAGGGCGAGAATCTCGGTATTTATTCCTGGCTCTACACCGGTGGTGAGCCTACCGTTCGTAAGAACGACCTTTTCAAGCTCTGCGAGAAGCATCCGCACAGCAATTTCCAGTGTTTTACCAACGGAACCCTGATCGATGATGAGTTCTGTGAAAACATACTTCGTGTCGGAAACTTCTTCCCCAATATTTCTCTGGAAGGATTTGAAGATGCAAATGACGGCCGTCGTGGCGAGGGCGACTTCCAGTCCGTTATGGCAGCCATGGACCGCCTGAAGGCTCACAAGTGCCTGTTCGGTCTCTCCATCTGCTACACCAGAGCCAACTACAAGACCGTAACCTCTGATGAATTCCTGGATATGGTCATCGACAAGGGTGCCAAGTACATCTGGTACTTCCACTATATGCCGGTCGGAAATGACGCTTCTACCGATCTCCTTCTGACACCGGATGAGCGTGAATATATGTACCACAGAGTTCGTGAGATCCGTGGTTTCGAAGGCGGTAAGCCTATCATGGCCATTGATTTCCAGAACGACGGTGAGTTCGTCGGCGGATGTGTTGCCGGAGGCCGTGAATACTGCCACATCAACCCCAACGGTGATGTAGAGCCCTGCGTATTCATTCACTACTCCAGCGCCAACATCAAGGACAAGAGCCTTCTGGAATGTCTGCAGCAGCCGATCTTCCAGAAATACCGGGAAGGACAGCCTTTCAATGAGAATCATCTCCGTCCCTGCCCTATGCTTGAGAACCCTGAGAAGCTCAGAGAGATCGTTGCAGAGACCGGTGCAAAGTCCACCGATATGCAGTCTCCGGAAAGTGTTGATTCCCTCTGCGGCAAGTGCGATCCTTACGCAGCAGAGTGGGCTGACCGTGCAGCCAAGCTCTGGAAGGAAAGCCAGGAAGAAAAGGCAGCTCGTGCCGCTGCTCCTCTTTCCGAAGCAGGCAAGGTCCGCGTAAGACCTCAGGCCAACCAGTAAAATCAGCCGCCTGTCATAAGTTGCTGTAACATATTGTAAGTAAGAAAGCAGTCGGCTGAGCCGGCTGCTTTCTTTATGCAATCATATTCAGTTCCGGAAATTCGATTTCCGATTTCACAATTCGTTAGAAAAATCCGCATAAAAAAGCAGGCGTCATTTGCCTGCTTTTTCTTTATCTATCATTCAGATTTCTTAGCAGATCTGCCCCACTTCTTTTTGATGGCTCCGAGCACATCCACTTTCTCGGCCGTGCCGGAAGGAATCAGACGGATGGCCGGCCAGTGCTTGATCAGCATGAGACAGGCCAGAACAATGGCCAGAATCCCGGCTTCCTTCCCGTGAAAGAAAAAGGCGAAGACACAGTAGACCAGGGGAATAAAGGCCGCTCCCAGGCCCAGATACTGGCTGGCAAAGACGATCAGCATGCCGACGACCATCGACAGAAGGCCTGCCAGAGGATTTATAAGAAAGTATCCGGCACAGGAGGTTGCAACGCCCTTGCCGCCGCGGAAATTCTGCCAGAAGGGATAATTATGTCCCAGGGTAACGCCGATCACCGCATAGTAGACTACAACGATACCGATCCCTAAGGATCCGGTATGCAAATGAAGGGCATGGTTTACATTTACCCCGAAGAAACGGTAGAAGGGGGCCTCACTGCTGTCTCCGTAAAAAAGGGTGGCCGTAAGGAGGACCGCCAGGAGCGTTTTTGAAATATCCCCGATCAGGACCGTGATCCCCGGTTTAAATCCCAGATGGGCCATGACATTGGCCATGCCGGGATTTCCGCTGGTTCCGAGCTCCCGGCAGGGGCGGCCGGTCAACTTCCGCGTCACGACCTCCGCCGTCAGGAAACAGCCGAAGGCATAGCCGATCAGTAAGGTAAGGAGCCTGGACAGTATTTGCATATGCTTTTTCCTTTATCTATTGTAATTTTCAATCTCAGATTCCCATGATCAGGAAGAATGCCGCAGACCCATCATCTGCGGCATTCTTATTTCGATTTCGGGAATCAGTAGTCTACGGTAATCTTGTCCAGATGCCAGATGTCATCCACATATTCCTGAATGGTCCGGTCGGAAGAAAACTTGCCGACGCAGGCGATATTGGTGATGGCCATCTTTGCCCATCTGCTCCGGTCCTGGTAGGCCTTTACAATCTCTCTGCGTGCATCATCATAGGAATGGAAGTCCTTCAATACAAAGTAGGTATCCGCATACTGAGTGGACTTGGTATTGAGGAGGGAATTGTAGACATCCCGGAAAAGCTCCGGATTCTCAGGGCTGTAGAAGCCATTGGTCATCTGATCCAGGACCTTTCGGATACCCGGATCGCTGTTATAGATGTCCATGGGGTTGTAATCCCTCTTCTGCTCATGGGCAATGACCTCATCTGCGCTCATTCCGAAGATAAAGGCATTTTCCCTGCCCATCTCCTCAACCATCTCAACATTGGCGCCGTCCATGGTTCCAAGGGTAATGGCACCGTTCAGCATGAACTTCATGTTGGAGGTTCCGGAGGCTTCCTTTGAAGCCGTCGAAATCTGCTCGGAGATATCGGCTGCGGCGAAGATCCACTCGGCATTGGAAACCTTGTAATCCTCAATAAATACGACCTTGATCTTATTGTTGATGGCCGGATCATTGTTGATGACATTGGCTACATTGTTGATGAGCTTGATAATGAGCTTTGCAATATGGTAGCCGGCGGATGCCTTGGCACCGAAGATAAAGGTTCTCGGAACGAAGTCCATTTCCGGGTGTTCCTTCAGCTCATTGTAGAGGTACATGATATCCAGGATATTCATGAGCTGTCTCTTATATTCATGCAGTCTCTTGACCTGGACATCGAAGATGGAATCCGGATTAACCTCAATGCCGTTATGCTCAAGGATATACTTGGCAAGACGTTCCTTGTTGTGGTGCTTGATTTCCAGGAATTCCCTCTGAACTCTGGGGTTATCGGCATAGGTCAAAAGGCCCTTGGTCTTATAGAGATCGGTTACCCAGTCTCTTCCAACATACTTGGTTACCCAGTCTGCCAGCTCCCGGTCTCCGTGAAGGAGGAAACGCCGCTGGGTGATACCGTTGGTCTTGTTGGAGAACTTCTCCGGATACATCTCATAGAAGTCACGCAGGGTTTCCTTTTTCAGGATCTCTGTATGAAGCTTTGCCACACCGTTGACCGAATAGCTTCCGACGATGGCGAGATAGGCCATGCGGACCTGACCGTCCTGAACGATAGACATACGGCGGACACGATCCTCGTCACCCGGGAACTTTCTTCTGACTTCCTCGCAGAAACGGCGGTTGATCTCCTCCACGATCTGATAGATCCGGGGAAGGAGTCTGCTGAAGATGTCAACCGGCCACTTCTCCAGGGCCTCCTGCATGATGGTATGGTTGGTATAGGCACAGCATCTGGTGGTAATGGACCAGGCCTCATCCCAGCCCAGATTTTCCTCATCCATAAGGATCCGCATGAGCTCTGCAACGGTCAGGGTCGGATGGGTATCGTTCATCTGGAAGGTGACCTTGTCCGGGAGACCGTGAATATCGATATGATGCTTGTGATAGCGGTTGATGGCTCTCTGCAGGGAAGCAGATACGAAGAAGTACTGCTGACGCAGACGAAGCTCCTTACCGAAGGGATGGCTGTCATTGGGATAGAGGACATCGACCAGGTTCTGGGCCAGGGTCTTCTCCTCTACGGCCTTCTCATAGGCGCCGCGGTCAAAGGACTCCAGACTGAATGCTTCCTTGGGCTCGGCATCCCACATAATCAGGGAATTGACGACATTGTTGCCGAAGCCGGTGATCGGCATATCATAGGGAACCGCCATGACGCTGTGGTAATTCTCCTGAATGAACTTATACTGACCGTCCGGCTGACGGATTGCACGGACTGTGCCGCCGAACTTGATCTCATGGGCATATTCCGGCCGCTTCAGTTCAAAGGGATAGCCGTTGGCAAGCCAGTCATCCGGCACTTCCTTCTGATAGCCGTCTTCAATCTTCTGACGGAACATACCATAACGATAACGGATGCCGCAGCCATAAGCCGCATAGCCCAGGGTGGACAGGGAATCCATGAAGCAGGCTGCCAGACGTCCCAGGCCGCCGTTTCCAAGGGCCGGATCCGGTTCCTGATCCTCGATGGTATTGATATCGACCCCCAGATCATCCAGATATTCCTTAAAATGATCATACTCGCCGAGGTTCAGAAGGTTGTTGCCCAGGGCCCGGCCGACCAGGAATTCCATGGACATATAGTAGACAATCTTCGGATCTTCCTTGGTCATAGCTTCCTGGCTTGCGATCCAGCGCTCAATGACCTCATCTTTTACGATCTGAGCAACTGCCTGATACTTTTCTTCATTACTGGCATCTTCCCAGTGCTTACGGAAGAGATTCAGAGTATTATGTTCCGCTTCCTCACGGAACTCTCTTTTTGACATATGTTCAAATCTCATCTTATTCCTCCATTTCGGATTCATTTCAGTACATACTCTTATACATTATACACTTATCAAGGGCTCTTTTTATGACTTTTTCGAATGACTTATATTCCAATCCGGTCTCTAAGAAATATAGACCATCCCCTCGAAGAAAGGCCTCGGCTCCCATTCAGGCTTCCATCCGAATGAAATGAAATCCTCTGAAATAAACAAGGGCCTCTGCAGAAACAGAAGCCCTCATTGGCAGCCAACAGATCATACAAACGATAAATCTGCTTGATTCAGTTTGTCAGAATTTTCATTCAGACTTTTTCTACGGACAGCTTAACCTTTTCTCCGTTCACATTCCAGACCTTTTCATAACCTCCGCCGAGAGAATCTGCAATCTCATCGCAGAGGGTCTCATGAGAGATAAAGTCTTTGCGCTTTTCGAAGACTTCCTTAATCTTCTCGCTGCCCTCGAAGCCAATCCGAATATGATCCATGACCTCGAAGCCGGCTTCCTTACGCATGGTCTGAACCTTGGAAATGATCTCACGGGCGAAGCCCTCTTCAATCAGCTCCGGTGTCAGGTTCATGTCCATAACTACCGTAATTCCGTTGTCCTGCTGGGTCTCATAGCCTTCCTGCTGGGTCATGGTGATCAGGAGATCATCCTCGGAGAGTTCGATCGAAGGATCGATCTCAGGGAACTTGAGAACGCCGTTCTCCTTCAGTTCTGCCATGGCCTTGTTTCCGTCCAGGCCCTTCAGAGCTGCCTGAATCTTACCGAGGAACTTGCCATACTTGGGTCCAACGGTACGAAGCTGAGGCTTGAAGGTATAGGTTGTAAAGTTCTCGACATCATCAGTGAAGACAACTTTCTTGACATTCAGCTCGTCCTTGAGGATTGCGGTAAAGCTGTCATCCAGAGCCTTGTCGGCCTTGACATACATGGTGCCGATAGGCTGACGGTTCTTGACATTGGCCTCGTTCCGGCAGGCGGAACCCAGGACCTTGATCTTTAAGACTTCGTCCATTTCAGCCTCAAGCTCCGGCAGAATATGGTCTTCATTTACGACCGGATAATCGCAGAGATGGATGGACTCCGGTGCACTCGGATCGATGGAGCGGACCAGATTCTGGTAGATCTCCTCGGTCATGAAGGGAATCATAGGTGCTGCGGCCTTGCAGATGGTAACCAGGGAGGTCCACAGGGTCATGTAGGCATTGATCTTGTCCTGCTCCATGCCCTTTGCCCAGAAACGCTCTCTAGACCGGCGGACATACCAGTTGCTTAATTCATCGACAAAGGTAGACAGAGCCGAAGCGGCCTCCGGAATCTTATAGTTTCCTAAGCAGTTATCTGCAGTCTTCACCGCCGTATTGAGACGAGAGATGATCCACTTGTCCATGACGGAAAGCTTATCGTAATCCAGGCTGTACTTGGTCGCATCGAAGTTATCGATGTTGGCATAGAGTACGAAGAAGGCGTAGGTATTCCACAGGGTAGACAGGAACTTTCTCTGTCCTTCCACAACGGCCTTCTCATGGAACTTATTCGGGAGCCAGGGCTGGGAGTTGGTGTAAAAATACCAGCGGATGGCATCGGCGCCGAACTTGTTCAATGCTGCCATAGGATCTACAGCATTGCCCTTGGACTTACTCATCTTCTGTCCGTTCTCATCCTGAACATGACCGAGAACGATAACGTTCTGATAAGGAGCCTTGTGGAAGAGAATGGTGGACTCTGCCATCAGGGAGTAGAACCAGCCGCGGGTCTGATCGACAGCCTCGGAAATAAACTGGGCCGGGAACTGCTGCTCGAAGAGGTCCTTGTTTTCAAAAGGATAATGATGCTGGGCGAAAGGCATAGCGCCGGAATCGAACCAGCAGTCGATGACCTCGGGAACCCTGTGCATGGTCTTTCCGCAGTGCGGGCACTTGTAGGTAAAGGCATCGATATAAGGACGGTGAAGCTCTACGGTCAGAGCATCCTCACGGCCGGTTTTCTCCTTCAGCTCTTCTCTGGAGCCGATGGATTCCTGATAGCCACAGTCCTCACACTGCCAGATATTTAAGGGAGTGCCCCAGTAACGGTCACGGGAGATACCCCAGTCCTGAACATTCTCCAGCCACTTACCGAAACGGCCTTCACCGATTCCCTTAGGGATCCAGTTGACGGTCTTGTTGTTGGCAACCAGCTCATCCTTGACGGCAGTCATCTTGATGAACCAGGACTCTCTTGCATAGTAGATGAGCGGGGTGTCACAGCGCCAGCAGTGAGGATAGTCATGCTCGAATTTGGGAGCTGCGAAAAGGAGTCCCTTCTCGTCCAGATCCTTTAAGACTTCCGGATCCGCACTGACAGCACCCTTATCGATCTCCTTCTGGGTCGGCTTGCAGCGCATGCCGGCGAACTTGCCGGTCTCGGGCTTCAGCTTTCCTTCAGCATCCACAAGCTCGATCAGAGGCAGATCCCACTCGCGGCCGATCCGGGCATCGTCTTCACCGAAGGCCGGTGCGATATGGACGATTCCGGTACCGTCTGTCATGGTGACATAGGTATCGGACAGAACATAGTGTGCCTTCTTATGAGCCTTCTCAGCTGCCTTTGCAGTGAAATCGTAGAGAGGCTCGTATTCCTTGCCCTCGAGATCCTTTCCGACATAGCTTTCCAGAACCTCGTAGGCCTTCTCTCCTTCCTTGGCAAGAGGAGAAAGCACCTTCGATGCCAGGGCTTCTGCGATGTAGTAGGTATAGCCGTCGGCCGCCTTGACTTTGACATAGGTCTCGTCAGGGTTCACGCAGAGAGCGGTGTTGGAGGGCAGGGTCCAGGGTGTGGTGGTCCAGGCCAGGATGTAGGCATCCTCGCCCTTGACCTTGAAGCGGACGATTGCGGATCTCTCCTTTACGGTCTTATAGCCCTGTGCAACTTCCTGAGCGGACAGAGGGGTGCCGCAGCGGGGGCAGTAGGGAACGACCTTGAAGCCCTTGTAGAGGAGCTTCTTATTCCAGATTTCCTTCAGAGCCCACCATTCGGACTCGATGAAGTTGTCGTCATAGGTGATGTAGGGGTGTTCCATATCAGCCCAGAAACCGACCTGATCGGAGAACTGCTCCCACATGCCCTTGTATTTCCAGACGGATTCCTTGCACTTCTTGATGAAGGGCTCCATGCCGTAGGCTTCGATCTGTTCCTTGCCGTCGAGGCCCAGTTCCTTCTCGACGCCGATCTCAACAGGAAGACCGTGGGTATCCCAGCCGGCCTTTCTCGGAACATACTTGCCCTTCATGGTCTGATAGCGGGGAATCATATCCTTGATGACACGGGTCAGGACATGGCCGATATGAGGCTTGCCGTTTGCGGTAGGCGGGCCGTCATAGAAGGTATAGGTCTCACCCTTCTTCCTTGAGTCCATGGACTTTTCGAAGATGTGTTCCTGGTTCCAGAAATCGATGACCTGGTGCTCCCGGTCGACGAAGTTCATGGAAGAGTCAACTTTCTTGTACATGCTTTCCTCCTTCGGATACATCCGGTTCCGGTTGATCTATCACTGTCTGTCCCAGACAGATCCGGTCCGGCAAATAAAAACGCCCTCTATCCGCATAGGACAGAGGGCATCTGCTTATAACCACCTATGTGTCGTGAACTTGACCTTGCGGCAATATTCATGCTCTTACTAACGGGAAGAATCCGTCTTACCTAGTAGCTTTATCAGGACTGCCCGGGTGTTCGGATCTGAAAGAGGAATCCTGATCAGATCACACCTCAAAAATGTCCTTAAAAAGTGTTCAGCTTGAGGCTCGGAAGTGATTTTCAATCTGCTGCTACCGGCACCGGCTCTCATCATACCCGGCTCGCTTTTCGCTTTCGCCTGCAGACCTACTGTCTTCGTCAAAGCTTTTCTATGGAATTTATGATGACAGGAACGACTCGGGCAAAAGCCTGCTGAAAGCTTTCCTGTCCGACGGAAAGTTCAATTCACATACTTATCAAATGAAAAGACTTCACCGCCAACGTGAGAAATTATAACCGCATTAATAAATGCTGTCAACACGAAAATGGTAGGATCCCAGGTCAGAACCCTGCTGATTCTGCAGGTTCATAAGCTCCCGGAAGATCACATCCCCGTTCCGCATGGTTCCGATGACACAGAGAGCCACAAGGATCGCGAGAAGAATCAGTGTAATGACTGCCAGGACGATACCTGTAACCGGCATTGCCTTCTCTCTCATAACTCCGTAATTCCTGTTCTTTCGAAGCTGCAGATGGCCCAGGATCATTGCAGCGATGCTGCAGCCGATTCCGGGCAGAACTAGCCAGAAGAGAGCGATGGCCAGGATACCGAGAATCAGGGAAGCGATTCCGTTCTTATTGTTCCAGGGCGCAATATAAGGATGGTAAGCCTGGATCGGGTTTCCATTTGAATCAAAATTATCCATGTGATCAGCTCCTTATGCAGGATAGGAAAGTATCTGAGGCTGAACCGGTCGGAATCCGGATCCGTGCTTTATTCTATGAATCCGACGCATCCGGGCTCTTCAAAAATTTAGTTGAAGCCCATAAAACGCTGGGCAAGATGGTAGGACTTTCTAGCAACGCCGCGGCCGAACTTTCCGGGAATGTTCATGGAGAAGCCAAAGATTCCGTATCTGAGACGGCGGTAAACGCCCGGATTCTTCTCCTTGATATATTTCCAAAGCTCGTGGATCTGATGAAAGATGACCGGATCCTTGGAAACATAGCCCAGGCTGGAGGATACCACAGTGATCATCTCCAGATAGGACAGCATGTACTTCCGAAGCATGGGGTTCTGAATCTCGCTGTCATGGGCGCAGAAATAGTCGACCATGCGGTAATTGACTGCGAGCTGCTGATCGATCCTTCGGATCATGGTCTGCTCAGCTACGGACTGGCCGTCTCTTCCGATCAGATAGCGGTAGTAATCGACATCCAGATAGTACATGGTCTTCACATAGGGAAGCGGCTCGAAAACAAAAAGGTTATCTACATAGAAGGTATGCTTGGGCAGAATCAGACCAGACTCCCGGAGCATTTCCGTACGGTAGGTCACGGAATGCATGAGAATGACATTTCCCTTGATGACCCGCTTCAGGCCGTCCCATCCGAAAATCTCATTCTCGGGAAGCATGTGATGGTAGATCATGCGGCGCTGATGATTCTCGCAAAGCTTTTCATAGACATAGTTGGTAAGGAGCATATCGACCGGCGTTCCGGCATCGACAAGCTCCTGAAGCTTTTCCCGAACCTTACGGTAGGCGTCTTCGTCTACCCAGTCATCCGAATCCACGACCTTGAAATACAGGCCACTTGCATTCCGGATTCCGGTATTGACCGCTTCTCCGTGGCCTCCATTTTCCTGATGAATGGCCCGGCAGATCGTCGGATATTTGGCCTGATATTCATCGGCAATCTTTGCCGTATCATCTGTAGATCCGTCATCGATGATCAGAATCTCCACATCTTCGCCGCCCGGAAGGATGGATTCGATGCACTTTCTCATATAGTCCTGCGAATTATAGCAGGGAATTGCAAAACTGATTAATTTCATAAACAATAATCCTTTCAAACTTCAATTATTATACATACATTTTCTAAAAAATCCATAAAGATGGCATAAACAATAAACAAATTTTTCCTAATGTTTGAAAAAATGTACCAGATAGATGTATAAAATTGAAGTTTAATTTTACAGTATTATTTCCTCCTTCCCCATAGATATTCCGTATAGACCTTAAAGGCACTTGGAATGGCATAGCGGCTTCTGGCCTGGTCCAGCTCCGCCAGGAGCCAGGGAGATCCGCTTTCACTCTTCCTGTCTTCTATTTCTCCCTGTCCGCCGGCTCTCACTTTGTCATTCTGATTTGTTTTGCCTCCTGTCACAGTCATAGCAGGAGCTGTCTTTCTATCGAAATCAACAGAAGCCACCCGAATGATGAAGGATGTCATCCGCCATTCCACATGGGAAAAGATATGCTTAGCTTCTTCTCCGGCCTCGACCTGAAGAGGATCCAGGCCCAGGCTTCTGGTGTATTCCAGAGCAGCCTTTTCACTGACATGTCCTTCCAGACCGGGAAATTCATAGAGACCGGCCAGAAGCCCCCTGTCCGGCCGCTTCTTTAAGAGAACCCGGTCGCCATCCCGGATCAGAAGAATGGTCCGTTCTTCAATCCGCCGGGCTTTTGGCCTGGATTTGACCGGATAATCATGAATGCATCCCCTCTGCAGGGAAAGGCACCGGTCTCTCCAGGGACAGACCTCGCATTTTGGTTCTCCATTTGGAAGACAGACCGTGGCCCCCAGCTCCATCATGGCCTGATTCAGATCCCCGGGTCCAAAATCCCAGTTTCCTTCCTGCAGGGCCCGGTCCAGATCCGCAGTAATGGCTTTCTTCGTCTTCTCTTCCGCAATGTTCCGTCCATCGCAGGCCACCCTTGTCAGGATCCGGAGAACATTCCCGTCCACTGCGCTGAAAGGCAGACCGAAGGCAATCGAAGAAATGGCTCCGGCCGTGTAGGGGCCGATACCAGGCAGAGACAGAATGGCCTCATGACCAGCAGGCATTTGTCCGCCATAATTTTCCATAATGACCTTTGCAGCTTTTTTCAGGTTCCGGGCCCGGCTGTAATAGCCGAGGCCTTCCCAGAGCTTCAAGAGCTCATCCTCCGGGCATTCTGAAAGATCCCGGATGGTCGGAAGGGCCGTAAGAAAACGCTCATAATAGGGAATCACAGCCTCGACCCGGGTCTGCTGGAGCATGATTTCAGAGATCCAGATCCGGTAGGGATCCTTTGTCCTCCGCCAGGGAAGATCCCTGTGCCCCTTTTTATACCATTGAACCAGTGGCTCGAAGAGTGATCTGTATCCCCTTCCATTCTTATTGCCCTGTCCTCTGCAATCTTTTCCCCGATCCTTGATCTGATCCGCCGAATCCGGCATTTTACTTTTATCTACCATACTCGAAAATTCCATTATCATCCTCTGGACTTCTCGATACTGGCTTCAATGGCAGCCTCAATGGAATGACGGAAGCCGGTCTCTTCCAGCTTTGCCACACCAGCTATGGTTGTGCCGCCGGGCGAGCAGACCGCATCCTTGAGAGCGCCCGGATGCTCTCCGGTTTCCAGAACCATTTTGGCCGAACCGAGAACGGACTGGGCAGCAAATTTATAGGCCTGTTTTCTCGGCATGCCTTCCTTTACAGCCTCATCTGCCATCGCTTCAATCAAGATATAGATAAAGGCCGGGGAAGATCCGCTGACACCGGTGACACAGTCCATGAGATCTTCCGGAACCACCTCTGCCTTGCCAAAGCTTTCAAAAAGCCGGCAGGCATACTGAAGATGGGCATCCGTAATCCAGTGTCCGGGTGTCAGGGCGGTCATGGCCTCACCGACTAAGGCCGGTGTGTTGGGCATGGTGCGGACCAGCTGAAGCTTCCCGTCCAGAGCCGGTGTCCGGAAGAGGTCCTCCAGGATATCTACAGATTTAGCTGCAACGACTGAGATTAAAAGGGTGTCCGGAGCGATTTCCTCCCGGATCTCTTTGGCGACCTCTTCCAGCTTATTGGGCTTTACAGCCAGGAAAACCACATCTGCATGAACGGCTTCCTTATTGTTATTGGTCGCTGTGATGCCATAGGTCTCTTCCAGTCTTTTCTTTGAGCTTTCCGTGTGGCAGGATGCGATGACCTCGTCCCGGTCGGCCATGCCGGCGGAGAGAATTCCCTTTAAGATGGCGGATCCCATATTGCCGCATCCGACAAAACCGATTCTGTATTTATTTCCCATAAAGCGCCTCTTTTCTTTCTGCTGATCTATCAGTCTCTTGAATCTAATGTTAGATCGTCTCAGAGCCTTCTCAGGAATCCAGCTTTTTCAGGAGATTTCGGAAATATCTGCAGGTTCCTGATTCCCTCTATCATAAATGATTTTTTAAAATAAGTTAAGTATAGGAGAATGCCATGTATAAAAGAAACCAGAAGAACCGGATCTCATCAAAGATTCGTCTTCTGGTTTCTTAATTAGTCAAATGAATTTCGATTCGGTCTGTATTGGTCCCGGGATCCGATTCAGAATCAGGGCCCAAACATGGTAAGCCGGTGATTCTTCTGAATCCTGCTGCCGGAAAGCCAAATATCAGAATATCAGAAATCGGTCAGATCTGCAGGTCTTCTCTCAAGGAATGCAGCCATGCCTTCACGATGATCATGGGTATCGCAGACAACGCCGAAGAGGTTGGACTCATACTCTACGGCGTTCTGGATGTCCATATCGTAACCATTGTTGATGGCAGCCTTTGCAACGGATACTGCATAGGAGCCCTTGGAGATGATCTTCTTTGCCATTTCCTTGCAGGTCGGCATCAGCTCTTCCTTGGGAACGACATGGTTTACAAGACCGATCCGGTAAGCCTCGTCAGCCTTGATGGTATCGCAGGTGAAGATCAGCTCTTTTGCACGTCCCATACCTACCAGACGAGCCAGACGCTGGGTTCCGCCGAAGCCGGGGATAATGCCGAGGCCGGTTTCCGGCTGACCGAAGGTTGCATTCTCGGATGCGACACGGATGTCGCATGCCATTGCGATTTCATTACCGCCGCCCAGCGCGAAGCCGTTGACTGCGGCGATGGTTACCTGACGCATCTTCATCAGCTTGAAGAAAGGCTTGCTGGCTCTCATACCGAAAGCACGTGCCTGCTTGGCATCGAAGGAAGCCATCTCAGCGATATCTGCGCCTGCAACGAAGGAACGATAGGGATCATCTGCGCCGAGCTTCTTATTGAAGCATGCACCGCCGGTCAGAATCAGAACCTTGATGTCATCTCTGCCCTCGATCTCAGTCAGGCACTGGTCCAGTTCTTCAAGTGTTTCGCTGTTTAAAGCGTTCAAAGCCTTGGGACGAGAAATCTGCAGAACTGCAATTTCGTCTTCCACATTGAGAATCAGATTCTTATAATCTCCCATCGTTTTTCCTCCTGAAAGAATTCTTTCATATGATCTTTCGTGATAAGCGGTCTGAATTTCCAATCAGAACCCCCCTTATCTTTTCATAACAAATATATCATAGTGTTTTGTTAAAATTTTGTCAATCCCTGCCGGCAGAATTCCTTTGCAAATTTTCTGTATACAAACCTGCGATGACCATCCGCCGTCCCTGCCAGAAAAGACAAAACCGATTCCAATTTTGTAGTAAAATCTCATAAAGAGCAGAATCTGCTGACGGTGAATTTTACAAACCATTCAAATTCAAGTAAGGAGGATCTCATGACAGACAATTCCATCAAAACCTGCGCCCTGATCGGTGCCGGTGCGATCGGTTCCTATTACATCTACTATCTGAGCGAAAAAATGAAGGCCGGCTTCTCGGTCATCGCGGACGGGGAACGGGCAGACCGCCTGAAGAAAGGCATCGAAATCAATGGCCGGACCTATTATCCAAATGTAAGACGTCCCGAAGAAGCCCATAGAGTTGATCTTCTCCTCATTGCCGTCAAATACACCGCTCTGGAATCCATTCTTCCGGATCTTGATAAAATGATCGACCGGGACCATACCATCGTTCTTTCCTTATTAAATGGCGTAAATTCCGAAGAGGTCATCCGTCAGGCCATCCAT
This sequence comes from Lachnospiraceae bacterium, assembly GCA_029224965.1. Lineage (GTDB taxonomy): Bacteria > Bacillota > Clostridia > Lachnospirales > Lachnospiraceae > Lachnocurva. The sequence continues at coordinate 68,341 of JAQXVO010000028.1, forward strand.
CCGAAAAATCTGGTCTGGTCCTTTATGAAGATCCAGTCCACCCGGACCGGCCATTCCATTGTATTTGATCCGGAGCGGACCCTTGGTCTCTATTACGGAATACCGGATGTAAAACAGGTCGAAGACAGTCCCGTTCTGAAAGGTCTCAGTGATTTCCTGGGAAGCACCGGCATCCGCTCTCATTTCTGCCCGGACATTCTTTCCGAGCTCTGGGGAAAATTCTACCTCAATGTCACATCCAACCTGCCCCAGGCTGTCATTGATGTCGGCGTCGGTGCCCTGGAGGACAGTCCCTATCTGAAGGCAGTTGCTGACGGAATGGGGCAGGAGGTGATAAGGATTGCCGAAGCCAGGGGAATTTCCATTTCCTCTGTTCTGACCGGTCCGGTCAATTCCAGGGTTGCTGCCAAGAGTGCCGCCTATTCCACCCTTCAGGATCTCCGCGCGAAGAGACCGACCGAAGTGGATGTCTTTGCAGGTGAAATTATCCGCCTGGGAAAAGAGTATGGCATCCCGACACCTTATAATGAGGTTGTCTACGACTTTATCAAGGCGCTGGAAGAAAAGAATGCGGGAAAATTTGACTACGGCGATCAGTAATGTTTCAATCTCTAATTGAAGCCGGGCCGGATTTTTGCTAGTATAGATGCAATATAAAACCAAAATTGTGTCAGATCCTCTTTACAGCCGGACCTGACAGCAATGCTGTTACTGTTTATTACGATCAGAAAGCGAGGGAAAAATGTCACAGATAATTGGCGAAGGGATTACATTTGATGATGTGCTTCTGGTACCCCAGTATTCAGAGGTTACGCCCGATATGATTGACCTTACCACACATCTTACAAATGCCATCAAGCTGAATATTCCTATGATGAGTGCAGCCATGGATACCGTGACCGAGCACCGTATGGCAATCGCCATGGCTCGTCAGGGCGGTATCGGTATCATTCACAAGAACATGTCCATTCAGGCACAGGCAGAAGAAGTTGACAAGGTAAAGCGTTCCGAGAACGGTGTCATTACGGATCCTTTCTATCTCTCTCCTGATCATACCCTTCAGGATGCCGATGATCTGATGGCAAAGTTCCGGATTTCCGGTGTTCCCATTGTCGATGACCAGAAGAGACTGGTCGGCATTATCACCAACCGTGATCTGAAGTTCGAGGAGGATTATTCCCGCCCCATCAAGGAGTGCATGACTTCCGAGAACCTGATCACCGCCAAGGTCGGCGTCACACTGGACGAGGCTAAGCGGATCCTGGGCAAGGCCAGAAAGGAAAAGCTTCCCATCGTTGATAACGAAGGCCATCTCTGCGGACTGATCACCATCAAGGATATCGAGAAGCAGATCCAGTATCCGAATTCCGCAAAGGACGACCAGGGCAGACTGCTCTGCGGCGCTGCCATCGGCATCACCTCCAATATGATGGATCGTGTCGAGGCTCTGACCAAGGCTCATGTCGATGTCGTTGTTCTTGATTCCGCTCACGGCCACAGCAAGAATATCATGACCGCCATCAAGACCATCAAGGCCGCTTATCCGGATCTTCAGGTCATTGCCGGAAACGTCGCTACCTACGAAGGCGCCAAGGCCCTCTTCGAGGCAGGTGCGGACGCTGCCAAGATCGGTATCGGACCCGGATCCATCTGTACCACCCGTGTCGTTGCCGGTATCGGTGTTCCTCAGATTACCGCTATTATGGATGCCTACAAGGCAGCCAAGGAATTCGGCCGTCCCATCATCGCCGATGGCGGTCTCAAGTTTTCCGGTGATATGGTCAAGGCTCTTGCAGCCGGCGGTTCCGTCTGCATGATGGGTTCCATGCTGGCAGGCTGTGACGAGGCTCCCGGTGAATTCGAGCTTTATCAGGGTCGTAAATACAAGGTTTACCGTGGCATGGGTTCCATCGCAGCCATGAAGAAGGGTTCCGCAGACCGTTACTTCCAGGAAGGCCATCAGAAGCTGGTTCCGGAAGGTGTCGAAGGACGTGTTGCCTACAAGGGACCTCTGGAAGACGTTATTTTCCAGCTGGTCGGCGGTATCCGTTCCGGTATGGGCTATAATGGAGCACCTACCATTCCCGAGCTTCAGGAGAAGGGTAAGTTCTTAAAGATCACCTCTGCCGCCCTTCGTGAGTCTCATCCTCATGATATTCACATCACCAAGGAAGCTCCAAACTACTCCATGGATGACTGATCTATCAAAAACTCGTCTTCGGACGCGTTTTATATGACATATCGTGAAAGCCGGGGCTTGTGCCCCGGCTTTTTCGATCCATAAAATCAATCCCGATCCCGGAAGAAGTTGGCCAGGATATCGAAGGCACACCAGATGCCTCCTCCGGCTGTCGCAGCCATGGCGACTGAGATGACAACCTTCAGGATATCTCCATAGGTCATGGTTCCTGCCCGGTATTCCCGGTAGATACCGATCAGGGGCTCCAGAAACATAACCCAGCCCGATACATAGATGGCAAGAAGCGTTCCGCCGATTCCCAGAAGATGAACCAGAAAATGGCGGAGGCGGGCATGGCTCTTATTTTCCATAGCCTTGACTTCCCCTGCATTCTTTCTCTCAGGCTTCTCCGGATTCTCCGGCTTCTTCGGTTTCTCCTGCTTTTCCTTCCGTATCTGCTCTGATATTTCTCCAGGTTTCGCCATTAACGGACGCTCAGACTTACTTTTTGAATTTTCTCTGATTTCTTCGCTGTCCCTTACTGTCATTCCTTTTACCACTAACTCTGTATCTCTGAAATTTTTCTGTCGAATTCCATTTTCCGGATCTGTGAATATCATCCGGCTTTACCATTATGCGAAAATTCCTGCTCTTCCGTGCTAAAAAATCACATAAAATCCGAGAATCCCGCAGAGAATCCCGGCCCCTGCACCGGCCAGCACATCCCGGATAAAATGAACACCGCCCAGGACCCTAATCAGGGCCAGGATTCCGCCCAGGATCATAAAATCGATTCCCAGCCTGTGGTCCACCCGGAAGAAGGCCATGGCGATGATATAAATGCTGAAAACATGCCTGCTGGGGAAGCTGCAGCCAATGGTATCCTTCTTGATAAGCGGCTGAAAATCATAGACCTCATAGGGCCTCTTAGCGCCGATCTGCTTTCGGATCAGGCTGACCAGCAGAAAAGAAGCTGCCGGAACCGCAAAGAGCGGAAGCAGCAGCTTCCTGTCATTGAAATAAATATAGACCAGAAGAAGCGGGTATGCTGTAAAGGTGATCCGAGTGATCAGGCCGTCCAGAAGGTTTAAAAGTCTTCCGGCATATCGTTTTTTCCGGATCGAAGCGGACAGGCTCCGAAACATTTCTTGATTCAGATCTCTCATAGACTTATGCTTTTTCGGATCCTTTTCCGATCCGAAACATCCTTTTGATATCATCATTATAGTCGTCTTCTGCCTCGTATCTGTCAAGCAGATAGGACAGATATTTTTCTTCGGGATTCCCGGGTGTCCAGGCCGGCAGGAGATCTTTGACCTTCTTCTCCAGGTCATGAGGCGGAAGTTCTTCGGTCAGCTCCTCCGTATTCAGAAGACCGGCAAGACGGCCTGCAGCATAATAGAATTCATAGTTTCCGACCAGGGTAGACTCCTGCTTCGATACCTTGATATCTACTGCCATTTTCACAACATAGGGTACCACTTTTTTGTTTCCTCCTCCGGTCGGCTTATCCTTCCAACGAACTGTTTCCGGTAATCTGTCTCCGGTTGCCTGTTTATTATACTAAAAAAGGCCTGCCTGCGCAGGCCTTCATCCGATGTTCTTTTATAAAGGCAGCTTACTTGCTGAGTGAATCCAGGCCGCTGAAAAATGTCTTCTCCACAGCAGAAATCTCCGTCTTCATGGAAAAGGCCATTTCCTCAAAAAGGCGCTCTCCTGCCTGCTGAAGAATCCGATCATCGACAGACATGGATTTCTTTCCGGCCTTGAGACGGTTCTTCTTTCTGAGATAGACCGTCTTCACTACCCCTGCCAGGGACGACGGCTCAAATTCCGCCATTTTCGCCTTCAGCTTCTCCTGTCTCTGCCGTTCATTTCTCTCCTGAACCACATCCAGTTCGCCGACATGATCCATGATGGACTTCATTTCTTCCGGGGATTTCACAGGACGGATCCTGTGGTTCTTATCCTCAACGGGCGTAATGATCTGTCCGTCCGTATGATAAACCGGAAGGAGCTGATAATACATCTTTTCAGATCCCTTGCCCTGAAGCGCTAGTTCCTCGATTGCGGCGACTCTGCAGACACCGGCGCTCTCATGCATGACATAATCACCAATGTTGTATCTCTGCTCAGAACTACTCACATTAACACTTCCTTACTCACGTTTCAATAGTTCTGTTTAATTATAACATGGTTTTTACATTTTTGTAAGGGAATTGATGATAATTTCAGAAGATTCAGAAAATATCGTCAAAAAAAGCCGAAAATACGCCCATGCCTACTGGCATAATTGACGAATATTCAATAGTGACTTCTGTAAGTTGAAGTGTTAAAATGGAATGCAAAGGAAAAAGTTTTCATAAAACAGGAAAAGGCAGCCTCACGGCTGCCGGAAAAAGAAAAAAGATTACTCAACATTTGACTGTCTGATTGTATTGTACTATGATGTCTCTTTGTGGTAAAGTTCATTTATTTCATCTTATAAATGAATCCAGTTCAATTAATAACTGACGGGCAAAAGAGTACGGAATCCAAGCACTCCGGCTCAATTGATAACTAACGGATGACAGAGCATGGAATCAAAGCATTCAGACTCAGCGATTCTGCACAGGAGAAGCCATCGTGACCTTACTATCTTACGAAATTTTTCAAACCATCATCGAACAGGGTTCCTTTGCGAAAGCGGCTCAGCTTCTGCATCTGACCCCCTCTGCCGTCAGCCATTCCATCTCTTCCATGGAAGAGGAAATCGGCTTTCCTCTCTTTATAAGAAATAAAAACGGCGTTCAGCTGACCAGCGCAGGCGAACAGATCAGTCCCTATCTCCAGAAAATCGTACAGGCCAATACCAGCCTTCTGCAGACCGTTGCCCAGATGAAGGGCCTGCAGACCGGTACCGTAAAAGTCGGCTGTGTCAACTCTGTCTGCATTGCCTGGATGCCCGCAATCATCGAATCCTTCTCGGAACTCCATCCTCAGATCGAGCTGGAGGTCTATCAGGGCTCCTATACTGATGTCAACGGATGGGTCAGAAACGGCGTCATTGATATCGGAATTGTCAGCGCCGCAGTGGATGACGGTCTTCCCTTCATCCCCCTCTACAAGGACCCGCTGGTCTGTGTGACCCCCAAGGGATATTTCCCCAAGGGAACCAAGACCATCACGCCGGCCGACCTTAAGAACCAGCCCTTTGTGATTCAGCAGGACAGCTGTGATGTAGACGTTATCAACTATCTCTCGGACTACAAGCTGGACGTCCGTGCCAACTGTCATATCCTGGACGATCAGTCCGCCCTGGCCATGGTGGAATGCGGCTCCGGAATTTCAATTATGCCTGAGCTCGTCATTAAGAATATTGTCCGTAAAGTTGATATCTTCCCCCTGAATCCGGAACAGCACCGTACCCTGGGAATACTGTCTCTGAATCCGGATTTCCTGTCCCCGGCCTCAGCCGTCATGGTCGCACATATCAAAAACATGCTGAAAGAGGGGAAAATCTGAAGAGTAAAAAACGGCGGGTGAATTTTTACAGGGATCTATCACCACAGGAACTCATCTCCACAGCGGCCAGATTCGAAAGAGAACGCGTCCCTTGATATCCCCGGTCTTCAGGCAGCCGAAACTTTCCACTCTGGAGTCTATGGCCTTCTTCCGGTTGTCTCCAAGGAGGAATACAGACTCTTCCGGCACGGTCATGGGCAGACTGATATTGGTTTTTCCATAAGAGGGCTGAGAAATATAGGACCTCTCATCGAGGGCGGTCCCGTTCACCACAATGACCCCGTCCTTGGTAATGTCTACCTTGTCTCCCGAAAGAGCCGCAATCCGCCGGATCAGAAGCTTACCTCCGTCACTTACGACAACGATCTGTCCGGCTTTATATTCTTTTCTGGCAGCCGTCAGAACGATATCACCCTTCCTGTAGGCAGGTTCCATGGCATTTCCGCTGATCCGATAGACAAAGAAGACCTTCTGCGACAGTGTAATGGAAACGCCAACGATTGCAATTATCAGGATCAGGATCCGAAGGAAACGAATCCAAAAAGGAGAAGCCTTTTTCGGCTTCTCCGACAATGATCTGTTCTCTATTTCTCTGGTCATCCTGCTGTTTTCCATATCTTCCGATTGTATTCTCTTAGAATTTTTCCACTTCTTCCGCCGCAGATGTCACACCAATCCGCTTCAGCCGCATGGTATACCGTGAGCCGCCTCCGACCGTACAGGTAAAAAGCGTCAGATCATAGCTGTCACTGGATGCTGTCAGTCGGTTTACCTCTCCCGGATTCAGAATCTCCACACGGGAAAGTTCGTACTTCCAGGTATTTCCCTCGGCATCAATGAAGTCGATCTCACTTCCCTCAGAAAGCCAGCGGAGAGGAGAAAAATGCCGGCGGTAGTTATGTCCCGCAATAACCAGATTTCCCTGATAAAGATTGCCGGTATAACGGCAGGGGGAAAGCTTTAGATTGTCATAGCTCCAGGAGGAAATCACCGGGAGCCTGAGCTTATAAGTCGGGACATAGAGTTCACCGATGTATTCCACCCCGTCAATCGTCACGGTCGGCATATCCCGGTCCTTAAGAAGGTCCGGATCCACCTGGTCGGCATCCTCTGAGGCTTTCTTCTGCTTCTTTTTTATCACCGATGTCACATCCGTGCTGATATTGGAAATCGCCTGATCCGCTCTTCTTTCCGCCACAATAAAATAGAGGGCGAGGATCAGAGCCGCCAGAATCAGGCCGCTTCCGATCAGAAGAAATATAAGGCCCGGCCGTTTCTTTTCCGACTGTAAAATCTGTCCTGTCTCTGCCTGCATTCCATTACCGTCTAATTACCGTCTGCTGCTTCTTCGTCTGGAAAAGCCGATAGCCATCAGAATGATTCCTGCTCCCGCAAGGATAACAACCAGAGCCCACTGGGCACCGGTCTGAGGAATCTTCGTGTCCTCATGAGGAGGCGTTACCGGTGGGGTCTTGGGCGGATTATAGGTGTTGGTAAGCACCGTGGTATTGCCGCTGTCTTCGGCCTTCACCGTATAGTTGGAAACCTTACTCTTCTCGACAACCGTATAGGTGTGTCCGCTTTCCAGTTTCCCCCAGCTGTAGGACCAGTTATTCGAAGCGGACAGAGTCTCTTCCTTATAAACCTTGCCATCCTGGAGAAGATCTACAACAATCTTTTCCGGTCTTGCCTTGGAAGCATTGCTGTCATCCTCCCAGACCTTGATGACTTTCTTTGAAGTCGTTTCCGGAGTCACCGGAATCTCTTCCTTCGTATACTTTATCTCCATCGAAGCGGTGTAGGTGATTCCGTCTTCCCCATCCGAACAGGGCATTTCCGTAATGGCTGCCTGAGGAATATAACGAACATTGTCCCGGGTGACCGTCTCACCGAGGATTACATAGATGCCGTTGCCATAGGAGGAGACATTGAAGGAAAGCTTCTTGTCCGATCCGGTGGAAGCGGTAAGAATCGGTTTCTTTCTATCCTTTAAAATATAGCCCTGCATGGTATTGGCAATCGTTGAAAGCTTTTCCGAGGTCAGATCTGTAAGATCCACCGGATAGGAAGAAAAGTCCGAACTCAGGGAAAAGTTATGGCCATCCTTTAAATCTGCAATCTTGTAGACGGAGAAATTGACATCGGACAGGTCATACTGAATCGAAATGGTGCGTTTCACATCATCCGCAGGTTCCGCTGCCTTTACGGATAAATTCCTTGTGCATGCAAGTCCCAGAAGCAGGGATATTGACAGCACCGCGGCAGCCAGTCCATGCCCTATTCTCTTTCCCAGGAATGATTTCCTCATAACTTTTTCACCTTTCTCTTCCGGATCGCTTTACTGATCAACACTGCAATCAGTACCAATCCCAAGGAGACGAATCCAATTCCGACAGCGACCCAGTTCGGATTGATCTGCAGGGCATCTGCACTGCAGGCCACGGATTCCTCGGGATTCTCCACCCTGTGCCCACGCACCAGGAGACGGTGGGAATTAATACCATAAGGAGTACACGTTACCAGGGTAACGTAATCCTTGTCCGGATCGATAGCAAGTGAATCCATCTCATCCGGTAATACAACCTGAATCTGATCGACCTCATAGGTCAGTTTCTCGGACAGGACCGTGATGGAAAAGGTATCCCCCACCGTAAGCTTATCCAGATCCGTCAGAAGTCTGGCCGAAGCCAGTCCGGTGTGGCCGGATAAGACCGCATGTGTCCCGATTCCGCCGATGGGAAGGGAAGACCCTTCCAGATGTCCGACACCGACCTGTAAAACTCCTGCGTCCGTGCCGTGGTAAATCGGGAGCTTCACATGAATCGACGGGATGGAAAGATAGCCCATCACGTCAGTACCCGGGATTGTTAGAAGCGAATCATAAGAAGCATTCACCGGGTCATCCGGAGACCAGCGGTCGGCTGCAGACCGCAGGGAATCGTTATATTCCCGAGCAGCGGTCAGGTAGGAGGTGTAGTCCTCTTTACTGATGGACTTTACCGCCTTCTGATAATCTGCTATTGCATGGGATGCCATGTTGGAATTCCACCAATTACTGAAGGTTGGGTACAGCAGCAGGCAGATACCGACAATAAAGATCAGATCCAACAGAATGGATAAAAGGATCCTTCCTTTACTCTTATGCGGTTTCCGGTTCTGAAGGTTCTTCACTTCTTTCTGTTGTACTTCTTTCTTCATTTCTATCTTACAATAACCGAAGCAATGCTTCGGTGAATCCCCGACCCGGCTTTATCCACCGGATCGGAGTCAGGTTCACAACGGAACCAGAGGAATTAAATCAGGCAGATCACTCAGGCCTTCTTCTTAGAAGCGACCTTGATGATCACAGCACCTGCTGCAAGAGCTGCACCAAGGATGAAGATGAGCATCGTGCCACGGCCGCCAGTGCTGGGAAGATTGCTGCCCTTCTCGTTGACGATATTCGTTGTAAGAGAACCAGCATTCGTATCAGGAGTAAAGGTAATTGCAGACCCTGTCAGCTTATCACCGGAAAGGCTCATAAGCTTGGGATCATTAGAATTTGCATCATGCACTGCCTTAATCGTAAAGTACTGATCTGCAATCGTGTTGTATCCTGCAGGAGTCTTGGTCTCTTTCAGAACATAAGTACCGTCATCGAGACCGCTTGCCGTGAAGGTTGTGGCATCCTTCTCTTTATCTCCTGTCAGCGTGAAAGTATTGACTACCGTCAAAGTATTATCTGCCTTTACCTTGCTCAGCGTAAATTCTGCACCGGCCAGAGGCTTACTATCTTTATCGACCTTATTAACAACGACCTGGTAAGTAAAGACAATGTTCTTATCCTTCGGAGTCGTGCCGGTATCACCATCGCCGCCCTTGTTCGGGTTATTGGAGTAAGTGAGGTAGACCTCATTCGGGTTGCCGGCAGCGCCGATTACGGCGTCCTTGTTAAGCGTTGCAGAATAGGTCACAACAACCTTTGTGTTTTCATCCAGCGTAACGCCATCGATGCCCTTCAGGTTGTCACATGTCCATGTAACAACTGTAGAGTCATTATCTTTCGTTATAGCCTCTGTGAAGGAACCAGTCACATCCGTATTGCCAATTTTGATCTTGGCATTATTAGCGGTATAGGTCAGGCCCTTGCTCATCGTATCAGTGAATACATACTTGTACGTTGTGTAATCAGCGATATTTTTCGGCATGGTACCTGTGATCTGATATTGTACATCGTCGTTGATATCAGCATCCGCGGAATCCTGCCAGTCGGTTGTCTCTCCCGTGCTGTCGTTCGTATCCTTGACCTTCTTCTCAACAGTCGGAACATCAGACTTCACTGCAGCGGAAGTGTTGGCAACAACCTCCAGGATAAAACGAGTGTAGGCATCCTGCTTTGTGGAGTTGATCGACTTATCCTGATCCTTGACCAGGTAGTAGCCTGCGGTAAGACCAGAGATCTTTGTCTGTTCAGCAGCAGAATCCTTGATAGTCTTTGTGGTGGACAGATACTTGCTCACGACCGTTGCGAACTCCTTGGCAACAGGATCGTCTTTCTGAGCTTGAACTTTCGAAAGAGCCTCAGCGACAGAAGCCGCGTCTGTCACCTTACTGAAAGTATCCTTCAGCGTGGCATCGTTCTTCAGATCTGTAACCAGATTATCTGGATCCGTGACGCCCGAGCCCCACTTAATGTTGGACAGCGTAGTTCCGGAGAGGTCACCTTTGAAGATCTGATACGCTTCATAGATATGTCCCGTCGTCGTACCAGTCAGTGTCAGCGTGTAAGTTGTCGTATCCGCCGTCGGTGTAGTAGTGTTACCCTCTGCTGCAAATGAGGTAATGCTCATTGTAAAGACTATGGCAAACGCAGCCACGAGAGCTAGGAGTGATTTAAATTTTTTCTTCATGTTCTTCTCCCTTAAATTAATAAATTACATCCTGCTTGTTACTTATTTCTAAAAATGTCTTTCAACTCCGAGGCCTGAGGCCAGGGATTGGAGGCCTCTACCGCTCTTCCCTCCTTTCCCTTTTTTGCCTCAGAGTAAATTGGTAAGTTATTGATAGAAGCACCAGCATTGCGCCAAGTGCGAATATCCATTTAGTTCCATTACCGCCGGTATTTGGAAGTTTGCTGCCAGGTGTATTAGGAACATTGATTACTGCATAATCTGCGTTACTACCATCAAAGGTCGAAATAGATGTAATGTTTTTTTCTGGTTCATTAATCTTTCTGTCATAAGTAATCAGGTTATTGGTTGAGGCACCATCTACAATAGTTGCTTCTACTGTTGCCGAACCATCATTCGTATTACGAGAGATTGTAATTTTGATTACTGTCCCTGCCCCGTTGTATCCGGCGGGTGCTTTGGTTTCCCTTAAATAATATGTTCCATAAGGCAAACTGCCAAGATCAACGAATCCATCATCATCGGTTTTTATCGGATCAGGAATTTCGGTTCCTCCTATCTCAAGAATTTGCTTTAAACGACTCTGATCAAATAATCTGAATTCCGCTCCTGAGAGCCCTGACTGTTTTCCGTTGTCCGATGATGTATACTTAAAAATTTTCAGTTTTACTGGTTTTATTTTATTTTCAAATGCACTGTTACTAAATGAGATCGTTCCAGCATTCCCATAAGTAATACTGTAATCTGTTTCACCAAGTGTATTTGTTTTCCCGGAAGTATCGACTTTTTCTATCCTTCCATCAGCTTTTAAATAATAGGTTTTCTTTTTTACTGTGGCATTGTAGCCAGTATCTGAATTTGTATCTTTTTGCTCATATGGAATTGTGATTACATAATAATGATTATCATATACTACATCTTTTTTCTCCGTCGGAAGTTCAATCATGTAGAGAACAATATTACCTGTTTCATCTGTCAAATAATTTAAATTTAAATCTGAAAATTCAAACTGACCATCTTTTTTTGTATAAGCAGTCTGAAGTAAATCCTCCTCTTTGTAAATCCATGTACTATTTGCAGAATCCCAGGTCGGTTTGTTCTTTAGAATTGCAAACTCATAATCGTTGGCATTAATTTCATAAGAGTTATCACCATAGGCTAATTTCTTCGTTCCAGTAAGTGTTAATTTTGGATAGTCTACTGAGCTTTCTCCTATATAAGTAATGCCATTCGTCATAATTCCGCCGCCGTGAACGCCGGAATGGTTTCCTGAAATGATTACACTAGCTTTCTGTTCCGCCCTAGTCTGTGCTTCAACAGTCGGGTTTGCAGTAAGTGCTGCCAGATGTGATACTGAAACGGATTCAGCAGTACCATCTGACTTCGTTGTAATCCAGTTATTATTTTTGATATAGTGATTTACTTTGTAACCAGCGTCAGGTTGCTTACCTTCTACCGTATTGCCCGTCCAATTAGAACTTCCACCACCAAGCATATCGCCAGTAAGAGTACCAATTGTATTACTATCAGGATTATGATCCTTATCCCAATTAGACACAGCATAATAATCTTGTGCTAAACTGCTATAAGCACTAGAACTGCTAGTTACATAATGATTGGTTTCATCAACTGTTGCATTTGTATCACCGTTGGCATTTGTATCACCAAGGGTACTCAGAGCAAATGTAGCATCATCACTTTTTGTATTTCCACCTTTTGAAAGCTTATATTTACTATTACCATTTTCCGTCACATAGCTACCATCGGCATTTGCACCCGATTTATTGCCAAATATGGCCGCATACTTCAGATTCATCAGGCTGGTACCGGTCGGGCAGGCTCCGAACCCACCGCCAAAACCATTCGCTGTGTTATTGGTTATCAAACAGTTGACTATATTCAGCGTCCCACCTTTTTGGACAAATGCTCCGCCGCCACCCCAATCGTCTCTTGTATTTGTAGTATTATTTGTTAAAAATATTTTGTTTCGTCCGGTTGTTTCCAACGTTGCAGTAGAACCCTGACTGATTCGAATTCCACCGCCTTCGCCACAGTAGGCCACATTCTGAGCGATTGTTCCGGCATACATATTCAATTTACTAGGTGAATCCCAATATCCGAGATATATTCCACCACCTGCTTCACTTGAGTAGTTTCCTGTTATGAACCCTCCATTAATAACAACTTTGTTATTGTCTGCACCGCCAGATGTAGCAATACCGCCACCTCCATTAAGTCCATTGGTTGTACTTGTTGTTCTGCCATTAAATATATTATTTGTTATGTAAGCATTACCACTGATTTTCAGTTCACTAGAATCAACGGAATAAATGCCACCGCCATAACCGTTTTCATTGTTAACTGTATTTCCTGTAATGTATCCTCCGGTCATATCCATAGTTGCATTTGACAGATACACACCGCCACCAGCTGCATTTGTTTGGTTTGCAGCTATAACGCCCTTGGTCATGACAAATTTACATCTATCTTTAGAACTTCCAATACATGCGACACCTGCTCCGCGAAGGCTATTTTCAGCAGCGGTAGTATTATTTTTTTTGCCGACTAGATAGCCACCTTTCATTTCAAACGTACCACAATTATATACAAGATGACCGTAATTATGACTGTTAGTACTAGTAATTAATCCACTATTTAAAGTAAATGTGCCACCTTCCTCAACAAAGACAACACCACCTTCGCCCCAATCAAAATTCCCTTCAATATATCCGCTGGTTTTATAATCGTACCCTTTTAAAGTCTCTGTTGTCGTAATGCCTGAATTTTCAGATTCGGTTACATAATACTGAACTTCTTTATATGGAATACCTTCACTCTCTCCAGAAATTACTACAGCCGGGTTCTTATATTTGTCTGTAGGCAGTGAGGTTGTTAGTTCAGTATAATTAGGGGACAGAGTATCTTCAATTGTAAAAGCACCCGCCTGCACATCAAACAGGCCTTTGCCTTTAATATTTCCATTTGCTGTGATGTGATGTCCATGAAGATCTAATGTTAGATTTTTATTAATAGGTATCACAGAACTTTCGTTTTTAAAATCACTATCTAGGCGAATTGTATCCCCATTTCCTGCATTACTGAAAGCTTGAGAAAGATCCACATAGCCATTTTGATCTATTCCGCTTTTTACGACATAAGCCGAAAAGCTCTCCGTCTTGAGCTTTGCAGTACCCTTATTCTTATCAATCTGAGCTCCGGTATCTACTGCCCTTCCTTCGGCAGTATCCAGATGTGTGATGCTTGCAGTTTCTGTGTCATTATTTTCCTTCAGAATCTCGGACTGGAACTCAACATCGACCTCACCTGTGGGTTCAATCTCTTCGCCCTTGTAGATGAGCTTTACATCGATCAGATAGTTTGTGACCTGTGTCTTGTCATCGGAACCAACGATGATGGTTTTTGTTCCGTCGGCATTGTTTTCGACAGTAAGATTGGAAGCTGCATCGTCTTTGGTTTCCAGTGTCTTCGGATCGATTACCTTCTCGGTAACTTCGCCCTTGTTATCGGTCTGGGCTTCGAGAACCTGGCTGACATTTTCAGCCTGCTTGGAAAGAACACCGCTGTACAGGTTCTTCTCGTTCTGATCCAGCTCTGCTGCTGTCAGATCCTTGGCTTCCAGGGTGATTTCCTTTCCCGGGCAGGGGAGAACGGACTGCTCTGCCTTGACGGTGACTTGAATTCCGCTGTCTGTTGTTGCCCTGTAGGTAAATTCCTGTCCATCCTTGGAATCGTTTACAGCCTTGGCATCCTTCTGCTCTTTGGCGGGCCCGTCACTTGCCTGATCTGCTTCTTCGGACGGATCAGACTCTGCAGATACATTCTCAGCCTCTGCCTTATCATCGGCTGCTGTCTGATCCTCTGTCTGCTTTTCGGTCTTTTCTGCCTGGTCAGTGCTTAAGCCTGTGTCAGCTCCTTTTGAATCTGCAGCGGAAGCATCTCCCGTCTCGCTGACCCTGTCATCTGCACGAACCGTTAAGAAATTCGTGTTCAGAGGAAGCTGCCAGTACCAGTGCCAATGCGACAGCACTTATGCTTCGGCGGAAAGCCTTTCTTCCTTTTCCCGAATTCTGTTTTCTCTTCTTGTTCTTCATATTCTGCTCCCTCATCCCTGTCAGGGAATCCCTTTCGAGATCAACCAATGAAAATGAATTGTATTTATTTTGTAAACGTTTCCGAAAAAATGGTAACAAAAAATCCTTTTAAATTAGATCCGTTTCGAGAAAATCGAAATCAAAAAACTCTTTTCGACGGAAACGTTTCCAGTCAAGGATATTAAAAAAAGTATCGTAAAATCAGTAAAAATTCTGGACATATCTTTTCCGGAACTCATCGTCACAATACTCAGAAAATATTTTATTTTATGAAAATAACTATTACTATTAAAGTATTTTTACCCAAATGTTGCAATTGCCACAACTGCCAAAAATAGCAGGCCTCACTTGTACAATTTGCACAAGTGAGGCTTTTTTTACAAGATATTTACTTTTCCACAACTATTGTTCGTAAAAGAAAACAAAGAAAAAAGCATATTAAAGTATGGAAAGCCGTTCGCCATGGACATTGACCGTATAGCCATGCCGGGCTGAATCCAGGCCGTCCACAAGGATGGCCCTCTCGTCCAGGACTTTTCCTTCCCGGATCAGGAAATACAGTCCCCGCTCCCCTTTTTCTGCCAGTTCTTCGCCCAGGTTCGACAGGCGGTCGCAGATCTTATTAAAGGGAAAGGTATATCTTCCGTCCGAAAGAGCTGGCTCATGAGCCCGGTCCTTGGGTCCGAAGGAAAGTTTCCGCTTCTTTGCCAGTGCCCAGAGCGGTCGGATCAGATCCGTGTTTTTCTTCTCGGACCAGAGATTCTTTTTCTCCCAGTTGGGCCACCAGGACTGCATGCCTTGATAGACGTAATTGGAATCCGCCCGGAAATTAACAGCAGCTCCTTCCGGAATCAGCTCCATTGCCTTTAAGATTGCCGTGGTTTCCATACGGTTATTGGTCGAGTCCGGTTCCGCACCGAAGGCCTCGGTCAGGATCTGTCCTTCCCGATCCAGAATCACAAAGGCATAGCCGCCGGGTCCGGGATTTCGGATGGCTCCGCCATCGGTGTGGATCTCGAAGAAGGGCTCAAAAGCATGATTACCGGCCATCCCGGCTGCACCATTCCCATAGGGCAGCCGGTCCTCCTTTTGAAAAGCCTGCAGTGCTTCTTCCGCTTCCCTTCTGCTCTCATAGCCCTTGTAGACGGCTCCGGGATACCCCTGGACCAGAGGACGGACCTCTGCCCAGTTTTCATAGATACCGGGAACCTTACCCCGAAATACGACATATGCTTTCTTCTTCGCCATCATTCTTTCCTCCAGATCTTCCGGGCTTCTTCTATCACTTCTCAGATATTGTTCTATTTTGACATACTCCCACGACTCAAGTCGTGGGATTCTTTAGATTTACTTAACATCACCGCAGTCTTATAGGAGGGGTATAGTTAAGCTTTTCAAGATTTAACGTCTATTAGATTTCAATACCCACGTACCTACTTTCCAGACGAAAGGTTTATGTCTGAACCTTTATATTTCGTTTTTAGAATCCAAAACATTGTTTCATTGTTATATTGTTTGTTTTCATTTCAGTGATAAGATGATCTTGCAGTTCTAAAAATCTATTGAATCCATAGATACATTTATCTCGATCGGGTTTATCTAATCCATGATTACAGTTTTTTAATAGAAATGCACTGTATAGGTCCCTCTGTACTTTATGCCCATCTATCAGTTTATCTCTTTCAGAGAGTTCGGATTTTACATAATCATCCGTTACATGATTGTACTGACTTGCTCTGAATCTTTTCGTGTCTACCTTATATACATCTCCACCATAAAGAAGAGCTTTTCTTGTGAGAATTGTGATAAAACTTGCAGGTGCCCTATTATTTAGAGATTTGCCAAAACGTTTCTTACGCTTATATTTATGTACCTGCTTAATAGTACCATCTTTTTGTTTTATGTCAGATATCTTGTCGTTACGTCCTGTATTTTTAGATTTACGCTGTAGCCCCTTAAATGACATCTCCTCTACTACAAAATTTACGGATTCCTCAAGCAGTCTGTTTATCATTTCTTCGTGAGATTGCTTGATATAAGCTGATTTTTGTCTGTATAAGCATTTCAGCCTGTTCCGATTCTTCAGGTATGTTTTGGAGTATATCCATTTATCGTGATTCGTCTTGTCTATCGTGCCGTCAGGCTTATACTTAGCAGGATTAGAAATACGTTTTGAGATGTCCATACTTCTTAAGAGCTTTTCGATCCTTTTATTATAGTCCTTGCATTTGGGGGCAAGTTCCTTTAGTGTTGCAGCATTGTCAGATACAGCCGCTACCGTAGAAGTGCCTATGTCAACACCAGTGATATTATAGTCATTTCCAACCGTTTTAAGTTTCAGCGGAGCGTCACCTTTCAGATACACGACTACATAATAATGCCATCCATTAGGAAACATCATGCGTTTAATTTCACAGTATGAGATATCAGAATCCAATGCCTCAAGAATATAATCCTTATCTTTAGAGAATCTGCAGTGAATATCCAGACCAAGCCATTCTATAGAACAGGTATCCTTATGGAATTTAACGCCATTCGTATTCGTCTTACCACAAATGGTATTAAAATCACGGCACTTTTTAAAATGCAGTTCCTTGCCATCACCATATAAAATATCCTCTACACCGCGCCATACACGGGTGGACTCTTTCTGTACTTGTTGTGATGATAAGCATTTACGGAACTGTTTGGCACAGACCTTTATGTATGCCTGAAAGGAATATTCCGATAAGCCATAAGATCTTATGATATCAGTCATCTTTTGAGAAAGCTGCTTCTTACAGACTTTATCTTCTTTAGAGCATTTACTTTTCTTAAGAATTTTGGAATATTCTGTTCTGAGGGACTGATATTCTTTATCGCAGGATAGCCTTTTGAGACATTTCTTTGCATGTTTCACAAGTACATTATGGATATGGCTTACTGCACGGAAACGCTTTTCCAAAACCTGTTTATCGTATTCAGTTGTAGACAGCAGCAGCCTTACAGTATGCATTCAATCCCTCTTTTTTTGTGTATTGACATACCATTCTATGGTTTCAGAACTGACATGACCTGCCGTGCTTACAAAATAAGACCGTGTCCACAAAGACGGCATCTTTTTAAGCTGCGAAAACTCTTCACGTAGTTTATGGGATGTAGCACCCTTTATTTGTTTTACAACATCAGGGATACTTTGCTGTGGATATACACTCACAAACATATGGACATGATCTATATGACATTCCATAGCAAGGATATCTATATTGTGTTTTTGACATTCCACGGCAGTCAGTTCTTTAAATCGCTTTTCGACACCCGGAATATTAAAAATTTTCCTACGATATCTTGGACAGAATACAAGATGATAGTTTATCAATGATACAGTTGTTTTTGTACGTTTATATTCATTCTTCATGTGTATATTATAATATGTATCATACACTAATGCAAACAAAAAAAGATGATATATTCAGTGCTTTGGCTGAAAATATCATCTTTAGCTGAATACGCTTTCATCCCACGGTTAAAACCGTGGGCTTTCTCGCTCACATAGTATTGTAACACGATTACAGGTTTTCTCCTCAAAAAGAATGCCGAAATGCAGGCCCGCCGGCTGAGGCTCAAAAAGAAAAGACCGCCGGGCGGCGGTCTTTTCCAAGTTCATCATGGATTTGTCTGGAATTGGTCTATCTTTCTCCTCAGGACAGGATGGCCTTGTCGGAAGTGAATTCCTCGCCGGACACTTCTTCGAACTTATGAAGGAGGTCCTCGATCGTAAGCTTCTTCTTCTCTTCTCCACGGATGTCCAGGATGATCTTTCCGTTATTCATCATGACCAGGCGGTTTCCGTGAGCGATGGCATCCCTCATATTGTGGGTGACCATGAGAGTGGTCAGATTGTTTTCCGAAACCACACGGTCCGTAGCCTTCAGAACCTTTTCGGCCGTCTTCGGATCCAGAGCGGCGGTATGCTCGTCGAGAAGGAGAACCTTGGGCTTCTTCAGGGTTGCCATAAGAAGAGTCAGGGCCTGACGCTGGCCGCCGGAAAGGAGACCGACCTTGGCGGTCATCCGGTCTTCCAGTCCCAGATCCAGACGCTTCAGAAGCTCGTGATACTCCTCATGTTCCTTCTTCGTGACACCCCATTTCCAGAAAGCGTGGAAGCTGCCCCGCCGTCTGGCCAGAGCCAGGTTTTCCTCGATTTCCATATCGGCAGCCGTTCCGGTCATGGGATCCTGGAAGACACGGCCCAGGAAGGCTGCTCTCTTGTAATCCGGGAGTGCTGTGACATCCACGCCGTCAATGGTAATCCGGCCGCTGTCGATGGGCCAGACACCAGCGATGGCATTCATCAGTGTCGACTTGCCGGCGCCGTTTCCGCCGATCATGGTGACGAAATCGCCGGTTTCAAGCTCCAGGGAGACACCGTTCAGGGCCTTCTTTTCATTGACCGTACCGGGGTTGAAGGTCTTTTTGACATTCTGAATCGTAAGCATTATTCTGCCCCCTTTCCGGCCTTCTTGTAAGAGTGCTGAATCCGGTCCTTAATATAGGGCACGCCCATGAAGATGGCAACGACCAGAGCCGTAAAGAGCTTCAGATCGTCGGACGGGAACTGCATGGCCAGAACCAGACCAATGACAATGTAATAGAGAATAGCGCCGAGGACTACGAAGATCAGGCGGAGCATGAAATTCATCCGCTTGCCGAAGATGGCGCTTCCGATGACATCGCCGATGATGACGGCGGCCAGACCGATGACGATCGAGCCACGGCCCATGTTGATGTCGGAGAAGCCCTGGTACTGGGCAAAGAGTCCGCCGGACAGGGCAACCAGGCCATTGGAGAAGGCCAGGCCGAGGATCTTCATTCCGCCAATATTGATGCCCTGGGCCTTACTCATCTGCGGATTGTTTCCGGTAGCACGGAGAGCAGAGCCCTGCTCGGTTCCGAAATAAATATAGAGCAGGATGACAATGGCTGCGACAAAGATGGCGGAAATCACAATCGATTTTGTTACAAAACGAAGGGACAGTAAGAGCGGATAGTTGGTAACCGAAACCGCCTTGTTGGCCGCTCCCATGATATTCAGGTTCAGGGAATAGAGAATAAACTGGGTCAGAATTCCTGCCAGGATATCCGGAATTCCCATAAGGACATGGAAGACGCCGGTCAGGATTCCGGCCAGGACACCTGAAAGAGCTGCCAGGACAAGGGCAAGGCCTACCGGCTTCCCGGAAAGAATCATCATGACTGCAACCGCTCCGCCTGTAGCGAAGCTTCCGTCAACAGTCATATCTGCAAAATTCAAAACCTTAAATGTGATGTAGACTCCCAGAGCCATAATGCCCCAGATCAGTCCCTGGGCTATATTTCCCGGAAGTGCATTCGTAAATGCAATTAGCATAGTTCTCTCTCCTACTATCACGATTCACTAGAATCGTGACCTAGGCATTCGCCTTCGAGCGAAGCTCGATTTTCCATGGCGAATGCTCCACATTATTACTCCGACTTGATTTCCTCGTAATCATCCGGAATGGTGACGCCAAGCTTGACTGCCCGGTCCTTCATGTATTCCTTGGTGAACTTCTTAGCGGTCTGGACTTCCATATCGCCGGGGTTCTTGCCATTGACCAGGATGTCATAAGCCATCTCACCGGTCTGGTAGCCGAGGTCATAGTAGCTTAAGGAAAGAGTGGCAACACCGCAGCCCTTACAGATACCTTCCTCACCGGTGACAATAGGGATGCCTGCCGGTTCAGCCACGTTATTGATATTCTCGGCGCAGGAGGCTGCTGTATTATCCGTCGGAATATAGAGCACATCCGAATCTCCGCAGGCCTTCTTGGCTACATTGGCTACATCGTTGGAATCCGAGAAGGAATACTCCGTAACGGTATATCCCTCATCCTCGAGATACTTTGTGATATTGGTAACCTGGTACTTGGAGTTGGCTTCTGCATTGCAGTAGAGGATGCCGACCTTCTTCTTGTCCGGGAAAAGCTCCTGGATCATCTTGGCCTGTTCATCCAGAGGAGCCAGATCGGTGGTACCGCTGACATTGGTACCGGACTTTCCGGACCAGTCCTTCATATCCAGTGCAGAGCCGTAGTCGGTAACACTGGTTCCGACGATGGGGATATCCGATGTTGCCTGGCTGGCTGCGGTCAGAGCTGCGGTCGCATTGGCCATGATCAGATCCTTGCCCGATGATACAAAGGAGTTCGCAATGGTGGTACAGGTTGCCGAATCACCGGAGGCATTCTGCTCATCGAACTTGACCTTGTCCCCAAGCTTGTCGGTCAGGGCCTTCTTGAATCCCTTGGTTGCCGCATCTAGTGCCGGATGCTGGGTCAGCTGAACGATGCCGACCTGATAGGTTTTCGATGACTTTGATCCCGAGCTGCTCTTGGAGGAGGCCGATCCGCTGCCGGATCCGCATCCTGCCAGAAGGCTCATGGATAAGGCTGCTGTCATCAGTGCAGCAAGTAATCTCTTTTTCATTCTTTTTCCTCCCTGAGTTTTTCTGATCTCAATTTCCCATTTTCACTTTTCTCCGTGCAGCGCATGAACTTTTCCGGATTCAAGCCCTGGCTCCTCTTTCTTTGGTGTCATGGCATTTTCCACTTCATCGCGTTGACGTGAGTTGCTTTCATGTAAGATAACACTTTAACGTGTAAAAGTCAACCGGGTATGAGGAAGGGCGCATGAGAATTAGAGATTCATTACCATACGCCCTTGTATTTCAGAAGTTTATGTTTTCTAATTTACTCGTTTGCAGTACAAGCCGGTTTTCCGTCACTATAACCCTGGGGTTCTATTTCTGTCTCAATCTCACTCCAGGTAAGCTGCAATCCTGTCGCCACATTCCTTACAGCCGACCCGCTTCATGCCCTCTTCCATGATATCCGCTGTCCGGTAGCCGTCGTCCAGATATCTGGAAACTGCAGCTTCAATGGCATCCGCTTCCTTCTCCATATCGAAGCTGTAGCGGAGCATCATGGCAGCCGAAAGAATGGTTCCGACCGGGTTGGCCAGATCCTGACCTGCAATGTCGGGAGCAGATCCATGAATCGGCTCATAGAGGCCGACTGTTCCGGCGCCCAGACTGGAGGAGGGGATCATGCCGATCGAGCCTGTGATCTGGGAAGCCTCATCGGAAAGGATATCGCCGAACATGTTCTCGGTCACGATGACATCGAACTGGGACGGATCCTTTACGATCTGCATGGCGCAGTTATCAACCAGCATATCGGTCAGCTCCACATCCGGATACTCCTCTGCCAGCTCATGCATGGTCTTCTTCCAGAGACGGCTGGTATCGAGGACATTGCTCTTCTCAACCGAGCAGAGCTTCTTTCTCCGCTTCCTTGCGGTCTCAAAGCCGATCCGGCCGATCCGCTCGATCTCGGATTTGCTGTACTTCATGAGATCGGTGGCTGTATCGCCCACGGTCTTATGCTCGCCGAAATAGACACCGCCGATCAGCTCTCTTACGATGATGAAATCTATACCGCGTTCGACAATGGACTCCTTCAAGGGAGATGCCTCTGCCAGCTGGGGCCAGATTTTTGCCGGACGGTTGTTGGAATAGACGCCCATGCCGGAACGGAGACGAAGAAGGCCCTTCTCCGGACGCTTGGGTCCCGGTACATCGTTCCACTTGGGTCCGCCGACCGCACCCAAGAGGACACTGTCGGATGCCAGGCACTTATCCAGCTCGGCCTGAGGCAGGGGATCGCCGTACTTATCGATGGCGCAGCCGCCCATATCGACATCGGTATAAGTAAAGTGATGGCCGTAGATCTGACCGACCCGGTCTAAAACCTTGATGGCTTCATTGACAATTTCGGGGCCGATTCCGTCACCACGGATCACTGCAATATTCTTATCCATTCTTTTCACCTTCTTTCAGAGATTTCAGAAGTCCGCCGCAGCGGATGATGTTCTGGATAAAGGGAGGGAAGGGCTCGGCCTGGTAGGTCTTTCCCGTCGTAATGTCATGAATCTTTCCTGTGTCGAAATCTACCTCAACCTCGTCGTTGGCCTGGATTTCCTCTGCCGCATCCTCACATTCGAGAATGGGAAGTCCGATATTGATGGCGTTTCGGTAGAAGATTCTTGCAAAGCTCTTGGCAATGACGCAGCCGGTTCCGCAGGTCTTGATGACCAGAGGGGCATGCTCACGGGAAGAGCCGCAGCCGAAATTCCAACCGGCCACCATGATGTCGCCGGGCTTTACCTTTTTCACAAAGTCCTTGTCGATGTCCTCCATACAGTGGAGAGCCAGCTCCTTGGCATCCGGTGTATTCAGGTAACGTGCCGGAATGATGACATCGGTATCCACATTATCCGGATATTTGAAAACAGATCCTTTTGTCTTCATATCATGCCTCCTCATATTCCGTAATATAGCCTGTCAGTGCACTTGCTGCAGCTGTAAAAGGCGATGCGAGATAGACCTCGCTGTCAACGTGGCCCATGCGGCCGACAAAGTTCCGGTTGGTCGTTGCGATGCAGCGCTCGCCGGCTGCCAGAATTCCCATATAGCCGCCCAGGCAGGGTCCGCAGGTCGGTGTGGAGACAACGGCGCCCGCATCGATGAAGGCGGTGTAGTAGCCGCGCTCTACGCACTCCCGTAAGATCTGCATGGTGGCCGGAATGATGATGCAGCGGATGCCGTCTGCGATCTTCTTTCCCTTCAGGATCTTATAGGCAGCTTCCATATCTTCCATACGGCCGTTGGTGCAGGAACCGATAACGACCTGGTCTATCTTTATATCATGAAGCTCGCTTGCAGGATGGGTATTCTCCGGCAGGTGCGGACATGCGACAACCGGAACGATCTTCGACAGGTCGATATCGATAGTCTTCTCGTATTCCGCATCTGGATCGGCCTCGTAAACGACCGGAGGACGCTCGCTTCTGCCGTCCAGATAAGCCATAGTGATATCGTCAACCGGGAAGATGCCGTTCTTGGCGCCGGCCTCGATGGCCATGTTGCAGATGCAGAGACGGTCATCCATGGTGAGGTTCTTCACGCCGTCGCCGACAAACTCCATGCTCTTGTAAAGAGCGCCGTCAACGCCGATCTGTCCGATGATGGTCAGGATCACATCCTTGCCGCTGCAGTTTTTCGGCAGCTTTCCGGTCAGGTTGAAACGGATAGCCGAGGGAACCTTGAACCAGGCCGTTCCGGTTGCCATGCCGGCAGCCATATCGGTCGATCCGACACCGGTTGAAAAAGCGCCCAGGGCGCCATAGGTGCAGGTGTGACTGTCGGCACCGATGATGCAGTCACCGGCGGTCACAATACCCTGTTCGGGAAGGAGGGCGTGCTCGATACCCATCTTTCCGACATCATAAAAGTGGCTTACACAGTGTTCACAGGCAAAATTCCGGCAGGTCTTGGACTGCTCAGCCGCCTTGATATCCTTGTTGGGTACGAAGTGGTCCAAGACGATCGCGATCCGGTCCTTATCGAAGACCTTGTCAAATCCGGCCTTCTTGAACTCATTGACCGCTACCGGTGTTGTAATGTCATTGCCGAGAACAATGTCGAGCTTCGCTGAAATCAGCTGGCCGGCCTTGACCTCATCCAAACCTGCGTGTTTGGCAAGGATCTTCTGCGTCATTGTCATTCCCATACCAAAGCTTCTCCTTTCTTTTTCTCCTTTGATTATTAGAACTCTCTGCTTCTTAAACTCTATCTGTTTTCTTAATTCTCTGCTTTCTTAATTCTCTGCTTTCTTAACTCTCTGCTTTCTTCTCGATTGGAAACCTTCCAATGCTTTTGAACTTGAAATTTTAAATTCTGAAGCCAGTATATTATCAGATTTTTTGCATGGATCGATTATGAAGAAAATCTCAAATCCCGTTCCATGATTACCGGATTTTTCCGTATTCATGGAACGATTTTGTAGAAAAATCCAAATCCCGTTCCATTCCACGGCTGCTTTACTGACTGCATGGATCGATTTTGAAGAAATCCTCAAATCCCGTTCCCCTAGTTACTCCGCCTTATCCTTATTCTTATCCTTCTTCATCATCATGTTATGAAAAGCACTCAGCAGTGCATTTGCACTTGCAGTTACGACATCGGTATTGGTGCCTGCGCCCCAGTACATGCTTCCGTCTTCTCTCTGCAGGCCGATATAGGATGCGGCCACGCTCTGAGAGCCGGCCCCCTGCATGCTGTGCTGGGTGAAGACTTCGAGAGTATACTCTTCGCCGGTGAATTCCTTCAGAGCATTATTGATGGCATTCAGGGCGCCGTTGCCCTTGCTGGCAAGCTCGGTCTCCTCGCCGTCCTTTTCGAAGGTGATCAGAACCTTTACGACTTCATTGTTTCTTACGAAATCAAAGTCCGTGATCTTGATGCCGCTGTCCAGATTCAGGTAGTTGTCCGAGAAGATCTTGAAGACCTCGTTGGGCTTCAGTTCCTTATGCTCATGATCGGAAACCTCCTTGCAGATATAAGAGAATTCTTCCCGCATCTTGGCCGGCAGGCTGTAGCCGTAGGTCTGCTCCAGCATGTAGCCGATGCCGCCCTTTCCGGACTGGGAATTGACACGGATGACGTCTCCGTCGTAGGTCCGGCCGATGTCCTGGGGATCGATGGGAATATAGGGCACGGTCCACTCGTGAAGCTTATTCTTCTTTCTGTACTTCATACCCTTGGCAATGGCATCCTGATGGGAGCCGGAGAAGGCTGCAAATACAAGGGATCCGGCATAAGGTGCTCTCTCATAGACATGCATCCTGGTGCACTTCTCATATTCTTCAACCAGATAAGGCATGTCGGAGAAGTCGAGCTTTGGATCGACGCCGTGTGAATACATATTCAGAGCCAATGTAATGATATCCACATTTCCGGTCCGCTCGCCATTTCCGAAAAGAGTACCCTCGACACGGTCAGCGCCTGCCAGGAGAGCCAGCTCGGTATCGGCGACACCGGTGCCACGGTCATTGTGGGGATGCAGAGACAGAGTCACATATTCACGATATTTCAGGTTCTCACTCATGTATTCAACCTGAGAAGCATAAATATGTGGAGAACTCATCTCTACGGTAACCGGAAGGTTGATAATGACATTGTTGTCCGGGCCAGGCTCCAGAACATCCAGAACGGCATTGCAGACATCCAGTGCGTAATCCGGCTCGGTTCCGGTGAAGGATTCCGGAGAATACTCGAAACGGAAATTGCCCTCATACTCTGCAGCCAGCTTCTTTACCAGCTTGGCGCCGTCGACGGCGATCTGCTTGATCTCTTCCTTGGACTTCTTGAAGACCTGCTCTCTCTGAGCCAGGCTGGTTGAATTGTAGAAGTGGACAATGGCGGACGGAGCACCCTTGCAGGCTTCGAAGGTCTTCCGGATAATATGCTCCCGGCACTGGGTCAGAACCTGAACGGTCACATCATCGGGGATCATCTTCTGGTCGATCAGGGTCCGTAAGAAGGCGAACTCGGTCTCACTGGCTGCCGGGAAACCAACCTCGATTTCCTTGAAGCCGACCTGAAGAAGAACCTTGAAATACTCGAGCTTCTCTTCCAGACTCATGGGAACGATCAGGCTCTGGTTTCCATCTCTCATATCAACGCTGCACCAGATGGGCGGCTTCTCGATATGGTCCTTCTTCACCCACTTTGTATACTTGCTATCTACCGGAAAATAACCAACATGATATTTCGTTGCATCCATCATGATCTATCAGGCCTCCTTCTCTGCCACGACTTCAACTTCTACTAAGGCTCCCTTAGGCAGGTCCTTGACTGCCACACAGCTTCTGGCCGGTTTCTCTGTGAAATATAGACCATACACTTCGTTAAATGCTGCAAAATCCGAAATCTCGCTTAAGAAGCAGACGGTTTTTACGGCACTCTTCAGGGAAGAACCGGACGCCTCGAGGACGGCCTTTAAATTTTTCATAACCTGCTCGGTCTGCTCTTCAATGGTCTCGCCATGAAGGGCTCCTGTCTCGGGGTCCAGGGCGATCTGTCCGGAAGTGAAAACAAGGTTTCCGACGGTCACTGCCTGGGAATAGGGTCCGATGGCTGCCGGGGCCTTGTCTGTATGTACTTTATTAAGCATATCTTTTCTCCTTTCCCGCCTGGGATATCAGGCTTCTTCTTTTTCCTTTTATTTCACAATTTTAAATCCATGATCGCGGAGTGCTTTCTTAATCATGTTGACATGATGGAAATCACGGGTCTCCATTTCGATCCGAAGGAAGCAGCCGTGAACGCTCTCGGTATTGCCCTTCTCATAATGAACTCCGGTGACATTGGCGCCGCAGTCCGCGATGATGGTGGAGATGTCCTTGAGCTGGCCGGGCTTGTCGATGAGCTCGATCAGCATGCTGGTGGACCGGCCGGACTTTAAGAGGCCGCGATCGACCACCCGGTTCAGGCTTGTGACATCGATGTTGCCGCCGGAAACGACAGCTACAACCCGCTTGCCCTTGAGATCGAATTTATCAAACATGACAGCGGCAACCGAAGCGGCACCGGCGCCCTCGGCGATCATCTTCTGCTTCTCCATCAGAGCCAGGATAGCGGAAGAAATCTCGTCATCGGTTACCAGAGCAATGTCATCGACATACTGGCTGACATAGGAGAAAGTATTCTCGCCCGGCTCCTTGACGGCGATACCGTCGGCAATAGTGGAAACCGAATCCAGGCACTCGATCTTGCCGTCCCGGATGGAATTGTACATGCCCGGAGCTCCGGCTGCCTGCACACCGTAAACCTTGACCGAAGGACGGATCTGCTTCACGGTATAGGCGATTCCGGAGATCAGTCCGCCACCGCCGATCGGAACCACGATGGCATCGATATTGTCAAGATTGTTGAGGATCTCCAGAGCAATGGTACCCTGGCCGGCGATGACATCTTCGTCATCGAAGGGATGGACAAATGTATACCCTTCGCTCTCCTTGAGCTCCAATGCCTTCTTATAGGCATCATCGTAGACGCCTTCGACCAGGCAGACCTCTGCGCCGAAGCCCTTGGTGGCTTCGACCTTGGAAATAGGAGCCGAATCCGGCAGGCAGATGATGGACTTGATTCCGCTCTTACTTGCGGCAAGGGCAACACCCTGGGCATGGTTTCCGGCCGAGCAGGCAATGACGCCCCTGGCCTTCTCTTCATCGGTCAGATTGTGAATCTTATAGGCGGATCCTCTTACCTTGAAGGATCCGGTAATCTGCAGATTTTCCGGTTTCAGAAAGAGCTCGCATTCCGGAGCGATTCCATAGGCCCGGACCACATTCGTTTCCCGAATGATGCTCTTTAAAACCTGCTGTGCGTCAAATACTTTGTCGAGAGATAACATTTTCTTTTTCCTTTCCTCTTGGCTGACGTTGACTTTGTTTTACTTATCTTTTGTTGAGTTTCTTTCCTGCTGACAGTCTTTTTTCGATTTTCTCCGAGTTTATCTTACACTAGAGCGGGTGCTCTGCGGTAAGTTTTCTAACAAAAAAGACACCCGTCACAAAGCGATTCTTGCTTTGAGACGGGTGTCATTACACTCGCGGTACCACTCAAATTGCAGATATGAAATCTGCCACCTCTTCGAAGTCTGACAACTTCTATGCACTAACGCAGCATACTCGGATACATCCTATCCACCGGATCCGGCTTTCAGATGATCAGCTCAGAAGTGAGAGAATCCTGCTTTTACATACCGGCTTACACCAGCCGCCGGCTCTCTGCGCTGTATTTTCACAAGACTCATTCTTCGTCACAGCTTTTCCCTTTGAAATTTATTCTAGTAATAACACAGGATGAGTCTGTTGTCAAAGGTTTTCTTCGCCTCTAAAATTAATTTTTAAAGGAGATCCTCCTGAAAACGTTGCAACAGAATTAACTTCCAAATATTTCTAACTATTCTGATTCTGCAGAATAAAGTCCGGTGACTCATCAGAAACACTAAATACATGAAACCTGATCATCAGCCCAAATAATTATTTGCAAAGTCAAATACCGGGCCCGATTTATCCCACTTGATTTTCATAAGATAAGTATGTCTATTGTAATCGTAAAGAGGATCTCCTTTGATCTCATCATACTGCCGTGCATGGTAAACGAGAACATCTTCTCCCTCTTCATTGAATGTAAACGAGTTATGTCCCGGGCCAAATAATCCCTTATCCGGATCGGTTTTTAATACAGGCCCACTTGACTTTTCCCAATTCCATGGGTTTAATGGGTCCTTTCCATCTTCCAATTTCAGAAGTCCCATACAATAGCAGCTTCCTGTTGCACTCGCTGAGTAGGTGAGATAGGAATAACCGGAATGATGTATGTAGGCCGGTCCTTCATTTACCCAATAGTCCTCTCTTTCCCACGAGAAGGAAGGTGTGGACAGTAAAACCTGAGGACTATGCAGTTTATTTGGACTATCCATTTCCGCAATATACAAATTTGATATCTTCTTCCCCACGCTTACTTTTTCAGCCCAAACTGCATAGGTTTTATCCTTTATGGGAAAAACGGTCATATCCAATGAAAAATCCGTAAAAGAAAAAGGATCAGATGCTTTCATCTGTCCCAGTTCTTCCCATCTATCCTTCATTGGATCATTCCCACAGCAACGTAAAACGTAGGGTCTTAGGGCCCAGATATCATCAACAGAACTTGCTGCAAAATAGATATACCATACTCCATCGATGTAATGTAGTTCCGGTGCCCAGATATGCTGGCTCATGATCCCAGAGTCATGTTTTCTCCATATCTCAATTTCAACTGCATCCTTTAAACCCTTCAGCGTTTTCGCTTGCCGTAGAATAATCTTGTCGTAAGTAGGTACAGAAGCCGTAAAATAATAGACTCCATTGGAATGACGATAAACATATGGATCTGCTCTTTGACAAATAAACGGAGAGTTATAAGTTGTTTCTTTATAGTTATTGCTATTCACAGTTCTACTCCTAGTCTATAACGTTTCACGATCCATAATTTTATGTTTTAAAAAAATCGTGCGAGGTTCATAATCAGGATCTCTTATAGAAGCAATCAATTCATTTACAGCAGTAGATGCTACACCCTCAACATTAGTTGAAATGGTCGTGAGTTTCGGAGTGATGTACTTTAACATGCTTAAATCATCGAATCCCATCAGGCCATACTGTTTCGGTGGCAAAATACCTTTTTCACGTAAATCATTCAGGATTTCCAAGGCATAGACATCACCGGAACAGAGTATTGCTATTTTCTCATGTTGCAAAAAATCGTATTGGTTAATGGCATCCAGATATCGTTCGTCATCCAGGATATCTACTTTAATTTCCGGATGTCTGGCAGTTGCAAGACGTATCCCTTCCAATCTTTCCATATGGACATAGATATTCTTCTGCCCTTTATTCTGCAGTGGTGGACATACGAACAAGACATGCTGATACTTTTTTTGAACAATATGTTCAAAAGCATCCTCTGCCGCCTGTCTTTCATCCACCTGAACGGTAGTGAATTCATCCGAAATACGATTACCCAGACATACACATGGGATGCCAAGGGATTTTAAGAAGGATTCAAACTCAGTTCCCTGATTCATCGGACTCAATATAATTCCTTCAACTTGTCTGGCTGCCAAGCCCTGAATCAGTTTTTTCTCCTCCTCAAGGCTCTCATCACAGACTGCAATGCTGGTAAAATAGCCGTTTTTTTCAGCCGTACGATTAATGGCGTCCAAGCGCTGTACGAAATACATATTTGCAATATTCATCATCACAACGCCGATCGTGTTGGTGTGACCATGATTTAGACTTCGCGCAAGCAAATTTGGCTGATAATGATATTTTCTTGCTGTTTCGATGATAAGCTCATAGGTCTCCTTCCGAACACTGCCGGTCCCATTCAATGCTCTTAGGACTGTGGTCCTAGACACATGGCATAATTCAGCAATTTGATTAACGGTAATTGCCATTGCTTATGAACTCCTCTTGCACAATAAACATTATTTCAACGAGATTCGAATCATATTAAAGGAAAGTGGCTTGATCTTACATACAAGATCAGAACGATTTTCTATTTTTAAACCTGCAAGTTCCCTTGGCACCACTAAGTCATGATTAAACTGATTGGTTGCCATTTTATTATCGCAGCTTAGTTCTTGTGCCTCAATAATATTCTTTAATTCAAAACCTTGACACGTATAGCGAACCTCCATGGATTCACTCTCATGACGGTTAATAAGATATACCACGAGCTCTTCGGCTTTTTCGTTATATACAGACACTTCATCCAGAAATGGTACTTGCCCATAATGATTACTTGGATAGGATTTGCAACATATTCTAGAATCCAGAACTGTTCCTCGTGCATAATTAGCAATGCAGGCATATGGATAATATATCGTCTGTTTCCACATGTCCCCACCTGCTTCCGTCATAATGCAGGCGCTCACATTGGTGAGTAATGACTGACAAGCTATTTTTATATCTTTCGAATTTCTTAAAATTACAAGCATCATTTCTGCAAAAAGCAGAGCATCCTGCAGTGTATAAATCTGTTCACTAATGGCTGGAGCTATCTGCCAGGGATCCTGATCAAGCTCTTTATTAACACTATCGCTCGGCAGTGCCCATACGCCCCATTCATCAAGACTAAATTTCATATCTTTATCGGATCTATGCTTTGCCTTGATGTACTTCGCAGTAGCCCTAATTGTCGAGATATATCGCTGCATATCCATGGACTGGGCAAGAAATTCTGCGGTACCCTTTTCCTGTCCTCCATAATACTGATGCAATGCCAGATAATCTGCAATTTCATACGTTTCATCAAGCACTGTTGCATCCCAGGATGGATATGATGCCATTGTTGACAACGAGCTGCCACATACGATCAGTTCAATCGATGGGTCCAGCCTTTTCATAGCCTTACCAGCCTCGGCTGCTAACTTTCCATAATCAACTGCAGATTTATGTCCAATCTGCCAATTTCCATCCATTTCATTCCCAAGACACCAGGTATGAATTCCGTACGGTTCCTTAAAACCATGTTGTATCCTCAGGTCACTATACTGTGTTCCATTTGGAAAATTACAGTATTCCAGATAATGAATCGCATCTTCGATTCCTCTGGTTCCAAGATTGATCGTGAAAATCGGACTGACTCCGGCTTTCCTTGACCATGTAAGAAATTCGTTGGTTCCAAATTCATTGGTTTCAATGGAACGCCAGGCAAGATCGATTTTCTTAGGGCGTTTTGAAACCGGGCCGACACCATCTTCCCAATGATACGTCGATACAAAATTCCCGCCAGGATAACGAACTGCCTTAACTCCCATCTCTCTGACTGCAGTTAACACGTCGCTACGAAAGCCATTTTCGTCAGCAAGAGGATGCTTAGGTTCATAAATCCCAGAGTAAACTACTCTTCCCATATGTTCAACAAAAGAGCCATAAATTCGATCATCTATACGACCGCAAGTAAAATTTCTATCGCATATTGCTTTTGCATCCAACATCAAATCAGCCTTTCAATCCCGAGCTCGCCATTCCTTCTACGAAATATTTCTGTCCAAAGATATAAAGTACAAACATTGGTATTAAAGAAATAAATGCACCGGCAAATGCTGCTCCATATTCAATCGTATTTTGTCCGACAAATAGAGCCAGTCCATTTGCCAGAGTTCTCATTTCCGTACTACTTGTAATTAACATTGGCCATAATAGATCATTCCAAGATCCATTTACACTCAGAATAATCAGTGTAATAATCGCAGGCTTGACCTGTGGAATCATAATCCGCCAAAAGATTCCCCATTCTGATAGTCCATCAATACGTGCAGCTTCTGCCAGTTCGTGTGGTATCCCGGAAAATGCAGATCTCATCAGGAAAATAGATCCGGCAACGGCAACTCTGGGGATAATTAGTCCAAAGTATGTATCATACATATGCATTTTGAAAACAATAAGAAACAAAGGAACCATAATTACCTGAATTGGAACCATCATGGTTGCCAGGGTGATCAAAAATGCTCCTGTCTTACCCTTAAAATTATAAAAAGCATATGCGTAACCAGCCATACTGTTTACAATAACAGCCAGACAGGTTGTACCTCCTGCATAAATTGCAGAATTAAGCATATAGCGCAGAATATCGATCCTTTTTTGCACATCGGTAAAATTCGAAAGTGTAAAAGACTTTGGAAAGAAAGTCGGCGGCCATGAAATAATTTCACGTTCTGTCTTAAAGGCACTGCATACCATCCAAACAACAGGCACAAGAACCAATAGTGCCAGAACAATCAAAAGAACCATAACCGGTATCGTTCCAGCCACTTTTTTAGCAGTAGAACCTTTCTTCATGATGATTCCTCCTTATTCATCCTGCGATACAAAAGGACCGTAACAACCATAATGATAAGAAACAGAATGACTGACATAGCAGATGCATAACCCATGCTGGATGTCGTTGAAAACGCTCTGTTATAGATATAAGTAACGGTAGACTCTGTGGTATAATTGGGACCGCCATTTGTGGTTGTGTAAATGATATCAAAAATCTGAAGGGATCCGGCCAAGCGGGTCATCAGAATATACCAGAAAGTCGGGCGAATAGACGGAGCCGTGATGGAAAAGAACTGTCGAATCTTTCCTGCTCCATCCATTTCAGCAGCTTCATAAAGAGATGGACTTACCTGTTGAATTGCAGTTACATATACAATTGCCGATATGCCAAAGCTTCTCCATATTGAAATAAAAGTAACTACGAAAATTGTAAGTCCGGGGGTATTAAGAAAATTGATTTTTCCGAGGCCAAAGCTCTGCAATACCGCAGGTATAAATCCGATATTTGAATGCAAAATCATTTTCCACATAATACCGATTGCAGTTGCCGAACAAATAACAGGAAGAAAATAAATTCCCCGAAGCACTTTATTCACACCATTGTTCTTGGTAATTAATGCAGCAATCATCATTGCACCAAAAGTTTGTATCGGAACTTCGATCAGCGTAAAAACTGCTGTAACACGTAGGCTATTTAGAAATCTCTTATCGTGAAATGCCTGAACGAAGTTCTGTAGTCCAACGAATTTTGCCGTGTCCATTGTGACAGGGACATCAAAAAGACTTAGTCCAAGGCCAATAAACATTGGTATTACACTAAACATCAGAAGCAGGACTAAAGACGGCGCCAAAAAAATCCAAGCGGACCTTTTCGGATTGTTCCAAAATCTGTAAATCTGTTTCAACACTTTTCTCCATCTATTACTAGCAGTCCGAAGTTCCTCACTGATTAATTTCCAAGACCGGAAGCAAAAGGGGGACCTCCCGGTCTTGGAATGATCCCACTTAATGTTTTAAGTGGTAAAGGAAGGGATTACGAGAACTAGTTATTTGTTGTATTTTGCTACAATACCATCAGCCGAATTTTGAGCTGTTTTTAATGCATCGTCAATGGATGACTGATCAAATGCTACTGAATTAATCATTGGAGGAATAACATCGGAAAGAATTCCATTAATTCCTTCAAAGCTGGAATCGCAGATAAAATCTGTCGGTGCATCCGCATTAGCCGGAGTCATAGCTTGAAGTTTCTTATTCTCCTGATACTGTGCATTGTTCATTACAGAAGTCATGTAAGCCGGATATCCATTCTTCAAAGACCACTGGAGAGCAGGAGAATCTCCATTCTTGTCTGCAGTATTCCACCATTTGATGAATTTATATGCTGCTTCCTTCTGCTTATCAGAAGCATTCTTGGTTACCGAGAATCCGAGAACCTCACAAGAATTCATTTCTCCAGCATCGCCAGTCGGAATCTGACCGATACCATAATTCACACCAGCCTTATCTAATCCAGCCGTAACCCAAGGACCGCCAACTGTCATTCCGATCTGTCCGGCTGTCATCATAGGATCTGTCTCTTTTTCCTGGGGATTATCACCGTTTTTAACCATATCAGAATACATCTTCAGGAATTTCTTATAGCCTTCGTTTTCAGCAAAGTTTGCTTTCCATTTGTTACTATCCTTTGTAACTGCCAAGCCGCCAAAGCGCTGCATAATATGTGCAATTTGATAGTTATAGCCATAGGAAATACCTGAGCCATAAATATTTTTAGATTTATTGGTGATCTTTTCGGCATCTTGCTTCCATTCATCCCAGGTTGCAGGGCCTTTTTCCGGATCCAGTCCAGCTTCTTTGAAGAGATCTTTATTCCAATACATATAGTATCCAACTAACTGGAAAGGAACAAAATATAGCTTGTCTCCATCAGAGCAATAATCCAGATAAGATGAAATAAAATCCGACTTATCCAGGCCTGTTTTATCAAAAATATCGCTGATATCTTGCAGATATTTTCCATAAGTAAAACGGTAGGTACTGGAACTCAGCAATAATGTCGGTCCTGTTCCAGCAGCAAAAGCAGATGAGAGCTGGCTGTCCAGGTCAGTGGAGATATCCATTTTGACCTTAACGCCGTCCTTGTTTTCCTTGTTATATTTGTCTACAAGGCTTACAAGCATGTCCCCATCTGCTCCTGTAAAGGAATTCCAAAAAGTAACCTCTGTTTTTCCCCCACTATCCTTAGAAGACTTATTGGATTTTCCCGAAGTCGATCCGCAAGCAACTGTTGACATCGTCATTAAAGATGCCAGTCCTAATGACAAAAACTTTTTCCATGTTTTCATCGTCTCAATTTCTCCTCTCATACCCTAAATACAACTATGTACACGTGTGCATTTCTTATGTTTTTATATATATTCTTATATAGTCAAAATGTCAATATATATTATGTATTATCGTCATTTTATATGACTTTATTTTATATATTTTGTGCAGTATTACTGTTTTTGCTGTAATATTTTTGATGTTCTCGTGTACTCATCCAGTAATTCCCTTATAACTGTGTAAATTAAATAACAGAAAGAGCCAAGAGGTCATCTCTTATAGAATTATCTCCAGAGCCTGAAAGAACGCGGACTCAAGGATCTCCTGATGATTACATTGGATGCTCATGAAGGCATTCAGGATGCCATCAGCAAGGTGTTTCTCAATTTATACACAGATTTGGACTTGGCTCAGATCCAATGCGCTTGCAATCGAAATCATGGTCCAGAGAGTTGGATTGTCTGTTCCCCTGATAAGATACAGGAGAGAATAGACTTTGACAGGGCCGGAGGCTTTTGATAATCCGTTCCGGGAAAGATTGTGCTTTCCCATTTCTTCTTTGATTCGATTTTGGTTTATGGTTTCTTCCATAGTGTCCTCGTTTTCTAAAAAAATAGTGCTGCAAGATTTCTCGCAACACTATTTTATAAGCGAAAAGAATTGCGAGTGGAGATTTAATATCCCCTTTCGCAATTCATTTTAAAACACACAGGAATTTCATCCTTACTTTGCTATCTCATTGCTAGTGCCCAGCAGAATCTGTTTCTTCCAAGAGATCCAGGCAAGCGAATTTATCTCGCAATTTCTCAGGCAGGGCATCCACCAGTAAGCGTGCCAGCCATTCCGGTGACTGCTGCATGCCACCCAGGACCCACTTCACCGTCATATAGATCGATGCTCTGCAGTAAAGTTCCAGAAGCAGGGCGATCTCGTCGGTCGGACTACTCCCGCTTTTCTTCACGATCCAATCCGAATAGAAGTTAAAAATCATTTCAAAATCATGTTCCTTCAGATTGTTTTGGGCATCGGAAGCAAAAGCCGCCCGAAAGAAATCGCCCTCTTCCTTCAAATAGGAAAATTTCAGACGAAGCCCCTCATCGATCGTCTTTCCTTCTCCCATTCGGTCGAAAGACTTACTCATTAATTTGTCAAAATACCAATTGATCAAATCATACTTATCCTGAAAAGTCCGATAGAAGGTCTGTCGAGACACACCCGCCCGGGTCGTGATCTGTCCGACCGTCAGCTTCTCAACACTGCTTCCGGCAAGACATTGCCGCGCCGCTTCGCAAAGTTCATATTTCAATCTGGTATTTTCACTTGTCTGTTTCAATAGGAAATCCCCTGTCAGTTTTTTTATCTATGCGATATCAGTATTAAAGTAATTTTTTTCACTGCAATCATCATAATACAAAACCTCTCCGCCTGGTATCTTCCGAGCAAAAAAAGACCCGCCCCAAGGATTCCATACCATCCTCAGAGCGGGTCTATATTTAAAAAGGATCAGTAACGATATGCAAAAATCACATCAACTGACGGAACATATCAATGACCTGTTCCTTAGTAGCTTCTCTGGGGTTTCCAGGATAGCATGCATCATTCAGAGCATCGCTTGCCAGCTGATCCAGGTCTTCTTCGCGGATTCTTTCGTTCTTTTCCGGAATTCCGACATCCTTGGAAAGCTTCTTTACAGCCGCGATAGCTGCATCACGATACTCTTCCTGGGTCATATCGTCTACGCCCTGAACGCCCATGGCACGGGCAATTTCCCGATAACGCTCGCCGGTATAATCCCGGTTGAACTCCATAGAGATCGGAAGAAGCTGTGCGCAAGCCATTCCATGAGGAGTGTCATAATGTGCAGACAGGGTATGTGCCATGGAATGATCGATGCCAAGACCTACATTGGAAAAGCCCATGCCGGCAATGTACTGACCAAGAGCCATGCCCTCACGGCCTTCCTTGGTATTGTTAACAGCGCCTCTCAGATTCTTGGAAATCAGGCGAATTGCCTCGAGATGGAACATATCTGTCATCTCCCAGGCAGCCTTGGTGGTATATCCTTCGATGGCATGCGTCAGAGCATCCATTCCTGTTGCAGCAGTCAGGCCCTTCGGCATAGAGCTCATCATGTCAGGATCTACAACCGCAACAATCGGCATATCATGTGGATCTACACAAACGAACTTACGCTCTTTCTCGACATCAGTAATAACGTAGTTGATGGTAACCTCAGCTGCAGTTCCTGCTGTTGTCGGAACTGCAATGATCGGAACGCACGGATTCTTTGTCGGTGCAACGCCTTCCAGAGAACGCACATCCTCGAATTCCGGATTGGTAATGATGATGCCAATGGCCTTGGAGGTATCCATGGAAGAACCGCCGCCGATTGCTACAATACAATCGGCTTCGGACTCACGGAAAGCTTTTACGCCATGCTGTACATTTTCAATGGTCGGATTGGGCTTGATATCAGAATAAAGGCTGAACGGAATACCGGCTTCTTCCAGAAGATCCGTAACCTTTGCAGTAACTCCAAATTTTACAAGATCCGGATCCGATGCAACGAATGCCTTCTTGAAACCATGTCCCTTAATCTCGTTCACGATCTCCTGGATTGCACCAGCTCCATGATAAGACGTTCCGTTTAACGAAATACGATTTGCCATAAAATCTCCTTTCTTTTGGGCCCCTGCCCCCTCTTTGTTTCAGTGGAAATATAGACCTCTCGGTACTTTTTCCGCCTTTCGTTTATCTTCGATAAGTATTATAAAGGAGATCTTCAGACAAAAAATGTGACAATGCAAAAGCATTGTCACATTTTTAACAAAGTGAAGTTCTATGAATTCTTGTAATCCTTCGATCTCCGGACTTACTGTTTCCTGAACTGCTTCAAAATTCTTCTCGCAGAAGGCTCGCCCTCTTTATAGACGCTGATAACAAAGGGGCCTTCTTTTAAGGGATCATAGATCTTACGGACTTCCTCTTCGAAAGCATGTACCTTCTGGTCTATATTTCGAAGTTCGTGATCCTCGATCTCTACCGCATAATCATCCGCTGTCTTACGAATCTGGTAAGGCACGAAGACATCTGTCTTTACACGAATCTTTCCGGCTTCGATAAACTCATCTTTTGTCATCGGCTTCTGGTGCAGAGCCGTCAGAAGTTCATTCGCTCTTTCGACACATGCCTCTTCTTCCGAACTTTCTGCAATTGCTTGAATTGCCGACTCCGTAAGTTCCAGATCGACCACGATCCGGGCATCTGCATTCGACTCGGATAAGACTTCCTTCAAATCCTGTTCCTTTGTTTCTGTA
>JAQXVO010000029.1 GCA_029224965.1 Lachnospiraceae bacterium
AAATGTGAACTCGCATCGGGATTGATGCTTATCCTCATTATAAAAGTGGTTCCGTCATGACCGGTACAGCAGTTTCCGCCGCTCCGGAATAGCGGTTTCCTCAAACCGGACAGGTGGTGTAAAAAGGTCTGTAAT
The DNA here is from genome assembly GCA_029224965.1 of Lachnospiraceae bacterium. Classification (GTDB taxonomy): domain Bacteria; phylum Bacillota; class Clostridia; order Lachnospirales; family Lachnospiraceae; genus Lachnocurva. Next base: position 136 of record JAQXVO010000029.1, read on the forward strand.
CTTCAACAGAATCTGACTGTTTTTCAAAATGAAAAGTATTTAAAATGATCTGATCTATTGATTTTGAAACAAGGCACTGTTTATATGTGAAAACGTGTGGAAAATGAATCATTTTCTATCAAAAATTGGATTGTATTCATGTATACATGCATTATTTAGATAAAAATCTAATTATTTTAAAATATACAGATATATCACAATTTTAATAAATATTATCAAATATATTTATGAATCAATTCCATCAAAATCGTTTTTATATGATTTATATTATGCAGTATTCAGATATTTATGATAAATAAATCAACAATTTTTTCTGATTTTTCAACCTTTTTTCTATCTGACCTGAATGAATCGCTTCTCTTCATTTATTGTTGACATTTCAATCAACAAAATTATGGCTAATTTTGACTTGAATCATCCTGATCTTCTGATTATGATTCATGCAACTTTTTTGAATCTGGATTCATAGGAATCAACCTCCTGGAATTTAAACGGAATATGAATTATGACTCAATCGGTGCTGTTCAATCTTGATCTAAGATGGTTCAATCTTGGAATTTACGTGACTTTTTCAGCTTTCATCTCAGCTATGCCAGGAATTCCTATGGCGTTATTATAACCTAAATAAACTGAATATACAATATGTTAATTCTATTATTTATGTCACTTATACTATTTATATCTTTTTATACTTTAATACACAATCTATACAATATATACAATAAAGTCAATATAACTAAGATTTATTTGCTATTCTATACTTTTTCATTCCTCGTTTTTATGTTAGGATATGTATAATTATGAGAATATAGATATTTGATTTTTTGATTTCTATATGATTTTACGATTATATTTTATGAATTAAGGCACAGATCCAGAAGATGGATTTATACAAATGGCCTCGTTATAAGTTCATGTATTTTAATGACGACCATAAAATATAGATTATATAGATTGATTATTATATACATTAAAGATATTATTGATATAAAAGATATAAAGTTTATAAATAATAAATAGAATATTAATATCATATATAACAATAAGACGAATATAATCATTAAAATTATATATGATGTTAAAAATAATAAAAACATATAAATGAATAAAAACACTAAATTCAAGATAAGAAATATGGTTAAATAAAACAAAATAAACAATAAAATAAATAATGTCATAAAGACTATAAAAATAATATAAATTAATATATTTGTAAAAGGCAATAAGACATATAAATACTTTAAAACTTTAAAAAATATATAAAATAAAAAAGCGTTAAAATATGATAAATATATAAAGAATGTAAGATTAATTACAGTTTATATAAATATTAAATACGATAAAATAATAAAAAATATAAAAAACATAAAATATTATAAGAGCAAAAATGACAAAAATAATAGAAAAGGCAATAAAACTAATACTGATAAAAAGTCTATAGAAGTTTTAATGAGTAAAATGTCAATAAAGTTAATAAAAATTAGAAGAGCAGTATGGACTATTTCCAATAGAACATATAAAATAGTTTCGTTGGAAAATTCGAGAGAAGTAGACCAGAATTTATGATGATAGATTGTATAGATCGTATAGGAATGAGGAAAATATGGGAAAAGCAGTGACAATAATGTTCACAAATCAGAAGGGTGGAGTCGGAAAAACTTCAACCTGTCTTGGTTTAGCAGAGGCATTTCGCTATCTCGGAAAGAAGGTTCTTCTGGTGGACTGCGATCCGCAGGCCAATACAACCAGCTCCTTTCAGGTTGATACCGATGGGATTGCAACCCTTTACGATCTGATTGTGAATCGCGAGCCAATTGAAAACTGTATTATCAGCAGAGATGGTATTGATCTCCTTCCGGGAGATAAAGTTCTGAAATCTCAGGAGGATATGATCGGACCGGAAAAGATTACACGACTTCAGCATGAACTGAAGAAGGTCAAGGATCAGTATGATTACATTCTGATCGATACAAACCCTGGTACCGGCTTTTGCGTAAAGGCATCCTATGCTGCAGCAGATGGTGCTATTATTCCGATGAACTTTGAGAAATACGCCATTGATGGTCTAGCAGATGTTATGAGAACAATGGAGAGCTTCCGGGATTTGAATGAAGACTTCAAGCTTTATGGAGTACTTATCAATAAACTGGATATGCGTATGGCTGATCAGAGAATGGCAGATAAGCAGTTCCAGCAGCTGGATGGTAAAGTCTTCCATGTATTCCGGACAAAGATCCGTACTGACCAGACGATTCCAAAGGCACAGACCAGAGATGAATCAATCTTTGAGGATTATAAGGGGAGCAAGGCACAGCAGGATTTCTTAAGCCTTGCAGAGGAATTCGAGGAGGATATCAAGAATGGCTAAAAATATGAAGGAAGCAGAGGGCTTCAATAATATGTTTGCCAGTCTGGGGTTTGGAATAGACACAAAGGCAAAGAAGAAAGAGGATACGAATTCCTCTAAGGAATCGGCTGAATCTGACAAGAATCAGAAGAAGGTTTCCGAAACAGCCAGAGAAGTTAAAAATAAGTCCGGCGAAGAGAAGAAGCAGGCTGCAAAGACTGTTCAGGACAAATCCGGGAATGTAGAAAAGCCTGAAACAAAGGTAAAGTCAGGCAACAATAGCTCAGAGAAAGAAACTGCAAGGATTTCTTCTGAAAAGGTTACAGATTCTTCGAATAAGCAGTCTGATTCTGCTCATAATGCTGCCGAAAAAAAGGCCGTTGATCAGAGAATATCTGTCAATGAAGAAGCAAAAGCAGACAAGGCAGATCATACATCAGAAACGATAGATTCAAAAGATCGTATAGATCAGACAGAAACAATTGAAGAAACACCTTCCAAGACAAAATCACGCCAGCCGGTCAATTCGGAAAGCAGTGAAAACGAGAACACCTCGGTCCGTCTTTATGCGAGAAACAAGCGATATTTTGAAATCCGTGCCGCCCAGCTCGGAGTAAGTCAGATGGAATATATCAATTTCCTACTAGAAGAAGAAGAGAAGAGAGAGGCAGCCGAGGACATCGATCCTTTTTCCATTGAGCTTCCCAAGAAGGAAAGCACCAGTATCAAGGCCCTGGTTCTGACCAAGCATAATATGGAGTTCCTGAGAAGTGCTTCGGCAAATCTTGGTATGAAAATGACCCAGTTTATCAACTGGATGCTGGACAATGAACGAAAGATGGAAAAGGAAAAGGGCCCCAGACAGTCCATTGAAAAGTGGTCTGCCATTCAGAACGAAGAACAGTGAAAGGTCAGAATACAAAAACAAAGAAAATAAGAACAAAGCAAACAAAAACAGATCGTTGATTCCGTAAAGAAATCGACGATCTGTTTTTTATCTGAATCTGAAGACTGAAAATCAGTTCTGATTTCAAAATATAAGCAGATGATCCAATTCTATAGATCAAATCATAAAAATCACTTCTGCCTGCGGATCATTTCCGCAAGTTCCATCTGCCGGTCTTTTTCGGATTTCTGAGCGAGCCCGGTATAGAGGCTCTTTCGATGCAGTGCCGAAGTCACAAGATAGAGATCATTGGTCTCAGCGTAAACCTGCTCTGCAAAAGCCTTTCGAAGCATGGCCGGCGTTATATGAACGTCATTTCCATAGGCCAGCTTTCCGTAACGGGAGACCAGTTGTTCGATAGCACGCGCCGTGATCCTCTGATGTCTGCGGGAGAGGAAGAGAGCGTTCGAAGAAGCATCATCCGGCCTGAAATAATCACGTCCATTTTTCAGATAATCAAAGAGTAAGTCCGCATTATAGTCATTGAGATAAATGTAGACCGATTCGCTTCCGATCCTCTGCAGGCGAATCCGATACTTCTCGAAGGAAATATTGTCGAGATCCAGACTGACTAGATCCGATACCTGGATTCCGGTATCGATCAGAAGATGAAGGATCAGCCGGTCCCGCTTGACCGTAAAGGGATGAAAGACCTTCTGCTGAGGACTCAAATCACGATCAGAGTCGAGTTCAACAGCCTTGTAGAGAAGGGCAGGATCCAGTGAAGCAGCTGATTTGTCTCTTTTATCCGAATCATCCAGACTGTCTGCTTTTCGAAGCAGGTTATGAATGTCAAATATCAGAACTGGATTTCCGGAAATATAGCCCTGGGCAGCCAGATAGCGGAAATAGGAGGACAGAGAAGACAGCTTCCGGCGAATTCCGCTTTCCGAATTATGGTGAGTTTTCCCGTCCAGTTGATATTCTCTGAGCCAATGAACATAGGAAAGAAGCTGATCTGTCGTAAAAGAGGCCAGAATATCCAGATCATAGGCGGTCAGCCGAGTATCCTGATCATGATTCGGATCCGACTGGAGCAGGAAACAGTAGAAGATATAGATATCCTGCACATAGGCGTGTCTGGTCCGGGGAGCCAGGCTCTGATATTTGGCATTTACAAAGCCTGTAACCTCAGACGGCAGGATCGAGAGCAGGTCTGAAGTCATACGGTCGAAATTTTCCCGTAAAATTTGATGATAAGTGCTTGGATTTTGCAAAGAAATCGTCCTTTCTTAAAGCAAATAATATGCATAAATATAATATAGAATGTATATATAAATCATATTTATACATACAGATATAAAAAATATTGATAATAATATAACATAATTTTAACGAAATAATAATAGCAAATATAAGGGAAAAAGATCTTCTTGTAGATAAGGTGACGGTCGATTAGGAGAAAAGATATCATAATCTATAAAATTGTCAATGGAAGAAGCATTAAAAAAGGCACCCCCATCCAGGAATGCCTTTTAAAATCAGAATATGGATCTCAATTTAAGAATAGCAATTATCAATCACAAATTCATAAATCAGCTGATGAAACTCTGAAATAAGGAGCTGTCAAGAAATACAGAGATCGTATTTATTTCAGAAGCTCAGTTACCAGCTCCGGTACTTTATCAAAATCGCCGGCTTCCGGATTCCAGGAGGACTTGACTTCTGCATCAACGACTTCGCACTTTGCATCGGTCAGCATCTGGCGGAGAACCTTATTTCCTTCACCGCTCCAGCCGTAGCAGCCGAAGACTGCAGCCTTCTTAGCTTTGGGCTTCAGGGACTTGTAGTAGTAGAGGAAGCCGGCCATGGTGGCAAGGACGCCGTTCAGGATGGTCGGTGAGCCGACAGCAATAGCCTTCGAACGGAAGACATCGTTCATGATATCGTCCTTTTCGGTGTGGTCTACATTGTACACCTTAACAAGAGTGGAAGGAGACTGACGATGAATCTCGTCAGCAATGGCATGAGCGATCTTCTCGGTTCCGTGCCACATGGTTCCGTATACTACAGTTACCATGTCTTCTTTATAATTGCCGGCCCAGTCAGCATAGGCATCGACAATTTTCATGGGATCTTTCCGCCAGATCGCGCCATGGCTGGGAGCAATCATTTCAATCGGCAGGTTCAGAGCTTTCAGATCCTTGACCTTCTTCGTAACCATGGGTGCGAATGGAGAAACGATATTTACGTAATATCGCATAGCCTCAGACCAGAGAACTTCCTGATCGGCAAGGTCCGCGAACATTTCGCCGACGGCGTAGTGCTGGCCGAAAGCATCCATAGAGAAGAGGATGTTATCTCCGCTCAGGAATTCCGCCATGGAATCCGGCCAGTGGAGCATGGCCATCTCTACGAAGGTGAACTTCTTGCCGTTTCCGATATCCAGGGTGTCCCCGGTATGAACAACGTGGAAATTCCAGCCGAGCTTGCCGTACTGACCTTCCAGGGACTTTACAGCATTTGCGGTGCAGTAGATCGGGGTGTCCGGTATTTCCTTCATCAGTGCGGGAAGGCTGCCGGAATGGTCATTTTCGCCGTGGTTTACGATAATATAGTCGATGGACTTGAGATCGATTTCGGATTTCAGGTTTTCAATGAATTCGAAATGATGGGGGGCCCATACGGTATCGATAAGGACAGTTTTCTCTTCCTGAACCAGATAGGCATTCTGAGAGCTTCCGTGATGGATGGTGAAATCATCGCCGTGGAACTTCTGAAGGTCCCAGTCCAGATAACCGACCCAGTAGACATTGTTTTTTACTTGCTTTTTCATTTCAACGACTCCTTTCGAGTAATTTGTTTGGAACGTTAAGGATTAGCGTTACGAACTTGCTTTCATAATGACTTCAGAACAGGATTTCTCATCATGTTACCTGTCATCAGGGCATTTCGCATAATGAATCCATAAATAAATGGAAATCCGGTCAGTCATTATACGATAAATATAGACCAAGGCGGGGCATGACTTCAAGCAAAAGCAGAAGAGTAGCAGTTGAAATTACGGTCTTTGTTCGGTGCAATTTTTACAGCGCATCAATACCATGTTTACAGAAATCCCGGGAATTCATCAGGACAATGTTCGGTGCAATTTTCAGGTATGTATGATAGAGTTTATAAAGGAAACAGTTCATTTTTGGTCTAAATTTGATAAAGATCAGAGACTGTATATAACATATAGAATCGAAAGATGCGATAGAATGGATATAACAATCGAAAGCCTGATTAAAATCAGTCAGAATATTGGATTTCGACGGAGTTTTTAAAATAAAACAGAAATAAAATCAGAAAAATAGAAATGAGGGAAAATATGGGAACAGCACATAATGAAGCAAAGCCGGGACAGATCGCAAAGGCCGTACTGATGCCGGGTGATCCGCTGCGGGCAAAATATATTGCAGAGACCTATCTCGAGAAGCCTTTTCAGTTCAATACGGTCCGGAATATGTTTGGCTATACCGGCTTCTACAAGGGAAAACAAGTGTCGGTCATGGGTGGTGGCATGGGCATGCCCTCGATCGGTATCTATTCCTATGAGCTATATCACAATTATAGTGTAGATCTGATCATCCGGATCGGTTCTGCCGGCTCCATTTCGGAAAATGTAAACCTCATGGACATCGTCCTGGCTCAGGGAGCCTGTACAGATTCGAACTATGCCTATCAGTTTGGCCTGCCGGGAAGCTTTGCCCCGATTGCGGACTTTCAGACCCTGGAGCAGGCTGCAGCAGAGGCCAGAGCTATCGGCATTGAGCCCTGCGTCGGAAATGTTGTTTCATCGGATGTCTTCTATAATGAATATCCGGATGTGAATCAAAAATGGGCGGATATGGGTGCCCTCTGTATTGAAATGGAGACCGCAGCCCTTTATATGAATGCCGCCAAGGCCAAGAAGAAGGCCCTGGCCATGCTGACTATTTCCGATCATCTCTTTAAAGATGAGCATCTGTCGGCGGATGATCGGAGGACATCCTTCAGCCAGATGATGGAAATTGCCCTGAATACCGCTATCTCCTCAATCTGACAAAATCAGGATGTTCCCGATTCCATTTACAATCGGATAATTACAGGATTTTCCAGATTTTATCCTCAGTATTCTATGAATATTGGGCTGCATTCCTAAACCTCAGACGGAACCAGAATCCCCGCCGTTTCTCTTGCGAATGTAGCAGTCTGCATGACAGCCAGGCTCTTTTCCATGGCCTCGTGAGAGAAGCTGAGGTCATTGTCTCTTATAATCTCAGTGAAGCGGACAAATTCTTCATACATACGGTGATTCCGGAAGGGAGCAGAGACTTTTTCCAGGCTCTCGGGCAGGCCGTTCTTCTGAAAGGTAAAGGAATCAATGGCATTGGCCGGCTTCTGGATTTCCAGGTGGCCGAGATCGCCCTGGATGGTGATTCCGCAGGAGCTTTCGGAATCCTTGGCTCCGATGGAAGTGGCGTTAAAGTCAGGATAGTTCAGAATCAGAATTCCGGAGGTATCTACGCCGCGGTCTATATTTGGATAATAATGGACATCGTCCGGGGCTCCGAAAAGGTCGACCAGGAAATGGATATTGTAAATATTGATGTCCATGAGGGCGCCGCCGGCCATCTCGGGATTGAAAACCGGCTGGATGATTCCCTGCCGGAAGTCCTTCCAGCGGGAGGAATACTGGGAAAAGTTGGCGCTGACCAGGCGGATCCGGCCAAGGTCGGGGAGCCTCCTTTGGATCTCCTTCATGATCGGGAGGTAGGAGGTGGAGATCGCCTCCAGAAGAATTCGTCCCTGCTTTTCGGCAAGCTCGGCCAGATCCCGGGCCTCGGTATAGGAAGAGGTCAGGGGTTTTTCGCAGATGACATTTTTCCCGGCCAGGAGGGCTTCCCGGCAGGCAGTGTAATGGAGGGAGTTGGGCAGAGCAACGTATACCGTGTCGATCTCTTTCCGATCCAGCATCTGGTTTGGGTCCGTATCGTAGTGAGGAATGGAGTAGGCTGCGCAGAGCTGCTTTAATTTCTCCTCAGACTTTGGCCTGGAACAGATGGTTGCGATCGTAAGATCCGGGACCCTGTCGGCAAAGGTCAGAAATTCCTTTACAATTTTTCCGGCGCCAAGGATACCAAGTCTCATATTATGTCCCTTCTACTCATCGAATTCATTTCCGTTTCAATGACTGATTGATATCAGATGCATATCTGATCCGTATCTGATTCATAATTGATTTATGTCAGATTCATGTCTTCTCAGTCAAACAAAATCAATTTCTATCAATTCTAGCACAATAGAAAGTGTAGTCCCAATATGCCAGTATCCCAATATTCAAATATTTCAGCCGGCAGAAACAGAAGCAGATTCTGGCATCGGCTTATATTTCACGAAACATATCCGTAGATATTATATAGGACTCACCTGTAAAGCAGATCGAGATCAATCCGAAAAATCCGAAAAGGCGCTAAATTCTGCGTAAGAGATCTTGTCATTTCAGGGTTTCAGGTTCAAATTTGATGCTTGAACTGCTATACTTAAGTTTAAATTTATAAAAAAATGGGAGAGTGTATTATGACAGAGAAAAAAGGCAGCTTCAGCGGACAGCTGGGCTTTGTTATGGCGGCAGCCGGAAGTGCGGTCGGTGTCGGAAATCTATGGCGTTTTCCTTATCTTGCAGCGAAAGATGGAGGCGGACTCTTTCTGATCGTATATCTGATCCTGGTCCTGACCTTTGGCTTTACGCTTCTGACTTCGGATATTGCCATCGGACGGAAAACCAGAAAGAGTGCCATTCAGGCTTATCAGACTATGCGGCCAAAATGGAAATTCCTGGGTATTCTGACCTTCTTCGTTCCGGTACTGATCATGACCTATTATGCGGTCATCGGCGGATGGATTACCCGTTACGCTGTGGTCTACTTTACCGGACAGGCCAAGGCAGCGGTAGGAGATAAGTATTTTACGAACTTTATCACGTCGCCGGTCACGCCGGTGATTTACGGACTGATCTTTATGGTTGTCACCGGAATCATCGTCTATATGGGCGTGGAAGGCGGAATCGAGCGGGTATCCCGCTGGCTTATGCCTTTTCTTCTGATTCTGATCATTGTGATTTCAGTTTATGCTCTGACATTGAGTCATACGGATAAAGACGGTACGGTACGGACCGGTCTTCAGGGGCTTCTGGTCTATCTGAAGCCGGATGTCCGGGGACTGACGGTCGGGAAATTCCTGAATGTTCTTCTGGATGCTATGAGTCAGATTTTCTTCTCTCTTTCCGTATCCATGGGTATCATGATTACCTACGGATCCTATGTAAAGCCAGAGGTCAACTTAAGCAAATCTGTAAGCCAGATCGAATTCTTCGATACCCTGGTTGCTTTCCTTGCCGGCATGATGATTATCCCTTCGATCTTCGTTTTCTCCGGTACGGAAGGAATGGGAGCCGGTCCCGGTCTGATGTTTGTATCTCTGCCCAAGGTCTTCGGAGCCATGGGACCTGCTGGTATCTTTGTCGGTGCGGCTTTCTTCATCATGGCAATCTTTGCAACTCTGACTTCCTGTATCTCGGTTCTGGAAGCCATTGTTGCAAACTGCATGGAGATCTTCCACACCTCCCGGAAGAAGACAACCCTGGTTCTGACAGCGGTCTATCTGATCGCAACTGCGGTAATCGCTCTTGGCTACAGCATCTTCTATGTAGAGGTCAAGCTTCCCAACGGTTCGGTCGGACAACTTCTGGACATCATGGATTACATCAGCAACAGCTTTATGATGCCCTTCATCGCCATGCTTTCGAGTATTCTGATCGGCTGGGTTATAGGCCCGAAGTGGGTTACCGATGAGGTTCAGAGAAACGGGGAGAAGTTCCCGCGGAAGAAGCTCTATTTTTTCATGATCAAGTATGTAGCGCCGATCGTTATGGCCATTCTTTTCCTCCAGTCGACGGGATTCTGGGGTATGATTTTTCGATAACTGACAGAATACAGCTGCTGAGAGGCTGCGGATTTGCTTGTGCAAGAATTAATAAGTACACATACGGTTGCTAATAATAGTCCCTGCTATAGGTTATGTGGAAAGAATATCAGAGATATCTAAAATTCAAGGATTATAAGAATTATCTGGAGACGATCAAGCGGATCAATAACCAGGGTCTGAAGTACATGCTCCTGACCAACTTTGCGGTCAGTCTGGTGAATCTGATCTTCCGGAGCATTATGAATGATCCCGGAATGATGCTTCTCCTGGGACTGGTAGCAGTCAATTTTGTTTTCTGTCTTGCCGCCTTCGCGCTCTGCAGGAACATGCATCTGGATTTCACGGCTCTGATCTATGTTTTCATGATTCCCTGCCTGTTGTTTCCGCTGATATCAGAACTGATCCTGCACCGTCAGCCGGAAGGAATGGTTTTTCTCTTCCTTCTGATTATCTTGCCGCTTTTCCTTCTGGATCTGCCCAAGCGGGTTTTCTCCATCATTACAATTTTTGCCATCCTCTATCTGGTGTTTATGATCATCATGGGAGACCGGTCGAATTTCCTTTTGGAACTCATGCACTTACTGGATGCCTATTTTCTTTCCCTTCTGGTCAATGCCTATTCTCTATCGACCCGTATTCGAAATGTAGAGCTTGGTGAGCATTTTGAGAAGAAATCGGAGCATGATCCTCTGACCGGCATATACAACCGGGACGGTGGGGTTCATTACATTACCCCCAAGGGTCCTGGTGCTCTGATTTTCATCGATCTGGATAATTTCAAGAAAGTTAATGATGGCTACGGCCATGCCAAGGGCGATGAAGTCTTAAAGGCTGTGGCGAAGACCCTGCAGAGGAAATTCCGGGATGATGACATTATCATACGCTACGGCGGCGATGAGTTTGCGGTCTTTACGCGGGGTAACTGGGATCAATTTCTGATGGAAAAGCGGCTCAATGACCTTCTCTATGATTTACGGAAGATCTCCGTTTCCAAAGAGGGGACGAGTCCTATGTATATGACGGCCAGCATCGGCTGCCTGATCGCCAAGTCCGGCTGTCCGGACCTGGATACCATGCTTCGCCTGGCCGACCAGGAAATGTACGAGGCCAAGGAGCACGGCAAAAATTCCTATCGGATTCTGCTACAGGAATGAGAGAGGAATAAGATTATCTTCTATCAATAAACTATGCAATATAATAACTGCGCGGCCCTGTTTCCATTTGCTGATGGAAATAGAACCGCGCAGTTTTTTGTTATCTGACTTTATGGATCGATTTGGAAGGAAAATCCGAATCCCGATTCGTTTTTACTCCACTCCGTCATCCGACAGAGGTTCAACGACCATCCGGTAAACCTTGCGGAAGAAGATCAGGGAAAGGGTGAAGGATGCACACTCGGCAATGAGGAAGCACCACCAGACATTATTGACATTTCCGGTTCTGGAAAGGAGCCAGGCAACCGGAATCAGGACAACAAGCTGCCGTCCCAGGGAGACCATGAGAGAATAGAAACTCTTGGAGAAGGCCTGGAAAATAGATCCCATGACGATGCCACAGGCAGCAATCGGAAAGTGAATGGCGATGATACGGAGAGCAACCATTCCCATCCGCTTCATTTCAGGCGATGCGTTGAAAAGGGACAGGAGCTGGCCGGGGAAGAGCTCGAAGGTCAGAGTTCCGCAGAGCATAACACAGATGGCCAGAACCAGGGCGAACTTCAGGGCTTTCTTGATCCGGCGCTTGTGCTCGGCACCCAGGTTGAAGGCCAGGACCGGGATCAGGCCGTTGTTCAGACCGAAGACTGGCATAAAGAAAAAGCTCTGCAGCTTGAAATAGACGCCGAATACGGCCGTTGCTGTAGTTGAGAAGGCGATCAGAATCAGATCCATGAGATAGGTCATGATGGAGCCGATGCTCATCATGAGAATGGACGGAATGCCGACGTAATAGATGCGGCGGATGATTTTTCCGTTAGGTTTAAAGATAGACCGGAGCGACAGATGGATCTCATGATTTAAATGGATATTCATGAAGAAACCAAGGCAGGCAGCGATAATCTGTCCGATGACGGTTGCATAGGCTGCACCGGCAACGCCAAGTTTCGGGAATCCGACCAGACCGAAGATCATGATCGGGTCCAGAATGATATTGATGATGGCACCGGTCAGCTGGGAGACCATGCTGAGAATGGTTCGTCCGGTTGACTGAAGCAGCCGTTCGAATGTAATCTGAAGAAAACAGCCGAAAGAAATAGTCATAACAATACCCAGATAGGCGTCTCCATAGCCGATAATACTTGCCTTAGAGGTCTGGCTTCGGATAAAAGGATCGGTAATAGTAAGGCCAAGGATAGCGGCAACGACATAGCTTACAATAGCTAGCAGAACCGCGGTATTGGCTGATTTATCCGATTTTTCAAATTCTTTTGCGCCCAGAGCCTTGGACAGTAGGGCATTGACACCGACGCCCGTTCCGGAGGCTACGGCAATCATCAGATTCTGCAGAGGGAAGGCCAGGGTAACGGCGGTCAGAGCATCTTCGCTGATCTGGGCAACGAAGATCGAATCCACGATATTATAAAGAGCCTGCACCAGCATGGAAATCATCATGGGTACTGACATGTTGACGATCAGCTTCTGGATCGGCATGACTCCCATCTTGTTTTCCTTGATTTCCGGCGCTTTTTCGGAAGAGGCATTCATAGCGGTTTTCCTTTCTCTATATATATGACACATAACTTTACTATTTTAATCGATTATATATTAAGATACAACAGAGAATTTTCTGACAAGATGTATTTGTTTTCTGACAGAGTGCGGCAAGCTGGCAGCGTCAGAAATTCTGACCGGGAATGACGGATCTGGCGAGATGATCAAAGATAAAAAATAGTAATAATTCTGCCCGAGCTTTCCTGTATAATAGGGTTTGATATGAAAAAACTACGAAAGACGAATGAAACAGCAAAGCAGCATAGTGACAGAGTCGTGAAAGACCTGAAAAAAGCCGTGATCGAACTGTGAAGGAAAGGGCCTATCCCATGGAGAGAAGCAGGACAGAAGACATCTCAGGATTCCAGTTGAAGATACTGGCTCTGGTAACTATGACGATCGACCATATCGGAGCAATTCTTCTGGAACAGAATCCGCATTATTCCGAAGCCTCTGTCCAGTATCTGGACTTTGTCTTTCGAGCAATTGGCCGCCTGGCTTTCCCGCTCTTCTGTTTTTTTATTGTCGAGGGTTTTCATTACACGAGAAACCGGAAGAAATACGCCATCCGTCTTCTGATTTTTGCTATGGTTTCGGAGATTCCCTTTGACATGGCTTTCAATGGCAGGATCCTGGAAGGCAGGGACAATAATGTTGGTTTTACTCTCTTAACCGGAATGCTTTCCATCTGGATTCTGGATACATTTATTAAAAGAATCTACCGAAAATATTCGGATCGTTTCCACCGATGGCTTCTGACAGGCCTGGCAATCGGCGTAGTTCTTCTTGTGGTTTACATTTTGGAAAATAATATGATCCGAAGTGACTATGGAGCGGCCGGTGTTTTTGCCATTGTTTTTCTGTATCTTTTCATGAATTATAAAATGCGGGGGTTCACGATTGCCGTGATCTGGCTGGGACTGACCTGCGGAATGATCGAGTTTATTTCGCTTCTTGATCTTCTTCCGCTTTATTTTTATCATGGCCGGCAGGGAAGGAAGATGAAGTATCTCTTCTATATTTTCTATCCGGTTCATCTCCTGATTCTGGCCGGAATCGGATATGCCTTGGGATGGATTCATTTTGGAGTCTGAGATGGAAGATTGTTTCAGGATTCTGTCCACTCGCAATGCGGATGGAAAGGATAGATATTTCAAACGGAATTTCAGCAGACTTGGGATAGTCGAATGGGTTCTGTCGGATTCTTATGGATTTTAATGGAATTCTATGGATTTTGACGGACTTGTATTGGTATTTAGAAGGAGGAAAAGTATGGCTCAAGTAGATTCTGAGATGATGAAAAGAAGCCAGGAGCTTCGAAATGATCCCATGGTTCATTACAACTGCGCCCAGGGCGTTTTTATTCCCTTTGCTGAGAAGAAGGGACTGACCTTTGATCAGGCCAACGCCATTACTGCCAATTTCGGCGGAGGCATGCGGGTCGGATCCACCTGCGGAGCCATTACCGGCGGCCTTATGGCTCTGGGCTTTTACGGTGTAGATGATCCCAGAGATGCTGCTGACTTTATCCGCCGCATGAAGGAAAAGCATGGGGACAGGATCAACTGCCGGGATCTCCTCCGCGAGGAAGTTCACAGCCAGGCCGAGAAGAAGCCCCACTGTGACAATATGGTTTATGAGGCTGTTGAGATTGTGGAAGACATGCTGAAGGAAAGACATGTTGAAGTTTAGATACAGACCGTGTCGAATGATTGAAATTTGGCAGTGTCTTTGTCTAAAGCATGATACATTATGGAAGGACACAGAATTCCTGATTTTCAAGTGTCGATAGTGAATGAAGCAAATGCCTGAAAGGGCAGAAAGGAGAAAAAATTGGATATCACCCTGCCCCAGGCTTTTCTGGATCGAATGAAGGGCATGCTCGGAAAGGACTACGAGGCCTTCCTGGCATCCTATGACAAGCCCCACCATCCGGCACTTCGGGTCAACCCCCTGAAGATTACACCGGTGGACTTTCTGAAGCTGGCTCCCTATTCCTTGGAGCCGGTTCCCTGGGCCGCGCCCAACGGCTTCTACTACGATCCCGAGGTGCGCCCCGGCAAGAGTCCCTATCATGAGGCCGGTCTATATTACATCCAGGAGCCCAGTGCCATGGCTGTAGCAGCCCTGTCGGGTACTCGGCCGGGTGAGCGGGTTCTGGACCTCTGTGCGGCTCCTGGCGGCAAATCCACCCAGCTGGCAGGCATGCTGAAGGGCAGAGGCCTTCTGGTCTCGAACGAAATCCATCCCCAGCGGGCGCGGATCCTTTCGAGAAATATAGAGCGTCTCGGCATCAGGAACACGATCGTAACAAATGAGGCGCCGGAAGATCTGTCGAAGCATTTCCCTGACTTTTTCGACCGGATCATCGTGGATGCGCCCTGCTCGGGCGAAGGCATGTTCCGGAAGGAAGAGGAGGCCATCCCCAACTGGAGTCCGGACAATGTCAGGCTCTGCGCAAACCGGCAGGCCGGAATTCTGGACGAAGCCGACCGCATGCTGAAGGCCGGCGGAGTTCTGGTCTATTCGACCTGTACCTTTGCCCCGGCAGAGGATGAGGAGAGCATTCAGAACTTCCTGGAAAGGCATTCGGATTATGAAGAAATGGATCTTCCGGAGAAATTGGGGCCCGATCTGGACCGGTTCGGCTTTGCCGCCGGATCGGATGGAAAGAGCATCCGTCTCTGGCCTCATAAGCTGGACGGAGAAGGGCATTTTCTGGCGGTTTTGAGGAAGGCCGGTGAAGATGCGGAAGGATCGGAGAATATGTCCGGTTCTTTCGAAATTGGCGGCAGTCAGGGACTTCCTGATGGAGCTTCTGCAAGGCCTTCTGAAGGATGGAAGGCTGCATTTGAATCCGACTGGAAGGCAGAAGGAAGATCCGGAAAGAAGAAAAAGAAGACAAAGAAAAACCGCGACCGGAAAGGCGCGGATCTCTTTGATTCTGAAGCTGCCAAGCTGTGGAAGGAGTTTTCTGAAGAAGCTCTTTCTGATTCTGAGGGGGCTTTCTCTCAGCAATCAGATGCTGGAAAATCGTCTGGGGAAGCATCATCTAGGAGGGCTTTAGACGAAACGGAGGGTACACTCCGCCAGTTTGGTCAGGACCTCTACCTTCTGCCCGAGGATCTGAATCTCGATTCGATTAAGGTCCTTCGGGCCGGCCTGCATTTGGGAACAGTGAAGAAGAACCGCTTCGAGCCGGACCATGCCCTGGTTCTGGCCCTGAAAAAGGAGGATCTGAAGCAGACCCTGAATCTGTCGGCGGATTCCGAGGAGGTTAAGGCCTTTCTCAGAGGAGAGAGCATTCCCTGTCCGGGCAAGGGCTGGACGGCAGTTCTGGTGGACGGCTATACGCTCGGCTGGGGCAAGGCCTCGGGAGGAGTGCTGAAGAACCATTATCCCAAGGGACTGCGGATGTACTTCTGATAAATGTTCTATGATGATCATGCTCCTGAGGTGTTTGTGAACGGAATCAGGGTTCAGAAGAGTTTAGGTAAAAAATACCGACCCGGGGTCATTTTCCTGACGGAATCTGATCCCAGGTCGGTTCTTTTCAATCGCCTTTCAGTTTTTTAGCAGATGGGGAAATCCCCTGATGTCTTGAATAGAGCTTATTCCTCTGCGTCTTCCACAGAAAGAAGCTCGATTTCGAAATTGAGTTCCTGGCCGGCCAGCTCGTGGTTGGCATCAAAGGTGATGTCGGTCTCTGTCTTATCGACTACGGTTACAGGGAACTGCATGCCTGCAGGGTTGGTCAGAAGGACCTGATTTCCGATCTCGAGTTCTTCCGCGCCGGGAACCTGGGCGATGGGAACGGTCATTACCAGTTCTTCGTCACGCTCGCCGTAAGCTTCTTCCGGCATGAGATGGACACTGACCTTCTCGCCGACTTCCATATTGGCAACGGCCTTGTCGAATCCCTCGATCATGGAGCCGACGCCGCAGATAAATTCCAGGGGTTCGTTCCGGTCGTAGGAGGAATCGAAGACGCTTCCGTCATTTAAGGTTCCCCGATAGTGGGTCCTTACCTTCTTGCCTGCATTCTTGCCTTCATATACGATATTCATTTTCCAAATCCTTTCAAACGGGTTCTTGGTTTCGTGCTTTCCATCATACCATGGAAAGAGTGGCAGGGAAACGGGTATCTTCGGAATGGTCTATATTTTAGAGAAATTTCATTGATTATGGGGCTTTTCTGAGACTGAAAACATGGTATAGTGACAGTATTGAACGTATCACTTTTGTCTGAAAGGAGACATCGACTATGAAGAAGTATCAGTGTGAACCCTGTGGTTATATCTATGATCCCGCTGTCGGCGATCCGGACAATGGAGTTGCTCCCGGAACTGCATTCGAAGATCTTCCCGATGACTGGGTATGTCCGATCTGCGGAGTAGGCAAGGATATGTTTGTTCCGGTTGAGGAATGATTTCGGAGCGGAAGATCACAAATGATGTGATGGATGATCAGATTATCATCGGAAAATCTTATGATAAAAACCGATCGTTTTTGTCAAATGGAAAAGGCAAGGGCTGGCGAAATTCGCCAGCCCTAAACTTTTGTATGAAATTTCCTGAAAGAAAATGATTATTATTTCTTTTTCAAGCTATGAAACTGGAATTCTTCGATGAAGTCTTCAAATTGAATATCAGAGTTCTACACCGGAGAAGGGTGCCAGCTGCTTTCTTAAAACAGGGCCGATCAGAGCGGCAATGACAATCTTGATCAGATCCAGGACGATGAAAGGAAGTACACCTGCTGCCAGAGCCTGAGGGAAGGTCATATGTGCGCTGAATGCCAGCCATGCGGTTCCAAGAAGATAGAGGACCCAGGTGGAAAGCTCCATTACAAGGATGGAAAGGATGCGGTTCTTCCAGTGCTTTCTAAGGAAAAGGCCGGTAATCAGAATCATGGGCAGGTAGCCGATGATATAGCCGCCGGTCGGTCCGAAAAGCTTTGCAGGGCCGCTGCCGAATCCGGAGAAGACCGGAAGGCCGATAAGGCCGATCAGCAGATAAAGGAAATAGGAAACGACTCCGCTTTTCCAATCTAGAACATACATGGTAAGAAAAAGAGCCAGATTGCAAAGGGAAATAGGAACTGGTCCGATGGGTACGGAAAGGGGTCCGAGAATACAGATGACTGCGGTCATCAGGGCAGTGGTCGTCATTTTCCGGACACGGGTGTTCTGACGATCGCCATTTGCGATCTGACTGGATGAATTGGTATTGATTTCTGACATGGTTAAGTCCTCCCTGGGGTGACAATTGTCACCCAAATTTTTATGAAATTAGCTCACAAACAAGCCTTATTTTAGAGAACTTGAACTTTAATGTCAACCAGGAAACATTATAGACGGGTGACAATATACAAAGATTGAATTCTAATGAAGATATACCACACCTTTCAAATTTACATTTGTATCGATATGATATTGACTTTCGATACAAATGTAAACCATTCCAGGAAGAAGTATGCTTTTTTAGATCCCGTACTTCTCCAGATCCACCCGATAATCGATGACTTCGATTCCATCGGCTTCCAGAAGCTTTTTCTGCACGTCTTCGCCTCCGAAGGCAAAGCGTCCGGCCAGTTCGCCTCTGGAATTAACGACCTTGTAGCAGGGGATATGGTCCGGGTCCGGATTTTTGTGAAGAGCATTGCCGACTGCGCGTGACATACGTGGATTTCCGGCCATTTCCGCAACCTTGGCATAAGTAGCGACCCTGCCCCGTGGAATCTCTTTCACAGCTTCGTAAATCCGCCGGGTCGGCGTATCGCAGAGCATACGGTAGCTTCCCTGAATGAGATCCATGACCTGATCCATGGGCACGCTGCCATCCAAGCGGACCGTAATCCAGTGTTCCTTATTCATGTGATAAGCAGGAGCAAAGCCTTCACTATGATTGATGACATGGATAAAATCCGGATCGGCTTTGACATTCATGACCTGAATGGGGTCGGAAGTGGGGAGTCCGATTCGATCTCCCCGGACCTTCATGAAAAGGGCGAACCATTTCCCGGAAAGAGGCTCCTTGGCGGCAATATTTTCCGGATATTTCTGCCAGGGCCGCTCAATCAGTGCGTGGTAGTCTTTCTTCAATCGTTCCAGGATCTGAGGGAGCATTTCCATGTTTTCTATGTCTGATTTATCAGTGTTTGTATGATTGTTCATGTTTTCCCCTCTTATCTTTTCCATATCGGATCTTGTGGTTTATGGTGAATCTTTTGGCTTTTTTCAGCTATACATTCGGTCAGAGGCATAATTGTTCGGAGACCGGTACCGCATGCGATAAGCGTTAACGAGCGATATCAGACTGCCGGATTGTCTTTCCCCAGCTTTCTACAAGCTTTGGCAGGGTCCAGGCAGCGTTGGCCGGACTGGTGGAGGGAAGGCAGACCGCCGGTCTTTTGATTTCCGACTCAATATACTTTCGATAGAGCTTATCGGCCGTCTTTCCGTTGGTGATGATCAGCCGGATCTTGGCTGTCTCAAGGATGGGGCTGAGATCATTCGGCTTTGCATTTCTGATACTGGCATCTGAGGAACCGGTGATAGTGCAGGATCGGATCACATCCCAGAGCGCAATACCATTTCGAAGGAGAAAGGCTTTCTTCTCCGGAACCGTCTCTGGAAGCTCCTCTTCAAAGATCTGTGACAGAACCTTCCAGAAGCGGTTCTGGGGATGACCGTAAAAGAAGGCGGTTTCCCTGGATTTTACAGAGGGAAAGGAACCCAGAATCAGAATGCGGGAGTTTTCGTCATAAACCGGATCAATTGGATGCTGCAGGGTCTGTTCTTGCAAGGTTTTCCTCCGAAGAAGCAAAAAGCCTCTTTCTACTCTTAGACGGAATGATGATTGGATTTCGATCCCATCATATCAGAAATTCAAGGGCAGAAAGTGGCGTTTTTTTATTTCGGACTGTATGATCTGCCTTGTCAGACTGTCCTGGTTAAATATAAAATGAGGATTGTTGGTTGAATTCACGAGGATTTATATAGATGGTAAACAAAAAAGAAATGAATCAAAGAAAAGCAGTTTTTCTCGATATAGACGGTACGCTGGTGACTTTTCAAAGAAAGTTCCCCTCGTCTGCCCGTCTTGCCATGGAGAAGGCGCGCTCTGCCGGCCATCTTCTTTTCATCTGCACCGGCCGTACCCCGAGTCAGATCTATCCCTGGCTCCTTGAGACCGGCCTTTTTGATGGAATCGTTGCAGGCGCCGGGTCGGATGTCCGGGCGGAGGGCGAAATCATTTTCCAGCACTTTGTCGATCGTAAGAAACTGTTTGAACTGATCCACTGGATGAATGAGAGGCAGATCTACCTCATTCTGCAGGGCAGTGAGGATCTGTATGCGGATGAAAAGCTGCTGGCATTCCACAGGAGTCTCTACACAGACGATGCTGTGCGTCAGGAAAGGGAAAAGCTTCTCGGCCATGTCGAGATTCTGAATGATATGGAAGGCGCTCCGAACATTGAAAAAATCGCCTACTATCACTCCACTCTGACGCAGAAGGAGCTGCAGGAGGCCATTGGTCTATATTTCAGCGTGACGGAATCCAGTATCAGCAGAGGCGGCAGACGGAACGGGGAGATTACCGTCCGGGGCTTCGATAAGGCGCTGGGCATGAAATATATGCTGGATCACTTCGGGCTTACGCGGGAGGACAGCATCGGCTTCGGGGACAGTGAAAATGACCTGCCCATGATGAATTACGCCGGTCTGTCTGTCGCCATGGGCAATGGTTCCGAGCCGACGAAAGAGGCGGCGGACCTTGTTACCGCACCGATTGAAGAAGACGGCCTCTATCAGGGATTCGTCAGGGCCGGGCTGATTTCCTAAAAAACTGCCACCTTGGCGGTGGCAGCTCGTTTCTGGAATTGTTGATATGATAAGAACAGTGTCAGCAGAGGAAATTCACATCCTCAGGCCGGCGTCAGCACGGCTGCGAAGACGATCAGAAGGACCATGAGAATCAGAATCTGGATGGCATCAAGGATGGCGATTCCGATATAGCGGACCCAGCGCTTCTTACTCTGGCAGAGGGGCATAAAGCGCTGAATGTTCATATAGTTGAAGCATCCGAAGACGATGGACAGGGCCATGAGGAAAATGAAAATTCTTTCGATCCAGAGAATGACACCGGTCGTATTTTCAATTTTTATAGTCATGCTGAACAGGAAAAGAAGCAGGTAGGTAATGCTTGCGACCGTCATTTTCCAGAAGGACCGGGTCCGGAAGCCGGGCAGGGTATAATCGGACAGGGAACCGGAATTATGGACCTTTTTCAGAGGCTTGGGCGAGTCCAGATTTTCCTTTAATTCGGAGACGTTTTCAAAGCGTTCTGCCGGATTCAGCTGGGTGCATTTGTCGATAATGGAGTCGAGATGGTCTGACTTTGTGTCCAGGGAAGCGGCCATCTTCTTCAGCACAATGCCCAGGGCATAGATATCCGTCTGGGGAGAGGAAGCGCCGAAGCCGTACTGCTCAGGAGCAGCGTAGCCCTGTGTTCCGAGAAGAACCGTATCTTCCTCCGCCAGGGAATAGAATTTTGCCGCATTGAAATCCAGAAGGACCGGATGATTATAGCTTGTGATGATAATATTCGAGGGTTTGATGTCCCGGTGAATAATGGCGGGCCGGGCGGAGTGCAGCTTATTGACAATGCTGCAGAGGTCATCCATGTAGGTCCGGATGTCGCTTTCTGACAGATCGTGATTCTGAATCTTCTCTGCCAGGGAAGTGCCCGAGATATATTCCTCGATGACTGTAAGTTCGGAGTCCTCTTCCACATAGTCAATGATTCTGGGAACGCCGGTGATGGGGTGGCGGTAGAGATACTCGTAGACCTTCGGATTATAGACGTCGAGAACCTTTTTGATGTAGATTTTAGAGGTTTCCTGATGCTGGACCAGGTAGACCTTATGTGGTTCGTTGATGACCGCTATGGTTTTATAATAGGACAGAGCCAGTTTCTTTGAATAATCCACAATATCCTCCTGAATATATAGAAAATTATATCAGATGGGAGGCAGGTTATGAACCAGAAAGAGATAAACAGCAGAGACGCGATTAGCGGTGAAAGGAACGGCAGATAAATGAGCAATGAAATTTGGAACAAAAAGGGCACGATGAAATCCATGAAAGAGAATGACAAGACAGAGAAAGACACGGACGAACTGAACGAGGTTCTGGGAAAGACGCATCTCTCGGACTTTGAGAATTATCGCAGGGAAAATAAGGAAAGTATGAACGATGGCGTGGAATCCTTTACGTTTTATCTAAAGGATCTCCTGTCGAAAAAGGGCCTGACCCAGCAGACGGTATTCTTACGGGCTGATATACCGGAGCGCTATGGCTACAAGCTCCTGTCCGGAGAAAAGCATACCAGGCAGAGGGATGTCATCCTTCGGATCTGCTATGCAGGTGAGTTAAGCCTGGCCGAAACCCAGAGAGCGTTGAAGAAATACCAAATGCCGGAGCTCTATCCGAAGATTCCTAGAGATGCACTTCTTATGATTGTCTTTAATGAGCGGCCGGGCAGCATACTTGAGGTAAATGCCCTTCTGAAGAAGAACGGCTTCGAGCCCCTGCGAACGAGCGGGTTACAGAATTAATATTGGTCTATATTTCCCACCGCTTCGGGGAGAAGCGGAAAAGCAGTACTCGTCTATAATTGTCTCATATTCCAATTGGATGATAGTGAAGATGATTCAATGAGAGACAAAGAGGGTACTGCTTTTTTTCTGTCTAACTGCATAGGGGCGCTCCTGATTGGGGCCCTGATTTACGGGTTGCTCTCGCCGGATATGATTTTTATGAAAGCCATCGGTTTGTTTAAGGGAGGATCCGGCATCCGGATGGATGTCGTGCATCTGACAGTCTTAAAGCAGATCCGAAATTACCTGCCCGACATGCTCTGGGCCTATGCTCTGGTTTTCGCCCTATGTTTTCTCATTGGTCAAAAAGAAGGTGAGTTATTCAGAATCTTTATTACGGCAGCGGTCTTTTCAGCCGTGCTGGAACTGCTTCAGATGACACCATATGTCAGAGGGACCTTTGATCCATTCGACATTCTGGCGGAGCTTTTGGCAGAGGCCCTAGCGGTTCTTGTGATAAGGGTGAAAATAACTCGAAAATGGAGGGTTTATGAAGAAAACAGCAAAAATTCTGGCAGTAGTTCTCTGCCTTTCTCTGTTCGCCGGGATGGCACTGGCAAGCGGAGAATCCTCAAGCGATAAGAGTAAGAAGAGCGTGGTGACATCCGGTGACAGCGGATCCAAAGCTGCGGATCAGTCGTCGAAGAAGGGCAAGAGCTCTTCGAAGAAAAGCACGACAACCATCGATCCGCAGGTTCTTCTGGATAAGGATGGAATCAAAATCACGGCGGAAAAGTACATCAACGACAGCGTAACAGGCGACGGCGTTCAGCTCCTGGTAGAAAATAACACGGACAAAACGTACACCATTGGTTGCGATGCCCTGATCGTCAATGATTATATGATCACAGATCTCTTTTCTACTGATGTAGCACCGGGCAAGAAGTCCAATGCAACCATGGATCTCCTTTCCAGCGAGCTGAATGCGGCAGGCATCGACAAGATCGGAAAGATCGAGATGTATTTCCATGCCTATACAACGGACAGTATGGACTACCTTTTCCACAACGAATATTCCATGATTCAGACCTCTGACTTTGCAGACATGGATACCACGCCAAACGATACCGGATCGGAGCTCTACAACCAGAACGGCATCCGCATTGTCGGCAAGACTGTGGATGAGGACTCCTTCTGGGGAACCGCAATTCTTCTCTATATCGAGAACAACTCCGGACAGAATGTGGATATCACAACAGATGAGCTTTCCGTCAATGGATACATGATGGATCCGGTCTTCTCAGCGACCGTCTATAACGGAAAGAAGTCCATTGATGACATCACTCTGCTTTCGAGCGATCTCGAAGCTAACGGCATCAAGTCCATCGATCAGGTGGAGTTGAAGTTCAACATTTCAAATCCGGACACCTATGAAACAATCGCAGAGTCGGACCCGATTACGTTTTCTGCTAAATAACAGGAGGAATTATGATATGAAAATTTGGAAGCTGGTTTCTGGTATTTTATCTATGGTATTTTTTGCAATCGTTGTATTCCAGTCCTGTGCGGCCGGTTTGTCAAATGCACTGGAATCAAACGGTGAGACATCCGGTACAGCGGGCGTATTTGTAGCCATCTTTTTGCTGGCAGGCGGAATTGTTTCGGTTGCAACAAGAAATTCGGGAAAGAAGGGCGCTAACATCGCACTTTTCATCCTGTACGGACTAGCCGCAATCGTAGGATTTGCAGGCCACGGAAGCTATTCGGATCTGTCTATCTGGGCAGGCTGGTGCCTGATCTGTGCCATCCTTGCCATTGTGGCTATGATCGGCGGGAAGAAGAAGGGAAGCAAGGACGACAAGGACAGCACTTCCGCTCAGTTATAATTCGCATAAAGCCATGCTGTAGGTAAAAACCATATAGTAAATTCAGAAATACCTTCTTTATCGGAATTTTCGTCCGGGAGATGTATGATCAGATGGTAAGAGAGTAGTTTTACGGATCGGAGCTGCGAAATATAGACCAGTTTTGAAATAATGCATGAATAGCGAATCCCCGCTTTGCGTTTGCAAGACGGGGATTTTAAGTGGTTTCCCAGGGACTTTCTTCTCCGACTGCACCGAATTGCGCTATAATCAGGGAGTGAGCAGAATTTTCTATGTCTGCAGAATAGATAGGGGGTTTTTATGACATACGAAGAAGTGTTGAAAAATGCAAGAACCTGCAGCGGTCCTTACTGCAAGGCCTGTCCGGTCTGTAACGGCAGAGCCTGCGGAAATCAGATGCCCGGTCCCGGAGCAAAAGGATCCGGCGATGTAGCCATTCGAAATTACGAGGCATGGCAGAAGATCCGTATCAATATGGATACCATCTGCGAGAATAAGGACGCCGATACGACCTTCGATTTCTTCGGACGGAAGCTTTCCGTCCCTGTTATGGCCGGCCCGGTCGGCGCCGTTCAGCTCCATTACGGGGATAAATTCGATGATGTTGCCTACAATGATATCCTGGTTCCGGCAGCGGCAGAGGCAGGAATCCTCGCCTTCACCGGTGACGGCACCAATCCCAAGGTTGTCGAGGCAGCGGCTGCTTCGATCAAGGCCAACGGCGGCGTCGGAATTCCGACCATCAAGCCCTGGGATTTGAAAACCATGGAAGAGAAGTTTGCCCTGGTCAAGGATGCCGATCCTCTGGCCATTGCCATGGATGTCGACGCGGCCGGTCTTCCTTTCCTCCAGGGTCTGACACCTCCAGCCGGCTCCAAGACAAAGGAGGAGCTTGCTGATGTCATCAAGGCAGCCGGAAAGCCTTTCATTGTAAAGGGTATTATGACGGTCCGCGGTGCTCTGGCTGCAAAGGAAGCCGGCGCCAAAGGCATCGTTGTCTCCAATCACGGCGGCCGTGTCCAGGATCAGACCCCGTCGACAGCGGAGGTCCTTGAGCAGATCAAGGATGCCGTCGGTGATTCTATGATGGTCCTGGTGGATGGCGGAATCCGGAGCGGCCTGGATGTCTTCAAGGCTCTGGCTCTTGGCGCGGATGCCGTACTGATTGCACGTCCTTATGTCACCGCAGTCTACGGTGGCGGAGCAGAAGGAGTCCGCCTTCTGACCGAGAAGCTGCAGAAGGAGCTTGCATCGACCATGAAGATGTGCGGTGTCCACAGCCTTTCCGAAATCAGCCGGGACTGCCTCTTCAAACCGCAGAGCCAGTATGTGCGGTTCTAATCTGGTTTCTATGCAGCAGATTTGTTTCGAACCGATCTGAATGGATTGTAATGCATCTGCTGATTGAACAAATATAGACCAACAGGAAAATCCCCGTCTTGCAGCAAGGCGGGGATTTTTTTGAAAACGAACCTATCGGGATTCGGGATTTTCCTCCAAAATCGTTGTATCAGTCAAGTTATAAGCAGAATCTGTGACATTATACCTCGAGAATCACCGGTTCTCCATCCAGGGAGATCTCTCCATAGTCGACTTCAACGGATTTTCCATCGACCAGGTTCTTATAGATGCCATTTGGAATGTTCAGATCGGAGAGGCGGTCACCGACATGAACCAGAGCAGGCTGGCCCGTGGCCGAGAAGAAGCCGATCAGGCGATGGCCCGGTTCTCCGTTGATAGTCTGGGCGTTTTCCTGATGAACAGCGACAAACACATCATTGGACTGGAGGTCCACATGATAGCTGCTGTCAGTCAGGATGGGATTCTTCTTGAAGGAAGCCAGGTTTATCATGATTTTCTGTAATTTCTGCAGATCCTCCGGAGACATGGCAGCTGCTTTCTTATTTAAATTTCCCTGTTCTGCAGATTCTCCTTTAACTATATCTTTTTTCTCTGTTTCTAGATTTACCTGCTCAGAGTTTTCTTCGTCAGCTCTCAGATTCTGCTCCCAGTCAATGGTATCCAGGTCAAAGAGGGTCGGTGTGTGATCCACACCGGCTTCCTGGCCGTTGTAGATCAGGGTGCAGCCCTTCTGGAAGTAGTTGAATGCCGTCCAGTTCCGAAGCATCTTAGGATTTCTGAGAAGAAAAGCTGCCCGCAGGCGGTCATGGTTTTCGAGGAAGCGTAACTTGACATAATTGTCCGGATAGATGAATTCCTGGATGTTCAGGCGGTCGACATAGTCCTTCAGGCTGTTTTCTCCACTTAAGAATCCATCCAGAAGCCAGTAGCTGTCATATTCATAGCACATGTCGAAGGCCTGGTAGAGCTCGGAATCGGATGCGCAGGCAACGCCTCTGGATCGGTTGAACTGAACAAACTGAGGCTCTACAGATTCGGCCAGCCAGATGGCGCCGGGATGAACCTTGGCGACTTCCTTTCTGGCTTTCTTCCAGAATTCCACCGGAACCATGGGTGCCACATCACAGCGGAAACCGTCCACGCCATAGTCGCCAGCCCACATTTTCAGGGTATCAATTTGGTAGTTCCAAAGCTCGGGCTTGGTATAATCGAGATCAATGACATCCCACCAGTCGCCGACCTTGTTTCCGAAGTCGCCGTTTTCCTTATGATAGAACCAGTCCGGATGCTCCTTGGCCAGGACGCTGTCCCGGGAGGTATGGTTGTAGACGACATCGATGATGACCTTCATGCCCTTTTCGTGAATGGCATCGACCAGACGGCGGAAATCTTCCTTGGTACCGAACTCAGGGTTTACATCACGATAGTCGGAAATGGAATAGGGAGAGCCCAGACTTCCCTTTCGGTTTACCTTTCCCACGGGGTGGATAGGCATCAGCCAGATGATATCGGTGCCGAAGGATTTGATGTGATCGAGGTCCTTTCGGACGCCGTCAAAGGTGCCTTCCTTGCGGTAGTTTCGGATGAAAACGGAGTAGAGAATCTGATTGCGAAGTGACTTGGGTGTATCAGTGGCCATAATGGGCTCCTTTCCAGTAAAAATCAAATGTATCGGGCTGACTATTGTGATAGAATCAAATTGCGGGCATGCCTCACGTATGTATCTCGTTTTTTATAGGGATAAGAGAGGTATGCATCCCGGCCTTCGTCGTGATAAGAGAGGCATAAATCTCAGTTATGCCGGGATGTTTGACTCCAAGTAAATATACCACAAACAGCAGAAATAAAGGGGAAGAAATGTTTATTTTATCGACTTTTGCGGACATTATCTGGTTCTACATCCTGGTCGCCATCATTCCGGCCATTGCGCTGATGATCTACATTTACCGCCAGGACAAAATCGAGAAGGAGCCGCTGGCCCTGCTGGTCAGCCTGGCTTTCAAGGGCGTCGCCGCCGCTCTGATTTCAATCATTCTCGAAGAGATTTTCCAGGCGATTGCGCCGCATTTTCTTACGGCCAACAGCCAAATGTCGACCGTGATTACAGCTTTCCTCGGCGTGGCCTGCATTGAGGAGGGCAGTAAGTATTTCTTCCTCTATCGGTCAACCTGGGACAATCCGGATTTCAATTACAAATTCGACGCCATCGTCTTTGCGGCCTTTGTTTCCCTGGGCTTTGCAGCCTTTGAGAATATCGGCTATGTCTTCAACTTCGGTATCACGGTCGCTCCAACCAGAGCCTTTCTCGCCATCCCCGGACATTTGGGATTCTCGGTATTTATGGGTTATTTCTACGGAAGAGCTCGGAAAATGGCGGATTACGGTCATCAGGTAAGAAAGAAGCTTTGTCTGGTTATGGCCTATCTTTCCGCAGTCTTCCTTCACGGCTTCTACGATTCCTGCGCCATGCTCAATACTCAGGAATCCAATATCATCTTCTTCGCCTTCGTGGCCATCATGTATGTCATCGTGATTCTTCTGATCCGGCATGAGTCGAAGACGGATACATGGGTTTAAAGTTGGCGGAATCTGTATTGTAAATTTAGAATAGAAACTTCCTGTACTCAATGGATCGGGATTTGAAATTCCTTTTCAACCGATCCCTGAGGTCAGAAGCCGGTAAGCATACAACGAGATTGAAAATTTCTTTCAAAATTGATGTACAAAATCTAAGAAATCTGGACATCATACAACGAAATTGAAAATTTCTTTCGAAATCGTTGTACAAAATCGAAGAGATCTGGCCATCGTACAACGGGATTGAAAATTTCTTTCAAAATCGATGTACAAAATCGAAGAAATCTGGACATCATACAATGAAATTGAAAATTTCTTTCGAAATCGTTGTACAAAATCGCGGAAATCTGGTAATCATACAACGGGATTGAAAGTTTCTTTCAAAATCGTTGCACAAGCGCCGAAAATCTGGAGAAGAATGGATCGGGATTGAAGATTTCTTTTAAAATTGATCCATAACATGGAAATTCGAAGATAAGTTCGAGGATAAGATCGAGGAATAAAATGAGAGTTACAGATCAAATTATGGAACTGGACAAGAAAACTCCCGGTAAGAGAGGGGCGATTCGGAAGGATGTGGCCCGGCTGGGTGTTGTTCTTCTGGGAGCCTTACTTATGGCGGTCAACATCCGGATTTTCGTCCGTGCCGGTCATCTCTACCCGGGCGGCGCGACCGGACTGTCCCTTCTCATTATCCGGCTTCTGAAGAAATTTGCCGGCATCAGTATCCCCTATGCGCCGGTCAATATCCTTCTGAACTCGATTCCGGTCTACATCGGTTTCCGTTATATCGGAAAGAAGTTCACTGGCTTCTCCCTGGTCATGATTCTGGCCAACTCCCTTCTGGTCGATCTGCTTCCGACCCATGCCATTACCTATGATCCGCTTCTGATTGCGATCTTCGGCGGCATGATCAACGGACTGGCTATCAGCCTCTGTCTTCTGGTGGGAGCGACATCCGGAGGAACCGACTTTATCTCGATCTATATTTCCAAACGGACCGGCAAAGACGCTTTCAATATCATTCTTGGCATGAATGCCGTGATTTTGGGAATTGCAGGACTGAATTTCGGATGGGACAAGGCTCTGTATTCCATTGTTTTCCAGTATTTCTCAACGCAGGTGCTTCACCTTCTCTACCGGAATTACCAGAAGGTGACCATGTTCATCGTCACCGAGTATCCGGAGAAAGTCAGCCAGATGATCTACGATGTCTGTCGGCACGGCTCGACCATGATCGAAGGCAAGGGCGGCTATGAGGGCAGCAATCGGACGGTTGTCTACTCGGTTATCGATGCGCCGGAGAGCGGCCGCGTTATTCAGGAGATCTATAAGATTGATCCCCATGCCTTTGTAAACTCTGTGCAGACCAAGGAGCTTAGAGGTAATTTCTATTACAAGAAGATAGATTGATCGAAATTAGATGGGCTGACTGTAATATAATCAAACTCCACCTCTTTGCCGCCTGGTGCGGAGAGAAGGAAAAGGCTCACCTGGAGAAAAGCGAGGTCATTGAATCCGTGGAAATGCCCTATGAAAAGCTGAAGAGCCTCGCCATTAGCGGAGAGTTCCGGCACGGAGCAGGCCTTGCAGCCCTCCTCCGGGCAGAAAAGTTTCTGTCATGAATTGATATTCATCGCCGACCAGCGCTTCGTATATCTTCCTGATTTTAAGCAAGGGTACAAGCTTTTTTTCTGAATTGAATAAGTCTTACAGATCCAGCACCAGGATCCGGTCGATCTTGTCATTCCACCGGCTCCGGTAGGGGTAGGCCGCAGATTCAAAGCAGAGGTAGAGTTTTCCCTGGTCGGCCGTGATCTGCTCCAGCATGGGCGGAAGTGTGTAGCTTCGGTCCGGGACACTGGACAGGCGGACATAATCCATCAGAGTTCCATAATTCTTAAATTCCATGAGACGGCTGTCGACCGGTCCGAAGGACTGGGAGAGAGCCGTCACTTTGTTATTGACGGTAAAGCCCTGAATACCTCCATTGATAAGGGTGATACCGGAAGGAACGATGACCTTCTTATTGAGTTTCAGAAGTTTCGATACGTCGTTCGAATCCGAGCGGATATCACCGGTTACCTCATCGATGGCAAAAGTCTGGACGGTCGATACACTGTCGGCGCCGGCCTTGAAATTTCCTATATAGAGCTTGCCATCGTGGTAATCGAGGAAGGAGGTCCGCTTCATCGAGTAAATGGGCATGGAATAGCGGAAGGCGATGGGCTCCTCCTTGTCGTTCAGCGAATAATTCACGAGCTGGTCCATGGAAAAGGCGCTGACATAGGCCGTCCGGGTTTTCTCCATGTAGTCGCAGATCCAGATATTCTGGTGGACGGGGTCGTAGGTGATGCCGCCGACATGAGGCCGGTTGGGCAGGACAATGGTCTTCACATAGGTGTGGTAGGCCTTGTTCAAAACGTAGACCACGCTGTTATGTTCTCCGGAGGCGCAGTAGGCCGAGATCAGAAGGTAGTCGCCTGCCGGCGTGACACCCTGGGGCGTCATGGAGGTACAGATGTCCGGAGTTGTGTTTTCAGCCAGGGTTTCCGTGGTCTTAAGGCCCGGGATGACATAGCTGTTCCGGAGGATGTGTTTCAGCATGACTTCGTCGGTGAAGGCGTATTTCCGAAGGATATTCTTGATTTCTTCATCCGAATAAAGGGGGTCCGTAGAGGTCGAATCATCGTCCGCAACCGGCTCATGATATTTGGGATAGACATAGGCAAAGTAATATTCGAGTCCGGCAATGACGGCAATCGTAAGGAGGACCGAAGCCACCCGTCTCCGCCGTCTCCAATAGATTTCCTTTGGAACCTTCCGGTTCCGGTTCTTCAGAATAATATAAAGCAGACGCACCTTCCGGCCGGCCCAGAGCCAGAAACGGTAGGGCAGGGCCAGAGCCAGACTGATAAAAAGCCAGGCCGTCAGGTGGAATTTCAGGACCGGAAAATCCCGAAAGAGGATAATCTCCGCCGCGATGAAGACGGCCGAGAGGGCTGCATTTCCGATAAAATAGACAGGAATTTTCGTCTTCTCGCCCTTGATGAAATATAGAGCAATCTGAAGCATGGCCAGGATCACGACCGCAGCGATCAGAATCTGAAAAGCGAGAAGAGTCCGTAAAATCCGGCTGAGATCCTTGTCGTCCACAAGCTCCGACAGATCCAGAGCTTTCTTATTGCCGGTCAGGCGGACCAGAGTTTTCCGCAGATCGCCGGAAGTGGTGAAGATATCCTTTGGCCCGAAGGCACCATCGGAGATATCGTCCAGGGCCCGGTCGGCGATGGACAGATTGACACCGGTGTTCTCGTAGATCAGTTTGGAAATACTGCCGGTAAGTTCGGTCGCGTCCTGGAAGACACCGCCGTAGGCGGCAACGACCGGAGAGATAATCCAGGGCCGGAGGAAGAGGAGGAGCGACAGGGCAATCAGAAGAATGGGCAGGACATGCTGCAGGAAGAAGTGGTGGAGCCAGACCTGGATTTTTTTGGCGAATTTCTGAATGCGGGTGGGGTCTTTCTCTTCTTTGTCTTGAGGAGTTTTATTTTCTTCTGATTCATTCAGGAGAGAAGAACTTTCCTCTGATTCATTACGAAGAGCAGGGCAGGCCGGATTTTTACCTCGAATCTCCGAGTTCTCCTGGGTTTCGTCCTGAAAAGCAGACTTCTCCAGATTTTCATTATGCAGATCCGTACGGTCTGAATTTTTTTCAGGATTTTTCTTATGTATAAACGAGAAGCTGTGTTTCATGTATAATTAGATTTGTAAATCGGCTTTATAAAAGTTTACGAATTTACGTAAAAATGTGCTACAGTTGCAGTATCATTTAAATGTTCTTACAGTAAGAGACATGTCTTTATGAAATAAATATGTCCTTCAGTAACCGATATGCGCTATTTCTAGGACACGTTTTAATATTTTAGCATGAAAACACAAATTCGGACAGAGCAAATCCAGGCAGAGAAAATATAAACAGAGAAAATATAGACAGAGAAAATACAGGCAGGGAGTAGGTGGAGCCGATGACCAGAGAACAGGAAATCAATAGAGGAATCAATCAGAGAAGTCCGCGGACCCGGAACCGGATCTTCCGCTTTATCCTAGAGAGTCCGGCCCCGGTCTCCAAGCAGGAGATTGTAAATGCGCTGAATCTGTCCCTTCCGACCGTCCATCAGAAGCTGCAGGAGCTTTTGGCAGGTCATCTGATCCGGGTCGGCGAGGTCCAGAAGTCGACCGGCGGCCGCCCGCCCGTCGCCTATACAGTTGAAGAAAACGCCTGCTACGCCATCGGCCTTTCCGTTTCTGCCAACCATCTCCGCTTTCTCCTGTCCAATCTCAAGCGCCAGCAGCTGGCCTATAAGAAAATCCGCCTCAAGCCTGAGGAATGGACCATGGAGCGTTTATTTTCGGAAATGGATCTTTTTATTAAAGAGAACAAGGTAGACCAGGACCGGATTCTCGGCATCGGCATTACCATTCCCGGTATCTTAAATCGGAACGCAAACCGGATCCTTCTATCCCCGACATTGCCTGCCCAGAAGTTCAGCCTCCAGGGCCTGCAGAAGCAGAGCCGCTATCCGATTTTCATCACCAATGATACCAAGGCTTCGGCTCTGGCCGAGCTGATCAACCGGCCGGCAGAGGAACGAAGGAAGCCTTTCCTTTACCTCCTTCTTGAATACGGCGTCGGCGGTGCGGTCTGCCTGGACGGGAAAATCCTGCACGGATCCAACGGACGGAGCGCCGAGTTCGGCCACATGTGCCTGGAGCCGGACGGACTTCTCTGCAACTGCGGAAAGCACGGCTGCCTGGAAGCCTACTGCGGTGCTTTACGTTTCACACGGGATCTGGGACTTACGACGGAAGAGTTCTTCCAGGGCTTGAAAGAGGGGAAGCCGGAGCTGGTCGATCTTTGGGAGGATGTGCTTGAGCACCTGGCCATGGCTCTGGTCAATCTGCATCTGGCCTTCGACTATGACATCGTGCTCGGCGGTTTCGTGAGCGAATACATGGCGAATTATCTGCCTCATCTTAGGGAGCTGGCTGCCCGGCGGGATCCCTTCCTGAATGGAGAACCAGCCGATTATCTGTCCATCGGAAAGCTCCAGAATGCCGGCATGATCGGAGCCGCCTGGCATTTCATCAGCTCCTTCGTAAGTCAGGTGTAAGAGCTGTCATGATCCTTAATGAAATTTAGACCATAACAGCGTAGACATTCCTGAATAATATAGAAAATGCAGCTGCCTGCGTCGATCTCGTAAGATTGACCGGAGTCAGCTGCATTTTTAATTGTTTATTGTTCTGCAATATAAGCCGGCGCCTTCAATGGCAGGGTGACTTTGAGACAGATGGATCTGCCATCGGCCGATGTGGCCTGGATCTTACCCTTGTGGGCTTCGACGATAGCCTGCGCCATGGATAGGCCGATGCCGTAGCCGCCGGTTTCGGAATTCCTCGAGCTGTCGGCCCGATAGAAGCGGTCGAAAAGGCGGGGCAGGGATTCGCGGTCGATGGAATCGGCCGTATTCCAGACGGAAAGTTCGATCTTATGGTTCTGCTTTATCAGATCGACCTTAATGCTTCCGCCATCGTTCGAATATTTCAGAGCATTGTCCAGAAGAATGCCGATCAGCTGGTGGATGGCCTTCTCATCGCCGAAGAAGCTGATCATGGGCTGGACATTGACTTCAAAAGTCTTCTTTGCAAGCTGGGCCCGCGAACGGAAGGACTGGGCGGTTTCCGTCACCACATCGGAAAGCGGGAAGTCCATCATGACGAGCTTTGCACTTCCTTCATCCATCCTCGAAAGATAGATCAGATCCTTGGTGAGGTCCGCCATCCGATTGGCCTGCTTTTTCAGGTCTGTGATCCATTCATTTTCGCCGATATCCATTTCGAGAACCGAGGCATCCGTATCAATAATGGCCAGAGGAGTCTTTAATTCGTGGCCGGCATCAGTGATGAAACGTTTCTGCTTCTTATAGCTCTCTTCGACCGGCTTCATGATCATTACTTGCAGGAAGCAAAATTACTTGCAGGAATGCTTCCTGCACTAAAAAGCTATGTGAGTTCAGGGTGTTAGTTCATGATTTCCCGTGCAATCCACACCTGAAATCCGTGTCTGAAATCTATAAACCAGGAAATACAACGGGATTCGAAATTTTCTTTAAAATCGCTGTACAAAATCAGGGGGATTCGTAATCATACAACGGAATTCGAATTTTCATTCAAGATCGTTGTATAAAATCAGGAAATTCTGTGAAACATGCAACGGGATTCAAGAAATTCATCAAAATTGTTGTACAGATTACTGAAAAATCGGGAAAATGTACAACGGGATTTACGATTTTTCTTAAAATCGTTGTACAAGCTCTGTAAAATCCGGAAAATGTGCAACGGGTTTCAAGATTTTATTCTAGATCGTTGTCCGAGTTCGGAAGAGTACAACGGAATCTGAGATTTTCTTCTAAATCGTTGTCCGAATCTGATTCAATCCGAATAGTTACTGGCATCTGGATTCAAAATTCCGCCTATCCATGGGATCTTCCCTCTCATGGCATCAGCGGAAATCACGGCTCCACCGTAAATCTCGGCTTCACTTTCCTGGCTGCCTTTTTTTTTAAATACCCAGTTCTTCTGGATGTAATAGCTGAGGAAGAAGAGGGCGACATCCACGATCACCTTGGCTCCGATGGCCGGCAGGAGATAGGAGAGGCCTGCAGTTCCTATGGCGCTGACTGCCATCTGCGAGAAGAAGAGAAGAAGGTAGCGGCCCAGGTCGCCTGCGGACCCGTTCTTACTCTTGAAGCTCCACCGCCGGTTCAGCTCGAAATTCACGGCTCCGGAAACCAGTCTTGCACTGACCGTTGCCAGGATGACCTGCTCGGCCTGCTCGAACGATGCCGTCCGGGCCAGAAGAAAGAGAGCCAGGGCAAAGATCGTATAGTCGCAGGCGGCTCCGGCCAGAGAGGAGAGGGCGAACCGGATCGGTCTCGCGTAGATTCGGATGGAATCGGCTACCGGGCGGAAATGTGAACCGGCGTTGCCATTTTCATAGATCGTTTCAATAGGGAGCATGCGAAGAGGGGCGATCTGAACGGCGTCCATGAGGAAATTCATCTCATATTCGTAGCGGTTTCCCTCTTCGGAAAGAGCCAGGGGAATGGATCGAGATTTGAATTTTGCTTCAAAATCGATCCATGAAATCGGGAAATCCGGAGGGAAATGGATCGGGACTCGAATGTCCATTCAAAATCGATCCATGAAATCAGCTTGGGTTCGATATAGGCAATTATTTCAAAAAAATGCGCTTTCCATGCCATGGAAAAGGCTGTTTTGGACGTGAAAGTTCGATATAGAAAAAAGATTTTAAAAAATGCTATGAAACCAGCTTTAAAAAACGCATTATTCGAAAAAAGATTGTGTATATCGAATTTTCGACACTTCCGGAGATTTTTTAAGGAGTAAAACACGCATTATTCAAAAAAGATTGTGTATATCGAATTTTCGAACTTCCGGGGATTTTTGAGGAGCAAAAGTCGGAGGGAAAGACCGGAAAAGAAGTGCGGGAATTCATAGAAAGGTCAATTTAGTAGCAGTATTCCTGACCTTTCTCCAGCTTCCAATTCACAAGGTCAGAAAATGAGTATGCTTTGGCGAGTTCATGAGGATTTTCAAACCCGGCCTTTGGTTAGAATAGAATTATCAAAAGTAAAGCTCTTTGGATAACAGCTGATTTTGATTTGGAATCATCAGATTCAATTCGGAATCATCAGATTCAAATGGAAGCAGATCAATACGAAACAGACTGGATTTAAATCTGAAATGATCGAATTATAGGAAAGGAGCCTCAAAGAATGAAGCTTGGAGTGATTACATCTATTTTCGATGGAATGAATTTTAAAGAAGTTGTCGACTTCGCAGCCGAGAATGATCTGGAATGCCTGGAAGTTGCCTGCTGGCCCAAGGCCGAAGGACCCCAGCGCCGTTACGCCGGTGTCTGCCACATCGATGTCGCAGGCCTGACCGTCGAGAAGGCCGAGGAGATCAAGGCCTACCTCAAGGTCAAGGGCGTAAAGATCTCGGCCCTGGCCTTTTATCCCAACACCATGGACGCAGATCTTACCAAGAGACAGGCTAATATTGATCATTTAAAGAAGGTCATCGATGCTTCCGCTCTTCTTGGCGTCAATCTTGTAACTACCTTTATTGGCAGATTGCAGGATAAAAATGTCGAAGAGAACCTGGAAGAAGTCAAGAAGGTTTGGCCTCCTATCCTTAGCTACGCCAAGGAAAAGGGTGTCCGGGTCGCCATTGAAAACTGCCCCATGCTTTTCACCAAGGATGAATGGCCCGGCGGACAGAACCTCATGACCAGCCCGTCCAACTGGAGAAAGATCTTCGAGATCCTTCCTTTTGACAACTTCGGTATCAACTACGATCCGTCTCACTTCATCTGGCAGCAGATCGACTACATCCGCCCGATTTACGAGTTCAAGGACAAAATCTTCCATGTCCACTACAAGGACATTCACGTCTTCCAGGACAAGCTGGCTGATGTCGGCGTCATGGCTTATCCCCTGGAATACATGGAGCCCAAGCTCCCGGGACTCGGAGATGTCGACTGGGGACGCTATGTCGCAGCACTGACCGATATCGGATACGACGGAGACACCTGCATCGAGGTGGAAGATAAGGCTTACGAGCGTTCTCTGGACGATGCCAAGCGCGCCGTCCGCCAGAGCGCACATTATCTTCGGAATTTTGTAGTACGTTAAATTCAGCTTCTCGCTGATCCCGACGTCAACACCGTCATCCTGACCGTTCCCAACTATCTCCATCACGACATGTGCATCAAGGCAGCAAAGGCCGGCAAGAATGTCATCACCGAGGAGCCGCTTCCCGAGGTCAAGACCGACTGGGTTGACTTCTATAAGAATGTCGATGACATCTTAAACGGCCGCCCCGAGTCCAAGATCAAGATCTCCGAGGTCCGCCGTGTCATCGCTGTCATGGAAGCATCCTGGCAGTCTGCTCGCTCCGGACAGGCCATTCCCTTTGAATAAATATAGACCATTTCTCTCTGCCCGGGCTGTCCACTGACAGTCTGCAGCAGTTGGTATATTCGAACCATATTTTTCACCGGGTATTCTGTAGATGCAGGATGCCCGGATTTTTGCGTTTTATAGAAAATGGCATTCCAGTGGTAATTTTGAATGATTCGGGATTTCAAATGACCATCTGCAGAATCAGGATTCCAGTGGTAATTTAAATCATCCGGAATTCGGAATGACAATCTGCAGTTACCAAGGTACAGATTTTTCATAATGCGAGGCCAGGCCAATTTTTATATAATATAGAAATACAAAAATGAAAAAGGGAAACACGGGAGTACGAGTAACCATCTATGAAAGACAACAGAACCAGACCCCAGGTCCTTCTCCAGATTC
Organism: Lachnospiraceae bacterium; assembly: GCA_029224965.1. Taxonomy (GTDB): domain Bacteria; phylum Bacillota; class Clostridia; order Lachnospirales; family Lachnospiraceae; genus Lachnocurva. The sequence goes on from JAQXVO010000029.1 coordinate 37,968, forward strand.
TGGACCGGGTCGATGAAAAGGAACACTACCACCAGGATATTGAGCTCTTCTATGTCCTGTCCGGAAACCTGACCGTCTATCAGGCCTCCATGGAGCCTCTGCACCTCAAGGCAGAGGATGTCCTGGTCATCAATTCCAATGTCCAGCACCGCCTGGCCGGAGATGATAAGATTCTTCTGATCAAGATCACCATCACCTATAACCTGATGGAACCGCTCTTGGATGATTTCATAATCAATTTCGCCTGTGACAGCAGCCGGGGCTACAATCCCTGGATGGCAGGCTTACGTCATGAGATCCGGGAGCTCCTTCGGATCAGTCTCGACAGCCATAGCAGTAATCCGAACCAGGACGGAGAAGGAAGAGCAAACTTCCGCTATATCGCCCAGTCCTATACCCTGATGGGCTACCTCTGCTCGCATTTTCTACTAACCGGAAAAGGAACCAATGAGAAAGACACCAAAGACAGTGATAAGTACCAGATCCGCATGGAGAAAATCAATGCCTACATCATGAATAACTACCGGAATCCCATCAGTATTCATGACCTGTCCGAGCAGCTTTATCTGTCCGAGGGCTACCTGTCCCGCTTTTTTAAGAAGAATTTCGGCGCCAGCTTCAGTGAATATCTGACTAAAGTCCGCCTCCGCCATGCAGTTGACGACCTTCTCTATACCGACAATCCGATCACCCATATCTCCTACGATAACGGATTTGCCAATGTGACCAAGTTCAACCGGGCTTTTCGTAAGGAATACGGAGAGACCCCGTCAGCTGTTCGAAGCCGGAGCAATGTCAGGCCGGAGGAGGAGACCGGAGTCGATTCTGTTGAAGCCATCCGAAAGGCCGGAGATCTCCTGGCAAAGGAGCCGATCAGTCAGGACGGCCAGGAAATGGAGACCATCTCTTTCTCGGCTGGCAGAGGCCGCCATTACAGGCAGCCCTGGAATCAGATCATCAACATGGGAGCGGCAGCGGATTTATTAAAATCCGGCGTACAGGACCATATTCTCCTTTTAAAGAAGCAGCTGCACTTTACCTATGTCAGGTTCTGGAGCCCTTTTTCTCCGGAAATGATGATCCATCCGGACGATCCCGGCCACCACTATAACTTCACCATGCTATACTCGGTCCTGGATTTTCTGACCGCCAACAACATCCTGCCCTTTATCGACCTGGCCAGCAAACCCCGGCGGATCACCCGGAACACCAGCACCACTCTGCGTTATGACGCGGGCGAATCCGCCCGTGATCTGGAGAACTGGACGGCCCTGCTCGAATTCTTCTTACGGAAATGCGTCTCCCGCTACGGCAAGGAAAATATCGCCCGATGGGGCTTTGAACTTTGGATGGACGAGTCAGCTTATAACGAGGACGGCATTGCCCGCTACGTGAAGAAATATAGAGCGAGCGCAGACCTTGTGCACGAGCTTGCCGGATCCGCCCTCGGAGGTCCGGGCTTACGAAGCTATGACCATCCCTGCACAGAGGAACTGATGAGTGATCTGAAGGAATCCGGCTTTGATCCGGATTTCTGGACCCTCTATCTCTACCCCTACGTCTATACAGAGGATGGATCTTCCCGTCGAGCTGAGGACCCCGCCTATACAGCGCATGCTCTGAAGCGGATCTCTTCCTTCATCAGTAAGAACTACCCGGGCAGAGAGATCTGGCTTACGGAATTTGGTACATCCATCAGCGACCGAAACTTCCTTAATGATTCCTGCTATCGGGCAGCAGTTCAGGCTAGAGCCTACATGCAGATCCTTGGTCAGGTTCCTGCCGCAGGCTGCTATCAGGGTAGCGACCTCGTGATCGAATACTACGACAGCGAGAGCATGCTCTTCGGCGGAAGCGGCATCCTCACCAAGAACGGAATTATGAAGCCGGTCGGAAGCTGTATCCGTTTCTTCAACCATCTCTATCCACTTCAGGCAGGGCATGGAGAGAACTACGTGGCAACCACGGATGAACAGGGAAATATAGCCCTCATCGTCGAAAATGCCGCTGCGCCGGGTGGTCTATATTTTGATACTGAGGAGGATAAAATCGATAAGAGAAACCTTCCCCAGTATTTCATCAGGGCCGATCAGCTCCATATTACCTGCCACGTTGATGAGGTCAAGGAAGGCCGCTATCATGTGGAGCTCTACCGGGTCAACGCCCATGAGGGATCCATCCTCGATCTCTGGAAGGAAATGGACTACGAGAACGATCTGTCCGTCTTCGATATCGATTACCTGGAGCATGTCTGCTCTCCCAAGCTCACCATGTGGAATGTGACCAGTCATGACGGCACCATCACCCTGAACCTGGAACTCGAGCCCGATGAAACCGCCTTCCTCCGGATTGTACGGAGAACAAGTGAGAGCGAGTAAGAGTAAATAGACGAAACACAAAGAAGGTCAGAATCGACTCATCCGATTCTGACCTTTTCTTTTTCACACTTTCGACAGGTCGGAAAACGATAGATCCGAGGTTAGGATATGCGATCTGAAAAAAGCCTCCGATTCCTATAATACAATTATCCAAAGAGCAAGGGCCGCAAGAGAAACGGCCGAAATAAAGGGTTTTAAGGAAACTTGTGAGAGGAAAGAAGAGGAGAAAACTTATGTCTAAAGTAAGAATCGGTATCATCGGATGCGGCGGCATTGCCAATCAGAAGCATATGCCGGCTATGAAGAATAACAGTGATCTCTGTGAGATCGTAGCAACCTGCGACATCATCCGCGAGCGTGCAGAGAAGGCAGCTGCAGAATACGGGGCTCCCGGATGCAAGGTGTTTGAAGATTATCACGATCTTCTGGCAGATCCTGAAGTAGAAGTTGTTCATATCTGCACACCGAACGTATCCCACAGCGAGATCGCAATCGCATCCTTCGAAGCAAAGAAGCATGTCTACTGCGAGAAGCCCATGTCTCATTCTACAGAAGAGGCCAAGAAGATGGTAGAAGCCTGGAAGAAGTCCGGCATGCAGTTCACGGTAGGCTATCAGAACAGATTCCGTCCGGAAGTTCAGAACCTTCACGCAGCATGCGAGGCAGGCGATCTTGGCGATATCTACTTCGCACAGGCCTGGGCTATCCGTCGGAGAGGCGTTCCGACCTGGGGCGTATTCCCCAACAAGAAGCTGCAGGGCGGCGGACCCCTGATCGATATCGGAACCCACGCACTGGATATCACCCTCTGGTGCATGAATAACTACGATGTTGACAGCATCACAGGTTCTGTTTTCTATAAGCTTGGACATCTGCAGCAGGCAACCGAAGGAAATCTCTTCGGACCCTGGGATCCGGAAACTTTCGAAGTTGAGGATTCCGCATTCGGCTACATCAAGATGAAGAACGGCGCAGCCATCCAGCTCAATGCCAGCTGGGCACTGAACATCCTTGAGTCCCGTGAGGCATCGACAACCCTCTGCGGAACAAAGGCAGGCGCTGAGATCCATTCCGGCATGAGCCACACCAAGAACGAGCTCATCTACAACAGAGGACGGAACGGTCAGCTCATGGAAGAGAAGCTTTCCCCGGTCGGCGGTGTCGCGTACTTCGGCGGCGGCGGTGGAGAAGAGGGAACCATCGATAACCGTCAGTGGCTGGAAGCTATTCAGAGCGGAAATTCACCCCTTGTAAAGCCGGAGCAGGCACTGGTTGTCACCCAGGTTCTGGACAATATCTACAAGGCAGCAGCAGAAAACAAGGAAATCCGCTTCTGATCAATTCGTGAAAGGAGAATATGATGGGATTTGCAATGCGAATGAAATTGAATGACTCCATCGTAAAGAAGGAGACATTCCGGAATACATATATTGATGGTAAGCGGAGCGGCTTTGAATTTAAGGCACAGCTGGCTTACTACCGCGGACACTTCCTTTCCGATATCGATTCTCTTGAGGTCTATCTGGACGGAGAGAAGATGCCGGACTGGGCTATCACCTTCGAACTGAACGGCAAGGAAATGCCTCTTTACAAGGTTTATGAAGCCCAGACCGAGTTCTGGAGTCAGGTTAATCAGGCAACCATCCGTGTCGTCAAGGCCGGCGGTGTCGCAGACGGCGACCACGAACTGGATTTCAGGCTCATGCTTCGTGTTCCTTATATGCAGATCGGACCGGACCATAACTTTATGCCTCTGGATTCCGGTGAAAAGGTAACCGTCCATGTCGAAGAAGTGAAGGAGGGCAAGTTCGATGAGTGATCTGAAAATCGGAGCAACCCTGTTCTGCTACGGAACAGAATACGCTCGTTATGAATATGACTTTGAAGAATGCGTAAAGCAGGCCGCCCTGAATGGTGCCGAAGGCTATGAAATCGTAGCCACACAGATGATTCCGGAATATCCGAATGTCTCCGATGCCTTCATCGGAAAGGTAGAGCGGCTCCGCCGTGAGTACGGAATCGGTCCGATCAGCTATGCAGCAAATAACGACAAGGGCATGCGCTGGGACAGAAACCTTACCGACGATGAGATGCTTGCCAATGCCATCATTGATCTGAAGTCTGCCCATGCACTGGGCTGCCATGTGATGCGGGTTCAGTACATGATGAGCCCCGAGGCTTTTGTACGCCTGGCTCCCTATGCAGAGCTTTATGATGTAAAGTGCGGCATTGAGATTCACAATCCGGAAACCCCGAATTCTCCTGTTATGCAGAAGTACCTGGAACTCATCAAAAAGAGCGGTTCCAAGTATCTCGGATTTGTACCGGATTTCGGCTTCCTTTCTGTACAGCCCAACCATCCCATGTGGCTTCGTGCTTTAAGAAACGGTGTCAAAGAAGAGCATCTTCGTCTGGCGGAGAAACTTCGCCGGGAGGGTGTAAGCCAGGAAGAAGCCGCAAAGCAGGTTATGGCAGCAGGTGCATCTCCCGCCATCATGGAGGCCTTAAGCGGTATGTGGGGATTTGTACAGTTCCACGATGAGAAGGACCTTCCGGGGCTTCTCCAGGAACTGAAAGACATCCTTCCCTACAGCTTCGAATGCCACTGCAAGTTCCATTATCTGGATGAGAACAATCATGAGTTCTCCATTCCTTATAACAAGATCTTCGAGGTTCTGAAGGCTTCTGACTTCAAGGGCTATCTGGTCTGCGAGTACGAGGATGAGACCTACTGTGGCGGTACCGGCTACACCAGACGGATGCTTGCTATGCAGCATGAACTGCTTGAAAAATAATATAAAAATTCTGCCTGTGGAAGAATTGCTCTGCAGGCAGAAACCATAAGGTAAAAACATGAAAAAGTGATCCTGCAGATCGGGGAATCTGCAGGATTGAAGAAGGGAATATTTATGAGTGCGAATACAACTACTTCGACAGCAATGCCGGCACAGCAGAGACTCAGTAAGAAAACACTGTTTGCCTACGGATGTGGTGACTTTGCCAGTAACCTGACCAATACCTTTATCGGAAGCTATCTGACCATCTACTATACCGATGTCGTCGGACTGACACCTTTAATCGTTTCCGTCATCATGCTGATTGCTAGAATCTGGGATGCCATTAATGATCCCATGTTCGGTGCAATTGCAGAGCGGACCAATTCGAAGAAAGGACGTTTCCGCCCTTACATCTTCTACTTCACACCTTTCCTGGCTCTGTCCGCAGTCCTGACCTTTACCAAAGTCGGCGGTCCTGCATCTGCAATCTATGCAGCTGTCACCTATATTGCCTATGGTATGCTTTATACCGTTGTCAACCTGTCCTATGGTTCCCTTTCAACGGTTATGTCCACCAATCCGGAAGATATCAGTCAGTTGGCCAGCTGGAGAATGATGGGAACCAATCTTTCCTCTGTCATTCTTTCTGCAATTTCTCCGATCATCATGCATGCCATTGCCGGAGGAGAGCAGTTCACACCGAACAGCTACACCATCACCATTCTGATCTTTGCTATCTGTCAGGTTCCTCTGTTCTACTTCGTTTATGCAAACTGTAAGGAAGTCGTAAAGCCCGTACAGACAGGCCGGAAGATCACTGTCGGCGAGAGTATTAAATCGGTTGTAACCAATGGACCGCTTATGCTGATCTTCGCTATGATGGCAGCACAGATGTTCGGCTTCTTCGGCCGTCTGGGAACTGTCGTCTACTACATCATTTATGTACTTCAGCGTCCGGATCTGATCAGTGTCTTCATGTCCCTGCCATCCATTATGACAGTTATCGGAATTTTCCTGACCAAGAACTTCATTCTCCGCATCGGTAAGAAGAGACTGATCGCCATCGGCTATGTCGGAGCCGGCTTAACACTGATTGCTCTGTATTTCGTAAGTTCAACGAACATCGGACTTCTGATTTTCCTGCATGCTCTGTATGGATTCTTCTGCTTCTCCTTCCCGATCCCGATGTCTATGGTTCCGGAAGCAATCAACTATCAGGAAGACAAGACCGGGGTTCGCGCCGACGGTGTCGCTTATGCAGCCGTATCTCTTTCTACCAAGATCGGCAATGCCTTCGGACCTGCTCTCGCCCTGATCATCATGGGAGCCTTCGGCTACGTCGCAAATGCAAAGCAGACCGCAACCGCAATGACCGGTATCAACCTGGTTACCAACCTGATCTTCGGTATCTGCTACCTGATCGCCCTGATCCCGCTTTACTTCTATCCTCTGGATGAGAAAAAGAACGCCGAGATCGAAGCAAGCCTGGATAAGAAGAGAGCTGCAAATAAGTGATAAGAGTCACATCGGAGGCTTTCCTTAAAGTACTCGGTAAAATCAATATGAGATAAAAAAACGAGCTTCTAAAGAAGCAATCATAAAGCACTGAAATCCACCTGTGATTCCGCCGATGGCAGAAGAGCAGGTGGATTTTTATGTGGGAAGGAACAGTGAGTCTCATACCAGAATACTCCGATGAAAACTCAGCTATGTCCGGATGGCAGAGGGCGCCAGACAATACCTTTCTTCTGAATTTCTTTCGGAAACTGCTTTCATACCGTACCTTTATATTTATGCAGAATCGGTGTATTATAATTCTATTAGCAGCCAAGAACTGCAACAGATATAATAATTCTATGAGTAGAGAAAAGGCTGCGGCAGGAATCTCTGCAGGAAGCCGGAAATAAGATATAGGAAACAAGTTTATGGTTCAGCTGACAGATTACTTATATTCAGGAGATACCGTTCTTAAAATTCTGCATGGTTATTCAGCAGATCTTCGAAAAAGCGCTAAAGAGACAGGAAACCAGGTGGATCTCGTCCATGCCGATTTCCTCTCCCAGATGATCGACATGCTGGAACAGAATGACTTCATTACCTCCCAGTCCCAGAGACTCCGGGAATTCTACAAGTATATGGCCCAGCAGTATCCCTACCTGGCCTTTACTTTCCACGGGAGAATCAAGTCTCTGATCCGGGCAGAGGAGAAATTCAACGGCTACATCTCGAATTTTATCTGCGAATATTATCAGAAGCACAGGGAATTCCCGCCCTTATCCGACATCAAGGACCAGGTCAAGCGCTTCCGCGACCTGATTGCCTACCGGATCGTCATCTGTATGCCCAAGTGCCACCTGAAGCCGGGCCAAGACCGGGAAGAGGTTGAGCTTGGCCTTCTCTATGAGATCGCAAACAAGATGCCCCGGTTCCTTAAGGACTTTGATTTCACGCCGGAAATTGCGGATAAGGCCCTGCCCAACCAGTCCCCTCGCTTGGACGAAGCGGTCCGGCCCTACTACAAGGACTACATCGAAAATGTCAAGGATGCCGGCTACCGGTCCCTCCACATCGCCCTCTATGATCACATGTCCAGGAGCTATATCGAGATGCAGCTTCGGACCAAGGACATGGACGACTTCGCGGAGATCGGGAACGCCAATCACGCCGCCTATGAGAAGGCCCAGAAGAAGGAGCGGACCCGCCGTCAGGACGTGCCGGAGGGAGAGTGCATCTACTTCGATGAAGCCTACGAGCGGGTATGGAATCTGCAGAATCTCGACCTTTCCAAAGTGGACGTCAATATGTTCACCGCCGCCAGCAATTTCCTCGTGAACGACGGCTGCGGCCTCTATCGGGGCCGGCAGATCCTTCCTTACGAGCATCTCTCACGCTTCCAGAACGATGAGATTGACTGAAGAAAGCATACCCTATTCAGAAATATAGGCCAGCCTGAAAAAACAGCTAAACCTGCAGGAAAAATCCGACAGTAAGAAGGGAGCATAACGATGGCAAGACAGATGGACTGATTATTCCGTATAACGTAATACTTGGAAGCGGAGCAAAACAGGTTTTTAAGGAAATCTATATGACTGCGAAGAAGAATGGGGAGATACACAGGGGGCTGTAATAAGAAGGCGGCGGGATGACAGAATTACGCTTTTACTGAAACAGGGCGAAAAATTGGGTATGATGGAATGGGTCTATATTTGGATCGAACGGACTGAAGAAAGGATGGAATTATGAATATTATCACGAAGATTTTGGCTGTGCTGGTGGCGCTGGAGTTTCTCTATATCTTTTATCTGGAGACGATTGCGACGGCTTCGGAGAAGACTTCGAAGGTTTTTGGAATGACCAAGGAGGAGCTGGAGCAGAAGAATGTGAATGTCCTTTTCAAGAATCAGGGTGTCTACAATGGGCTGCTTTCGGTGCTGATTCTTCTGGCGGTCTTTGCTTTTGCCAGTAAGACGGCGGTTATCTGTCTCATGGTCTATATTGTGGCGGTTGCTTTGTACGGGAGCTTCACCAGCAATCCGAAGATCATTCTGATGCAGGGCGGACTGGCGATTCTGACTCTGATTTCCTGTATTTTCTGAGGGGTGTTTGAGAAAGGGGAATGGCGATGGATGAGCTATTGAAAAATATCAGTGTCAATACGCAGAGCAGTATCCGGATCCAGTGTCCGGATGGACCAGTGATCTATTCGGATCCTTTCCAGATTCGGGAGGATTCGCATGATGCGGACCTAGTCCTTATTACGCATGATCATTATGATCATTTTGATCCGGATTCGATTGAGAGGGTGCGAAAGAGCACGACCGTTTTTATCGTTCCGGAGAAGCTGAAGAAGGAGACGGAGAAGTATGCCTCTTCGAAGGAGAACCTGATCGCTGTCCAGCCGGGCATGTCTTTCGAGGTTTCGGGCATTCCGGTGGAAACCGTCCCGGCCTACAATATCGGGAAGCCTTTTCACCCCAGGCATGCCGGCTGGGTGGGCTATATTCTGACCATCGATGGATGTCGGATCTATCTGGCAGGGGATACAGACCTGACGCTGGAAATTCAGGAGATTCATTGTGATATCGCTATGGTTCCGATCGGAGGAACCTTTACTATGGATGCCGAAGAGGCGGCGAAGTTTATCAACCGGATTCATCCCAGGGCTGCAATCCCCATTCATTACGGAAGCATTGTCGGGAAGAAGAGTGATGCGGAGGTCTTTCGGAGAGGTGTGGATGCGGATGTTGAGGTTGTGGTGAAGCTGTGAGAGGAGTGTAGGGGGAGGTCTATATTTAGCGATAAACTCGTGGAAAAAGTGTAGGATTAACCGAAAAATAGCGGAAACAGATCTTTTCGTCTATGGTAAACTGTAACGGAAAACTGACCTTCCGTCAGAGGCGGGAGCAGTCGATGAAAGCTGTTTATCATTGGATAGATCCAGATGATAAGGAGGTAAAGGAACCGATGTTTGGAGATGAAACTTCGAACGGGCAGGGAAATTTTAATGGGAATGAAAATTCTTTCAGACAGCGTGAAAGAGTGAAGCAGACCTTTGCCAGGGTTTTCTCCATTCAAGAGGACAGGGCTTCCAATGATGAGATTCGGGATAGACTTCTGTCAGGCGGAAAAGTTACAGGTACCAATATGTGTGTTATGATCTGCGCGATCCTGATCGCTTCCGTAGGTCTTCGGACGAACTCGGTGGCTGTGATCATCGGAGCCATGCTGATTTCTCCCTTAATGGGCAGCATTCTGGCCATTGCCTATGGAACGGCTTCCAATGATATCTATCTGGTACGAAAGCATGCCATCGGATTTCTCATGCAGATCCTGGTCAGCGTTCTGACCGCTACGATTTATTTCGCTCTTTCCACGTTAAAGGCTCCAACGGAACAGCTTCTAGCAAGAACCGAGCCTGGCATCACCGATGTGATTATAGCTATTGCTGGCGGTGCTGCAGGAATTATCGGACAGACCAGACAGGATAAATTCAACAATATTATTCCAGGGGTTGCGATTGCGACTGCCCTGATGCCGCCGCTTTGCACCTGCGGCTTCTGTATCGCAAATGGGAAATGGCATCTTCTTGCCGGAGCTGCCTACCTCTTTGTGATCAATACCTACTTTATTTATGCTTCTTCCTGCGTGGTTTTATATCTTCTGGAGATTCCCAGAGTCAAAGAATTGAATGAAAAAGAATGGAAGAGACTGAGAAGAAAAAGTATCCGGAATACTGTTCTGATCTTACTGCCGATCATTCTTATTGCACTTAAGAGTATATGAATATCCTGATTATGGAATATCAGGGATTATCAGCTGTTTCAATCTGTCATTTCTCTTGAAGCGTATGTGGCCCTGTCCTATCTTCTGGCACCGAATCCGGCATGAGAAAAGGATCAGAACTTTGTCTTGATTTGCTTCACTATTGATTTTTCTATAGCCCTTAGTACAGTTTGTTTCAACCGGCATGGAAACAGGTGATGATTGATGATTATCAATACGGGAATGCGTACAGATATACCCGCTTTCTACAGCAGGTGGTTCCTGAATCGATTAAAAGAAGGATATGTACTTGTCCGAAACCCCTATAATCCGCAGCAGGTTACGAGATATTCTCTGAATCCGGATGTGGTGGATCTGATCGGATTCTGTACCAAGAATCCTGGGCCCATACTTCCTCATATGGATGCATTAAAGCCATATGGTCAGTACTGGTTTGTAACGATTACATCTTATGAAAAGGACGTTGAACCCAATGTTCCAGATGTCGATTCGATGACCGAAGAATTCTGCGATTTGTCGAAGATCGTCGGAGTCGACAGTATCGGATGGAGATATGATCCGGTTTTTCTGAATGAAAAATATACCATCGAGCGGCATCTTTCGGATTTTGAAAAAATAGCTTCAAGATTATGCGGGTATACAAAGACCTGTGTGATCAGTTTTATCGATCTGTATCCAAAGGTCCGAAGGAATTTCCCGGAGGTCTGGCCAGTATCAGATCAGGACAGACTGACTCTAGGCAGATCTTTTGTTGAGATCGGAAGAAAATATGGAATGACAATTAAGCCCTGTGGGGAAGGAAATGAACTTTCCGCCTATGGTGCAGATTGCAGTGGATGCATGACTCTTAAGACCTATGAGACGGCATTGCATTGCAGGCTCAATGCTCCGAAGATTCAGAGTGCAAGAAAAGAATGTGCCTGTCTTTTGATGTGTGACATTGGAGCCTATAATACCTGTGGACATTTGTGCAGATACTGCTATGCAAATTACAGCGCGGAACTGGTAAGAAGGAATATGTCCATGCATGACCCGGATTCTGCATTCCTAATAGGAGGTCCGGAAGAGGATGACAAGATTCATGAGGCTGAACAGGTCAGCTGGAAGGACAATCAGATGTCAATTTTTGATTTCATAAATTAAATCCTTTCGTTTACCATAGGCGGAAACCCACCACCTTCAGGTGGTGGGAGGAGCCTTGTAAATTTTTAGCCATTAGCCCTGACTCTCAATATTCTTTTTTATAGTCGCTGCCGATACTTCTCCAATACTGCAAGCAAAGTATCCGTCTGACCAAAGTATCCTTTTCTTCCAATACTGTTTAGACAGAAAAGAACTATACTTTTTCCATAGGTAATATATTGTTTCTTGTTTTATAATCTTAACTATGTCGCAAACCCTGTCAGTCGTATCATAACTTATCAAGAAATGTATGTGGTCTTTGTCTGTTTCCATAGCAATTATTTCGTAGCCCCGAGTATTGGCTATCTCAAAAATCTTTTGCTTAACATCGTCAGAAATAGAACCTTTTAGCAGTTGCTTACGATATTTAATGACAAG
>JAQXVO010000030.1 GCA_029224965.1 Lachnospiraceae bacterium
ATAATGGTAACAACGATCGGGAAGAGGATCTTCTCGAGCTTGGATACCGGCCGAAGCTGAGCCATATGGATCTTACGATTCTTTTCCGATGTAAAAAGCTTCATGATCGGAGGCTGAATGATCGGAACCAGAGACATATAAGAATATGCTGCTACGGCAATCGGTCCCATCAGAGAAGACTGCCCCAATTTTCCGGCCAGGAAAATGGATGTAGGTCCATCTGCTCCACCGATGATGGAAATTGCAGCTGCTGCCTTATCGTTGAATCCGAGAAGGATTGCAACCAGATAAGCGATGTAAATACCAAACTGAGCACCGGCACCCATCAAAAACGAGATCGGGTTAGCGATCAGAGGACTGAAGTCGGTCATTGCTCCGACTCCCATGAAGATCAGGGAAGGCAGGATCGACCATTCATCCAATTGATAGAAATAATAAAGCAGGCCACCAACTCCATTGGAGGTTTCAGCCGGAGATGCGATGATATCCGGATAAATATTAACCAGGAGCATGCCAAATGCGATCGGAACCAGAAGAAGCGGTTCGAAATCCTTCGCGATCGCGAGATAGAGGAAGATTCCTGCTATCACGATCATGATGAAGTTACCGACGGTCAGGTTCGCAAAGGCTGTCTGATGGAGAAGGTTACCTAACGTACTTGCAACGTAACTCATGTAAATCCCTCCTGAAAGTCAGATTACTCATTCATTGTAGCGAGAAGATCTCCAGCCTCAACCATCTGACCTTCAGAAACCTCGATGCTGGCAACCGTACCAGCCTTGGGTGCAACAACCGGGGTCTCCATCTTCATGACTTCCAGAGTCAGGATCGGATCGCCTGGCTTTACTGCATCGCCGGGCTTGGTGTTGATCTTGAAGACCTTTCCGGATGCGCCGGCATCAATCTTAAGGGAGCCTGCTGCGCCGGCTGCCTTCTTTACAGGAGCCTTGGGAGCAGCTGCTGCAGGTCTTGCTGCAGGTGCGCTTGCAGTGCTTCCTGTCTCTTCTACGGTTACATCATATGCTGTGCCGTTAACGGTAATGGTATAGCTTTTCATTATAAATTTCCTCCTGAACTCTAATTAATATCTTCTCCGGATGGAGCGGACAACAAAGTCATCTGTTGTCATTCCTGTAGAAGCGGAAATGGCTGCGGCAATAACTGCCACAAGCTCGGTATCATCTGCTGCTTCTTCGACAGCTTTCTCTTCCTTAACCTCTGCCTGCTTTGGTGCTTCCTCCTGACCGGAGAATTTCTTCTGCAGATAGGGAATGATACGGAAAGCATAGATAACAAGACTGATGATGATCAGAACCGAGAATACGACGAGCATACCCATCAGCACATTCAGTGCAGCCTTGGACATGGTCTCGGCCATGGTGTAATCCACATTGACATTCATGGAGGTCAACTTCATCCGATCTCCGAGAACGCTGAAGGTGTAGATTACCTTACCGGAACGCTTGGAAAAGCTTACGTTCTGTGTTGCGGTAACGGTCTTTCCGGCCTTCTCGATCTTAAATTCGCCGAAGCCCTTCAGTTCGCCGAGGGTGTTCGCATTGTCAGCCCAGTTCTGAAGCAGGGTCTCATACATTACATCCTGGTCCTTTTCGTCACCCGATGCCGTCTCAGATGCAGTTCTGTACTGCTCGGCCTGGCTTGCCGCATCCTTTGCAGAGATCTGCGACAGGCTGGTTGTCATAGTCTGAACACTCTGTTCCAGATCAGATCTGTTATAGCCATAGACCTTCTTCTGATCGTTAATTGAATTCCCGCAGGAAACCAGAGTAAACATCATGACGAGCATGCAGGCGAAAAGGACGAATCTTTTCTTCATTTTCATAAGTACCTCACTTACTTTGTGCCATGCTTTTTATAGGTCTCGTCTTCCTGTTTGGTGCAGAGCATCTCAAAGCCTGCGATCAGGTACTTCCGTGCGTCTGCAGGATTTACCAGGCGGTCGATATAGCCGCGGCGGAGCGCGTTCACAACACCGGACTGCTTCTCATCGAATTCAGCGGCTGCCTTGGAAAGGTCTGCGTTCTCGTCATCTGCATACATAAGCTTTGCAGCAAGATCCGCATCCATGATACCCATCTCGGCATCCGGGAATGCCAGGCAGAGATCTGCGCCGACAGACTTGGAATTCATAAGAATATAGGCGGATCCGACAGCCTTCTTTGTGATCAGATTGATCTTCGGAACGGTTGCCTCGGATAGAGCGAATACGAAAGCGGAAAGAGCCTTGGGCAGGGTCTTCTCTGCATGAAGGCTTGCTTCATAGCCTGAAACATTGGTAAGAGTCAGAACCGGAATGGAGAAAGCATCACAGAAGCGGACGAAGTCTGCGGCCTTGCGGCATCCGCCGGTAGTCAGCTTGTCTTCCCTGTTTCCAACCAGACCGACGGTCTGTCCGTCGAGCTGAATAAAGCCTGTAACGAAGGAAGCGGCATAACCCTTCTTTGTCTCAACGAAAACATGATTATCGGAAAGCTCGGCTGCAATCTGTGCAGGATCGCTGTCTGCTGTAATCTCGGATGCGCGGTTCAGATCATCCTCGCATTCATTGAAGCAGCCATCCTCAAGGTTGGAGCCGGGAAGAATGGTAACGAGATTTCGAATTGCATCTGCAATATCTTCCTCAGAGCCGACACCGTCTACCAGTCCGGTATTCTCATACTGGAACTTGGCGGAAGCGCTGTCGCAGGCATCCTGATTGTTTCCCGGAATGGCATCCGGAGAATTCAGGAAAAGCTTGGCGTCCTCTGTCATGAAGACGAAATCGCTGACGCCGGCAAGAATCGACATTCCGCCGCCGCACTTTCCTACAACTGCAGTAATTTCAGGTACAACACCCGAAGCCTTGACTGCTTCCTGGTAGATGGATCCGATGCTCTCAAGGGCATCAAAGGATTCCTGCAGACGTACACCGCCGCAATCTAAGAAACCGATTACAGGTGCGCCCATCTTCACTGCCATCCGGTAGATATTCCGGATCTTTCTTGCATGCATCTCACCGATCGTGCCGCCCAGTACGGAATTGTCCTGGCTGTATACGAAGACAAGATTGCCGTCGATCAGACCATGGCCGGTAATTACTCCGTCGGATGGGGTGTCATCTTTACTCAGGTTGAAATCCGTATTCCGGCTGGTAATGCCTGCGCCAAGCTCAACGAAGCTGTTTTCATCAAGCACGCGCTGGATTCTCTGAGCTGCAAGACTGTTCTTACGTTCACTCATGCTGCTATCCTCCATAAAGCTGATAAATTTCATACGTAATGTATTCTATCCTAATACGATCATCAAAACAACTGATATTCCGTTAAATTATTGACAAATTCAATGAACCTATACATCCGCTGCATTTGTGTCACTGCCCGTTTTTTCCTCTTTCAGGACCTCCCGGGCCTCTTCCTCCGCCTCAGCCGTAAACTCCTCGACCCGGGCCGGGTCAACCACCGGAAGCTCCTCGACGCTGGAGATACCGAAGGCCCGTAAAAAGTCATCGGTCGTTCCGAAAAGAATGGGCCGGCCAGGCGCATCCAGACGGCCCAGCTCCTGGACCAGTCCGTATTCCACCAGCTTGTTGACCGCATGGTCGGAAGAGACTCCTCGGATCTTTTCGATCTCGGCCTTGGTGACCGGCTGCTTGTAGGCAATGATGGACAGGGTCTCCAGAAGGACCTCCGTCAGGGCATATTTCCGGGGCTGCTTGGCCAGGCGGATCAGATAGGGATAGACTTCTTTCGAGGTTGACATCTGGTAGGCGCCGTTCACATTGCGGATACGGATGCCGCGGTCTTGTTCCTCATAGGTTCTCTGGAGCTCTGTGACCAACCTTTCAGCATCCTTTTCCGGGATCTCCAGGGCCTTTGCCAGCTGATCCGCCGACACAGAATCTCCCATGGCAAAGAGGATGCCCTCGATTGCCTGCTTTTTTTCCTTATCTTCCATAGTTCTCACCACTCTTTATTATTTGTTCGCCCGCTTTTCGATTTTGGATATCTGTAATCTATGATTTTCTGATTCAGATTTTCATTTTGTCCACTTCCATCAGCAGGATTTGATTCCGCTTTTTTACGCCTTCTCCTCCGTCAGATGGGAGGTGATTTCAATCTCTCCAAAGGCCTCTTCCTGTCGGATGGTAATCTGCCCGGTCTTCATAAGCTCCAGAATGGAAAGGAAGGTCACGATGACCTGAACCCGGGAGGACTGCCTGGTCAGAAGCTGGCGGAAGGAGAACTTCTTATGGCTTTTCGCGAAGCCTGTCAGCTCCTTCATCTTGTCCTCCAGAGAGACCTCTTCCTTTTCGATTTTTCCAAAGGTAGACCGGATCGGATCGACCCTGTTTTCCTTCTGACGAAGGACAGACTCGAAGACCTTGCTTAAATCATCCAATGTCAGTCCATTGAGAAGCTTATGGACATCCACCGGCTCCTCGTAGGATCTAACCTCCTTGGGTATATCCGGATCATGGAAATAAAGGGGC
Source organism: Lachnospiraceae bacterium (assembly GCA_029224965.1). Classification (GTDB taxonomy): domain Bacteria; phylum Bacillota; class Clostridia; order Lachnospirales; family Lachnospiraceae; genus Lachnocurva. The sequence goes on from JAQXVO010000030.1 coordinate 4,490, forward strand.
TCCGCCTCTTTCTGCATGTCGGCCAGTTCTTCCGAAACGCAGCGGTACATCTTATATTCCAGAAGCCTCTCCACAAGCTCCGACCTCGGGTCGATCTCCTCTCCGTTTTCATCCTCCTCCCTGGGGAGAAGCATGCGGGACTTGATATCCAGAAGCGTTGCGGCCATGACCAGGAATTCACTCATGACATCCAGATCCGCCTGTCTCATGGAATCAATATAGTCCAGATACTGATCCGTAATGACAGCGATGGGAATGTCATAAATACTGACCTTATTCTTGTCAATCAGATGCAAAAGCAGATCCAGGGGCCCGTCAAAGGCATCCAGATGCACACTCAGTTCCATAGCTTACCTCAAAAATTCACTTCAGAAAAGGATACCATTCATCGGGACTGAAAATCCCTTAAAAACGTCTTCCTCATTTCCTGATAAATCCTCAGAAAAAAATCGGGGCCAAAGAGCCCCGATTTTCAAATCAGGACTCCCGTCCCGATCATTTCACATTATATATCCGGGAAGCAGGGGCTTACCGCTCTTCTGCAGGCACATCCTTGATACTGAAGGACATCCGTCCCATCTTATCTTTGCCCAGGCAGATGACCTTGACGATATCGCCCAGGGTCAGAACATCCTCAACCCGGTCAATCCGCTCCTTAGCGATCTTACTGATATGAACCATGCCCTCTTTTCCGGGAGCAAATTCGATGAAAGCGCCGAATTCCTTAATGCTTACAACCTTACCGGTCAGGATCTGTCCCTTGTAGTAATCGGTTGTAATGATCTCGATCAGGCGCTTGGCTTCTTCAATGCCTTCCATGTCATTGCCGCAGAGATCGACACGTCCGTCATCGGTAATATCGATCTTGACGCCGGTCCGATCAATGATCTCGTTGATGGTCTTTCCTCTCTGACCTACGACATCACCGATCTTCTGAGGATCGATATTCATGGAGAAGATCTTCGGAGCATACTTGGAAAGCTCCTTACGAGGCTCGGCAATAGCCTTGGACATGCAGGTGTCCATGATGAAGTTTCTGGCTTCATGGGCTCTGTGGATGGCTTCCTCAACGATCGGACGGGTCAGACCGTGGATCTTGATATCCATCTGGATAGCAGAGATTCCTTCATGAGTACCGGTAACCTTGAAGTCCATATCGCCAAAGAAATCCTCAAGACCCTGGATATCGGTCAGAACAACATAGTCGTCATCGGTGTCTCCGGTAACCAGTCCGCAGGAAATACCAGCCACCATGTCCTTCAGAGGAACGCCGGCTGCCATCAGAGACATACAGGAAGCACAGGTCGATGCCATGGAGGTGGATCCGTTGGACTCGAAGGTCTCGGATACGGCACGGATGGCGTAAGGGAACTCTTCTACGGAAGGAAGTACCGGAACCAGGGCACGCTCTGCCAGTGCGCCATGGCCGATCTCACGACGTCCCGGTCCTCTGGACGGCTTGGTCTCGCCGACAGAATAGGAAGGGAAGTTATACTGATGGATGTAACGCTTCTCGGTGATATTGGGATCCAGTCCGTCGATCTTCTGAACCTCGGACAGAGGAGCCAGGGTGACAACATCACAGATCTGAGTCTGTCCACGGGTGAACATGGCGGAACCATGAACACGGGGAATCAGATCAACCTCTGCAGAAAGCGGGCGGATCTGGTCGATCCTTCTGCCATCGGGACGCTTGTGGTCCTTCAGGATCATCTTCCGGACGGTCTTCTTTTCATACTGGTAGACAGCATCGTCAACCAGAGGAAGCCAGTCCTCGTTCTCAGCATAGGCTTCGCGGATCTTCTCGGTGATCTGCTTTACATTTTCCTCGCGGGCCTGCTTGTCATCGGTGAAGACTGCCTCTTCCATCTCTTCCGGAGAAACGATCTTCTTCATGTCCTCGAACATTTCAGCAGGAACGGCAACGCTCTCATAGGTGAACTTGGGCTTTCCGACCTCGGCAACCATCTGGTCGATCAGCTTGATGATGGACTGGTTGACTTCATGAGCCTTGTAGATGGCCTCGATCATCTTGTCATCGGAGATCAGATTGGCACCGGCCTCGATCATGATGACCTTGTCGCGGGTGGAAGCTACAGTCAGCTCCAGATCGCCCTCATCCCAGTCCTTCTGAGAAGGGTTGATGATGAATTCGCCGTTTTTCATGCCGACCTGGGTCATAGCGCAGGGGCCGTCGAAGGGAATATCGGAAATGCAGGTTGCCATAGCGGTACCGATCATAGCGACCAGCTCCGGACGGCATTCGGGATCAACGGACATAACCATGTTGTTTAAGGTTACATCGTTCCTGAAATCCTTAGGGAAAAGGGGACGCATGGGACGGTCGATGACACGTGCGGTCAGAACGGAGTTATCCGATGCCTTTCCTTCTCTCTTCTTGAATCCGCCCGGGAATTTGCCGACCGAATAGAATTTCTCTTCAAATTCAACAGAGAGAGGGAAGAAATCAATACCTTCTCTCGGTGCATCAGATGCCGTAGCCGTGCACAGCAGGGTGGTCTCACCATACTGAATGAAAACGGCTCCGTTTGCCTGTTTTGCGACCTTGCCGACCTCTACTCTAAGAGGACGTCCGGCCAGTTCCATTTCGAATGTCTTTACCATCTCACGTCTCCTAACGATTCACATGGGGTTTATCCCCTACATCTAACTAAAGAAGCGGAACGGCATGCTGATGCTGTTCCGCTCCGAAAGGCTTCTATTATTTTCTGAGGCCAAGGCGCTCAATCAGAGATCTGTAACGCTCGATATCAACGTTCTTCAGATAAGCAAGAAGGTTTCTTCTCTTACCTACCATCTTCAGAAGTCCGCGTCTGGAATGATGATCCTTGGGGTTCTGCTTCAGATGCTCGGTAAGCTCTGCGATACGCTCGGTCAGAACTGCAACCTGAACCTCAGGTGAACCGGTATCGCCGGGAGTTCTTGCGTACTCATTGATAATAGCTGTCTTCTTTTCCTTTGTAATCATGGTTTTTCCTCCATTTTCTCCTGCAGGATTCCTGCAGATTATATGCCCGGATTAAGCTGGGGTCGGAAATTCCGTCAACTGAACCCAGGTCAGCACCGTTGTTAAATATATCATAGCTTAGATGGCTTGTAAACCGGATTTTTTATTGAAATAATCCAGGGCGGCATGACTGTCCGAAAGGATCTGCGTTTTCAGGTCCTCCAGGGAATCAAACTTCATCTCCGGCCTCAGATATTTTAGAAAAAGGACCTTGGCTTCCTTCTCATAGACATCCGCCTTGAAATCAAGGATGTGGGTCTCCACACCCATGCGGCCATCCGTTTGAACGGTCGGCTTGACTCCGATATCCGTCACTCCATGGAAGACCCGGTGGTCGATTTCGACTTCTGTAATGTAGACGCCCTTGGGCGGAAGAAGCTTCTCCCTGGGAGGCAGCTGGTTGATCGTCGGCACACCCATACCGGTTCCGATATGGTTTCCGTGAATGATTTCGCCCCATATGAAGTAGGGATAGCCAAGAAGCTCATGGGCTTCCTCAACCTTTCCCTTTTCAATGTCTTCCCGAATATAGGTCGAGCTGATTTCTCTGCCCTTATAACTTATTTTATCGATCACATCGTAGGTAAAGCCGTATTTCTTCGACAGTTCTTCCAGACTTTCAATGTCTCCGGCTCCCTGATAGCCGAAACGAAAATCGCGGCCAATCGCCATATATTTCATGGAGAAATTCGAGACCAGGGTCTGAATAAATTCTTCCGGAGAAAGCTTCATGAAGCGGTCGGTAAAGGGGCATTCCAGAAGGTAGTCGATTTTCTGTCCCGAGAGCTCACTTTTCCGCTCTTCCCGAGTCAGAAGGCTTCTGCCTTCCTCGTGGTCGATCCGGTTCTTCGGCGGAATGTCAAAAGTGACAAGGCAGGAGGAAAGCTCGGGTGCCTTGGACCGAATCCGGTCTAAAAGCAGCTCGTGGCCCCGGTGAAGGCCGTCGAATTTTCCGACCGATATAGCGGTCGGCACATCGATCCTGCTGTCAAAAAAGCTTGTGATATACTGCATGTTCTTACTCCAGAAAGATTTTAACTGCTTTGTAAAGACTGCCCTTCTTTTCAAAAATACCGGCAAAGGTCTTCTGATCGGACAGGTAGAGACGGACCCGGCCCTTTTCCTGTCCTGCAGAATTCCCAGAAAAGCCATCCGCGCTTTCATCTGAAGAAGACGGATTTTCGACAAAGCCTTCCGCATCTCGCCCATTCTTGGAGAAAAAGCAGACCTCTTCCGCATAAATGGGATTTCCATTTAAAAGATATCTGTCGGCCTGGGGCTGGACATAAGCCTTGGAATATGGAAACATCCGGTCCAGGGGGATCAGAGCTTCTTCTGCCCTGCCATGGTCGACGAGGTTCTGAAGCTCATTCAGGCTCAGGGCATCCTTCACATCGGTCTGTCCGATCTTCGTTCTCCGAAGGGATGCCATGCAGGCACCGGTACCCAGGAAGTCTCCGATATCCGAACAAATGGTCCGGATATAGGTGCCTTTGGATACATGGGCCGTAAAACGGATATCCGGCAGGCTGATTTCTTCAATCTTCAGTTCATAGATTTCAATAGGAACGGCCTTCCGTTCAATTTCCTGTCCCTTTCTTGCCAGCTCATAAAGCTTCTTTCCGCTAACCTTCTTGGCCGAATACATGGGCGGGATCTGACTGGTCCGGCTCTGAATGGCAGAAAAAGCCTCGTGGATTTTTTCTTCCGTAAGATTTCCGACCAGGTCCGATCTGTCGCTTAAGATCTGACCGGACAGATCCTCGGTGTCGGTCTTGATTCCCAGGCGCAGAACCGCCTCATAAGTCTTGTCGTGATCCGAAAGAAGAGGCACAGCCTTGGTGCCTCTTCCGACAAAAATCTCTAATAAACCGGTGGCATCCGGATCCAGAGTCCCGTTGTGGCCGATCTTCTTTTCATGCAGCATGCCGCGCAGCTTGGCGACGACATCAAAGGAAGTAAAGCCGGCCGGCTTGTCAATGAGGATACATCCGCTTCTCAGGATGCTTTTCGATCCCTTTGCCGCTCTGCTGACCGATCTATTCTGCAATTCCTTTTCCATCAATAATACCCGCCGTTTCTCAGCTGTTCTTCGACTGCCTGACTGATGGCGGAAATGACCTCATCGGGGTCCTGATCCTGATCCACACGGAAGCCGGCTGCCTTGGCGTGTCCGCCGCCATGGAAGTTCTGAGCGATCTCGGCCACGTTCAGGATATTGCCCTTGGCCCGGAGGCTTCCCTTATAGGTTCCGTCCGGATTCTGATGAAGGAAGACGGCCGCCTGGACACCCCTGGTTACCCGAAGCTGGGAAACAATGCCCTCGGTATCCATGGGATCCGCCTGACAGGTCCTGAAATCCTCCGTCGTAATGACACTGGAGATAACTAACCCGGTCTCATTCAGCTTTGCCTTCATCAGGGCCAGGCCCATGAGCCGGTTCTGAACAAAGGTCTTTTCATTAAAGACCCGGTCCACAATGGCCGGATAATCAATACCCAGATCCATAAGCTGACCGGCAGCTTCCATAGTACTGTGATGGGTGGAGGAATACTGGAAGACTCCGGTATCCGTCACCATCCCCGTGTAGAGACACTCTGCGATTTCCCGGCTGATGGCTTCCTTGGGAAGAAGGTTATAGACCAGTTCGCAGGCTGATGATGCATCCGGAACAATATAGTTCAGATCTGCAAAGCCGTCTCCGTTCGAGAGATGATGGTCGATGCAGATGGTCCTTGCTCCCTTGAGATATTCCTCGGCATCCCCGAGTCTGCCAGGCTCGCCGCAGTCCACGACGATAAAGAGATCAAAGGAAGCCTGCGGCTTTCCGGGCTCTTCGATCCGGTCTGCATTTGTCAGAAAGGAAAAGCAGTCCGGAATGGGTTCTAAAAAAGCGTGAAGGTCCTTGTCCGGGAAATTTTCATGGATGTAATTATAGACGGCAAGAAGACTGCCTACGCAGTCTCCGTCCGGCCGGACATGGCCGGCAATACCGATCCGGTCTGCATTTTCGATTTCAGTTTCCAGATGAAAGGTCATTTTAGTCCTCTTTTTTGTCAGCTTTGTCCAGATCCGAAACCTTCAGTCCATGGTTGACCTTGTCGATCATCTTCGACATATGGACACCATAAGCGATCGAGGTATCCAGGTGGAAGAAAAGCTCCGGCGTGTTTCTAAGATTTACGGTCCGGGCCAGCTCGTGGCGGATGAAGTTCTTGGAGCTGTTTAAGCCCTCCATGGTCTTCTTCTCGGCCTCCTCATCCCCAAGGACGCTGATCCAGATCTTACAGGTCTTCAAATCCGGAGCCACCTCGACTCCGGTCACAGAGGTGACCGGGGCGATGCGGGGATCCTTGACCTTGTTTCGGATAATATCGGAGAGCTCCCGAAGGACCTCCTCGTTGATTCTGATATTTTTAATACTGTTTTTACGCAAGTTTTTCTCCTTTATTAAATTACTCGCGCGGAACCTCGACCATCTTGTAGGCTTCCATGATATCGCCCTCCTGGATGTCGGAAGTGTAATCCTTTAAGACAATACCGCACTCGAAGCCGGCCTTGACTTCCTTGACATCGTCCTTGAAACGCTTTAAGGAAGCAAGATCGCCGTCGAAAAGCTGATCCTTGCCGCGGGTCAGGCGGATCTTGCAGCCCCGCTCGATCACGCCGTCATTTACTACACATCCGGCGATCAGGCCGATACCGGAAGCCTTGAAGGTCTGACGTACCTCGGCATGGCCGATGACGCGCTCCTCGTAGACAGGCTCCAGCATACCCTTCATAGCCCGCTCGACATCCTCGATCGCATTATAGATGACATCATAGAGATGGATATCAACATGCTCGCGCTCGGCGATATCCTTGGCAACCGCATCCGGGCGGACATTGAAGCCGATGATGATGGCATTGGAGGCAGAGGCAAGTACCACATCGGATTCGGTGATGGCACCGACACCGCCATGGATGACCTTGACAACGACCTCGTCGTTCGAGAGCTTCTCCAGGGACTGCTTGACTGCCTCGACAGAACCCTGTACGTCTGCCTTGACAATGACGTCCAGCTCCTTGAGGCTTCCGGACTTGATCTGATCAGACAGATTCTCCAGAGACATCCGGGAACGGCTCTCTTCCACGAGCTTGTTCTTCTCTTCGTTGACAAATTCCTGAGCGAAGTTTCTGGCGTCACGATCGGAATCATGAACCAGAAGGATCTCACCTGCAGAAGGCACTTCATTCAGGCCCTGAATCTCAACCGGAACCGAAGGTCCTGCAGACTTGACTCTGCGGCCGTTTTCATCGACCATGGCACGGACCTTGCCGTAGGAAGATCCTGCAGATACCGGATCTCCGACATGGAGAGTTCCGTTCTGTACCAGAACAGTTGCAACAACACCACGGCCCTTATCCAGCTGGGACTCGATGACGATTCCACGGCCCTTGGCCTTGGGGTTGGCCTTTAATTCCATGACATCCGCAGTCAGAAGGATCATTTCGAGAAGGTTGTCGATACCTTCATGAGTTTTTGCGGATACCGGACAGAAGACGGTGCTGCCGCCCCAGTCCTCAGGGATCAGATCGTACTCGGAAAGTTCCTGCTTGACACGGTCGATATTGGCATTGGGCTTATCGATCTTGTTGACTGCAACGATAATCTCGACGCCGGCTGCCTTGGCATGGTTGATGGACTCAACAGTCTGAGGCATGACACCGTCATCGGCTGCGACAACCAGGACTGCGATATCAGTGGAATTTGCGCCACGCATACGCATGGCTGTAAAAGCTTCATGTCCGGGGGTATCAAGGAAGGTGATCTTCCGGCCGTTTGCCTCTACTACATAGGCACCGATCTTCTGGGTAATGCCGCCGGCCTCGCGGTTGGCAACCTTGGTATCACGGATGGCATCCAGAAGGGAGGTTTTACCGTGATCGACATGACCCATAACCGATACAACCGGAGGCCTGGGTACCAGATCCTTGGGATCCTCATCATCTGTTTCCTTGAGATATTCCTTGATGAGATCGACCTTTTCCTCATGCTCGCAGAGGATGTCGTAATCCATGGCGATCTCTTCCGCCTTGTCATAGTCAAGACTGGTGTTCAGTGTGATCATGACGCCCTGAAGGAAGAGCTTCTTGATGATCTGGGAAGGTTCGATCTTCATCCGTTCAGCCAGCTCACGAAGGGTAATATGATCCGGCAGCTTGATGGACTTGATTTCCTCCTCAGCGGCCTCCTTCTTCTCGTGCGGCTTCTTGTTGTTCTTCTTTCCGCCGTTCTTTTCGAGATTTACGAAGCGCTCCTGATTCTTATCGTTATAGGAGTTCCGGTCTCTTCTGTCATTCTTCTTCCGGTTATTCTTCCGGCTGTCCTTGCCGGAATTCTCGGAGGATGCAGCCGGGCGGCTGTTCCGGTCATTCCGGTCATTCTTCTTGTGATCGTTCCGGTTATTGCGCTCCGGCTTTTCATTCCGGCCATTGCGGTCATTTCTGCCATTCCGGCTGTTTTTCTCTTCATTGTTTCTGGCCTGACGGTCGGAAGATGCCGGACGGTTTTCTGCAGCTTTCTCTGCTGTCCTGCTTCCTTCTGTCTCCCTAGATCCGGCTTCTGCCTCAGCCTTTGCCTTCTTCTCAGCCTCGGCTGCCCTGGCACGCTCATCCATAAGCTTTGCCTCTTCGAGTGCCTTTTTCTTGGCCTCTTCAGCCTCCCGCATCTTCTGCATCTTCTGCTGCTCTGCCAGGGTCGGCTCGCCCTTTCTGGTTCCGTCGGCACGGATAGGGCCGGATCCGCTTCTGGGCTTGATCAGAGGTCTGGACATGGGATTGGCATTGGTCCGCTGACCGTCCCGTCTTACCGGCTTTCTTCTGTCACCGTGTGCGGATCCGCTGCCGCCATTTGCGGCAGGACGATCGCCCCGTCCGTTCTTCCGGTCACCGCTAGCAGACTTGCTGCCACGATGGTCTCTGAATTTTCCAGAATACTGGGCATTAAAGACAGCCGTAATGGTCGGCTTCTTCTTTCTGGGAGCAGCTTGTGCCTTTGCCTCTTTATTTTCCTTGTTGACCTCGGGATTTTCTTTATTCACAGGCTTTGATCCTTCTTTCACCGCTTGATCTTCTGTCTTCTCTGTTTTTTCTGCCTTTGTCGGACTTCCGGGCCTTTCCGTCCGAATGGGCCTGGCCGGATGTACAGTCTTAAGGACAGTTTTTTCCGGCTCGGAGGTTTTCGCACCGGCTTTTCCGAAATGGGCTTCCGCCTTCCTTACGGACTCCTCGTCAACGCCGGAAGATACGGTCTTCAGCTCCAGTCCGGTGGAGTTCAGATACTCCAATACATCCCTGCTTGATGCCCCAAGCTCTTTTGCGAGTTCATGAACTCTCATTTTTGCCATGCTTCATCCTCCGTTTTCATATCCTCTTCAATCAGCTTCTTTAAGGCTTCTCCAAGGCTTCGGTCATTAATGCAGACCGCTGCCCGGTTCGTCTTTCCGATGGCCTGACTGATTTCATCAATAGTTCCATCTATATAAATCGGCGTTTCATAGAAACTGCACATATCCTGATAGGATTTTATGGTCCGTTTGGAACCGTCCTCTGCCACCAAAACCAGAAATGCCTTTCCTTCCTTCACGGCTTCTTCCACCTGGTAGTTTCCGCTTTTCAGTTTTCCGGATTTCTCGGCAATTCCGAGCATTGATTTCAGTTTTCTTATCATTTTTCCAGTTCTTTCCTGACCTGATCCCAGATTGTAGGATCTACCGCCGCCTTAAGTGACCTGTCAACTGCTTTTTTCTGAATGGCCTTTTCCAGGCAGGCCTCTGACTTGCAGATATAGGCACCGCGCCCGTTTTCCCGGCCTTTTAAATCCAGACCGACGCTTCCGTCCGGTCTTCGGACCAGACGGAACATCTCCTTCGGGTCCCGGACCCTTCCGCAGGCGGCACAGCGTCTCTCGGGTCTCTTATTCTTCGTCATTCTGACTTCCTTCTTCGCTTTCGGACTCCTCAGAGGACTCGTCCCCGGTCTCTGCAGACTCGGAAGACTCTTCCTCGGAAGCTGCCTCGCCATCATCGATCAGAAGATCATCATCTGCATCAGCTGCCTCATCATCCAGGAGCAGATCTCCGTCTTCATCTTCATAATAGCCGTCTTCATCATAATACTCTTCATCCATATCGAAGAAGTCACCGGACTCTCTGGCCTGGGTCTCACTCTTGATATCGATCTTGTAGCCGGTCAGACGGGCTGCCAGACGGGCATTCTGTCCCTCACGGCCGATCGCCAGAGACAGCTGATAATCCGGAACAACGACCTTGGCAGTCTTCTCTTCGGAATCAGCGATAACGGAAATAACCTTAGCCGGTGACAGAGCATTCTCGATCAGACGGGCCGGGTTCTCATCCCAGTTGATAATATCGATCTTTTCGTTGTGGAGTTCTTCGACTACGGCATTGACACGGGTTCCGTTCATGCCGACACAGGCTCCGACAGGGTCTACATTTTCATCATTGGACCAGACAGCCATCTTGGTACGGTTGCCGGCCTCTCTTGCGATATTCTTGATCTCGACGATACCGTCGCGAATCTCGACAACCTCCTGCTCGAAGAGACGGCGGACAAGATCCGGATGGGTTCTGGAGACATAGATCTTGGTTCCCCGGCGGGAATCCTTGACGTCAAGGACATAGAATTTGTAGCGGTCGTTGGGCCGGTAGCTCTCTCCGCGGATCTGCTCGCGCTCGGTCAGGATGGCATCTGCAGTGCCCAGGTTGATGCTGTAGGACTTGCCGATCTTACGCTGTACGATACCGGTAATGACGGTATGATTGAGTCTTGTGTACTCCTCGAGGATGATGCGGTGCTCTTCCTCATGGATGTCCTGCATCATGACGCCTCTGGCTGCGCTTGCTGCAATACGGCCGAAGGTCTTGGAATCGATCTCCTCGGTGTAAACCTCGCCGATCTTGTAGCTTCCGTCCTTCTCCTGGGCTTCTTCCAGGGAGATCTCGGTCTCGGGATCCTCGACGGTCTCGACGATGTTCTTGGAGGAACGGACATGATACTCGCAGGTATCCGGATCAATATCGATCGTGATGTTGTCGGTATGATCGTAGGTATTCTTGCAGGCGGTCATGATGGCGCTCCGGATGGCATGGAAGACGATCTCTCTCGGGATGTTCTTCTCTTCCTCAAGCATAGTGATGGCCTTCTGCATGATGGCATTGCGGCCTGCATTCTGGGCAACCTGGCCGATATTCTGAACCTCGACCTCTTCCTTGACCACATCGCCGATTTCGTGATGCTTCCTGTCAATCATGAATGCCTCTGCCGGAGTAACCTGAGTCGGACGGTCGGTAATGGGATCTGCTACGGTAAGCTCACGGATGACATGGTAGTCACAGGTCTTCGGATCCACCATAACCGTAACATTATCGGATGTTCCGAAACGGATCTCGCATTTCCGTAAGAGCTCGCGCTTAACGCCATCGAGCATCAGGGACCGGTCCAGGCCTTCCTCTCTCTCAAAATCCTTTGCTGCATTCAGAAGGTCCTTTTTGTTCTTTGCTGCTTTTAACTTTGCCATTTTTTCCTCCGGTTTCAATTTAATCCACAAAAGCCTGATTGATCGCCGATATATCGCTTCTCTTGATGGTAAGCTCTCTGTCCGGCAGTTTCAGGGTGATTGTATCGTCAGTATAGGCGGCCAGGTCGCCCGTGAAATATTTGTCTCCGTCATAGGCCTTATAGGTTCTGACCTCAATCGGCCTGTTCAGATTCCTCTCATAGTCCTTCTCCTTTTTCAGGGGACGGGTCAGACCCGGGGACGAGACCTCAAAGGTATATGCCTCATTGATATAATCTTCCCGGTCCAGGATCTCATTCATTTCCTGAGAGACTGCAACGCAGTCGTCCAGCTCGATTCCGCCCGGCTTATCGATATAGGCGCGAAGGAAATACTCACCAGCTTCCTTCACGAATTCCACATCCACAAGCTCAAAGCCCATTCGATCCAGGATCGGCTGAAGAAAGGCTTCCGTCTTCTTCTCATAAAGCTCTGATCTTCTACTCATTTTCCCTCCTGAAAAAGGCTGAATACGAAATTGAGAGTGGACGTTCCCGCCCACTCTCAACTAGCTGCTACGGTTATAAAATAGCACAGAACCATAGAATATACAAGCAAAAAATAAGTACCGGTTAAAAACCGGTACCTTTAGGGTTGGGCTATAAAAGTAGTTCGTAGGGGAGTCGAACCCCTGTTTTCGCCGTGAGAGGGCGACGTCTTAGCCACTTGACCAACGAACCAGATTGTTGACTCGGTTGAACCGCGTCAACAATAGATACTATACAGAAGTCATAAGAAAAATGCAAGTACTTTTTTCAATTTTTTTTAGTCCTCGTATCCGTTCGGGTTCTTCTTCTGCCAGTTCCAGGAATCCCGGCACATCTCAAGGATGCCGTATTTTGCCTTCCAGCCGAGCTCACGTTCAGCCTTCGATGCATCGGAATAGCACTGAGGAACGTCGCCCTCTCTCCGGGGAGCAAACTCATAAGGAATCTTTAAGTCATTTGCCTTCTCGAAGTTATTGACGATATCCAGTACACTGTAGCCGATACCAGTTCCCAGGTTGTAGATGGAAACACCGCTGCCCGGCTCCAGCTTCTTTAAAGCTGCCACATGGCCGCTGGCCAAATCCATGACATGGATGTAGTCACGAACGCAGGTTCCGTCCGGTGTGTCATAGTCATTGCCGAAAATGTTCAGGTGATCCAGCTTTCCGATGGCTACCTGGGTAATATAGGGCATAAGGTTGTTGGGAATACCGGAAGGATTCTCTCCCATCAGTCCTGTCGGATGAGCTCCGATCGGGTTGAAATAACGGAGAAGAACGACATTCCACTCTGCATCTGCTGTATGAAGATCCGTCAGGATCTGCTCAATCATCCACTTAGTCCAGCCATAGGGGTTAGTGCAGGTTCCCTTGGGGCATTCCTCGGTAATAGGAATCTGTGCAGGATTTCCGTATACGGTTGCAGAGGAAGAGAAGATGATATTCTTGACGCCGGCCTTTCTCATCTCATCAACCAGGGTCAGAGTTCCATTGATATTATTATCATAGTATTCTACCGGCATATGTACCGATTCACCGACAGCCTTCAGACCTGCGAAATGGATGACGCTTTCGATCGTGTTTTCCTTGAAGATCTTCTTTAAGATCTCACGGTCACGAATATCTCCCTCATAGAACTTCAGATCTTTTCCGGTGATCTCGCGTACCCGCTCCAGGGACTTGGGATTTGCATTGCAGAGATTATCCAGCACTACAACTTCTTTTCCGTTGTTCAGAAGCTCGACGCAGGTATGGCTTCCGATAAAGCCAGCGCCTCCGGTAACTAAGATTGCCATAACACATCCTCCTTTGTACAATAAAAAATGGTGGCTGAACCTGTCAGCCACCATTTATTTTATTATGCAATCTTTTCTTTTGCAATATCACAAAGCTTTGTAAATCCTGCAGAATCACTTACTGCCAGATCAGCCAGCATCTTTCGGTTGACTTCAACACCAGCCAGCTTTAAGCCATGCATAAGCTTGCTGTAGGAAAGACCGTTCAGTCTTGCTGCAGCATTGATACGGGCAATCCAGAGAGAACGGAACTGTCTCTTTCTTTCCTTACGTCCTGCATAGGAGGAGGTAAGAGCTCTCATTACAGACTGCTTGGCAACACGATACTGCTTGGATCTTGCTCCGCGGTATCCCTTGGCCATCTTCAGTACACGATTATGTTTCTTCTTGGCGTTTAAACCGCCCTTAATTCTTGCCATTTATGTTTCCTCCTGTCCGAATCAGAGATAAGGTAAAATTTTCTTCATATTCTTAACGTTGGTTGCGTCTGCATAACCTGCCTTACGAAGATTTCTCTTACGCTTGGTGGTCTTCTTTGTAAGAATATGGCTCTTGAAAGCCTTGCTTCTCTTCAGATTACCATTTGCTGTGGCTTTGAACCGCTTTGCAGCTGCTCTCTTGGTTTTGGTCTTAGGCATAACCTATTCCTCCTTAGTTCTTTTTCTGTGACAAAACAATGCTGATGCTTCTGCCTTCCATTTTCGGCCGCTTCTCAACGACAGCCACATCCTCAAGGGCTGCAGCGAAGTCGTCCAAGATATGCTGAGAGCTCGAAACGTGAGCCATCTCTCTTCCGCGGAAGCGAAGTGTTACCTTTACCTTGTTGCCTTTCTCCAAGAACTTGCGCGCAGCGTTTGTCTTGGTGGAAAGGTCATTGGAATCGATGTTGGGAGACATACGGATCTCCTTGACCTCGATCGTCTTCTGCTTTTTCTTGGCTTCTTTCTCCTTACGGGCCATCTCATAACGATATTTGCCGTAATCAATGATTTTGCATACAGGCGGCTTTGCTTTCGGTGCCACTTTGACAAGGTCAAGATTCTCATCCTGAGCCATCTTATAGGCATCTCTTGCAGACATAATTCCCAGCTGTTCTCCATGGGAACCGATCAGGCGGACTTCTTTGTCTCTGATCTGCTCGTTAATCATTAAATCGCTAATTGGTGCTACCTCCGTAAGTCTTCTCTCAGCAGACCGCTTTCTCTACTGTCTTTCTGACAACAAAAAAAGTGGATAGGCAGGCTATCCACAATCATACATATCTCTTCGGATCAAAAAGATCAAAGGAAACATCATGAACACTAAGTCACATTTTCAGTGCTTAGGTGAGAGTGGATACTCTGCTTTCTTGTTACAACATGTGATATAATACTACGCTCCTGCCCGCGTGTCAACTTCTTTTTTTATTTCTTTACTCGTTTATCCGGCAGCCGGCTCTGTCTTCCGGAAGTCTGATAAATCCGCTTTCAGAGTCCGCTGCCAGTTCTTCTTATTCTTCTGTCCTGTCCTGCATTTCCAGCTTTCCGGTCAGATCATCAATGAACTGCTGGGCCGTACGCCCGGACAGTCCTCCATGAGACAGCTCCCACTTGTTGGCCTCCTCAAGGACTTCCTTATCACTGATGGAAAGCCCTGCCCGGTCGCGGAGACTTAAGACAATCTTCTTAAAGTCCTTTGGCGACGGTGCCTCATAGTAGATCTTGCAGCCGAAACGGTAGGACAGAGACAGTTTTTCCTGAATGGTGTCATTCTTGTGAAGGTCGTCATATTCCTTCTTGTCGCCGGCATTTTCCCGAACCAGATGGCGGCGGTTGCTGGTCGCATAGATCAGGACGTTATCCGGCTTCTTTTCCAGACCGCCCTCGATGACAGCCTTCAGATACTTGTAATCCGTCTCGAACTCTTCGAAGGAGAGATCGTCCATATAGATAATGAAGCGGTAATTCCGGTTCTTGATCTGAGCAATGACCTTGTTCAGGTCCCGGAACTGATGCTTGAAAATCTCGATCATCCGGAGGCCCTTGCCGTAATACTGGTTGATGATGGCCTTGATCGAGGTGGATTTTCCGGTTCCGGCATCACCGAAAAGAAGAGCATTGTTAGCAGGAAGTTTCTTCAGGAAGGCCTCGGTATTGTCCACCAGCTGCTTCTTCTGATACTCGTAGCCAACCAGATCTGAAAGGCTGACATGGGCAATCCTTGTGATGGGAACCACATTGCCCTGGTCATCTACACGAAAGGCCTTGTGAAGGCCGAAGCTTCCGACACCGTAGGACTTGTAGAAATCCGTCACCGCACCGACAAAAGCATCCAGAGTCGGAGCCTCCTCGAGCTCGTGACAGAGATCCATGATGCAGTCCCGGATTCTCTTATTGAAAAGATAGCCCGATTCGGGGTTGTCCCTGTAATCCGTCAGCATGGCGATCTCGGAAAAATCGAGAAAGTCCGAATACTCGTGGTCCAGATGGAAAAGCTTCATAAAAAGCTCCAGATCATGAGCGCCGGCCCGGGAAAGGGATCCCCCGCAGTCGCCCCGCATTTCACAGGCCCGTGTATAGGCATTCTCGTGGTTAACGATGAAATTCGTAAGAAGAGCATGGTAGAGATTTCCATAGAAGCCGTGAGATGCCGCCATCTCGATCAGCTCATGTATTCTCTGATAGACCTCCTCTTCCGGGTAGGCTCCCTGGGGTTTGCAGAGAATTTCACTGTAGCGGTAGACAACATCATCCTTGTCTGCCCGATAGATAAACATATGATTCATCAGATTTTCCATGGCAAGCCTCCTATTAATAATTTCCCAGAATCTGTATGGAATTGGCCTCTTCGGACAGGCCGGTCAGGGCATTCTGTACAGCTTCATCATTCAGGTTTCCGGCAAGATCGATAAAGAAACGGTAGGACCAGGGGCGGTCCTTGACCGGCCGGGATTCGATCCGCGACATGTTGAGTCCATTATAAGTGAAATTGGACAGAACATGGTAGAGAGACCCGGAATTATCATCCAGTTCAAAGGACAGAGTCAGAGTCTTTGCATTGATAAAAAACTTCTTCTCCGAGGAAACGATAATAAAACGGGTCGCATTGGTTTTATCATCCTGAATCTTCTCATCCAGAACCTGAAGACCGTAAATATCGGCATTGATCTTTCCGGCGATGGCTGCCTGATCCAGTCTCCCGTCATCATGGACCTTCTTGGCCGACATGGCTGTATTCAACAGGGACCGGGCCTCAAAGGAGGGATGACTGTCCAGATAATCACTGCACTGAAGCAGGGCCTGGGGATGGGAATAGACGACCTTGATATCCGACAGCTTTGCTCCAGGCAGAGCCAGAAGGGAATGATCAATCTTGATGACCTGCTCTCCGATCACAGCACAGTCATACTCGGTCATGAGGTCAAAATTTTCACTGATCATACCGGCAGTCGAGTTTTCAATCGGAAGAACCGCATAATCGGCTCTCTTGTTCTTCAGATCCTCAAAAGCCTCCCGCCATGTCTTGACCGGGTGGGTCTTATGGTGTTCGCCGAAGAATTTCACCAGGGCGGCCTGACTGTAGGCGCCTTCCACACCCTGATAGGCGATCTCGCAGCCGGTGAAATCAAAGCCCCGCTTACATTTAAAGCCGAAGGTCTTCCTGTGGCCGTTCCGGGACAGGATCCCGTACTGCTTCTTCCGGCTTCCGGACATAATGGATGTAAAGAGCTCCCGGATGCCCTGTTTAACCAGGGGATCTGCGGACAGGGCCGTCAGGCTGTTCAGCTTGCTCTGCTCCCTCTGCCGGTCAAAGACCGGTTTCTTCTTTTCCATCTTGAAGGCGGCAACCTCGTCCGCCAGATCCATCCGTCTCTCATAGAGATCCACAATGGACTGGTCGATGGCATCGATGTCTTTTCTGATTTCTGTGATGTCTCTCATTCTTTTTCCTTTTCTTTATGATGTCTGCTGCAGGTTCAGATAATCAAAGAAGGACAGCTGGTCATCCTCGGGCAGATTCCTGATGATACCGAGCCGCTCCATAGTATCGACGATGGTCGAGGAAACCTTGCCCCGATTCTTCAGATCATTCTTTGAAGTAAAGGGCTGGCTGGCTGCTGCAATCTGCAGAGACTCAGCTGCTGAATCACCCATGCCCTCCAGGGAGTTAAAGGGAGGCAGAAGCTTTCCGTCGACGATCTGGAAATATCGGGCGTCGGACTTGTAGAGATCCATAGGCAGGAATTCGAAGCCTCTAGCATACATTTCCTGAACCAGACGCATGTCACCGTAGGTTCCCTTCTCCTTTGCCGTCAGAGCATCCCCCTTGGCATCATAGGCCCGGAGGGTATCCTCCAGATGCTGCTTTCCCAGGCACATGATCTCATAGCTGAAATCGGTCGCCCGGATGGAGAAATAGGCTGCATAATAGGCCAGGGGATAATAGACCTTGCAGTAGGCCACCCGCCAGCCCATCATGACATAGGCTGCTGCGTGGGCCTTGGGGAACATGTACTTGATCTTCTCGCAGGACTTGATGTACCAGTCGGGAACGCCATGCTCCTTCATATCCTTGACATACTGTGGCCATTCATTGCACTTACCCTTGGCAACCACACCTTTTCTTACACGCTCCATAATGGTGAAGCTTTCCTCGGACTCCAGGCCCTGGTGGATGAGATAAACCATGATATCATCCCGGCAGGCGATACAGGTGGAAATGGTTGCCGTGCCCTCCTTGATCAGGGTCTCGGCATTGCCTTGCCATACATCGGTTCCGTGAGACAGACCGGAAATACGAATGAGGTCGGTAAATTCCTTTGGCTTGGCCTCCATGAGAAGGCCCATCGCGAAGTCGGTACCGAATTCCGGGATTCCCAGGGTTCCCAGCGGACAGTTCTTCCAGAGATCCTCGGGCTTGACACCCAGGGCGTCTGTATTTTCAAAAAGTGACATAACCGTCCGGTCGTCGAGCGGTATATCCGTCGCATGGAGACCGGTCAGATCCTCCAGCATCCGGATCATGGTCGGATCCTGGTGGCCTAGGATGTCCAGCTTCAGAAGGTTGGAGTCGATGGAATGGTAATCGAAATGGGTGGTGATCACATCACTTGTCATATCATTGGCCGGATGCTGGACCGGAGTAAAGGTGTTGATCTCCTCGCCCATGGGTAGAACGATGATTCCGCCCGGGTGCTGTCCTGTCGTCCGGTGGACGCCGACACAGCCCTTGACAATCCGGTTGATCTCGCACATTCTCTTGTGGACACCGCGCTCCTCGAAATAATTCTTGACGTAGCCGTAAGCGGTCTTATCCGCCAGGGTGCCGATGGTTCCGGCCTTGAAGGTCTGTCCCTCGCCGAAGATAACCTCGGTATAGCGGTGAGCCTTGGCCTGGTAGTCACCGGAGAAATTCAGGTCGATATCGGGCTCCTTGTTGCCCTTGAATCCCAGGAAGGTTTCGAAGGGAATATCAAAGCCCTGCTTGGTCAGATAGTGGCCGCAGCGGGGGCACTTCTTATCCGGCATATCGCAGCCTGCCCGGCCCGAGAAGGCTTTGACCTCATCGGAATCAAAGTCCACATAGTGACAGTGAGGACAGAGATAATGAGCCGGCAGAGGATTGACTTCGGTAATTCCGGCCATGGTCGCAACAAAGGAAGACCCGACCGAACCACGGGAGCCGACCAGATAGCCATCTTCATTGGATTTCCAGACCAGCTTCTGAGCGATGATGTACATGACGGCATAGCCGTTTCCGATAATGGAATTCAGTTCCCGCTCCAGACGGGCGGAAACGATTTCCGGCAGATTCTCGCCATACATTTCATGGGCCCTGTCATAGCAGATCTTCCTGAGCATGCCGTCGGAATTCTCAATGACCGGCGGACATTTATCCGGCCGGACCGGAGCGATGGGTTCGCACATATCGGCGATCTTATTGGGATTCGTTATAACAACTTCCTCTGCCGCTTCGGCACCCAGATAGGAAAACTCCTCCAGCATCTCCTCCGTCGTATGAAGATAGAGGGGCGGCTGAGGATCCGCATCATCGAAATGCTGACCGGCCATCAGTATTCTCCGGTAGATCTCATCCTCCGGGTTCAGGAAATGTACATCGCAGGTCGCACAGACCAGCTTGTCCATAGCCTTTCCCAGAGCCAGAATCTGCCGGTTGATGTCCTGCAGGTCCTCGACGGAATTGACCACGGAATCCCTGGGGCTGTCGATCATATACTGGTTGTTTCCGACCGGCTGGATCTCCAGATAGTCATAGAAGGAGGCGATCCTTTCAATCTCGGATTCCGGACGGCCGTCATGAATGGCCGAATAAAGTTCTCCGGCTGAGCAGGCGGAACCCAGGATCAGGCCCTCCCGGTATTTATTGATGAGAGACCTGGGCATGAGGGGCCGCTTGCGGAAATACTCAAGATGCGACAGGGAGATCAGCCGGTAAAGGTTGATCCGGCCCAGATCGTTTTTGGCCAGAACAATGCAGTGATTGGGATGGAGCTTTCGTATGGACTCCTTGGTCAGCTTCATGGACTTCTGGATGTCCACAAGCCTAGTAAGGCCGCGGTTCCGAAGCTTTGTGGCCAGGGCATCGAAAATCCAGGCTGTACATTCGGCATCATCAACAGCCCGGTGATGGTGCTCAAGGGAAACCTTCAGAGCCTTGGCGACCGTATCCAGCTTGTAGTTGGAAAGGCTGGGCAGAAGAACCCGAGCCATCTCCACCGTATCCATATAGGTGGCTGGAGCCTCTAAGCCCAGTCTCTTGCAGTTGGCCTTGATAAAGCCCATATCGAAGTCGGCATTGTGGCCGACCATGATGGCTCCTTTGGAAAATTCCAGGAATTTCGGCAGCAGGGTCTCTATGGTTTCCGCATGGCGAACCATATCATCCCGGATACTGGTCAGCTCTGTGATCCGATAGGGAATGGGGATCTGCGGATTGACAAATTCCGAGAAACGGTCTGTGACCTTGCCTTCCGAGAAACGTACGGCTCCGATCTCAATGATCCGGTTCTTTTCGGCGGAAAAGCCTGTAGTCTCCAGATCGAAGACGACGAAGTCATCATCCAGACTCTGATCCTCTCCGATGGGATCGGTCACCAGGCGGCGGATATCATCGACCAGATAGGCTTCCACGCCGTAGATGATCTGCGGGGCATCCGGATCTCTCTGCACGGCATGATAGGCTTCGGTAAAGCCCTGGACATCGCCGTGGTCAGTGATAGCAATGGCCCGGTGGCCCCAGCGCTTGGCCTGGGCTATGATATCTGCTGCCGTGCTGACGCCGTCCATATCACTCATCTTGGTATGACAGTGGAGCTCCACTCGCTTGACCGGCGCATGATCCATACGCTTTACCTGGAAGTCTGGTATTTCCATCATGCCAGTAATCTTCTGAAGGACCAGATCATGGTCGAAGGTATCGATGGAGGGAATGCCCCGTACCTTGATAAAGGCCCCGTTATGAAGCTTTCCATTGGTCAGGACCTTGGCCTGGTCATTGGTCACAAAGATCTTGCAGGTGATGGAATCGGTAAAGTCCGTCAGGGAGAAAATCAGGATGGTTCTCTCGTTCCGGATCTCCTTGGCATCCAGATCAAAGACCTGGCCGCGGACCGCAATGGTCCCGATTTCACCCTGGACATCTTTTAAGGGTGTGACATCCTCCTCGATATCCCGACCATAGAAAACCGCCGGATTGGAAGAACGGACCAGAGGCCGTTCCCGCCTCTGGAAGCCGCCCTGGTCGTTCGATCCGGAAAAGCCGGATCTTCTCTGGAAGCCGGCATCGGATCCTTTTTTCTGGTCCCCGCCCTGGTAGGAGCGGAAGGATTTTCCGGAGGGTCTGTCTTTTTCCTGAGAAGCTGCGGATGCATCCTTTCCTCTGCCTCTGGTCTTCTTTTCCTCCGGCTGATCTGCTCCGAGAAGCTCCGGCTCTTTGCTCTTCTCCTCCTGGATCTTCTCGTAGTTCCGGCTGATCTCCTTAATCTCATTTTCAATCAGCTCTTCCCCGCGGTCCTGCCTCTCATCCTTTTCGGCCTTCTTATAGGCCACATCGCAGATGACCGAGAGGCCGCAGCGCCGGCAGAGAATATTGGTCATGATATCGAGAATGCTGTCCTCATACATATGAGAAACCGCATCGTCAGAAAGGGTGATCAGTAGATGGGTATCATCGGTAAATTCCATATTTCCCCGGGCAAGGACCTTGTAGAATACAATATTGTGCCTGTAGATTTCCTCTAAAATGGAATCCTTGTAGAGGTCAAAGAGAGCCTTGGGCGAATACTGGTCCGACAGGTTGAATTTTTCGATAATATGGACCCTGACTTCATTCTTGAAATAGGTTTCCTCGATCTCCTTTTCCAGCTTCCAGATCCGGTTCTTGGGGACAAGGACATCCGCCTTCAGGTAGATCCGCATCAGATCGTGGGCAGGATTGGTCGTAATCCGGCTGACATAAGACTCCTGAAGCTGCTTATCCACCTTGCCGCTCTTTGAAAGCTCAGGAAAAATTTCTGAAAACGTACGATCCAATGCCATCTGCTCCTTATACGCTGCGATCTGATTCCGATTTCCGCCAATCCGTCCCGGCAGAATCCGATATCAGTTCTGTCAATCTGTCCTGACAGAATCCGCTCTCAATCCTGTCTCGCCTCTGCTTTCTCTGCAATCAGACGGTCCAGTTCCTTCTTTAATTCCGGCAGAAGGTCCTCTTCCGGAACCTTTCGTAAGACTCTGCCGTGTTCCAGGATCAGGCCTTCGCCCTTTCCTCCTGCTATGCCAAGATCCGCCTCCCTGGCTTCACCGGGTCCGTTGACAACGCAGCCCATGACGGCGACCTTCAGATCCGTCTGGATATCCTTGACCATATCTTCCACCTTGGATGCCAGGCCGATCAGGTCAATCTGGGTTCTGCCGCAGGTCGGACAGGAAACCACTTCCACTCCGCCCTTTCGAAGGCCAAGAGTCTTTAAGATCAGGCGGGCCGAGCGGACCTCATCCTCGGGGTCTCCGGTCAGAGATACCCGGATGGTATCTCCGATGCCCTGGGACAAGATCAGAGAAAGGCCTATGGCCGACTTGATATTTCCGGCAGTGACCGATCCGGCTTCTGTAATTCCGACATGAAGAGGGTGATCGGTCTGATTCCGAATGAGCTCGTGAGCCCTGACACACATCATGACATCCGAGGACTTGATGGAAATAACCAGGTTGTCATAACCCATATCCTCGATGATCCCGACCTTGTCGAGGGCGGATTCCACCAGGCCTTCGGCCGTCACGCCGCCATACTTTTCCACCAGATCCTTTTCCAGAGAGCCGGAATTAACACCGACCCGAATGGGAAGATTTCGTTCCTTACAGGCATCGACAACAGCCTGGATCCGTTCTTTGGATCCGATATTGCCCGGATTGATCCGGATCTTGTCGGCCCCGTTCTCAATAGCCGCCAGAGCCAGCCGGTAATCGAAATGAATATCGGCCACCAGGGGAATGTGGATCTGCTTCTTGATCTGTGAAATGGCCTTTGCCGCTTCCTTTGTCGGGACCGCACAGCGGATGATATCGCATCCGGCTTTCTCCAGGCGAAGAATCTGGGCCACTGTGGTATCCACATCCTCGGTATGGGTATTGGTCATGGACTGGATCAGAATGGGATTGTTTCCTCCGATGACCCGGTCACCGATTTTAACTTCTCTGGTTTTCATCCGCTCAGACATGTGGATCTCCTTCCTCATATGTTCCACTATCATCTAAAACAGTTTCGTAATATCACTGATCATGACCAGAACCATAAAGCCCATCAGTATGGCAAAGCCGGCAAAGTTCACAGCACCCTCAATCTTCTCCGGAGCCTTCTTCTTCGTGATCATCTCGACGAGGAGGAAGACCAGACGGCCTCCGTCCAGGGCCGGGAAAGGCAGAAGGTTCATGACGCCGAGATTGGCCGACAGAAGTATGGTCAGGTTCAGCATCTCCATCACCGCATAGAAGACAGAGATGGCAAGAGACTGCTCATAGGCGTCACCGATGGTCTTTACGATACCGACCGGACCCGACATATCGCTGACGCCAAGCTGACCGGTCAGAAGCATCTTTAAGGAACCGATCGTGACATAGATCAGATATTTCACCTGATAGGCGCCGTAGCGGAGAGCCCCGAAAATATTGGTTTTCACATTCTCCGTTTCGCCCTGGATACCGATCAGATAGCCCTTGCTTCCCTTGTCATAGCGCGGATCGATGGAATAGGTCTTCTTTATGGTCTTTCCGTCCGAGGTTCGTTCTACCGTAACATGAAGCATCTTTCCGGTGTGCATCATGGTATAGGCCCGGACCTCACCATAGAAATGGACATGGTAGCCATTGATGTCCGTAATCAGATCATTGGCCTGGATTCCGGCCTCCTCTGCCGGATAGCCGTCGATCAGTTTTTCGACCCTGGCCGGCTGGTAGCCGATGCAGACGACCAGGATCACGGCTAAAATGTAGGCCAGAATGAAGTTGAAAACAGGGCCCGCCGCAACGACCAGAAAGCGCTGCCAGGCCGGCTTCTTCTGGAAGGAACGTTCATCATCGGTATCGGCTTCCTCTCCCTCCATGACGCAGGCACCGCCGAAGGGCAGAAGGTGTACGGAAAAAAGTGTTTCGCCCCTCTGAAAGCCGAAAAGCCTGGGGCCTAAGCCCAGCATGAATTCGTTGACACGGATCCCGCAGCGCTTGGCGACGAAATAGTGTCCGAGTTCATGGAAAATAACAATAAAACTAAAAATCAGGATTGCGATCAGTATTTTCAAATAAGATTCCTCATATTTCTATACAGTACGGCAATTTGATGAGCTGATCTCTTGCACAGATTCATCTATACGCAGACTCATTCCTCTGTCCATAAAATCAGAGTCCGGCTGCACGAAGGACAGCCTCACCGGCTTCCTTCTCGGTTTCCAGAATGTCATCCAGGGAAGGATCGGGCCGGAAGGCCACATTCTCCATGGCTGCCTGAATCAGATCCGGAATATCCAGAAAGTGAATCTTTCTCTTTAAAAGAAGGGCAACGGCCTTCTCGTTTGCCGCATTGAAGACGGTCGGAATATTGCCGCCCCGATCCATGGCCTGATAGGCCAAACCCAGGCCGCGGAAGGTCTCCATATCCGGCTTTTCGAAGGTCAGACTGCCCAGGGAAAAGAGGTCCAGCTCCGGCAGATCCAGAGGCAGACGGTCCGGATAGCTCAAGGCATAGGCAATAGGGATTCTCATATCCGGAATGCCCAGCTGACCGATGACGGCTCCGTCCTCAAATTCCACTGCCGAATGCAGAATACTTTCGGGATGAACCAGAACCTGGATCCGGTCTCTCTTTACTCCAAAGAGCCAGCCGGCCTCCATGACCTCCAGGCCCTTGTTGACAAGGCCTGCCGAATCAATGGTCACCTTGGCGCCCATATCCCAGTTGGGGTTCTTTAAGACGTCCTCCAGTCGGACATTTTCCAGATCTTTTCTCTTCTTTCCCCGGAAGGTTCCGCCCGATGCGGTCAGAAGGATCTTCTTCAGACGTTTCTTCGGGCTGCCCTGAAGGGACTGGAAGATGGCTGAATGTTCGCTGTCAACCGGAAGAATCTTGGCCTTATATTTCTCGGCCATGGGCATGATCAGGTGGCCTGCTGTAACCAGGGTTTCCTTATTGGCCAGGCCGATCTTCTTTCCGGCTTGAATGGCTGCCATGGTCGGCCGGATGCCGACCATGCCGACAATACCGGTAATCAGGATATCCGATTCCGGATCCTCGGCCACCTGGATCAGGCCGTCCATGCCGCTGTAGACCGGAAGCGAAAGATCCTTTAAGCGAGTCCGTAAATCCCGAGCTTTCTCTTCTTCCCAGACAGAAACGAAGGCCGGATGAAATTCCCGGATTTCCTTTTCGAGCAGGTCTATATTTCTCCCGCAGGAGAGACTTGTAACCTTATAGCATTCCGGATGCTGACGGACAACATCCAATGTCTGGGTTCCGATGGAACCCGTAGCACCTAGTATGGAGACATTCATAAATAATAATCCTCTGGTTAAGATTGTTTTTCTCTGGAATTCCCTATGTTATACCAGGTAAACCGCCAGGAAATAGATGATGGGAGCCGTGATGATCACACTGTCGAAGCGGTCCAGTATACCGCCGTGGCCGGGGATCAGCCTGCCGTAATCCTTGATATCGTAATTTCTCTTGATGGCAGAGGCTGCCAGGTCGCCGATCATGGAAATCAGAGCGCCGATGGCAGAAATGATACCGAGAACGATGATTTCACGACTTCCGATCTGCATCTGGGTCCGGAAAATCAGACTGTAGATAATGGTCAGAAGGAAGGCACCGGCAACACCGCCGATGGCACCTTCCACCGATTTCTTGGGACTTAAAACCGGAGCCATCTTATGCTTTCCGAAGAGACGGCCCACGCAGTAGGCGCAGGTGTCGCATCCCCAGGAGCAGAGGAAAATCAGCCAGACGATATATTTGCCGTTCGGGATCATACGGGTCTGATAAATGAAGGACAGCATGATCGAGACATAGAAGACGCCGAAAAAGGCAGCCATGATCTGTCTGGAATGATACTTGGGAAAGGTCAGGACAAAGCAGGCCAGAAGCAGGATTAAGAAAGCGATGACCAGAATCTCCAGATTGGGCAGGAATTTGAAGTTCAGGTCAAGGTAATAGAAAACGGTAAAAATATAGCCCAAGATACCAACCGGCTTTTTATGAATGTCGAAAACCCGGTAGAGTTCCATGAGGCCGATCAGGGAAATCGCACAGGTAGATGCCAGAAGGACCTTGCCTCCGGTAATGATCAGTAATAGAGCCAGGGCGACCAAAACAATGCCGCTCAGCAGTCTGGTTCGAAACATAAAATCTCCTTTCAAATATTATTTATAAGCCTCCGAAACGGCGGTTTCTCTTGTCGTATTCTTCTACTGCCTCTCTCAGACGGTCTGCATTGAAGTCCGGCCAGGGGGTCTTGGTAAAGTAGAATTCCGTATAAGCCAGCTGCCAGAGAAGGTAATTCGACAGCCGCTCCTCTCCGCTGGTCCGGATCATGAAATCCGGATCCGGAATACCAGCCGTATCCAGATGAGCGGAGATATCCTCTTCGGTCAGATCCTCCGGTCTCTTTCCGGCGTCAATCAGGTCCCGGCAGGCCTTTCTGGCTGCCCGGGTGATCTCGTCCCGGCTTCCGTAATTGATGGCAATCTGAAGCTGAAGGCCGGTAAAATCCTTGGATATTTCCTCCAGCTGGTCAATCGCTTTTCTTAAGTTTTCCGGAAGTCCCTCGGGATCGCCGAGAATCCGACAGCGCATGTTGTTTTCCACCGAAAGCTTCATACATTTTTTCAGATAGGTTCCAAGAAGCTTCATCAGAGTCGAGACCTCATCGCTGGGCCTTTTCCAGTTTTCTGTGGAAAAAGCATAAAGGGTCAGATACTTGATCCCGATCTCATCCGCTGCCTTGCAGATGACCTCCACATTTTTGGCTCCGGCTGCGTGGCCGTAGGTCCGGGGCATTCCCTTGGCCTTGGCCCAGCGTCCGTTTCCATCCAGGATTATTGCTACATGTTCCGGAATTTTCATCGATTCCTCCATTGAAACAAGGGCATGTCAATCAGTCTTCACCTACTTTTTCGCAGGCGGGTACTGACTTTGACACTCTTATCATATATAAAGCAAGAGGACACAAGAAACCTCGTGTCCTCCCTTGCAAGTTTGTACGATCTTCGTTCAGGATCAGACCGTCATGATTTCCTTGGTCTTGTCTGCTACCAGACCGTCCACCTTTTTGGTGTACTCGTCTGTCATCTTTTGAACCTCGGTCTCCTGATCCTTCTCTTCGTCCTCGGAAATCTCGGAAGCCTTCTGAGCCTTCTTTAAGGCATCCATGGCATCCCGACGGATATTGCGGATGGCGACCTTGGCTTCCTCGCCTTTCTTCTTGATATCCTTGGCCAGTTCCTTACGATGGTCCTCGGTCAGATCCGGGAAGACCAGACGGATGGTCTTGCCGTCGTTGGTCGGATTGATTCCGACATCGGAAATCAGAATTGCCTTCTCAATATCCTTAAGGAGGCTGGGATCCCAGGGCTGGATCTGGATCATACGGGGCTCCGGGACAGTTACATTGGCAACCTGCTGAATCGGGGTCTCGGCTCCGTAGTAGCTGACCATGACACGGTCCAGAACATGGGGATTGGCACGGCCTGCGCGGATGGAGTTAAACTCCTCCTTCAGATTCAGGATGCTCTTTTCCATACGGTCTTTATTTTCAGATAAATTCACTGCCATAATGATTCTCCTTGATTGGTCTAGATTTTATTTTCAGGCGGTAATGCTGGTTCCGTCAAAGTCCTGATTCAGTGCAGCCTTAAGGATTCCGTCCTCTTCCGAAAGGGCAAAAACCTTCAGAGGCATCTTGTTTTCCAGGCACATGATGGAAGCAGTAAGGTCAATTACACCAAGCTTCTGGTCAACTACATCCTGAATAGGGATCTGGTCAT
Source organism: Lachnospiraceae bacterium (assembly GCA_029224965.1). Taxonomy (GTDB): domain Bacteria; phylum Bacillota; class Clostridia; order Lachnospirales; family Lachnospiraceae; genus Lachnocurva. The sequence continues at coordinate 32,451 of JAQXVO010000030.1, forward strand.
ACTTCTTTGCATTGGGATTGGTCTTGGGATCGGAATCATAGACACCATCGATAGCCTTAGCCAGAAGAATCTGATCGGCCTGAATCTCAACCGCACGAAGAACCGTTGCGGTATCGGTTGAGAAATAAGGATGTCCGGTTCCGCCGGCAAAGAATGTAATCACACCTGCATCCAGAGCGGAATTTACGGCGTCAATATCAAAAAGATGGCTGAATGCGCCGCACACAAAAGGAGTGAAAATCTCAGTCTTCATTCCCTCTCCGCGGAAAATATCCGATACATAAATACAGTTCATGACAGTTGCAAGCATGCCGATCTGGTCTGCCTTGGACCGGGTCAGCTCGTCACCGGTACGGCCTCTCCAGAAATTGCCGCCGCCGATGACGATTCCAAGGGAAAAGCCATGATCGATCAGCTTCTTTACTTCCCTGGCAACCCCGCGGACAGTCTTTTCATCAAAACCGGTATGCTTTTCTCCTGCCAGAGCTTCACCGCTCAGCTTCAGGAGAACACGTTTTTTTTCACTCATTTTTATCCCCTCTGCAATTCTAAAACACTGCCTCTCCCCCATCTCTCAGGGAAAGATTTACCATAATATTATCATCATCACTGCTTTATTTCCACAGGATCTGCCGGACAAATACAGACCTCTGCTGGATCCTGCTTCAAATCGAAACCTATCTTACCATAAGAAGGCATTTCCTTTCAATGAGGAAAGCAGAAGGAATCTCTATCTCCATTTGCATCGGAATAAGATCCGGCTGAATCCATATCCGCCATATGGCAGTCTCTGTGGTCTTGCAGAATATGATTCGATTGATGAAAAGTTCCTTGGATGGCAGCCATGGAAAATGACATGTACTAGAAGAACAGGGCCAGAGCAATGAGAAACTGACCGCCGAAGTAAAAGACGTGATTCAGGATCAGATCGATGGGGCGGTCCTTTCCTTTTCCGAAATAGGTACCGGACAGAATCAGATCTGAAAGAAGGAAAAGCACAGCTCCGACGGCGAAGAGATTGGCAGCCGGATTCCGAAATCCCTGTCTGATTGAAATGGCAATGCCAAGAAGGGTCGATGCCAGGATGACCATGCTGTAGCTTGTGATCAGAGAAGCAAAGCCATCATAATCCAGTCCCAACAGACGGTCGGAATGTCCGACGACAAAGCCCAGGATCACGGATACAGCAAAGATCAGACCTGTGGTCCTGGCCGGAAAGACCCTTCCGAAGCGAAGCAGCATATAGAAAATATAAAAAAGATGACCAAGAAGAAATGCGATAAGGCCGCCTCTGGTATAGGAGACCTTTCGTTCTCCGTCCGCATAGCGGAGGCCGAGAAGAAGGTCTCCGATCAGGCCCGAAAAGCTTCCGGCCAGAAGGAAAAGGCAGAACCTTTCGATGACCGGCCTGCTGAAGGCGCCGAGAAAGGCGGCTGCGACAAAGCAGGCACTGGTCGATATTTTAAAATACATGGTCTGAATATGGGATTTTCTCTCCGGATCAATGATATTTTTTAGAAAGAAGGCACAGAAAACTGCCATCAGAACAAAAAACAGGATCAGAATCGGAAGCACAGGCCATAAAAGCAAGACAAGGGAACTGCCGGCGGATTTTTCTGTCATAGGGATTCCTCCTTCCAACAATGAAGCTTTGGTTCACTGGGATGCACTCTTCTTTTATTATAGCTTCAATCAGAGCTTCCGGGAAAAATGGAAAACAGTAAAAGGCATAAAAAATTCTCCCTGTCTTCTACTGACAAGGAGGATTCTTCGAAAATTTAATCCGCGTATCCCGTGCTTCGGTTGACCCGGCTTACAAACTGTCCCTCTCCATGCCAGGCCTTCATATTATGCTCTGCAATCTCTGCAATCCTCTGCAGAGTGATATCCAGATGATAGAATCCTGTAATATGGGGCGTGATATAAAGATTCGGAACCGCATAGAGTGGATCATGATCCGGCAGAGGCTCCCTTTCGCAGACATCGATATAGATGCCGGCAAAGCGCCCGTAAACCTCGGGATCCTTCAGGGCCTCGTTTTCAATGACACTGCCTCTGCCGACATTGATGAGATATGAGCCCTTCTTGCACTGACTCAGCAGCTTTTTGTCAAAAAGATGATAGGTTGCCTGGGTTCCTGGCAGGGAAAGGGCGATCACATCCGCTTCCTTCACAAGCCCCGGAAGCTCATCGAGAGAATGAATTTCATCCAGAGGCTCCGGAACGGTATCCGTTCTTCTCCGGACACCGACCAGCCTGATCGGGTGATCCGGCAGTTCAAAGACCTTGATCCTTCTTGCAAAAGATAGACCAATGTCACCGGTTCCCACAACGAGAATCTTCTTTCCTGCCGGCGAGGCGACACTTCCTTCATCTCTCCAGAGACCTGCCTCCTGATTCTTAAGATAGAGGGGAATCTTCTTCATCATGACAAGCAGCATGGCAACCATGTATTCCGAAATGGCTGTTCCATAGGAACCGCTGGCGCAGGTAATGGTCGTCTTTTCAGGAACCGCTCCGGGTTTCACATAATTGTCAACTCCGGCCGAATTCAGCTGGAGCCAGGACAGATTTTCTGCTCCGGAAAGAAGATCCGGGTCTATATTTCCGATAATAGCATCGGCAGTCCTGATTTCTTTCTTCAGCTGGTCCGAATCAGCCTTCTCCATAAAGTCAAGCTCATCTCCATAGGAAGATGCGATGCTTTTCAGAGTCTTCTTCTGATCCTCTGTAAACGGAACAATCGAAATGATTCTTTTCCCCATATGAGCTTCCTCCCTATCCTGTAATTCAAAAGAAGCCCGGCCTTTTCATGTCTGTACAAACATAAAATCAGGATTTTTTCCCCCCTGGAATTGAAACCGTCTCGAATCCGGTTTTAAAAAGACAGATTCCGCATCAGCCCCAGACTTCTTCTGCAACTTCCTTTACAAGACGAAGCTTAGCCCACTGCTCTTCCTCTGTCAATTTGTTTCCGATTTCACATGATGCAAAACCGCACTGAGGGCTTAAATACAGACGATCGAGCGGTATATATTTCTCAGCCTCATGAATCCGCTTGATGACTGACTCCTTCTTCTCCAGGATCGGAGACTTGGTTGTGACAAGGCCGATAACAACCTTCTTGTCGCCGCTGACCTTGGCCAGGGGAGCGAAGCCGCCGTCTCTCTTCTCATCGTCGAATTCCAGATAGTAGGCGTTGACATTCTCCTGTCCGAAGAGGACGTCTGCGACACCGTCATAAGGGCCGCTGTTGGCGTAGGTGGAATGGAAATTGCCCCGGCAGACATGAGTATTGATGATCAGGTCCTTGGGTGCATTGGCGATGACACAGTTATTGATCTCCAGATGCTTCTTCTGGATCTCAATGGCACCCTCTGCTGTCGTTCCGTACATTGCCGGGCCGAGCTTGTCGGCAAGCATGCCCCAGGTACAGTCATCCAGCTGGAGATTTCTGCAGCCGGCGGCATAGAGCTGGTCGATGAAATCACCGTAACCCTTTACGATATCATCCTCAAGCTCATCATCCGACTGATAGACAGCTTCGGTAGCTGTCCTGTTGAATGGCATGGTGAACTGGGCATAGAACTGGGCCGGAGCAGGAATGGTCTGCTTGGCGATGGTATTTTCATCCTCGAACTGCTTTACGAACTTGAAATGTTCGATAAAGGGATGCTGGCCGGTCAGCTTTACCCTGCCGACCAGATAGGTATCATCGAGCATGGCAGCTTCATCATGGAAAGGAAGACCAGTCTTGGTCGGTGTATGTCCGATGCCGTCAAAGGCCCACATGAAATCCAAATGCCAGGTGGCTCTGCGGAATTCGCCGTCAGTGATTACATGATAGCCAAGCTTTTTGATCTTGGTGATCAGATCCGTGATGGCCTCATCCTCAACCTTTTTCAGGTCTTCCGGGCTGAGTTTTCCCTGGTCAAATTCCTTTCTGGCTTCCTTCAGCTTCTTAGGACGGAGAAAGCTTCCTACATAGTCATAACGAAAGGGTGTCTGTAATGTGCTCATTTCATACCTCCTGATTCTGGTCCGTATCATATCGACTGATGAGTCCGGCTTCTGGCCGAATCATGATTGAAATACCTGCTTCATAAGGAGAATTATAAATTTGTCATCCGATCAAGTAAAATATGAAATATATTGATGTAGTTATAGCTTGTATCTATAGCAAATTCGAATACGATCTCGATGCAGTGATGACAGATCTGATCTATGCAAGAATCCTGTCTCCATCGAGCAAACGGAGCAGTTATGAGTATGCGAAGACGCTCCTGGAGCCGCCGAAATACACTCTGGATCAGGTCTACCGCTCTCTTTCTGTTATGGCCGGCGAGTCCGATCTGATCCAGGAAGAACTCTATTGGAATTCCAACTTTATTCATCCCAGAAATACCCAGATCCTTTATTACGACTGCGCGAACTACTACTTCGAGATCGAAGCCGAGGATGGAATCAAGAAATACGGAAAAAGCAAGGAAAACCGGCCGAATCCCATCGTTACGATGGGCCTGTTTATGGATGCGGATGGGATCCCGCTCGCATTCGATATCTTTCCGGGCAATCAGAATGAGCAGACGACTTTAAAACCGCTGGAGACCAAGATCATCCGGGATTATGAATGCAGCGAGTTCATCTACTGCTCCGATGCCGGTCTCGGCAGTGCTGCAAACCGCCGCTTCAACAGTCTGGGCGATCGGAGCTATGTGATCAGCCACTCCCTGAAAAAGATGAAAAAAAGAAGATCAGGAAGCAGCACTCGATCCTGCCACTTTCAAGTCCCTGGGATCTGAAAAACACATCGATCTTCGGACTCTGGATGAAGAAGATCCGGAGGTTTACGATTCGATCTATTACAAGATCCTTCCTACGGGTAACAAGCGTACCGAAAAGAAGAAAATATAGCACAAACCGATTCAAAGAGAAAAATGCGGCAAAGCCTTGTTATTACTGGCTTTGCCGCACTTTCTGTTCTATTCAACTGTCAAAGACGGGATCTTACCATAAGAATACTTTCCTTTTCAATTACTTCAAGCTCAGAAACTGATCGACATTATCGATGGTCACTTTCTGGTAGTCGACATAGGTGCTCTTTCCATCCGTCATGGAGAGTCCCCTGAGGTCTTTCCCTTCAAAGGCACGGACAGCAATATCCATTACCTTATCCGCCTGAGTCTTGCCATCATTATAGACAGTTCCCTGAATCAGTCCTTTCTTAATATCCGAAAGGACCTCTTTCGCCCCATCTACACCGAAGATCACCGGATAAGAAGTTCTCGAGAGATTCCTTTTCTGCAGGGCATCCAAAACGCCGAGTGCCATATCATCATTATTGCAGAGCACCAGTTCAATCGAATTTCCATAGCTTTCTAAAAGCTGATTCATCTTATTTTCTGCCTGGAGCCGGCTCCAATTGGCTACCTCATAGGACAATTTATCCAAAGGAATTCCGTTATCCAAAATGGTATTGATCGATCGGTCTGTCCGGATGATTGCATCCTGATGGTTAATTTCCCCGCGTAAAACCACATATTGGATCTTCCCATCATGATTTCGATCCACCTCCGGATGCTGCTTCAAATACTCCACACACTCCTGGCCCTGAATCTGGCCGGACTGGGCAGCCCTTGCTCCAACATAATAGAGCCCGTTCCAGCGGTTCAGGTCCTGCAAAACCAGCTCACGATTGAAGAAGATCACCGGGATATTATTCTTCTTGGCCATATCGATAATATCCATAGGATCATTTCGGTCCACAAGATTCACGGCCAGAACATTACAGCCATTGTCGATCAGGTCCTCCACCTGGTCATCCTGAATATTTTGTTTGCTTCTCGCATAACGAACAGAAACTGTAATCTGAAGCTTTTCGCCGGAAGTTTTTGATCTCTTCTTCGCCTGGGCAATAAGTTCATCGGTGATCTCTTTTAAAAAGAGATCTCCTTCATCGTAGATCACGACCCCAAGCTTCAGTCTTTTTACATCCGACGTTTCGACGGTGCCGCAGGAAACAAGACAAACTGTCAAAGCGATCATTAGAAGGGCGGAAAGAAAACGCCTTCCATTGTTCTTAAAAAAGGATTTCATCGTTTATTCACCTATTTTCCCTGCATTCAAAGATTATGCGAGATGATATAAAGCATATCCTGATTTTCCTTTTTCATAAGATCTCTCATTCGTAAAAGCCGAACCGGAATCTTATGATTGCTTTCTTCGAGAAGGGAAACTTTAGAGAAACCGGTAAACCTTCTGGCGGCCTCATATCCCATATCGAAATCATTCGGGAAGACCAGACCCTGAAGATTCCCTTCATCCAACTGGTAAACGGCATTCATGCCCCGGCCGAAGCCATAGAGAACCGCTCGATTCAGATCGCCATTCTTTTTCATCTGTGTCGAAAGTTCAATCTGTCTGTCATCCAAAGCGACGATGATTTCCGTTCGGTTTCGAAATTCTGAGATCTTACTTGTGACCTCTTCGTCCGAAGCAGATCCAAGTTCCCAGGAAAATGTCACTCCGCTGCCTTTCAGACCTTCTTTTAATCCTAAAAACAGCTCCTTCTCGCTTTGATCCGCCGGATTTGACCAAAGAACTCCCAAATGCTTTTCACTCAGATTCGAAGAATAATCCGTAAGGATCATCCCGGCCAGTTGTTTCCCATTCTCTCTGGAATCGTTTTGTGTCGTCCGAACTTTCTTGGTATGACCATTTCCCAGAAAAGCCAGGGGAGTCCGACGAGCCAGTGTTCGAATCTCTTTTTCTGCCTTTCCATTCAGCGGCCAGACAAGAAGTCCATTCGTTCCCTCTGCCAGGGTTTCTTTCACGATCGAAGTCTCATCTTCTGCAGATTCAAAGCTTCCGGTAGAGATAAAATTCAGGCGGATCCCGGCTTCCGAAGCTCCTGCCTTCAGTCCTCCCTTCAGGGCGGTCCATTTTTCATTTTCCGAATCTTCCAGAATCACAGCAACCTCTTTCATCTTAGGATCTGAATTTCCCCACAGAAGCTTCGCCAGGAAGAAAACAGTCAGACCGACAAGAATCAATTCTGAGATGAGAAAACCCTTCTTTCCCTTCATTGTCCCTCCTCCAGTCTCTTTCTGTTTTCCTCTGTAAAGGGAATGGCCGGCAAATGCAGTGTCACTTTTGTACCCTCGTCCGGCTCACTTTGAATGATGAGACCATAAGCCTCGCCGAATTGAAGGCGGATCCGGTTATTCACATTCTTCAAACCGACGCCAGATCCATGCCGTGGGGTCTTCTCACCCCCGGTCAGAAGTCCTTTCACTGTTTCTTCTGTCATACCGATTCCATTATCCTTGACATGGATGTAGATATCCTTATCGGAAATTTCTCCACTCACCTCGATCAAGCCGTCCCCATCCATGGTCTCTACGCCATAATAAATGGCGTTTTCCAGAATTGGCTGGAGAATGAGCTTGACCGTGCAATAGGTCTTGATTTCCTCCGGAAGATGAAATTGCACTTGAAAGCGGTCCTTATAACGATATTTCTGAATATTCATATAACTCTGGGCATGCAGCACTTCATCACCAATGGAAATGATACGATTGCCCTTGGACAAGCTAATCCGAAAGAGTCTTGCCAACTGAGTGATCATATAAACAGCTTCTTCATTTTTCTCTCCTTCGATCATCCAGGTAATGGAATCCAGGGTATTGTAAAGGAAATGCGGGTTGATCTGGCTCTGCAAAGCATCCATCTCACTTTTCTGCCGAAGCCTTTCTTCTTCTACAATCTGGTGCATGAGACGATCGATCTCTTCATAGGACTTCTGGATACTGTCCCCCAGATGACGGATCTCCGGGGAGCCGCCGATATAGATGGTCTGTCCATCCAGTTTTCCGGCCTCAATGGACTTGACCGATTCATCCAGAGCCAAAATGGGCCGGGCGATTCGGATTGCAGCGATCCGGTTAATCAGCAGGACGGTTGCAGAAGTCATGGAAAGAATGAAGAAAAGAAACCAGACATTATTGATCATATTCTGAGTCAGGGTTTTGCCCGGAATCACACTGACTAATTTCCAGCCGGTATAGGTGATCGAGCGGATACTGATGTAATCCCTTCCCTTCAAAGAGACCTTAGGAAAGCTGCCATCCTCATGGCGGATAGCAAATATTGCAGAGGGTTCTTTCTCATAACCTTCCAAGATCGGCATCTGCCTGGGATGATAAATGAGATTCCCCTTATCATCGCATATGTAGTAATATTGACCGCCCGCATTCTCATTGATCTTCTTCATGGTCCGTTCCAGACGGCTATAATCCAGATCCACAAGAAGGATCGCCTTTTTCGGCCGGTCTCCTTCGGTCAGATAGATCACTCTAGACATAAAAACCGTCCAGTTATAGCGGGAACTGTCGTCCTGAAAAAGATTCTGGACATGAGGAGCAGAGACATAAAAACTTTCCGGCTTATCTAAAGCTCCCTGAAACCACTCCTGATGACTGACATCAGGATCCTCTTTCTGTTTTGCCACAGGCTCTGCCAGTAGCAAGCTTCCGCTTGTATCATAGAGAGCAATGGACAAAATGGCATCCTTATTTGCTTCATAGAGGAGATAGAGATTCTTTGCCACAAATGGATCCGAAAGGGAATTGCCCGAAAGCACCTCATAATCCGCCGTATCCGAAATACGGCGGGCCATAAGAAGGTTCTCGTCCAGAGATGTTCCCGTCTGCTGGAGAATTGCTTCCGTGCTGCTTAAAGCCGTTGTACGGGCACTCGTCCGGAAGCGAAACATAAAGAGTGATCCGAGAATCGCAACAAGGGCCAAAGACAAGGCAGAAAAGGAAATCATGAGTGTCGACTGGATCCCATTGACTGTATGGCTTTTCTTTAAAACCATAATCCTCTCCCGGTAAAGTTCCAGGCGGCTCTTGATACGTTCTCTCACATTCTTTTGTTTTTTCTCATTTGTTTCTTTCCTGTTATTTCGCATCTTCTACCTGTTTCTGACGAAATCTGGACGGAGAGACCCCGAAGGCCTTTTTGAAAACATAACTGAAATAATTCGGATCCTCATATCCGACTTTCTTACCGATGATATAGTTCTTATCATTGGTAAGTAAAAGCAGGTCTTTCGCCTTCTCCATCCGATAACCGGTCAAAAAACTTACAAATGCCTCTCCCGTCTCCTTCTTGAAAACACTGGAGAAATAGGATTCCGATACGCCCAAGGCCTTACAAACCGATTCCAGGGAGAGGTCGGCTTCACTATAATGGTCCCGAACATAGTTTTTGGCGCCTTTGACATAAGACAGACTGTTAGAGGAACGAAGGCGGCTCATGGCATCCATCATGGAGAGAGCTGTTCCTTTCAGCCATTCCCGAAGGGATTCCGCATCAAATTCAATAAGCTGCAAAAAAGGATCTTCTGTCAGACCTGATTGTGTCAGAATTTCCTCCATGGAGATCTCATTGCCCCTGGCAAAACGATACAAGGCAGCCAGAAGATTACTGACCTCCATTCGATACTGCTTCACCGTTGATGAGAGACGGATGATCTTATCAATCACGTCATCCGAAGCTTCTGTGACAACATCCTTCTTACCCATCCGAATGGCTGTAAAAAACTGGTGAAAATCTCCCTCCGAAGAAATCTCATAATTTGCTTTTTCTTCCGGTGCTGCTTCACGGATATTAATTGCCCGTCCTGTTCCATACAAAACACGATAGGAAACCGCTTCTCTGGCACCGAGATAGGAGGTCTGCAAGTCTTTGAGATCTTCTACCGGTCCACCGATTCCGGCGGTCACAACAGCGCCAAGAACCCGTCCGGCGCTTCGAACGATCCGGTTACAATCATCCGTCAATTTGGTTACATCCTCTGCAGATGGCATGCGGACCAGCATGACAATATCTCCACGATATGTGAAGAAATCCGCATCCCATTTCTGCTTCATTTCATCCGTAATATACTTCCAGACCGAAAGCTGAAGGACCGAAGGATGCATGCCCTCCGGAATATGATGGGAGCTGACATGAAAAATACAGAAGCAGTAACCGCCCGAAGATTCAGCCACCTGATAATCCGCTCTATATTTATCAAAAGAACCCTCCGGTATTCTGCCCTCAATCAGCATGATATAGAAATTGGACTGGATAACCGGCAGAGATTCCATATAGAATTCCTGAAGCATACGGACATTCTGCCGTGCGCTTCTTTCCTCATCCATGTTTTTCTTAAGCTCAGTCAGAGTCTTGGTAAGTTCAATGGAACTAATGGGCTTTAAAATATACTCCGAAACCTCCAGATGAACGGCTTCCTTGGCATATTCAAACTCATCGAAGCCGGTAAAAAGAAGGATACGAAGATCCGGAAATTCCTTTCTCAAACGGCGCGATAATTCCAGCCCATCCATATAAGGCATCTTGATATCTGTTATGACCACATCCGGCATCTCTTCCTCTGCAATCTCCAGAGCCTGGACACCATTCTTCGCATATCCGATGACAGAAAATCCAAGGTCCTCCCAGTTGACCTTTTTCTGCATGACATGGATAACATCCTCTTCATCATCTACAAGTAAAACACGATAGCCTTCCATGACTTTCCCCTTTATTTTCATACAAATCTTATAGTCATTGTAGCATAAAAAGACCCGTCACAATATGCTATCTGTGACGGGTCCTATTTGTATCTGTCTTGGAGAAGATGATCCGGTTCCTTACTTCTTACGGATATACTTCAGGCAGTCCAGAGTAACTGCAGCAAGAATAATGATACCTTCAAATACGAACTGGAGGTTGGTATCAACGCCCAGAATCGTAAGAGAATAGGTCAATGCCGTGAAGATCAGAACACCGACAACAACGCCGGAAATCTTTCCAATACCACCGGTGAAGGATACGCCACCGACAACGCAGGCGGCGATTGCATCCATATCCCATCCTTGTCCGTATGCTGCAGATCCGGAACCAACCATTCGGTTACATTCCAGCCAGTCGCCGAAGCCGTAGAGAATACCGGCAAGAATAAATGCACCCAGAGTTACGCGAAAGACAGAAATACCGGAAGCCGATGCAGCCTCAGGGTTACCTCCGACTGCATAGAGATTCTTGCCGAAAGTCGTCTTGTTCCATATGAACCATACAATGGCAATCGCTGCAACCGCCCAGATAATGATGGTCGGGAATCTGCCGTTGATCTTCGGAATGACCATAGCAGGAATCTTTTGATCGATGGATCCGAAGGATACACCCTTGGTTGCATAAGTAACCATACCGAAGATGATCAGCATGTTGGACATCGTTGAAATAAAGGGGTGCATCTTGAACTTTGCGGTGAAGAAACCTGCAATCGATGTAAAGATGGTGCAGAGAACGATGCAGACAAGAAGTGCCAGAATTGCTCTTCCTGCCAGAGGCATCTTGGTCAGATCAAAAACCTTACCGAAAACAGTACCGGTATTGGGTCCCTGATGCATGATAATGGTAGAAGCCACCATGCCCATGCCAACCATACGGCCAACGGAAAGGTCGGTACCGGTCAGAAGGATCAGTCCTGCAACACCCAGGGCATAGAACATTCTCGGCGAAGCCTGCTGGAGAATATTCAGAATATTATTATAGGTGAAAAGCGGGGAGCCCTTAACCATCGGTGTGACAATACCCAGGACGACAAAGACCATAATGATAACGAAATACAGACCATTCTGAAGAAGGAATTGTTGGGCGTTAAAAGTATACTTGTAATTCTCTCTTCTCTGAGCCATATTCTGTCCGAAAGTGAAATGGGACATACGGAGCTTGTCGATCAAATGATAACGATAGACAAAAGCCTCATGCTCTTCATCCTTTACGGCCTGGAGTTTCAGATCCCGACGCATCTTCTGATCATAGAGACGGTTCTTATATACATAATTCTCATCCTTGATCTCCGCCTTGTCGCTTGTCTTGGACAGTTCGGCTTCATGCTCATTCTTCAGTTTTCCGATGGCCTGCTCATAATCCTTCTCGATGGCCTGTCGTTCTGCCTCACAGGATGCTTTGATCGGTTCCAGATAATCCTTGTCGAAATGAGCATTGATATAAGTCTCAGCTTTCTTGACCAGGGCATCTACCTCTGCCCGGTTTTTCGCCTCAACTTCCCTGGCCTTGGCCAGAGCCTCCTTATCTTCGGCGATCCGGTTTGCTCTCTCCTCTTTGTTCAAAGACTTATCATCTTTCAGAAGGATCATGTGATTTTCCAGCTGACGCACAAGTGTTGCACCATCCGCTCTTAATTGATCGATCTCATCCTGTATTTTGCCGACATACTCATCGATCGGCTTCAGGAGTTGATCCTTATCCTCCTGTGTCAATATCGTATTTGCCATAGCTTTTCTCCTTATATCCTATTATCAGAGATACTTCGCGCTTAATCGTAAGAGCTCTTCCTGATCGGTCTCTTTGGTATTCACAATGCCTGCCAGGTGTCCGTTACTCATCACACCGATTCGGTTTGTAATACCGAGAATCTCAGGCATTTCAGAAGAAACCACGATAATGGTCTTGCCCTGTTTTGCCATCTTAATGATAAGCTCATAGATCTCATACTTGGCACCGACATCGATGCCTCGGGTTGGCTCATCCATCAGAAAGACCTTGGGATCCCGCTCCATCCACTTACCGAAAATAACCTTCTGCTGGTTACCGCCGGACAGGTTGGCAATCATATCATCCGGTCCCATGGTCTTGGTATGCATAACGGAGATTTCATTCGAAGTTGCCTTTATCATCTTCGGACTGCTCAGAGCAACTCCCGACTTATAATGATTCATGTTGGCAATGGTGGTATTGAAAGTAAGGTCTCCCTTTAAGAAGAGTCCGTTCGCTTTTCTCTCCTCTGTGATCATTGCAAATCCGTGATCCATGGCATCTTTGGAACTGTTGAAGTTACTAAGCTTGTCATCGTAGTAGACACGACCGGAAGCCCGGGTCCGCATTCCGAAGATTGTCTCCAGAAGCTCGGATCTGCCAGCGCCGACCAAGCCGTATAGGCCGAAGATTTCTCCCTGACGAACATCAAAGGTGACATCCTTTAAGTAAGGCGCAAATTTCGTCGACAGATGCTGAACCTTCAAAATCGTCTTACCCGGCTTGTTATCCACCGGAGGAAAACGATTGTCCAGAGACCGGCCGACCATGGCTGCAATCAGCTCATTCATGTTGGTTTCTGAAACCGGCTTTGTCATCACAAGAGAACCATCCCGAAGGACCGAGACCTCATCGCAGATCTCGAAAACCTCATCCATCTTATGAGAGATATAGATGATGGAAATACCTTGTTCCTTCAAAGCCCGCATCATTTTAAAGAGTTTCTCAACTTCCGGAACAGTCAAAGAGGATGTCGGCTCGTCCAGAACAATGATTTTCGAATGATAGGAAATAGCCTTTGCAATTTCAACCATCTGCCGCTGAGAAACGGACATATATTTCATGGGCTGAGTCAGATTCACCGTCATATTGAGCTGGCGGAAGAGATCCGATGCCTCCTTTTTCATCCGTGTTTCATCAATGACGCCTAACGATGTCTTGGGATAGCGTCCCAAAAAGAGATTATCAACGACACTTCTCTCCAGGCATTGGTTCAATTCCTGGTGAACCATGGCAATACCATTCTCCAAGGCCTCTTTGGGTCCGGAGAAATTGATTTCCTTACCGTCCAGAATAATTCGTCCTTCATCCTTCTGATAGGTACCGAACAGACACTTCATCATGGTCGATTTACCAGCACCGTTCTCTCCCATCAGACCCATAATGGATCCCCGTTTCACATCCATGTTAATGTGATCCAGAACCCGGTTACGGCCAAAGGACTTGCACATTCCGCGAATCGATAAGATAACATTATCTTTCTCTTCTGCCATATGTATACTCCTGTACTACATAGAATCGAAAAAAACAGTCACAACAGATCTGTCACAGAATCTATATTGACAGAAAGTCTTAGGGGGTATTGACTTTTCTGGTGCATTCTAGATCCTGTAGTTGAGATCAGAGATTTGGCTCTCATGTCTCAGAATATTTGAAAGCGAAAGGTGAAGAGAATGATACAGAATAAAATCTGATTGTCCTATTTTGTATTCTCCATCTTCTTCCGTCTCAAAAAAGAGAGGAGGCAACAGGAGACGACCTCCTGATGCCTCCTCAAATTATGCTGCATTTTACTCTGCAGCCATCCTGTTAACAGTCATTACTGATTCAGGATTGCGGTGTAGGATGCCGCATTATCGGTCTTAACCATGTTGATTGCAAATGCATCATACTGGCTGGGGTTACCAAGACGGTTTGTGATATTGGACTCCGTCTGGCCATCACCACCAATGTAGTCAACATCAAGGTTCAAAAGCTTGTCATACTTCTTCAGAAGCGGCTGATAAGTAGAACCAAGGAAGTTATCGGAGGAGTTATAGATATCCAGCCATACCTTCTTCTTGTCACTCTTCACCTGATTGCTTACCGGCTCATAGGTCTTGGTAGAATCGGTGAAATCCTTGTAGTTATCAGCGGTAACAGCAACGTTCAATGCATAGAAGGAACGATTGTCCTTATCATATCTGTAAACATCATCCGTCAGAACGTTTCCTGCATCATCCTTTGTTGCAATGCCGGTCATGACATCCTTGCCGTCCAGAGCATTTCTTAAAACACGCAGTGTGAGATAAGCCTGAACATCAGCATGCTGGCTGATGGTTCCGCCGTAGCCGTCTGCAATTGCTGCAACTGCATCGGAGTTTGCATCATAGCCGAAGGTAGGAACCTTGTTGTCCTTGGACCATGCATTGAACATGGACATTCCCATACCATCATTATTGGAGATGACCAGATCGATCTGATCACCGAAAGAAGAAGACCAGGTTCCAATTGCATTACCTGCAGTAGCTGCATCCCATGTAGCACCTGCAGAGTTCTTCATTTCCTGAGAAGCAAGCTCACGAACCTTCAGTCCTCCTACACTGCCGTCCTGAACATCCTTAGATGATCCGTCGGTGTTGGTACCAACCGGCTTGTAGTCGATGTCGTTTCCGTCCTTGACACCTGTGCCAAGTGCTTTACGAACACCTCTGGTACGAGCAATCGAATCGTTATGTCCGATATCACCGATTGCAAGAACATAACCGATGGTTCCGTCATGATTCCGGTCCAGATCAGCTGCATGTTTCTGAATGTAATCTGCAACCATCTTACCCTGGAGTTCAGCACCCTGATTCGCATCAAATCCGACATAATAAGTATTGTCGTTGAAATGAAGTGCATTGGAATCCAGCTCACCGGTGGAGCTGTTGGACGGCTGACGGTTAAACCATACAACCGGCTTATCCTTATTGGCTACGCTGCTCGTGGATTTTCCACTGCCTTTAGAGCCACTTCCCGAAGATCCACAAGCCATCATTGATGCTCCAAGCACACATGCCAGAGCTGCTGCAAAAATTCTTTTTTTCTGCATGTAAAAACCCTCCTTTATCAAGCACCCCTTGTGCCTCATCTGTTTTACAAGGAATACTATAAGAATTTTTGATCTTGAAAAACATAGAATATTTTAATGACTATCTTAGATATTCTAAGATTTTTTAGTGATATTGCATGATATATACAAAAATAGCGCTTACTAATTGTGCATTATTTCTGATTTGTGAACATGTATCTATCGGAATACGAAAGAGACCTAAAAATTGCACAAAAAAGCCCTGCCACAAGGCAGGGCTAAAAGATTTTACATTCTGGCAACCGGCAGAGATATTGTATCGATCCGGCGAAGCTCTTCCTCCGAGAAATCCGGCTGTTTTAAACTATCCAAATTCTCGAGAATCTGCTCCGCTTTCGATGCTCCGATCAAAACCGATGTCACTTCCTTCGAATGAAGGACAAAGGCAAGTGCCATCTGAGGAAGGGTCTGACCACGTTCCTTAGCCAAAGCATCCAAAGAACGAATGGCTGCCTTCTTTTCCTCTGTTAAGTCGCTCGCATGAAGGAAGCGGCCATCTCTGGCCATTCTGGAATCCTTAGGGATGTCCTTCAAATACTTCTCGGAAAGGAGACCCTGAGCCAGTGGAGAAAAACAGATAATCCCCATCCCGGTTCTCCCTGCGCTCTCCTTTAATCCGTTGTTTTCGATGGTTCGATCCAAAATCGAATAACGATTCTGATGAATGATCAAGGGCAGGTGGATTTCCCTTGCAATCTGAACAGCCTTATCTGCCATTTCCCCATTATAATTGGAAAGGCCGACATAAAGGGCCTTGCCGGAACGAACGATCTGATCCAGAGCCATGATGGTCTCCTCAATCGGTGTATTCGGATCCATTCTGTGGTGATAGAAGATATCGACATAATCGAGTCCCATGCGTTTCAGAGACTGATCCAGAGATGCGATCAGATATTTTCGCGATCCCCAGTTTCCATAAGGACCCGGCCACATATCATATCCTGCCTTCGTAGAAATAATAAGCTGATCCCGATAAGGCATGAGATCTTCCTTTAAGATCTGGCCGAAATTCGTCTCTGCTCTTCCATATTCCGGGCCATAATTATTGGCCAGATCAAAATGAGTAATGCCATGGTCAAAGGCCGTAAAAAGGAGCTTTTTCATATTGGAAAAGTCACTGTTACAGCCGAAATTATGCCAAAGTCCCAGAGAGATCTTAGGAAGCATGAGACCGGATCTGCCTACATGTTGATATAAATTTGCATTGTCATAACGATGTTCATCTGCCTGGTAATTCATCTCTTGTCCCCCCCTTATTTCATTATTATTTCATTATTTCCAATCATCTGAAAATGTTACAGTATAAATGTCAAAAACTTTTGATACCCTAATCAAAACTCATCCTATTGATGGGAAAGGATCTCATGGTGCAATCGAAGATCTGCCTCCTCATCATGGGCTCGATAGGCTTCGTAGAGTGCCTTCTGATAGACGAGAAAAGCATGGTCAAATTCCGGAACGGTATCCTTCCATAAGAATTCAGCCCCATTGACCGAGGCCCAGACATCCTGGGCAGACCGTCTGTCTCTCTCCTTCTCCTTAATGGTGATCAGACCGAGGAGTTTCTTTCCATAGCCCGGCTGATCCATCGTTGCGACGTAACGGCATGCTGAATCATAAAGAGCCTGATAGAGGCAGGCATCTGCCCTTTCCTGATCCAGTCCCTTCCGAACAAAGGTCTGACAGAGCAAAAATCCGAGTGCCTCCCAGATCTCCCTGGCTTTCCGAAGCCTGTTTCTGGCATTGCTGTAATTGCTCCGGCTGTCTGAGATCGTGATCAGAGCCGTAAAGCTCTCAATAAAGCGATCTCTTTCCCCGGGATCTCTTCTTCCATGACAAAGCTTTTGGATCTCCTGTCTCAGCCCCTCTTCTAATGTTTCCTGCGTCTCTTCCATGCTGTCCCCTCTCCTTTATATCAATGTTCAAGCGATTCCTCATAGTCCGAAATTCTTCCCGCATCTCCTCCGGGATCGTCCTGGATTCTATGATCTTCTGCAGGGTCATCCTCTGAATCGTGGGATCCAGGGAATTATTCCGGATCACCGGCATCATTTCTTTTGGAAAATGGAGATAACATTCTGCCATGGCCCAGGCAATCGCCATTTTTGCATAGTACTTGTCTGCCTGCATTTCTTCCAAAGCTTCCACCGTTTTAAAAAGCCAGTGATCATCAATATAATAATCCAAAAGCATGACTGCAGCAAAGCGCTGTTCGTATTCCTTATCAGAATGAAATGTAGGGCTGCAAAAATAAGAAAACGGCTCCTGGTCTTTTTTTACAAATTTTAAGGTTGAACAGAAGCTGTCGCAAACCGACCAGCTATTGATCTTCGGGACAAAGCCCCGGATCAGATCTAGCCTCTCTTCTATCTTTCCGATAGTCTGCATCTGCATTTTTTTCCAATTCTTTTCGGATCTCTTGCCGATTCCTTTTCATCTTGAGACTTCCTTCTCCCTTTCATCCGGCCGGTCTCAAATCATTGTACAACAATGTCACCGTTTTGTGATCGAAGGGTCATGTCTTTTTCCCCTTTTCCGACTGTGATCTCCGATTTCGAATCAGGACTTCCGTCATAGATCCCGTCAGCGATGGAGATATCTCCTTCTCCTCCGGTCAGATGATAGCGGTATTCCGACAAATGATCTGACGGTTTTACTGACAGATCGCCCGTATCGCTGGTCAGATCTGTTGTTTCAAAGCAGATCTTCTCTGCTGTCACATCTCCATTTTCAGAAGAAGCATGAAGAGAATTGCCATTCCAATTGGAAAGGGAGAGATCCCCGTTTTTACTATTCAGCTTTACTGCATCTCCTGTAAGAGTCTGCCTGGAATGTAATTTCAAATCTCCATTCTCGCTGGAAATATTTACCGCCCCGATCGTAACTTCCTGATCAAAAGCCACTGCCACATCTCCATTTTCTGTCATAATGTCCCACTCTCCCATCGAAGAAAGCTCCTTGGGAACAATCACTGTCAGAAGACCCTGGGGAGCCTTCCCGGTCGATGGATCTGAAATCACAAGGACATCATTCTCCATATGATATACCGGAAAGCGGGACTTGTCTCCTCGGTAGCTAAGTGAATAATCCGCACCGCTTTCCAAAGAGACATCCGCATTTTTCAACTCGATCCTGACACTGGAAAAAGGTTCTATCTCCTTTTTTGTTGTCTCGTTTCCTTCATTGTAGAAGCCAAAGAAAAAATCATCGTCAGAGATATGTAAGACCGGCATACCTATGCGAGAAAAAGTACCATAGCAGATTGCTGCGATCGTTGCTAGCGATAGAAGGGTGAGATAAATATTTCTTAGATATCTCTTTTTCTTTTCCATGAAATTCACTCACCTTTCTCATTTCCAAAGATCGTATGGATCAGGCTATTGACAATTGCTGCAATCGGCCAGATGATCCAGCTGATCGCCCAGGAAAAGGTCAGAAAGCTGATGATCAGATAAGCGCAGACGACGGTTGGCCAGTAGAGAGACATGAAAGCCTGAAGCTTCGGATGATCATAATAAACATCCCTCTGCCCTTCTGAGAAATAGCCCTCCATCTTCTGCCGGCTATTGAGTCTTAAAAGGCGGGCATAGCCATTCTCCCTGCCGGAAGCTGCAACCAGAATAAAAACCGCTATACCAACCATGAAAAGAAGGATCGTCACACCGATTCCGGCGAAAAATGCTTCCTTTTTCCACATGCATAAAACAATCAGTGGTATGTAACAAGTACAAAAGAGAATGACCGCAATGGTCCGTTCCAGGATCACCGTGCCATGCAGTTGATTTCTGGCATCATTTACCATCCCTGTCGTTGAATAATCGATGCTGCAAGCCTCTCTTTTCAAAAAATACCATTTTCCCATCTTAAGTCCGCTGTAGGTACAGAGCCCGACACATGCCGCGATTGCCAGGAAAAGAAAGACCAGGCCCAGAATCAAGAAATTTCGGCCATTGGAGGAATGCAGGGTAGTGGCAAGGATGACTCCACATGGAGAAACAATGGCAAGGAATACACCAAGCCCCCGCAGCATACTGCTCAGAGTTGCATCAAAGAGATAGGAACGAACCTCCTCTTCTGTAACCTTACGAGTATTCGCAAAATAAACGACTTTATCATGTAAAATGTGGCTGATTCCGAGTGCTTCTGCCAGGTCATCCAGATTCCCGAATTCTGCAATGACCTGTCCGACCGCTTCATTATCCGACTTTCCTTCCGCCATGAGTTCTGTGTATTTATCTTCCATCATCTGTCCCAGTTCACACTTAGCCTTGATCACTTCCGGCGTATTTGGAAGACTTGCAAACATCGATTCCAGATAGTTTTGAATTGTTTCCATTACGTTTCCTTTCTGATGAAATGCTCAATCACCTGTTTTGTCAGGTCCCATTCACTGCATTTTTCTCTGTAATATTGTTTTCCCTTTTCCGTGATTCGGTAGTAGGTCCGCCGTTTCCCCTGGTCAGAAAACCCTGTAAAGGATTCGATATATCCGTTCTTTTCCATACGGGTAAAGGCGGAATAAAGGGTCGTCTCTTTGATAATATAGGCATCCTTTGTCTTTTCCCGAATCATCTTTGAGATCTCATATCCATAGGATGGCTGATCCAGAAGCAGACTCAATATGATAGTGTCATTGTAGCCCCGAATCACATCACTGCTGATTTCCAATCATATCCTCCTTTCTGTCGTATTATGTCTGTCGTATTACGTCTGTCGTAGTATCTTGGCAAAAATATAATACAACGACTGTCGTAGTACGTCAATCGTAGTTTATGTTTTTTGATCCATTTTTGTAAAAAAAAAGACGGAAAACGCTCTCGCGTTTTCCGTCTAAAAAGAGTCATTTCGAATTAGCCCTTGATCTGAGCTGCAACTTCAGCTGCAAAGTCTTCGTTCTTCTTCTCCATGCCTTCGCCGGTCTCGAAACGAACGAACTTCTTTAAGGTAAGGGTGCTTCCAAGGCTCTTGGAAACCTCTTCCAGATACTTCTGAACGGTCTGCTTACCGTCAGCAGCCTTTACATAAGGCTGATCCATCAGGCATACTTCCTTGAGCTCCTTATTGAGTCTGCCCTTAACCATACCCTGCTTAACCTTGTCCGGCTTCTGGGATTCCTTCGGATCGTTTTCGATCTGAGCCTTGATGATCTCGGTCTCATGATCGATGAATTCCTGATCAACATCCTTGTCGGAAAGATACTTGGGGTTCAGAGCTGCGATCTGCATAGCGATGTTGTGAACAGCTTCCTTGGCTTCGTCATTGACAACTGCACACTCAGCGTCAACCAGAACGGAGATACGTCCGCCGCCATGAGTATAGGAAACAACAAAACCATTGTCCTCGGAAACGCGCTCGAAGCGACGAATGGAAAGCTTCTCACCGATAACGGCGATCTCTTCTACCAGAGCTTCCTGTACAGTCTTGGAAGGATCCTTTGCCCACTTTTCAGCCATGAAGGTATCCATATCCTCTGCATTGCTGTTCAGTGCCTGCTCGGCAACTTCCTTGACATAAGTCTGGAACTTCTCGTTGGATGCAACGAAGTCAGTCTCAGAGTTAACTTCTACAACAACGGCCTTCTTGTCGCCGTCATTAGCTACCAGGCAGAGACCCTCTGCAGCGATCCGGCTGGCCTTCTTCTCAGCCTTAGCCTGACCATTCTTACGCAGGTACTCTACTGCTTCAGCCATATCTCCGTTGGTCTCGGACAGGGCCTTCTTGCACTCCATCATGCCGGCACCGGTCTGCTCACGAAGTTCCTTTACCATCTTTGCTGTGATTGCCATTTTTTATTTCCTCCGAAAAACTGGTTATTTGAAAGGGAATCGGTCATTAAATATAGACCATGGAAGGGATGAAATTACTCAGCGTCCTCTGTCTCTTCTGCAACAGCTTCTTCCTCGGAAGCCTTCTCTTCAGCACCCTGCTTAGCCTCTACAACTGCATCAGCCATAGTAGCGGTCAGAAGCTTAACGGCACGGATTGCATCGTCATTACCAGGGATGACATAGTCCAGCTCTTCCGGATCACAGTTGGTATCGCAGATACCGATCAGGGTGATGCCAAGCTTGTTTGCTTCATCAACGCAGAGATGCTCCTTCTTCGGATCGATTACGAAGATGGCATCCGGGATATGCTTCATTTCCTTGATACCGCCAAGGTTCTTCTGCAGCTTCTCCATCTCCTTGACGAGCTCTGCAACTTCCTTCTTGGGCAGAACATCAAAAGTACCGTCTTCCTGCATACGCTCGATGGACTTCAGACGCTCGATACGGGACTGAATGGTCTTGAAGTTGGTCAGCATACCTCCAAGCCAGCGCTCATTTACATAGAACATTCCGCAGCGCTCAGCTTCTTCACGGACAGCGTCCTGTGCCTGCTTCTTGGTACCTACGAAAAGAACGGTACCGCCCTGAGCCACGATATCATATACTGCGTTGTAAGCATTGTCGATCATGCCAACAGTCTTCTGCAGGTCGATGATGTAGATACCGTTACGCTCAGTGAAGATGTAGGGAGCCATCTTAGGGTTCCATCTTCTGGTCTGATGACCGAAATGTACACCAGCTTCGAGTAACTGCTTCATGGATAAAACACTCATTTTAAAACCTCCATTGGTTAAAACTTCCATGACGGATCCTCTCTCGGATCGACCGCATTGCGGCACCGGAACCCGGAATCCCCGTCATGTGTAAACTACAAACGATAGAATTATACTATAGTACCCTCTCTGATGCAAGAGGAGATTTTATATCCGATCGGATTTATTTTCCTGCTTTCCAGCTTATATTCCCAACCCGAATGACATGCAGGATCTTTCTCTGCCTTATTTCCGTTTTTCCTTGATCTTATCCAGCTCGTCGAAAACGACATCATTTAAGACCTTGATATAGGTGCCTTTCATGCCGGAGGATCTGGATTCAATGACACCGGCAGATTCAAACTTCCGGAGAGCATTGACGATAACGGAACGGGTGATGCCGACCCGGTCTGCGATCTTACTTGCAACCAGGATTCCCTCGGTGCCATCCAGCTCATCGAAGATGTGGATAATAGCCTCAAGCTCTGAATAGGAAAGGGTGCTGATAGCGGACTTTACGATCTGCTCCTTCCGGTTTTCCTCTTCATTTTCCTCATTGACCGACCGCATCATTTCAAGACCGACAACGGTTGTGCCGTACTCGGCCAGAATGATGTCATCGATATCATAGAGTCTGTTATAGCGGTAAACGAAGAGCGTTCCCAGGCGGTCACCGGCAATTTCGATCGGGGTGATGATGGCAGCGTACTTGGAAGAGTCCGTATGCTCAAAGCCAAGGGTGGAAAGGTTTACATTTTCCTTAGTCGAAAGAATGCCTAAGAGGCGCTCATTGAGGAGGGAATCTACGAAGGTTCCGACCTCGTCCACAAGGAGCTCGGTAATTTCCGGAACATCCTTGTCGTTACTGATGCCGAGGACCTTGCCCTTCTTACTGATAACCAGGACCGAGGATTCGAGAACATCTGTCAGTACCTTGCAGATGTCATTGAATACGATCTTGGATGAATTGTTGTTGTGTAAAAGTTTTCCGATTTTTCTCGTTTTGTCGAGTAGCTGAACTCCCATGTTTCCTCCTAGAAAGTTACTTCTGATCCTTTGAAAGGGCTTCCGTATAGCCGCATTCCTTGTCCGAGCAGACCAGACGGTTTCCCCGGATCACCATATATTTGCCGCACTTGGGGCAGTTTTTTCCGGCCGGCTTCTGCCAGCTCATGAAATCACAGTTTGGATAATCCTCACATCCGTAGAAGACACGGCCCTTCTTGGTTTTCCGGATGACAATGTCCTTGCCGCACTTGGGGCATGCCACACCGATCTTCTCCAGATAGGGCTTGGTATTCCGGCACTCCGGGAAGCCCGGGCAGGCCAGGAATTTGCCGTGCGGTCCATATTTGATCACCATGTGCCGCCCACACTTGTCGCAGATGACATCCGTCTCCTCGTCCGCGATCTGAACCTTTTCCAGGTCCTTCTGGGCCTTCTTGACGGACTCCTCCAGATCGGGATAGAAGTTTTCAACGATGGACTTCCAGTCCACAGTGCCCTCTTCCACGCCGTCCAGAAGGCTTTCCATATTGGCCGTAAACTGCTCATTTACTATGGTAGGGAAGCACTTCTTCATAATGGAATTTACAGCATCCCCGAGCTCCGTCATGAAAATATTCCGGCCTTCCTTGGTCACATAATGCCGCTTTAAAAGGGTCGAAATGGTCGGCGCATAGGTCGACGGCCGGCCGATGCCGAGCTCCTCCAGGGTATGAACCAGGGAAGCCTCGGTGAAGTGAGCGGGCGGCTGGGTGAAGTGCTGCTTCTCATCGAAGCTGTCGAAGACCAGCCTGGAATCCTCCGTCAGCTTCATGACCGCTTCCTTCTTCTCATCCTTTTCCTGATCGGCCTCGGTGTAGACCAGCATATAGCCGTCGAAGGACCGACGGGACGCAGATGCCGTGAAGAGATAATCCCCGGCCTTGATCCTGACATTCTTGGTCTCATAACGGGCATTGGACATCTGGCTTGCCATAAAGCGCCGCCAGATCAGCTGATAGAGGCGGAACTGCTCCCGGGTCAGGGAATCCTTGAGATCCGAGGGCAGGCGGGTGAGATCTGCCGGGCGGATGGCTTCATGGGCATCCTGGATCCGGCCCTGCTTGACCTGGGTCTCGGATTTCTTCAGGAATTCATCTCCGTAGGTCTGAGAAATATAGGCCGCTGCCGCAGTCTGGGCTTCTTCCGATACACGAACCGAATCCGTACGAAGGTAGGTGATGAGACCGACGGTTCCGCTGCCCTTGATATCGACACCTTCATAGAGCTGCTGGGCCACCCGCATGGTCTTCTGGGTGGTGAAGTTCAGGGCCTTGAAGGCCTCCTGCTGAAGGGTCGATGTGGTAAAGGGAAGGGGTGCCTTCTTTTCCCGGGAAGCTGTCTTGATAGAATCAACGGTAAAATCGGATCCGTTGACCTCTTTCATGATCTGGTCCAGGGAGGCCTTGTCGGAAATCTCCATCTTCTTTCCATTTTTTCCGTAGAAAGAAGCGGCGATCTTCTGCTTTGCATCCTCCGGATGCAGGATCACATCCAGTGTGTAATATTCCTTGGGAATAAAGGCATCGATCTCTGCCTCCCGGTCAGCGATGATTCGGAGAGCAACCGACTGCACACGTCCGGCGGACAGACCTCTCTTGACCTTGGCCCAGAGCAGGGGACTGATCTCATATCCGACCATCCGGTCTAAGACCCGGCGGGCCTGCTGGGCATCCACCAGATTCATATCGATATCCCTGGGATGCTTGAAAGATGCCTTGACCGCATTTTTCGTAATCTCGTTAAAGGTAATCCGCTTGACATCCTTTCCCTCCAGATTCAGAGCCTTGGTCAGATGCCAGGAAATCGCCTCTCCCTCACGGTCCGGGTCGGTTGCGAGATAAACGTGATCGGCCTTCTTTACTTCCTTCCGTAGAGATGCCAGAAGCTCTCCCTTACCGCGGATGGTGATATATTTGGGTTCACAGCCGTGCTCAATATCGATGCCGAGCTGGCTCTTCGGCAGATCGCGGACATGTCCCTGAGAAGCAACTACTTCATAGTTTTTTCCGAGAAATTTTTTTATGGTTTTCACCTTGGTCGGTGACTCCACAATAACGAGGTTCTTTGCCATATAAAAATTACCTCCAAGTGATTTTGGTAAACAAACGAACTTAATATACAACACCATATTTTCTATTTCAAGCCTAAAGTGTGTCCGAGAGCCGGAATATTTTATTCAATTTTCTTAAAATTCATAATCTTTTAAGTATTTATTGTCAGGAATGACCTATTTTTCATGATAATATAGAAAAAACTTTTCCCCTTTCCCAGGGAAAGCCCGATTCTGCTGAAATCCCCCGTCAGTCATGAGTTCATAAAGGAGAATTGTATGTACAGTTCTGTTGCAACGGCTGCGATCTTCGGGATCGACAGTCTTCATGTCACCTGCGAGGCGGATATCTCGGAAGGACTGCCCGTTACCACCTATCTCGGCTATTTAAGTCAGGAAGTAAGAGAATCCAAGGACCGGATCCGGACCGCTCTCCGGAATACCGGCATCTGTCTTCCACCCAAACGAATCACCATCAATATCTCACCGGCCTCCATCCGAAAATCCGGTTCCACCTTCGATCTTCCTATTGCCGCCTCCATTCTGGCAGCCATCGGCCTTCTGCCGGAAGCTCTCTTACGGCGGCTCGTCATGATCGGCGAGCTGTCCCTGGAAGGAGAGCTGCTTCCGGTCCGGGGCGTCCTGCCGACTGCCCTCTCCATGAAGGAGCGGCTTCCGGACAGCGGAGAGGATATCCTGATTGTTCCAAGGGATAATGCCGAGGAAGCCGGCCTCTGCCCGGATATCCGGGTTCTTCCGGTCCGAAGCCTGAGAGAACTGATTGACCTTCTGTCTCTCGGCGAGGAGGAACTGACCCTGCACTTTTACCAAAGGAAGGAAGGGGCGGATCAGGAAAACTCTGCGGACAGATATTCGGCCGATTTCAGGGATCTTCACGGTCAGGTCTTCCTCCGGCGGGCCCTGGAAATCTCCGCTACCGGCGGCCACCATCTTCTGATGATCGGTCCGCCCGGCTCCGGAAAGACCATGGCAGCCAGTCTCCTTCCCGGGATCCTGCCGCCCATGAGTCCGGAGGAAGTCATCCGCCTGTCGAAGATCTATTCTGTCTCCGGCATGCTGAACGAGCACCAGGGGCTTCTGCAGAAGAGGCCTTTCCGGAATCCCCATCATACCATCACATCGGCCGGACTGATCGGCGGCGGTATGAAGGCGGCACCCGGAGAAATCTCCCTGGCAACCTCCGGCATTCTCTTTCTGGATGAGCTTCCCGAATTTCAGAGAAATACACTGGAAAATCTTCGGGAGCCACTGGAAGCCCGGTCAGTCACCCTGGTAAGGAACAATCTTTCCATCACCTATCCGGCGGATTTCCTTCTGGTCTGCGCCATGAATCCCTGTCCCTGCGGCCAGTATCCGGGAAAGCTCTGCCACTGCTCCTATGGGGCCATCTCATCCTACCTGTCCCGGGTCTCCCAGCCCCTTCTAGACCGGATGGATCTTACGGCCGAGTCCCAGGCCGTTTCCTTTCGGGATCTGATAGCGAGTGACAAAATGGAATCCTCTGCAGAGATTCGTGCCCGGGTCATCCAGGCCAGAAAAATCCAGGCCTTACGTTTCCGGGATAAGCCCTATCAGCTGAACAGCCGGATCCCGGTCAGAGACCTGAACGAATTCTGTCAGCTCACAGGGCAAGGCATCCGCTATATGGAAGCTGCCTTCAAGGAACAGCATCTGACAGCCCGGTCCTTTCACCGGATTCTACGGACAGCCCGAACCATTGCTGACCTCGAAGGCCATGAAAATCCCGAGGTCACAGATCTCATGGAAGCGGTTTCCTACCGGAGCATGGACAAGAAATACTGGCAGGAGGATGCTGTCTGGCAGAGCATGTCTGCCTTTCGGGGATAGAACAGCTGAGCAATTCATCTTGAGATCCGGGAAACCATAATCTCCGGAATCAGATCTTCCTGAAATCAATGAAGCAGGAATACTGCCGAAACAGGAATCTTCCCCAAAATTTATATAAGGATGCTTCGGCATTGAAATTCAGAAAAACAGAAAACAAGAGAAAGGAACTCTGCATGAAATCGGAAATAAAGAATCCATATGCTCTCTGGCTGAACCAGGCACGCTTTCTGTCCACACCTGTAAAGAAAGCCCTGGCCGAAGGGCTGCATGGAGCTGCAAATATCTACCGGGCCAATCCCATGGAGCTCGCCTCGGCAAATCTATTATCCGAAGAGGAACTGGATAATCTGATTCTTTATCAGAAGGACTGCCGGCCGGAGGATCTGGCCGATGAACTGAGAAAGAAGGCAATTTCTTTCGTTTCGGTCGAAGAAGATACCTATCCGACAAGGCTCCGTGAGGTTATCGATCACCCTTACGGCCTCTATTACAGGGGACAGCTGATGTCCAATAGATCAAGGGCTGCTTCCATCGTCGGCGCCCGGAAATGCTCGGCCTATGGATATTCCACGGCGAGGGAGATCGGCTATCTCATGGGAAGGACCGGCTTTACGGTCGTAAGCGGAATGGCCCGCGGCATTGATTCCGCCGGCCAGGAAGGCTGCCTGGAGGCAGGAGGCCAGACCGTGGCCGTTCTAGGGTCCGGCGTGGATGTCATTTACCCGCCCGAAAATAAAAGCCTCTATGAACGGATTCTGGAAAAGGGCTGTGTGATCTCGGAATTCGAACCCGGTGCAGCGCCGGTCGGAAAGCATTTCCCGCAAAGAAACCGGATTATCAGCGGTCTGTCCGACCATGTGATCGTGGTCGAGGCCAGGGTCCGGTCCGGCTCTCTGATTACGGCCCAGATGGCCTGCCAGCAGAACCGGAACCTCCTTGTCGTACCCGGCCGGATCAACGATCCCATGAGCCAGGGAACCAATCATCTGATTGAAATGGGAGCAGCCATTATTCCATCGGAAGAACGGCTGATTGAAAAGCTGAGTGAAGAAGCCGGCATGCCTCTGAATCTGAGTCCGGTCAAAAAGCCCAGTCTTACCATCCGGGAGAAATGCCTCTATCAGTGCATGGATTATTATGCCAGATCCGGTGAAGATCTACTGAATGAATCCGGCTTGAGCTTCCGGGATTTCCTGGAAGCCATCCATCTCCTGTCGGAGAAGGGACTGATCCGCGAGATCAGCCGCCAGCATTATGTGAAGATCTGAATCCTTCTTTCTGCCGAAAAAAACTCATGTCAGATTCCAGGATGAGACATGAGTTTTCTTGAATTTATTATTCAGAAATAATAGAGGAAGGATTTCAGATTTACAGATTATGCAGGACCTCTTTTCGGATATAGAGGAAGGTCGCATCCTCGCCCTTTTCGGCGCACATGTTCAGAAGCTTTTCGAGAAGAGCTGCCGAATCCGGATGAAGAAGATAATGGGTCCGGCCCTTGATGTAATAATCCAGGGCACTGCGGTCTGTATACTTTTCCTTTAAATAGGTCTTACTTGCACTGAGCCGGTCGCAGAACATCTCCACAACATATTTCTCCGGCATTCGCATTCCGACCAGGAGAGGTCCGTTCTTGTCCAGGCTGTAGTCAATCCAGTATTCCAGATGATGCTTGTTTCTTCCCTTGTGATGAAGCCAGGCACTGGAATATCCCCTGTCCTCCCGCTCTGCATTGTTGGGGCTCCGATAGCCCTGATAGTAACGGCAGCCGACCCAGAATTCAGTCGGAGAGAATTTAGACATGTCATGGAAAAGGCCCTGGCGGTAGAGGCCTGCCTTGAAGCAGGCCTTTCTCACCAGATGCTTGTGGTGAAGGATGGTCTTCAGATGGCCGGTGAACTTCTTCCAGGTAATCCTGGTGTCGGGCTTTAAATTTTCCTTTGCATTTAAAGTTTGTGATTCATTCATTTCCGACTTCCAGCTTTCTCATCCGGATGGTCTTCCTCCGTCCGTCCGATCAGAATGGTCAAGCTTCCTCCATCGACTGTCACCCGTGTCTGGTCTTCCAGGAGAAGGGGTACCTCTTCCCAGTCTGCCCTTCCGGTATTGGTCACATAATACCAGCGGCCGTTTTTCGGCAGGGTCGGAAGAGCCAGTTCTTCCTCATCGAAGTAGAAATTGAAGGCCAGGTAGATGTCCTCTTCCGGACCGAAGGGACCGTATGCACCGAAATAAAGAAGGCCCAGAGACTTCCGGTCATTGGACAGCCAGGGCGTCCAGGGCTCTCTTCCGTGATAGGAGAGATCCGGCAGACCCAGATGCCGGTAATCCGTCATCTGCATGGGCGATTCTTCGGACAGAATGGGATGGGCCTTCCGGAAAGAGATAATCTTTTCGATGTACTGGTGGATATCCCGGTAAATCTTCTTTCCCGACCAGGTCACCCAGCCGATCTCATTGTCCTGACAGTAGGCATTGTTATTTCCGGCCTGACTGTTGCCCCAGGTATCTCCTGCCTGAATCATGGGGATTCCCTGCGACAGAATGGCATAGGCCAGAGCCGTCCGGACATGGCGCAGCCGCTCGTTTTGCACATTCCGGCTGTTGGTCGGGCCTTCCACGCCGTAATTATGGCTGAAATTCGTATTCTGTCCGTCCCGGTTGTCCTCGCCGTTTGCCTCGTTATGCTTCTCGCTGTAGGAATAGGCATCCATAAGAGTAAAGCCGAAGGTCGATGCTACGGAATTGACAAAACCATAGGACTGATTCTGCCGCCGCATCATATTTGCGAATTCGGGCAGGCTGCCCTCCATATGGTTCTGAAGTCTTCGAACCGGATAGAGGAAGGAATCATCCTGAATATAGAAATGACGGAAGTCCTTATCCTCCTTGTCCAGAATCTCCTGGGGAATCTGATCGGACAGAATCAGGACATTCGAAAGATAGGGATCCTCGGCAATGACACGGAAGGGGTAGCCGATCCCGATCAGTCGGAAACCGTCAATATGATATTCCTCCGCCCAGAAACGGAGGCAGGACATGATGAACTCCTCCCGCATATATTTCGGAGTGAAATTCATCTCCATGATAATCTTCATGCCGTTCTGATGAATGGCACGGACCATTTCCTTCATATGAATGTCCGGATTCTCTCCGCCGAAATAGGAAGCCTTGGGAGCAAAGTACTGTCCGTCTCCATAACCCCAGTAGTTGACACCGGCCGGTTCTCCGACCGTACAGGTCCTCTTCTGCTTGGAGCCCACCTGCTCTTTCTTCTCGAAGCGGATCTCTTCAAACTCATAGAGGGGCTGAAATTCCAGCACCGTGATTCCATAGGCCTTCAGAGCCGGAAGCTTTGCCATAAGTCCCAGCCAGTTTCCGCGCTTGTTTTCTGCCAGATTCGTCTGCATGGTAAAGCCGCGCATGTGAAGACGCAGCATGACAGCATCCCTTGCTGGAAGAGGTCTGCTCTTTTCCTGACCCTTCCAGTTGAATTTTTTCAGAATAGGGCCGCAGCTGATCCGGTATTTCTGCGCATAACGGTCCTTATCGTTCCACTTTTCCCGTCCGTGGACGATCCTAGCGAAGGGATCCGGGCGAAGGCAGCCGTCTATACGGAGAAGATAAGTGATCCTGCTCCAGTCGGGACCGCTGATCGCCAGAGAGAAAACTCTTCCGATCCTCTGACTCTCCCCAGCCTCGATTTCTGAAAGAAGCTGACCGGTTTTACGGTCAAAAAGGACAACCGATCCCTGCTCTTTGGCTTCAAAGGTAAAGACCGCCTTTTTCCCTCTGAGAAGGCAGCCGAACTGGCGGAAATCACCTGTCTGGATCTGAAGCGGGAAACCACTTTCCTTTTTCTTCCCGCTGACTGTCTGCCGGTTCTCTGTGTCTGTTTTCTTTTCGATCTGCTTCATAACCTTCACTTGATGCCTTTCTCCCTCATGTACTGTCTCGTCTGAAGTCTCAGTCACGGATCCTCTGCAAATCCGTATTTGTTCATATTGTAACATAGCAGAAGCGAAAATGGGAAAAAGACCTTGTCCGGCGGAGGAAAATTATGGACACGGGCTTCCCGGAAGACAAGGTCCTATGAAAAATGTCAGGCATTGATTTTCCACCGAAGATAAGCTATTGTAAGGAAACATAATCCATACAAAACAGTTCATTATAGCTGCCTGAGCCGGGCTTTTATGAACGAAAGGATTGAAATAACCTTCTGCCTTAACAGGCTGACCGTATCTTTTAAGGTCGAATTACAATTGATATGTATCTATATAGAAAGGATCAATATATGAGCGCACATAAGGGAATCTCCCTCGATACCCAGTCCGATCTTTCGGATCTGACCGTAACCGTGGAACTGGATGACGGAAGCGAGATGGACTGCCAGGCCCTGACCATCTTTGATGTCGGCGATCAGTTCTACATCGTTCTTCTTCCCATCGACGAAAACGGCCAGCCCAGCCAGGACCAGGTCTACATTTACCGCTATTACGAGAATGAAAAGAAGGAACCCTATCTCGGAAATATCGAAACCGACGAAGAGTACGACCGCGTCAGCAAGCGTTTCGACGAGATTCAGCAGCAGCTGTGATATTTCTCAGAATCCATCCCTTCAGATTGACCCTGTAATTTGGAAGCTCTGATCATCCCTGGAATCAGCCATTTCAGCAGTCATCGGATAGATTGTACTCATCTCTGCGAGAATGCATTTCCCTTAAAAAGCGGGAAGGCGTTCTCATTTTTTTACTGTCATTCGATGAGGACAGAATCAGCTTCATCTTCGCCCGGGTCACGGCCACATAGAACATACGGCGCTCCTCTTCCATCTCCGCCTCCGTTACAGCCTTTGCCGACGGAACCGCACCTTCGACCAGATTCAAAATATAGACTGTATCGAACTCCAGCCCCTTGGAGCTGTGGAAGGTGTGGAGCGAAAGCCGGCAGGCCTGGTCTGACGGATTCCTGTCCTCCCTGCTCTGGTTTCTGCTCTCCGCCTCTCGGTTCCACTCTTCCCGAAGGTCCTGGAGCCGACTCGCAAGACCCCGGATAGAATGCTCCTGGCGGGCCAGGCGGAGAATGAAATCACGGTGGGCTTCCCATACCTCAGTTTCCTTCTGATCGACCATGTCCTTTTCCAGAGAATAGACTCCTCCTGCCCTGCTTTCATTTTTCTGCCATTTCTGATCACTTTCCGTCTGCTGCCGGGAGCGTCCCTGCATATGATTCCTGCTCCTTTCCGTCATCCACCCGTTCTCCCTGGCATTTTCCCTGAGATAAGTCTCGTAGCCGCATCCCTTCAGGATGTAATTGACCGCTGCATAGGGCGGCAGAGTACGAATAAAATGAAGATCCTGAAGAAGCCCGTAGAGAATCTGATAGAAGCGCTCTGCTCCCTGCCTTCTGGCATAGAGGTCTGCATTTCCTGAAGCATCTGCAAACCGCCCGCTCCCATAGGCCCTGGCCCGATTCAGAAGTTCCTGATCCGACAGACCATCCTCCGAAAAGATCGTTCGCGGCAGATAGCGGAGGGGCTTGTTGATGATTCGAAAGAAATCCTCCCGCCTTCTCTTCCCGTCAGCCAGACGGAGATAACTCTCCATATCCCGGAAAATCGTATGATGATAGGGATTCTTCTTTTCCTCCGGATAGGAGAAGGCAATCCGGTGCAGAGCCAGCTCCTGACGGATGGCATTGGAATGAAAGCGGTTTCGGAAAAGTACGCCGATCCGTCCGGAGCCTTCCAGGTCCTTCTCTATCATCTGCACAATCTTTTCCGCTTCTTCCTCCGGAGACCCGGACTCGATATAGAGAATGCTTCCCTCTTCTTCAGAAACAGCCTCCGCCTCCTTGGGATAGCGTTCCTTATTCCACTGGATCAGATGGTCCGAAGCACGGACAATGGCCTTCGCCGACCGGTAGTTCCGGGTCATACGGAGAATCTCGCAGTTGGGATAGATTTCCGGGAAGCGAAGCATGAGCTTGGGCGAGGCATTACGAAAGCCGTAGATCGACTGATCATCATCACCGACAGCAAAGATATGATTGCCCGGGCTGGATAAAAGAGCCAGGATCTCGAACTGGATAGGATTCATGTCCTGAACCTCATCCACAAGAAGGTACTGGTATCGCTTTCTCCACTGCTTTAAGATGTCCGGTCTTGTCAGGAAAAGCTCCCTGGTCTTTCCCATCAGATCATCAAAATCCAGAAGATGGCATTCCTTCTTTTTTTCCTGATAGAGACCGATCACCCTCCGGAAATCAGCTGAAAAGAATTTCGGCTCATAGCTGTCCAGGGACAGTCCGCTGCATGCAAAGCGGCTCAGCTCCTGCCAGACCTTGGGGTCCTCTTCTGCATCTTCTAAGAAAGGAAGACCGGACTCGATCAGACTTGCCTTTAACAGAGCCCGCTTCTTTGACCCGGTCAGAAGGTCCTTCTGCCGGTAGCCGAGAGATGTCCTAAGAATAAAAAAGAAAACGGAATGAAAGGTTCCGAAAGAAACACTCTGTCCCGTTTTCCCAGACTTTTCAAGGAAGCGGGTCTTCATTTCCATGGCAGCATCTCTTGTGAATGTGATCACAAGGATCTGATCCTCCGGAATTCCTGCTTCCCTGATTAGATACAATATGCGTTCGGTCAGAACCGTCGTCTTGCCGGCGCCCGGTCCTGCCAGTGTGAGACAGGGTCCGTCTCCCCAGGTCACAGCCCGGGTCTGAAGGGCATCAAGATGCATAAAACGCTCTCTTCCTATCTCTCTTCTTACGTTCGGATCCTGTTTCCCAGCCGGATCCTGTTTTTTCATAACTCCATTTTCACGGATTCGATTCCCCTTCGAATCCGCTGTTCTACTCTCTAAAACAGCCGCCCCGAGGGTAGGTCTCGTCCTCAGGGTTACTTCGCCGTGTAACTTCATCGAACGCTCTCCTGTCGAAAAGCGGCCCTGCGGAACTCGCTGCTTCACAGCTCAGACAGTCCTCGGGCTGATCGCTTTTCTCGGTCGATCGTTCGGAAGTTACATCGGCTTGCAAATTCGTCCGAGACCTACTCTCGTGGCGTCTGGATTTTAGATTTCCTTCTCCAGCTTATCTATAGCATTCTGGATCCGCTCCAGGCTTCTCTCCTTGCCCAGGAGTTCCAGAAGCTGGGTAGCACCGCCAGGGGTGCTCTGCTTTCCGGAAAGGGCGGTCCGGATCGGCCACATGACCTGACCGTTCTTCCAGCCATGCTCTCCAGCGAAAGCCTTGAGTTCTTCAAAAAGAGCATCATTGGAATAATCCTCTGTGGATTCCAGAAGCGGAAGCACCGTCTTTAAGACCTCCAGAGAAAGCTCCGGTGTGGTCTTCATTTTCTTGTGGGCATACATGGAGACATCGTAATCCGGTACCTCCTTCAGGAAATCGATATGGTCCTTGATCTCCGGGAAGGTCTCGATTCTGCCCTGAACCATCTCGGCAATCTTTTCATCATCGAAGGAATCACCGGCAGCCTCATGAATATAGGGAAGTGCCTTCTCCAGGAAAGCTTCCTTGGACATCTTCCGGATGTATTCGCCGTTCATCCACTTCAGCTTGCCGTAATCGAAGACAGCCGGGGATTTGTTGATCCGGTGATAGTCGAACTCCTTGACCAGCTCATCCAGAGTGAAGATCTCCTGATTGGATTCGGGACTCCATCCCAGAAGAGCGACGAAGTTTACAATAGCTTCGGTCAGGAAGCCTTGCTCAACCAGATCCTCGAAGGAGGAATGGCCGGACCGCTTGGACAGCTTCTGATGCTCTTCATTTGTAATCAGCGGGCAGTGGATGTACTTGGGGATCTCCCAGCCGAAGGCATCATAGAGACGGTTGTACTTGGGAGAGGAAGACAGATACTCGTTTCCTCTGACAACATGGGTGATTCCCATCAGATGGTCATCGACGACATTGGCAAAGTTATAGGTCGGATAGCCATCGGATTTGATCAGGATCATATCGTCGAGCTCGGAATTGTCGACAGTGATGTCTCCGTAGATTTCATCATGGAAGGTTGTGGTTCCGGTGGTCGGGTTGTTCTGGCGGATGACGAAAGGCATGCCGGCATCCAGATTTCTCTGTACCTCCTCTTTGGACAGATGGAGGCAGTGCTTGTCATAAGCCCGGACTTCCTTCTTTTCACCATTGACTTCAATCGTCTTTGTCAGGGAGTTCAGACGCTCTTCGGTACAGAAGCAGTAATAAGCCTCACCCTTGTCGATCAGCTCCTTGGCATATTTCATGTAAATGCCCTGAGCCTGTCTCTCACTCTGGACATAGGGGCCGCAGCCGCCGTCCTTGTCAGGTCCTTCATCATGGACCAGGCCGGTTTCTTTCAGAGTCCGGTAAATAATATCGACCGCGCCCTCGACATAACGCTCCTGGTCGGTATCCTCGATTCGAAGGATGAAATCTCCTCCGGCGTGCTTTGCAATCAGGTATGCATACAGGGCTGTACGCAGATTTCCGACATGCATCCGTCCGGTCGGGCTCGGTGCAAATCTGGTTCTTACTTTACTCATGATCTTCTCCTTTTTATCTATAGCAGGTGCTATTTTCTTTGCTGATGCCGTTTTCTTCTGACCCGGCAGAATCTGCTCAGCCTGGTCATCTGTTACCATCAGCTCTGCAGAAGATAGTCCTGTTTCCATTGTTCGATAGTATCCCGAATATCCTTCGAGACAGTCCGACCTTCTGATGTTACAACTTGCGAAAAGGCGCTGTCAACATCTTCTCCGAATTTGACCAGAGGTTCTGCCTCTGCTTCGATCCGGACGGCATCCTCCACTTCCTTCTGAAGGTCCGGAGGCACCAGATAGCGGTGAAGATTTTCCTTGTAGGCTTCTTCATTTCCTTCGATCAGACAGGACTCGAGAAGGGAACAGAGGGAAATGGTCCGGTGGTTCTTCTCATAGGCCCTGCGGAAGCTGTCCTCTGCCTCGGGAAAGGACAGCAGCCGCACCTGTCCGACACCGAGATTATGCCAGAGATCTCCCTGGAGCTCAGCCGACGATTTCAGACGCTCGCTGTCTTTCAGGATGCCCTCATATTCCCGGACCGCATCCATGACATGACCTTCCTGAAGAAGATGGTCCGCCCGGATTTTCCGGCTTTCGACCTCGCCCTTGCTTTCGAATGTCTCGATTTCCCGCACGGTTCTCTGAATCTCCGGCGGTGTCAGATAGCCGGTTTCTTCGAGAATCCGGCTGATAAAAATGTGAAGCGGAGCCTTCCGGTCCATCAGACCCTTCAGGGATTCTGCAAGCTTTGTCTCTCCCAGATCCTGCCCGATCCAGCGGATCAGGTCCGGATTCATGAAGTCCGGCCGAAGCAGGTAGATATTATGGGCCAGATAATAGGACAGCTCCTCCAGGGAGTAGATATTCAGAGATTTTTCTTCAATATAATAGGGGCTGGCCGTCAGAGGCGCCCTGCATAGGATCAATTCTCCCATCTGATCTCTTCCTTAATCTTTCTCTCTTGATTGCAAAAGACAGCTTCATAAAATATCATCATACAGACTGTCTCTATCGTTTCTCATTTCATCCTAAAATCCAAAAATCATGCCAGGATTCATTCTACCCTGACCCTGTGAACCCAGCTCTTGCCGCTGCCGGGATGGATCTCTCCGAATCCCAGGTCCAGAATGGTCACCCTGACTTCCCGGTCCGATACGGCTTCGGCGGAAATACGAAGTCTCGAAGTCCGGTTCTCTCTTCTGGGCAGATCCTCAAGCTTCAAAAGATCGATCTTGGCCTGGCGGCTCTCCGGCCGCTGGATCCAGAGCTCAATCTCCGGGCTTCCGTCCAGAATGACCTCACACTGGCCGCTGGCCTTGAACCAGCTGTCCCCGGCTTCGATCAGGGTCAGAAAATGGGCCTTATTCCGGTCACTGACCTTGATCAGGAGATTGAACTTCATCTCCTGGTCTCCCAGATAGGAGAAGGGCCAGGCCTTCTCTCCGTCTCTTGCCCTTCCGGCATAGGAGCCGCCCTTGGAATAGAGATTCTTTCCGACAAAGACATGGCATTCTTTGGTCAGTACCGCCAGGGATTCCTTCATCCAGCCGCCGTCAAAACCGTCTCCGACCAGGTAGGCCGTGCTGCATTTCCCTTCAGAAAGGAGCTTTCGGCAGACCTCTGCAAATTCCATATCCCGGTTTTCAAGATGCATCTCGTAGAAGCTGTCGGACAGGGTCACCTGCTGGGGCCGGGTCTGCAGGTATCTGTGCAGGCGGCAGGACTGGATCTGGTCGCCGGATGCTTCGAGAAGGAGGACATCATTTGAATAGAGCTCCGTTCTCTGGCTCAAGGCATAGTAATAAAATGCCTCCCGGTGATCGAGAACGATCAGCTGGTCCAGGGACAGGGACAGCCTTGCCATCAGATCGGTCAGAAGATCAATCTCCTCCTTGTCAAAGCGCTGGGCCGTGAAGGTAATCTTTGCTATATTTTCCGGCCGGGCTGCCGCTCCGTTCAGTTCCAGAAGATGACGGATGAAAATTGCAAAAAGATCCCGGGCCTCATAGACCCGTCCATCCAGCGTAAGCTTCCGGTCCCGGATGGCATTTTCCATAAGAGACGGAACCTCGACTGCACTGCCGTCTCCTGCCCTCTCCCTGGCTTCTTTTCCGTAAAACCACTGAGAGAGGCCGGGTCTCTTGGCCAGAGCCGTCGGAATCTCGATATCGTCACTTCCGACCACGGTGGACATGGTTACGGGATCCGACATCCGATTCTGCCAGTAGCTTATGATTGTGGTCCTTGCCCCAAGGTCGATCCCATAATACAGGCCGCCCATTCCGGTCTCTCCTTTCCAGATTCTTCGTCTCAGACTTCTCAGTTCTTCTATTGCCAAAATGAAAGCTCATCCTATCATGGAAGGATTTCCTGTTTCATCCCGGCAATTCTCAGCTCTCATACATCCGGACTGTATCATTCAATATCAGATCCAGTGGAAAAGATGCTGAGTCAGTCTTTTTTTCTTCGCAAAAGATTTGATATCCTCCGCCAGCTTCTTTGGCTGATTCTCCGCCCGGTCCTTTTCAATCCGGTTGATCTCCGAGAAATAGTTTTCCGCATCGGCATCCGCATTTTCCGCTCCGGACAGGCTGCCGCCGGCCATGCGTTCTCCCTCCGGGGTCAGAATCCGGTAATTTACCCGGTCCGAGTAAAAGAGAACAAAGGGGCGGAGATAAATCCCGTCATACATTTCCTTCAGAAGCTCCCTCTGCTTGGGCCCGTCATTCTTCTGCCATTCGAGAACCAGTTCCCGGCCCGCCTCTCCATGATATTCGAGGAAGAGCTTGTCATTGATCTGGTAGCGGTTCTGCAGGGCCGGGTCTGCATTTTTATAAAATGTAAACCAGACCTTTCTTCGGGTGTAATCATTCAGGAGTTCGTCCAGCAGTTTTTCATCCTTTTCTGACCGGTCATTTTCCAGGCAGAGCTCCTTTAAGAGAGCCAGCCGGCAGCTTCTTCCGGCATCTTTGACTTCCTCCAGCCGTTTCAGGTCCGAGAAAAAGGCCAAATCCGGCTTCTGATCATTTAGCAGATACTGTCTGGACCAGAAGGTGAGAAAGGCTTCCACAACCATACGGTTGGGGTTATGTTTCTTATAGGACTGATAGATGTCAGCCGGATATTCCATGTGATCAGAGCTGTAAAGCATCTGGATCAGAATCCGTTCCGAAAGGCCGCGGTCCTGCATGCGGTCCTTCTCGACCTCCAGGAAGAGCTTCTTCATGTCCCGGACAGGGCCGCTGTAATAGCGGTTCAGGTAGGACAGGGACTGCTCCGAAGCACAGTCCTTCCGGAAGAGCCAGGCAGCCAGGGAAACCAGGAAGTCCTCCTCCTTGAAGCCGACCCGGACAATATGGAAATTAACAGTCCATAAAAGGAGCTTAGGATCCGCAATAAGACCATTCTGGGTCTTCAGGATCTCATAGGCTTCGTCCAGGTCCATCTTTTCCATGCCAAATGTCAGCATCTCTTTCCGGAGTCTGACCGGAAGGATGGAATCCTTCCGATGATCCCAGAGATAGGAGGTCAGAATCTCTTCCTTCCCCTGCCGCTTCAGGAAATCCAGCATGGCCGGATAGAGGCCTTCCCGGAAATCATCCGAAATCTCCTCATCAGAAAGGAGATGCCGGACCAGTGACACATCTCCGTTCCCAAAGGTCTTCTTTCCCCGCCGGATAAAGTCCGAAAGCTGGAAAAGATAGGGCTCCTTTGCGTGATTATAGAGAAAATTCCGAGAGGCTTCCGGCAGAATATCTTCCAGAAAGATTCTGCTGTCCTCGGCAAAACGGCAGCCGTCTCCATCCTCCAGGAAGATCCGGTATTCCGGATCCATCACCGTAAAATAGGAAATTCCGTTTACAATCGGGAACATACGGGGGTTCTTCCGGCTGTTTTCATAGACGACCAGACGGACCGCCTTCTTCCTTAAGGGAACCGCCTTTTTGACAAAGAAGAGGCGGGCCAGACTCTGACAGTCGTCATCGGTCACCAGCTCTCTTTTCAGGAGATCCCGGTAGAGAATGGTCATATTGTCGTTCAGACGGCCGGCCCGGAGCTGCCCTTCTGCAAATTTTGCAATCTCCGGAAAATACTCCTTATAGGTCTCCGGGTCTTCATTTTTATGAAGGACTAAGCTTGCGAAAAGCAGAGCCTTCTGTTCGAAGGGCAGCTGATTGGGATAGCGGAAATAAAGTTTCACCTTCTTTGGAAGCGGCTTCACGGAATCCAGGGGCAGGGAATAGAGATAGGCCTCGTAGATCCCCGGCACATCCAGATCCTTCTCAATGCCGAGAAGGTACCAGGGCAGATAGTCTTCCTTAAATTTCCTTCCCAGAAGAAGATAGGTCAGAATCCTCTTTAAGAGGTCATCCCTCCGGTAGTGGTCCTGATAGCAGGCCATGAGGATCTTTAAAACCCGTTCATCAAAAACCGGAAAAAAAGACAGGATCTCCACCAGCTGCATGGAAACCGCATCCGAAAAAGCCTTATATTTCCGGATGAAGGCCAGGACACGGAAAGTGAAGGGATTGAACTCGTTTAAAAGATAGGGCGCCTTCTCGTAGAGATCCATGGCCTCCAGGTAGAGAAGGGGGCTGGCATAGCCATTCATGGCCCACTGGCGGATATCCTTCAGCTTCCAGGCCGGATCTCTCTCATAGGAGGTCCGAAGGTGTAAAAGGAGAAGAAAGATCCGAAGGTCATCGGGATTCATGGCAAAGATTTCTTCAATCTCTTTCGTGAGCCTGGTCCGGTAGTCTTCCTCGTCCTCCATCTTGATGCAGAGATAGAGAAGGGCTGCCCAGGCCGGACTGCTGTGATCCCGGATGTCTTCCTTTAATTCCCGGATGAAATAAAGAGCCTCCTGCCGGTCATCATTGATAATATGGGCATAGCATCGGACCAGATTCAGCCAGACATTTTCCTTATAGGTGAGAAAGCCCCGCTTCTTTTCGGTCTCCTCCTCTTCCATCCGAGACAGAAGATCCAGAGAATCCAGGGTTTTCTTTACCCAGCCGGCTTTTTCCATCCGGCCCAGGCGGAAGGAAATATAGTCCTTGTAGAAACTTACAAGGATCCTGGGCTTTCGGTTTTCCTCGGATCGCTTCTTCAGATCCTCTTCCGAAAGGCATCCGCACTCGATTTTGACCGTAAGGGAGCTTCTCCTGTCGAACAGTCGGATATGGCCCTGATTTCTCCCGCCATGGAGGCGGTCCTTACGGATCAGAAAATGAAGGCTTGAAGAAACGCCCAGGAAATCGGATTCGGTCAGAAGGTCCTTCTCCGGTTCGATAAAGTCCGCATCACTTTCCACATGGATTCTGGTATAGCCCCAGGTAGACCGGGTGATATCTACATGCCCTTGCCAGTCTTCTGTCAGGCCATAGACCTTCTCTTCCTTTTTTTCGACAGAAAAGAGAAGCGGATCCTTGACCCTGGAATCCACCAGATAATTCTCCAGGTTCTGCAGGGTCGGCGTCGCTGTTACAAAACCGCGGTATAAAAGCCTCTCTTCCATGGAGGCCTTTTCCATGGCTTCGGCATAATTTTTGCTGAGAAAAAGCCGAAGGGCCCCTTCCGGATCCTTTCGATAGATCCGGACAAGGTCCTCCGGTGTGTGAACAGAAGGCTTTGAAGAAGCTTTTTCCTCTGTAAAGGTAAAACGGTAAGGCAGGCGGAGACTTCCCTGATTATAGATAATGCTGAAATTACCCTCAAGGCAGTCCTCGCCGGTAAAGCCGGCATCAGAAAGCTGATATCGTACGGTAATTTCACTTCCCTCAAACTGAGGATTCTGACAGATGACATAGGGGTTGGAGGAATAGATGATGCCTCTGGCAGAGACCTGGTTTTCGCTTTTCAGCACAAATTCCCCTGCATGACTTCCCCGGACGGGGAAAGTCAGATTCAGAGTCTCCGGAGAGACAGACAGATCCGGTTTCGGGTCGTCAAAACGATCTTCTGAAATTCTCCAGATTCTTCTTCGCAAGTCTCCATCCTCCCTCCGACAGGTTCATATCCTATGTCCTGTTTCCAGTTCATATGATTCGATCGGGCAGAATCCATTCCCTGATTCTGATCTGGTCTATATTTATCCCGATCACTTCTTGCTCTTGAAATAGTTATCGATGGCCTTGGCCGCATTCTTTCCGGCACCCATGGCCAGGATTACCGTTGCGGCTCCGGTAACAGCATCGCCGCCGGCATAGACGGCATCGCGGCTGGTCTTTCCGGTCTCCTCCTCTGCAATGATGCAGCCTCTCTTATTGATATCCAGTCCCTTGGTGGTGGATGCGATCAGAGGGTTGGGAGAGGTTCCCAGGGCCATGATGACCGTATCGCAGGAGATCTCGTATTCAGATCCCTTGATCTCGACCGGCCTTCTTCTTCCGGATTCATCCGGCTCGCCGAGTTCCATCCTGATCAGACGGATACCGGTGACCCAGTCATTCTCATCGGTCAGAATCTCTACCGGATTCTGGAGGAGATCAAAGATAACGCCCTCTTCCTTGGCATGATGAACCTCCTCACGACGGGCAGGAAGCTCTGCCTCGGAACGACGGTAGACAATATGAACCTCAGCGCCGAGACGAAGGGCTGTCCGGGCTGCATCCATTGCAACATTTCCGCCGCCGACAACGACAACCTTCTTGCCTTTCTGAATCGGTGTATCTTCATCGAGATAGGCCTTCATCAGGTTGTTTCTGGTCAAAAACTCATTTGCAGAGAAGACACCATTGGCCTGCTCGCCGGGGATGCCCATGAAGCGGGGAAGTCCGGCACCGGATCCGATAAAGACAGCCTCATAGCCCCGTTCAAAAAGCTGATCGATGGTCAGTGTCTTACCGATAATGACGTTCTTTTCAATCTTTACGCCAAGCTTCTCGACATTCTCGACTTCCGGCTTTACAACCTTTTCCTTGGGAAGACGGAATTCCGGAATACCATAGACCAGAACGCCGCCGGCCTCATGAAGGGCCTCGAAAATGGTGACATCATAGCCATCCTTGGCCAGATCTCCGGCACAAGTCAGTCCGGACGGACCGGCACCGATCACGGCAACCTTGTGACCGTTTTTCGGCGCATCGGACTTGGGAGAAATGCCATGCTCTCTTGCCCAGTCGGCAACGAAACGCTCAAGCTTGCCGATGGCAACCGGATCGCCCTTGATTCCGCGGACACAGACGCCTTCACACTGGGTTTCCTGAGGACATACACGTCCGCAGACAGCCGGCAGGGAGGAGGA
The DNA here is from genome assembly GCA_029224965.1 of Lachnospiraceae bacterium. Taxonomy (GTDB): domain Bacteria; phylum Bacillota; class Clostridia; order Lachnospirales; family Lachnospiraceae; genus Lachnocurva. Next base: position 75,279 of record JAQXVO010000030.1, read on the forward strand.
TTCCGAGATGATCTCATAGGCCTTCTCAAAATCTCCCTGCTTTACTTCCTGGATAAAGGCCGGAATGTTAATGGAAACCGGGCATCCGCCGACACAGCGGGGATTCTTGCAGTTCAGGCAGCGCTCTGCCTCTGCCATGGCCTCTTCCTCGGTATAGCCGAGACATACTTCATCGAAATTCTTAGCGCGGACCTTTGGATCCTGCTCTGCAACCGGTACACGCTTCATCATATCCTGTACTGCCATTATTTATCACCTCCGCAAAGTCCGCATCCGCCGTGATGGGTTTCGCCTTCTTCGAATTCCAGCTTCTTTCTGCCCTCTTCCGTCTTATACTGGGCCATCCGCTTCATAGCCAGATCAAAGTCGACCTTATGGCCGTCAAATTCCGGGCCGTCGACACAGGCGAATTTTACCTTTCCATCCACGATCAGACGACAGGCGCCGCACATGCCGGTTCCATCGACCATGACAGGGTTCATGGAGACAACGGTGTGGATGCCGAGCTTTTCGGTCAGCTTGCAGACAAACTTCATCATAATCATGGGGCCGATGGCAACGCAATGGTCGAAACGGCGGCCCTCGTCATAAAGAGCCTGCAGGCAGTCGGTGCCCATGCCATGAAAGCCATAGGATCCATCATCGGTACAAATATGGTTTTCAGAAACCGCATTCATCTTATCGACGAAGAAAAGCAGATCCTTGTTCTTGGAGCCCATGATGACATCCACCTTTACTCCGTGATCATGGAGCCACTTGACCTGACAATAGACCGGAGCGGTTCCAAGACCGCCGGCAATGAAAACGATGTGTTTTTTCTTAGTCTCTTCGAGATTTTCCTCGATGCAGAGATCAGAAGGATTACCCAGAGGTCCGACAAAATCATGGAAGGAATCCCCTTGATTCAGCTCTTCCATCTTCTCTGTGGAAGCGCCGATCATCTGAACAACGATCGTTACGGTACCTTCCTTTGCGTCATAGTCGCAGATTGTCAGAGGAATACGCTCGGATTCAGCATCCGTGCGCACAATGACAAACTGACCCGGCAGGCAGGACTGAGCGACCAGCGGTGCCTCTACTTCCATGAGGAAGATCCGGTCAGCCAGCATCTCCTTCTTTCGAATCAAATACATAAACCCTTCTCCTTTCACATCCAGTCTGGTCATGATCTATAAATCAGAGTGCCGATCCGCCTGCCGGCTTCTGCCATCCGGCGTTTTCAGGCACCTGTCTTCTGTTTTGGAATGTCTTAATTAAAATATACCAGTTCTTCTTCCTTTGTGGCAGGTTTTTCAGCAGGCTCGATCGAAATCGGATAAAGAACCGGTCCCTTGCCCCTGTATTCCTTGGCAAACTCGTTTTTCAGTCTGGCCTTGAGCTGAATCCAGGACTTGTGCTTAACATCTGCCGCATCCTTGTATTTGCATTTCATGCCGAGGAACTGGATATCCTCAACACAGCAGGTCATAGCAAAACGGCCCGGAACAAAGGTGCCGGGTTTGAGTTTTCCCTTACCCTCAGTCGGATTGTAGACCAGAGCCTTGAAAGAAATGGTCTTTCCGTCGTACTTTTCCGGATGATCCATGCAGTCCATGAACCAGATGGCATAGTCTGCATCGGTAATATCGATTTCATCCTTTGTGATATCAAAGGGAAGCTCTTCCGGAGAATCATCGATCGAACCGTCTTCTCTCTCGTAAACGATCTGAGCCGGACGATTGAAGGACTTGACGGCGCCGCGGAACTTGGACTTTTTGGTAGTCTTGGTGCAGCGGTTGAAAATGATGACCTCGGCATGCTGGAGCTGCTGGAGCATCATCTTGCGCATATTTAAGAGATACATTTCAAAGGTCGTGGCATCTACGGTGGCCAGGGACTGAACGATCATCCAGCCCTCGGGCCACTTGAAGCCGTTTTCGGAATCATCATAGAGGGCATCGGTCTCCCAGGTACCGTTCCATTCGATGAAGACCGCATCGGGCTCATAGACAGCCTCGAGCTTTTCCAGGTTTTCTGTCGTAAAGTCTTCCTTGTTTTCGATGGTGACGACCTTGGTATGAACTCTTTCCAGCTTCTTGTCGTCATACTCTTCGTCACCGTCTTCACAGCGGATGATAAGACCCGAATCCAGGTCCTCTCCAAAGCCGTCATTGATCAGTGTCTCAGCGATCAGCGTGGTCTTTCCGCTGTCCATAAAGCCGGAAAAGAAATAAATAGGAACTTCTGACATGTTCTTTCCCTTTCTTTTACTGAATACCGAAAAGCTCTGCCACCTTGTCTTCCTTCAGATCGGTTCCGATGACAACCAGGCGGCCGGTAACATCGGGCTCGCCGGAACGGATTTCGTATTCGCCGTCAACCAGATCGAAATAGATCCAGCTGCCGTCCTCTGCCGGAACGATTCCCTTGGAACGAACGATATAGCCGTAGTCATCGCTGTCAGCGAAGGCCTTCAGAGCCTTTTCAATGGTCTCGCGGGTGAATTTATGGGGTGTAGTCCGGCCCCAGGTTGTGAAGATATCATCTGCATGATGGTGATGATGATGTTCTTGCTCATGGTCGTGCTCCTCATGATCATGGTCATGGCCGCAGTGACACTCTTCATGATCGTGGTGTTCATGATCCTCTTCATTGTCGTGATGATGATCGTGGTCATGATCCTCATGCTCATCATGATCGTGATTATGTTCGTGATCATGTTCATCGTGGTCATGCTCATGATGATGGTGATGGTGCTCAGCCTCTTCCTGTGCATGATGAAGCTCGGCTAGTTCCTGAACCTCCAGGCTGTCCTTTCCTTCGATGGTCTTCTCTATGGTCTCTCCGGAAAGCTCATCCCAGGGAGTGGTAATAACCGTTGCCTTGGGATTATGGTCCTGGATTTCCTTTGTGCAGAACTCCAGCATTTCCTGGTCTGCCTTCTGGGTCCGGGACAGAACGATGGTTGTGGCATGCTCGATCTGGTCGATGAAGAACTCGCCGAAGGCCTTCATCTGCTTTCTGGCCTTCAATGCATTGATGACGGTCACAAGAGCGCCCATCTCAACATTTTCTTCTGCCTTTGCCACATCCATAACGGAAACCATGACGTCGGAAAGCTTGGCAACGCCGGACGGCTCAACCAGGATCCGGTCCGGATGATAGGTCTGGATGACTTCATGCAGGTTCTTTGTGAAGTCGCCGACCAGAGTGCAGCAGACGCAGCCGCCGTTGATCTCGGATACGGTAATACCGGTTTCCTTCAGGAAGCCGGAGTCGATTCCGATTTCGCCGAATTCATTTTCTACAATGACAACCTTCTCGTTCTTGTAGGCTTCGGCTACCATCTTCTTCATAAAAGTGGTCTTTCCGGCTCCGAGGAAACCGGAATAAATATCAATAACTGTCATTTTTTCTTGCCTCTTTTCTTTCTGCAGACCTTGTATCCCAGAGGACTTCTCTGCAGAATCTATGTGTAAATATTTTGTTTCTTTCTGTTCTTTACAGAACTCACATCCGCTCCGGTGCAGAGAATCCCAGGAGGTCAATGCACTGCTCCAGAACACGGCGGGTCAGATCCAGAAGCTGGATATAGCCGCCCTGCAGGGTCTGATTCTCTTCTGAAAGAATCCGGGTCTCATGATAGAAGCGGTTCAGTGCCTCCGCTAATTCATAGACATAGGCACAGATCTTGTGGGGAGCCATTTCCTGGGCGGCGACACGGACAGCCTGGTTGAAGCGGGAAAGGATCAGCATCAGGCTCTTTTCACTCTCGCTGGCCGGCTCCTGAATGGAGTAGGCAGATGCCTTCTTGCCGGACGCCTTATATTTATTCAGGATGGACTTGATCCGGACGATCGTATAGAGGATATAGGGACCGGTGTTTCCTTCAAATGCAGAGAAGCGGTCAATATCGAAAATATAGTCCTTGGAGGCCTGGTTCATAAGATCGCCGTACTTGATGGCAGCCAGTGCCACCTGCTTTGCAGTCTTCTTTGCCTCTTCGTCGGAAAGCTCGGTGTTGGACTTGATCCGCTCGTACATGCCTTCGTTGACCTCATCGAGAAGAACGGACAGACGCATAACGCCGCCGTCTCTGGTCTTGAAGGGTCCGCCGTCCTTTCCGTTCATGGTACCGAAGCCGACGAAATCAAGCTCGGTGTCCGGTCCTACAATACCGGTCTTTCTGGCACAGCGGAAGACCTGGATAAAGTGCAGCTCCTGTCTCTTGTCAACGACATAGACGATCTTGTCCGGATGATAGTCCTCCATTCTCCAGACCAGGGTAGCCAGGTCCGTGGTATTGTAGAGAGCTGCTCCATCGGACTTTAAGATCATGCAGGGTGGGATTTCCTTCTTGTCGGAATCCTCCTTGACATCGACAACCAGGGCACCTTCGGATTCGTAGGCAAGACCCTTGTCCTTCATCATCTTAACCATGGGAGCGATATAAGGCTGGGCATCGCTTTCACCCTTCCAGAGCTCGAAGGAGACGTTCAGGCGCTTGTAGTTCTTTTTCAGATCGGTAACGGATACATCCAGGATGTGCTGGAGCAGAGCCCGGTAGCCCCGTCTGCCCTTCTGAAGTTCTGCTGTGGCTTCCAGAGCCTTCTTATGGTATTCCTCGTCTTCCTTGGACTTCTTCGATGCGGTCGGATAGATTTCCTCCAGTTCGCTGATGGTGAAGGGAGGCTCGGTCGGATAGTCTCCGTCATAGTCCGGATCAAAGTAGACCAGATCCGGCTTCCGAAGCTTAAGTTCTGTAATAATCAAGCCCATCTGGGTTCCCCAGTCGCCGAGGTGAATATCACCGATGACCCTGTTTCCGGCGAAGGAAAGGATTCTCTTGATGCTTTCGCCGATGACAGCGGAACGAAGATGACCGACATGGAGAGGCTTGGCCACATTGGGGCCGCCATAGTCGATCATAATGGTCTTGGGATTGGGAACCTTGTCGGCTCCGCAGCGCTCATGATCCATCCGCATGGCGTTGACATAGTCGGACAGATAGGCATTCTGGATTTTCAGGTTGATAAAGCCGGGCTTTACAGCCTCAACGCTTTCGAAGATATTGCTGTCCTCCAGACGGGAAGCAATCTCTCTTGCGATTTCCAGAGGTGCCTTGTGATATTCCTTGGCAGCCGGCATGGCTCCGTTGCACTGATATTCACAGAGATCCGGCCGGTTGGAAACAGTGACCGTGGCATATTTATCATCGTATCCGGCCTTGGCAAAGCCTTTTTTCATCTCATCTGTAATCAGATCAATTAATTCATTCATTGTATTTGTTTTCCTTTATATTTATTTACCGTTCAGCTTAAGGTCGTACGTCTTAAGATTCTGTGATAGAGAATGTTCAGAATCAGCCAGGACAGAAGAAGACCGAGAGCGAGACCGATCGAGTCGATGCACACATCTCTGATCTGGGCGGACCGCTCGGAGACGAAGTACTGATGGAGTTCATCCGATGCCGCATAGAGGACGCCGAGAAGAAAGGGACGAAGGAGAAGATCCGCATAGAAACTTTTCCTCATGACATCCTTGTTCTTCGCTCTCATCCACTCGCGGAGGGTGAAAACCATGAAGATTTCCAGAATCAGATACTCCGTGACATGGGCCATTTTCCGGACCAGAAAGGACCGGAAAGCCAGGCTGGATCCCGGTGCGATCCAGAGGAGAAAACGATTGCCCAGCTTAAGAAAGATGTTCGACATCTCTGTCGACTCCTCTCCCGGCATGGAGGACATGACAAAGATCATGGTCATCCAGGCCAGAAGCAGGATCAGAAAGATGATTGCGCGGCTGCGCAGTCTGTAACGATATCCTTCCATTGGATTCTTCTGCTCCTTAGTTCTTTGCCGGAAGCCTGTAGCTGGACTTCAGAGAAACCACCCGGTTGAAGACCAGATGATTCGGACGGGAATCCCGGCAGTCTACGCAGTAGAAACCGTCGCGGACAAACTGGAAGCTGTCGTAGGCCTTGGCATCCTTTACAGCCGGTTCGATATAAGCGGTCAGAACCTTCTTCGAGTTCGGGTTTACATTTACGCTTCCGTCCTCGTTATAGACGCCGAGCTCTTCATTCACGATATTCTCATACTGACGGACCTCTGCCTCAACTGCGGTAGCGGCATTGACCCAGTGAATGGTGCCGCGGACCTTACGTCCGTCCGGAGAATCACCGCCCCGGGTCTCGGGATCATAGGTGCAGTGAACCCTTGTGACATTGCCTTCCTCATCGGTCTCATAGGAGGTGCAGGTCACATAGTAGGCATTCATGAGGCGGACCTCATTGCCCGGATACAGTCTCTTGTACTTCTTCGGAGGCTCGACCATAAAGTCATCGGCTTCAATGTAAAGCTCGCGGCTGAAGGGAACCTCACGGCTTCCGAGGGCTTCATTTTCCTTGTTGTTGGGAACGGTCAGATACTCGGTCTTTCCTTCCGGGTAGTTGTCAATGACAAGCTTTACCGGATGCATCACGGCCATGACACGGCTGTCCCGAAGCTTTAAGTCCTCACGGATACAGTACTCAAGCTCTGCGTAGTCAATGGAGGCATTGCTCTTACTGATACCGGTCAGGCGGACAAAGTTCTGGATGGACTCCGGTGTGAAGCCGCGGCGGCGAAGGCCTGCGATGGAAACCAGGCGGGGATCATCCCAGCCGTCTACGGTGCCGTTTTCTACCAGGCGCTTGATATAGCGCTTACCGGTGATCACATTGGTCAGATACATCTTGGCAAATTCAATCTGTCTGGGCGGATGAGGGAAACAGCCGGCCTCGCGGACAACCCAGTCGTAAAGAGGTCTGTGATCCTCAAATTCCAGGGTGCAGAGAGAATGGGTCACACCCTCGATGGCATCCTCGATCGGATGAGCGAAGTCATACATGGGATAGATGCACCACTTGTCTCCGGTTCTGACATGGGACATATGGGCCACACGGTAGATGACCGGATCCCGCATGTTGATGTTGGGAGATGCCATGTCAATCCGGGCACGGATAACCATCTCGCCGTCCTTGTACTTTCCAGCCTTCATGTCACGGAAAATCTGCAGGGATTCCTCAGCCGGACGATTGCAGTTGGGGTCGTCCTTACCGGGCTCGGTCAGAGTTCCCCGGTATTCGCGGATCTCATCTGCGGTCAGGTCGGAAGCATAGGCCTTGCCTCTCTTGATCAGGTCCTCGGCAATTTCATACATCTTATCGAAGTAATCGGATGCGTAGTGAACCACACCGCCGAAATCAGCACCCAGCCATTCGATATCCTTCTTGATGGATTCTACGAATTCATTCTTCTCCTTGGTCGGGTTGGTATCATCAAAACGCATGTTGAAGCGGCCATGATATTCCTTGGCAATGCCGTAGTTCAGAAGAATGGACTTGGCGTGGCCGATGTGGAGATAGCCGTTGGGTTCCGGAGGAAAACGGGTAACGACCTCTGTGTATCGTCCCTCCGCAAGATCCTTGTCGATCTCAAGCTCGATAAAATTCTTGGTGCCGGTGATTGTTTCGGTAACTTCTGCTGCCATTTTTAAACCTTACTTTCTTTTACAATGAACTCCCCGGCTTCGGTTTCTCTGCCTTCCGCCCGGGGAAATCTCCTGATGAAGTATATGAGTGAGTTTATATAACAGATTAAAATGTCAGAGCGAGTTTATCTGACAAATGTAAACCCTGAGTAAAACTGGTCTTCATCCCTTATTTCACGTGTGTATGCGTAAAGAGATGATCCTGGCAGTACTCGTAATTTCCATTGCACTTGCTGCAGTAACGGAAGGTCAGCTCCGGATTGGAGATGTCTGTCCGGCCGCAGATACAGCATTTATGACGGGGCTTTTGCCCCTGGTCCTGACCGGACGGGCCGAAGCCGTCCTTAAAATTCCTTGTCGCCCGCTGGAAGTTTCTTCTTCTCTTGGCCTGTCGGAAGGAGACATGATAATTGTCCCTGGTCGAATGATAGAAAATAATGAAGCTTAAGAAGGATGCCGCAATCTCCACGGCGCCGCTGAAATAGCCGCTTGAAATAAAGCGGATCAGATCGATGACCGTGAAAATGGCATAGACAATGGACAGCCATTTCATCCGGATAGGAATGATGAAGTAAAGCATAACCTGCATATCCGGATAGCAGAGGGCAAAGGCCAGGAAAATCGACAGGTTGATGTAGTTGGTCGAAATGACCGAGGCCTGCATGGCCATCATGGTCGACAGGGCGACCGCCGGATATCCCTGGGCTGCATAGACGGCATAGAGGATAAAGGACCCGATGACCGTAAAAAGGATGCCGCTCCAGATGAAGACATTGAAGCGGAAGGTGCCCCAGGTCCGTTCCAGGACGGTTCCCAGCTGCCAGTAGAAGATCATCATGATGACGCCGAAAATGAAGTTGATAAATCCGCTTCCGAAGGGCGGAATCAGAACCCAGGTAATGAGTCTCCAGATCTGGGGAATGGGGGTTCCGTGAATGATCTGGTAGGGATCCAGTGTCATATAGGACAGGTAGGGGACCTTTAAGATCTGCTGTCCGAGGACAAAGAAGTAACCCAGGATATAGCCGCCGATCAGGTAATTCATCAGATGTCGGATGGCATATTTTCCAAATTTTCTTTCTAATTTATCCCACATATAGTAGCTCCGTTAAAATTGAATACAAAATCACTCATCATTATAAATTTGCAGAGGATACTTGTCAACGCAAGCGAAAAGAGCCCCAAATCTCCTGTCAGATCCGGCAGCGGATTCGGGTCTGTCTTCCAATCGAGTTCCTACATTTATAAACAATCTCTAAAGAATGTATGAATCGGTTTGTATTTCTGTCTCTTTCTTATTATAATGCTAAATCGAACGCGTGATCTTTTCTCGTTTTTTTCCGGGGCAAACGCACATGGTCCCTTGGTCCGGAACAGGAAAAATCAGAAAGGCTCATGAGATTGACTGCACTGCCGGAATCCGGCAGGATCTGTATTAATTAAGGAAGGATGACATTTATGTCAAACAACAACCTCTATAAGATGGGTATCGATATCGGATCCACAACCGTCAAGGTTGCCATCCTCGATCCGGACGACAAGCTCATCTTCTCCGATTATGAGAGACATTTTGCCAATATCCGCGAGACTCTTCACGGACTGATTGACAAGGCCTACAAGATTACCGGCGACATCACCGTTGCCCCGATTATCACCGGATCCGGCGGACTGACACTGGCCAAGCACCTGGGCATCTCCTTTACCCAGGAGGTTATCGCCGTATCCACTGCCCTCACCTACTACGCTCCCCAGACCGACGTTGCCATCGAGCTCGGCGGCGAGGATGCCAAGATCATCTATTTTGAGAATGGAAATGTAGAGCAGAGAATGAACGGAATCTGTGCCGGCGGTACCGGTTCCTTCATCGATCAGATGGCTTCTCTTCTCCAGACCGATGCTTCCGGACTGAACGAGTATGCCAAGAACTATAAGGCCATGTATACCATTGCCAGCCGCTGTGGTGTTTTCGCCAAGACTGATATCCAGCCCCTGATCAACGAGGGTGCCACCAAGGAAGACCTTGCGGCCTCCATTTTCCAGGCCGTAGTCAACCAGACCATTTCCGGCCTGGCCCAGGGCAAGCCCATCCGCGGCCATGTTGCCTTTCTCGGCGGTCCTCTTCACTTCCTGGACCAGCTGAGACAGCGTTTCATCGAGACCCTGAAGCTGGATGAAGAGCATACCATTGTTCCCGAGAATTCCCATCTTTTTGCGGCCATCGGCTCTGCCCTGACCTATAAGGAAAATGAGACCAAGACCATGCAGGGTCTCCTGGACGAGCTTTCCCGTCCCATTCATATGGAATTCGAGGTTGCAAGACTGGAGCCTCTCTTCAAATCCAAAGAAGAATACAAAGAATTTGAAGACCGTCATAACAAGGCCATTGTAAAGAAGGGCTCTCTCAAGGATTACCACGGCAATGCCTACCTGGGAATCGATGCCGGTTCCACAACCACAAAGCTTGCGGTCATCGGCGAAGACGGAGATCTCCTCTATTCCTTCTACTCCAGCAACAACGGAAGTCCCTTAAAGACTGCCATTAAGTCCCTGGAAGAAATCTATGATCAGTTGCCGAGCGATACCCATATCGTTCATGCCTGTTCCACAGGCTACGGCGAAGCTCTTCTGAAATCCGCCCTGAAGCTGGAAGAGGGCGAGGTTGAAACCGTGGCCCATTACTATGCCGCTGCCTTCTTCGATCCCAAGGTCGATACCATCATGGATATCGGCGGTCAGGACATGAAGTTCATGCGGGTCAAGAACAAGACCATCGATTCCGTCCAGCTGAACGAATCCTGCTCCAGCGGATGCGGATCCTTTATCGAGACCTTCGCTCATTCCCTGAATTATTCGGTTGAGGACTTTGCCAAAGAAGCTCTTTTTGCAGAGCACCCCATCGATCTCGGAACCCGCTGCACCGTCTTCATGAACTCCAAAGTCAAGCAGGCCCAGAAGGAGGGCGCCACTGTGGCCGATATTTCCGCAGGTCTTGCCTATTCCGTTATCAAGAATGCCCTCTTCAAGGTCGTAAAGCTGGCTGATCCCAGCGAGCTTGGAGCCAACATGGTCGTTCAGGGCGGTACCTTCTATAATAATGCGGTTCTCCGTGCCTTCGAGAAGATCTCCGGCAAGGATGTCATCCGTCCGGATATTGCAGGACTCATGGGAGCCTTCGGTGCAGCACTTCTGGCCAAGAAGCGCTATCATGTCAATCCCCATACGACCATGCTTCCGATCGAAGAGATCCGAAAACTGACCTTCACCACCGAGCTGTCCCGCTGCCAGTACTGCAACAACCACTGTCTCCTGACTCATAACAACTTCAGCGACGGCCGTTCCTTCATTACCGGAAACCGCTGCGAGCGCGGTCTGGGTCTGGAAAAGAACCCCAACCACATTCCCAACCTCTACGAGTACAAGCTGAAGCGGATCTTCCAGGAGCGTCCTCTGGCACCGGATCAGGCCACCCGCGGAACCGTCGGCATCCCGAGAGTCCTGAATATGTATGAAAACTACCCCTTCTGGGCAGCCTTCTTTAAGAAACTCGGTTTCCGTGTGGTTCTGTCTCCGATCTCCAGCCGTAAGATCTATGAGCTCGGCATCGAATCCATTCCGTCCGAATCCGAATGCTATCCGGCCAAGCTCTCCCACGGTCATGTGCAATGGCTGATCAATAAAAAAGTGGATTTCATTTTCTACCCCTGTGTTCCCTATGAGAGAAATGAATTCCCGGATTCCAACAACCACTACAACTGCCCCATTGTTACTTCCTACGCCGAGAATATCAAGAACAATGTCGAGGATATCACCTCCGGCAAGGTTCGTTTCTTAAATCCTTTCGTGGCCTTCTCTTCCGAGAAGATCCTGGCCGATCAGCTGGTCAAGGTCTTCGACAAGGAATTCCAGATTCCGGAGGATGAGGTCCGGGCAGCCGCCCACATCGGCTGGGAAGCCCAGGGCCAGTTTCGGAAGGATGTCGAGGACAAGGGACTTGAGACCATTGAATACTTAAAGAAGACCGGCCGGCATGGCATCGTTCTCTGCGGACGTCCCTACCACATCGATCCGGAAATCAACCACGGCATTCCGGACGCTATCACCTCCTACGGTATGGCCGTCCTGACCGAGGATTCCATTTCCGAGCTGGGCGAGCTGGAGCGGCCTCTGATCGTCATGGACCAGTGGATGTATCATACCCGTATGTACTCGGCCGCCAACTATGTCAAGAAGACCGACTTCCTGGATGTCATTCAGCTGAACTCCTTCGGCTGCGGTGTCGATGCCGTAACAACTGACTGTGTCCGTGATATCCTGAACGGCTCCGGCAAGATCTATACCTGCCTGAAGATCGATGAGGTCAATAACCTGGGTGCCGCCAAGATCCGGATCCGTTCCCTTCTGGCCGCTCTCCGTGTCAGAGATCAGGAGAAGGCTGAGCGGGAAATTCATTCGGCTGCCTTCAAGAGAACCGAATATACCAAGGAAATGAAGAAGGAGAAATGGACCATTCTGGCTCCTCAGATGTCTCCCATTCACTTCGAATTAATCCAGCCGGCCCTCCAGGCAGCCGGATACAATGTCATCGTTCCGGATATTCCCGCCCGGGAATGTGTCGATGTCGGACTTCGCTATGTCAATAACGATGCCTGCTATCCTTCCCTGATCGTTGTCGGCCAGCTCATGGCTGCCATCAAACGCGGCGATTATGATATGAACAGGACCGCCCTTCTCATTACCCAGACCGGCGGCGGCTGCCGGGCAAGCAACTACATCGGATTCCTCCGCCGGGCCCTGGACAAGGCCGGATACGAGCATGTTCCGGTTATCTCTCTTTCGGCTCAGGGACTGGAGAAGAATTCCGGCTTCAAGATCACGCCAAGCCTGGTACAGCATGGCTTCTATGCCCTGATCTTCGGAGATATCTTCCTCCGCTGCGTCTACCGGGTAAGGCCTTACGAGAAGGTTCCGGGATCCACCGATGAGCTCCATGAGAAATGGAAGAAGAAGGTCATCGAATTCGTTACAGGAAACGGACTGCTCTCCCACCGAAAGTTTAAGAAGATGTGCAAGGATATCATCCATGATTTCGACACCCTGCCCATTATTGAGGGCTTACGGAAACCAAGAGTCGGAATCGTCGGAGAGATCCTGGTCAAGTTCCATCCGGTTGCCAACAACCATCTGGCAGACCAGCTGGAGGCCGAAGGTGCCGAGGCCGTTGTTCCGGATCTTCTGGACTTCTTCCTCTACAGCTTCTATACGGCTAACTTCAAGGAAGAGAACCTGGGTACCTCTCATAAGTCCACGGTCCTCTGCAATGCCATGATCCGAATCTTCGAGTGGGCCAGACAGGCTGCCCGCGAGGCCTATGAGGAAAGTGAGCGTTTCACTGCTCCCAACCATATCCAGGATACCGCCAAGATGGCAGAGCAGATTGTATCTCTTGGTAACATGACCGGTGAGGGATGGCTTCTGACTGGCGAAATGCTGGAACTCATGCACCAGGATGCCAAGAACATCGTCTGCATCCAGCCCTTCGGCTGCCTGCCCAACCACATCATCGGCAAGGGCGTCATCAAGCGGATCCGCGAGCTGAATCCGGATGCCAATATCGTAGCCATCGATTACGATCCGGGCGCTTCCGAGGTTAACCAGCTCAACCGAATCAAGATGATGCTGACCAACGCTCAGAGAAATCTGAAGAAGGAAGAAATGGAAGAAGCTGCAAAGGCTGAAAAAACTGAGGAAGTAAAGGAATCGGCTGCAGTCTGACATCTTTGTAACAGTCTGATCTGTTGAAAGCTGTATACAAATCGGCTTTACCTGAATATTCTTTCATAGAACCTGTAAGTCCTTCCGGGCTTACGGGTTCTTTTTTTACGCCAATTTAAGAAGACATGCCCTTACCTTCCTTTGTCATTTATGAGTCATATCCTGTATATATTTTATTAGCACTCATTTAAAAAGAGTGCTAATTTTCTATTGACTCGTACAATAAAGACAACTAAAATAGAATTGTTCAGGTTGTAGAAAAGGCACGGCAGGGATTGGTCTATATTTACCAGTATCTGACCGGGCTTTACATTTTCGGTGCTATATAGAGAAAAAGAACTATAAATAAAAGGAGTGAAGATTTTATGACAGAGAAACATGGAAATCTTTCAATTACCAGTGAAAATATCTTCCCGGTCATCAAGAAATGGCTGTATTCGGATCATGATATTTTCCTTCGTGAGCTGATCAGTAACGCCTGTGATGCCATTACAAAGCTGAAAAAGCTCAATGTCATGGGCGAGTTTGACCTGCCGGAGGGCTATAAGCCCAAGGTTGTCGTTGAGGTCGATCCCGAGAAGAAGACCCTGAAGGTTATCGATAACGGTATCGGTATGACCGCAGAGGAAGTCGACAAGTACATTAATCAGATCGCCTTCTCCGGTGCAACTGACTTCCTGAACAAGTTCAAGGACAAGGACGACAAGGACCAGATCATCGGTCACTTCGGACTTGGTTTCTATTCCGCCTTCATGGTAGCCGATCAGGTTCACATCGATTCCCTCTCCTATCAGCCGGGTGCCGTCCCGGTTCACTGGGAATGCGACGGCGGTACTGATTTCTCCATGCGGGATGGCGAGCGCGACAGCTTCGGTACCACCATTACCCTCTTTATTAACGAGGACTGCCTGGAATTCTGCAATGAATACCGGATCCGCGAGCTGATCAACAAGTACTGCGCTTTTATGCCGACCGAGATCTATCTCAAGGTTGCCAATGCCGAGCCGGAATATGAAGAGATCAAGCCCGAGGACAAGAAGGACACGGATACCGTCATTGAGACCGTCCATCATGAGGCAAGAACCCACGAGAAGACAAACGACGACGGAAGCAAGGAAACCGTTGAAGACGAGCCGGCTCACGATATGTTGAAGATCGTTAAGCGTCCGGTTCCCCTCAATGATATTCACCCTCTCTGGACCAAGACTCCGAGCGAGTGCACCGATGAGGAATACAAGGACTTCTATCGGAAGGTATTCAATGACTATAGAGAGCCCCTCTTCTGGATCCATCTGAATATGGACTATCCTTTCAACCTGAAGGGTATCCTCTACTTCCCGAAGATCAACAGCGAGTACGACTCCATCGAGGGAACCATCAAGCTTTATAACAACCAGGTCTTCGTAGCAGATAATATCAAGGAAGTCATTCCGGAATTTCTCATGCTTCTGAAAGGTGTCATCGACTGCCCGGATCTGCCTTTGAATGTCTCCCGTTCCGCTCTGCAGAACGACGGCTTCGTAAAGAAGATCTCCGATTACATCACCAAGAAGGTTGCCGACAAGCTGATCGGCCTCTGCAAGACCGACAAGGAAAACTATGAGAAATACTGGGACGACATCAGCCCCTTCATCAAGTACGGCTGCCTCAAGGATGAAAAGTTCTGCGACAAGATGAATGATTATATCCTCTTCAAGGATATCAATGATAAATATGTCACCCTTCCGGAGCTTCTGAAGAAGGACGAGAAGAAGGAAGAGGATGCCAAGGATACGGATTCCAAGGATGAAACAAAAACCGATGAGACATCTGACAGCAAGACCGAGGAAGCAAAGACCGACGGAAAGGCTGAGGATAAGAAGGATGACTCTGCCGAAGAGGATAAGGACAAGCGGAAGCCCATCTACTATGTCACCGACGTAAAGCAGCAGGGCCAGTACATTAACCTCTTCAAGGAGCAGAACATGAACGCTGTCATCCTTGACCGTGTCATCGATACCTCCTTCATCACCCAGCTCGAATCCCGGAATCCGGATTATAAATTTCTCCGAATCGATGCCGATCTGACCGATTCCCTGAAGGAAGATGTCGATCCCGAGTCTCTGAAGGATGATCTCGACGCCCTGACCAAGCTCTTCCGCAAGGATCTGAACAATGACAAGCTGAAGGTCAATGTCGAGAAGCTTAAAAACAAGGATACCGCAGCAGTCCTCAACATCTCCGAGGAATCCCGCCGCATGCAGGATATGATGAAGATGTACAATGTCGGCGGCGGCATGGATCCCAACATGTTCCCTAAGGATGAGACCCTGGTATTAAATGTAAACCATCCTCTGGTCTCCTACCTTCTGAAGAATCCGGAGAGCGAAAATGCAGAAGACTTCTGTAAGCAGATCTACGATCTGGCCAAGCTTGCCAACGAGCCTCTGGAACCTGCAGAAATGGCAGAATTCATCAAGAGATCCAATAAGATCATGCTGGAGCTGTCCAAGTAAAATGGATCTTTTGAAGCAGTAAGAAATAAAATAAAGTACAGCTGCAGATGCAGAACCCCCGGTCAGGAAGCTTCCTGGCCGGGGATTTTTATACAACAAATGAATACATTCCTATGGCAAGCCTGAAATATTGACTGCGGAGCACCTTGCCGAATCATTTACAGTAAGGTAAAAAAAGGCGGCACCCGGATCGGGTGCCGCCAATATCCGTTACAGCATTTAAACTCTGATCAATCAGAGATCAATCTTACCAGCATAGGTATCATTTGCAACATAGTAAGCTGCATTGTCTTCCGGCTTGATGTAGACACGGATATCCTTCAGAGCCTTGTTCTTGTTCTCGGACTTGTAAGCGTCCTTTGCACGGGCGATGATATCTTCTACAGTGAAGTCACGTCCCTGGAACTGAACGATAGCTGTGGTCTTAACCTCAGCCTTCTTTGCAGCTGCTGCGGTCTTGGCCTTGTCTGCTGCCTTGCTTACAGTCTTCTTAGCTGCTGCAACAGTAGCCTTTGCCTTCTGAGCTGCTGCCTTGGTCTTGGTCTCTGTTTCCTTCTTAGCCTCTGCGGCCTTGGTCTCGGTTTCCTTCTTGACTTCAGCGGTCTTGGCTGCAGTTTCCTTCTTTACTTCTGCTGCCTTATCAGCAACTTCTTCCGTGGCCTTCTTAACAGCCTGCTCAGCCTTTGCGGCTTCCTTCTTCAGATTAGCTGCGAACTCTTCACGTGTCGGTTTTTTCTTTGTTGCCATAACTTTACTCTCCTTTTTACTAAAAATCTATTTCTATTCGTAATAAAATTCAAGTATATTAATATTATAACTATTCTTAAGATTTCTTCCTATTGTAAGAATTACAGATAATACAGTGCGGAAAATCACAAAAACTGGTTAATATGCTTGAAGTAAAGGAAAGATAATTATTCAGAATGTCGAAGAATCCGGAGGAGGAAAGCTTCTTTCCCCTTGGAATCTCGACAGAATTCCAGACCCTTTTGTTGAGCTCGGAATATTCGTTCCGGTCCAGCTTTTCGATGATCGAAGCCATGGCCCTGGTCTGGCGTTCGCTGACAATCTTCTCTTTGTTCCGGGTGGAAAGCTCTTCATTGTACTTGGACAGGCATTTGAGAAAATACCACTTGCCATTGGCCTCGACCTCCGCGGTCTCATCATTCTCCATCTGGAAGGCCTTTTTCTCAACGGCAGCTGGATAATCGCCCCGCTTCATTTCGACCTTGAAGGACTTGCCTTGATTGTACTGGGAGAGGATCTCAAACTGAGACCCGGTGGAAAGGCTGTTTCGAACAGTCTCGGCACTGTCCTTGTCTGTCACCAGAATCACTTCCATATCGAGAACCCGGGCCTCATCCTCGCTGACCTCGTCATCGACATGGCTCATAAGACCGGTATAGACCTTCTCGGCCAGGGCCAGTCTTCCGTAGATGCCCTCCAGATCCTTCTGATCGGTCTTGAGATAAGCCTTCTCTTCCCTGGAAAGAGACTTGTAATAGGCCTCGGCCGCCTGGCTGACCCGGCCCTCTTCCTGGCTGTCCAGGCTGATCTTCTGCTCTCTGGCATAGAGGTTCAGGGCATAGACATAGGACATCTGGGACAGAGCCTCATATTTCAGATGCTCATCCAGACGGTCCGAATCGAAGGAGGAGTCGATCAGATTCTCTGAGCCCAGATTTCCGTACAGGTTCTTGTCAGTTAAGAGATAGACCCGTGCCTCCTTCTGACTGCAGGCCAGATTTCCGATGCAAAAGACATTGGTCAGACCCGGCCCGGTCGAAAAGTAGACCCTTCTCCCAAAAAAAGAACAGCCCGAGAGACCGGCTGCAGTAATAAGAGCCAGTCCCAGTGCTGTCAGCCTTTTTAAAGACTTTCGCATATCTCACCCCTCTACGACAAGATAGCGGCCGTCTTCCAGGGCAAAGACCTCCGGTGAATCCAGGAGATCCTCCATGCTCATGCCATCAGTGTCCATGCTGTCAGAGAGATATTCGATCACATCCTCCTTACTGTCACAGACAACGGCCAGACAGTCCTCCAGAAAGGCCTCTGCCTCTTCCGGACTGTCTGCTACGGGTTCCGGGAACAGCTGATCCTGATTATCCAGAAAGGTCTGTAATACATCCTCATCATATTCGTTGCTGGTCATAACGATCTCCTCTTTGATTCTGTAAATCCAATGGCTCATCGCAAACTCTGCGATTCTGATCTCAGATATCTGATCTATTTTTTCTGATTCCAGATTCAGGATACCTGATTTCTGATATCAATATATTACAAATAAAATGGGACCTCAACCTGAAGATAAAGAGAATACAGGCAGGCCTCCCGAATCTTTCTGTGAGAGGCTTTGGTAAGAGCCAGGGCATACCATTCCAGCTGCCTCCGGTAGCGGCCCAGAAGCTCCTCTCCATCCCGGACACGGTCAGTCTTGTAATCCACAAGGACGATCTCGTCTCCCTCTAAGAACCATGCATCGATGGTCCCCTGAATCATGACCAGCCGGTCAGGGTCTTCTGCAGTTTTCTCAGAGTCTGTCAGCTGATCTGCATCCGTCTTGTCTGCCTCTGTATCCGGCTTCTGTTCATCCGGCTTCCCGTCCTCCGGGCCAGACAGCTGATCGGCTGCCTTATCATTCTCCGGAACAGGCAGAAGCTCTGCCGGCCGGTCCAGATAGGCCGGATCCACGCCCAGTACGAAAGGCGACTCCCGATGAAGAGCCCCTGCTCTCGCAGCCTTATGCATGCGCTCTGCCAGGTCGGATGAAAGGAAGGAAAGGATCCCCTTCTCATTGATCAGATCCGATTCCTCCTCTGTCAGAAGGCCATCGGAAAGCATTTCTTCCTTGTCCTTCCGGATCTCTTCCAGATCCTTTGGACGCTCTCTGGTGAAATCATAAAGCTCCAGGAAACGGTGCATGGCGGTACCGCGGAGAGTTCCCGTCGGAGCACTTATATCAGATCCGAAGGCTTCCCAGGAATCCTCCTCAAAGTCTTCCCGTTTTCCTTCCCTATCTGCAGATCCGTTCTCGAGTCTATCTCCGGCTTCTTTCTGATTTTCAGCATCTGTTTCGACAGACTTCCCCTTCTGATCTTCTTCGTCCGATCGGTCTATATTAGCCAGAAGGAAATCCGCCGGCTGGCCGGGCTCCTCCTCACTCTCCATCCGGTCCTTAAGCTCCTCCATGGCCCGGTGCTTGAGTTCGCTGACCGAGTAGATCATTTTCAGTCCGTCCCTCTGGTCCTTTGGATAAATATAGGCCATGCGGTCCTGAATGTATTCGGCCAGACTCTGATCCGCCCTGTGGAAAAGGTCATTCAGAGCAGCCTTGTCGTCCTCATTTTCGTCGCTTTCTTCCTTACTTAACTGAACCAGGTTGTCTGCCTTGAAATCGTCGACCTTGTACCTGCTTCCATAGGCGGACAGGGCCATGCAGATCCAGTCCAGATAGGATCTGGCCTTGATGACCTCGTAGGAGCTGATCCTGCGGTCTCCCGGCAGATGCAGATCCTTTTCCTCATCGGAAGACATGCCGGTGATGATCAGCTTTTCTTTGGCCCGGGTCATGGCGACATAGAGGATCCGGAGCTCCTCTCCCATGGCCTCGGCCTGGATCAGATAGGAAAGTGCATCCTTATAGAGATAGGACTTCTTTCTCCGGTATTTCCCGTGAATATAGGTCAGAGCCATGCCCTCGGAAGGATGCTGAATCATGGTATCCGCAGAATCCTTCTTGTTAATGGAATTTCCAGCCGCCGACAGGAAAACAATCGGAAATTCCAGGCCCTTACTGTTATGGATGGTCATAATGGAGACCGTATCCGAGCTGCTGCCCCCATCTGGTGCGGAAACGGAAAGATTATATTTCTTCATCTTCCGGATATACTGCATGAAGGAAAATACACTGTAACCGGCGCCGTTTTCGAAATTGACCGCCAGATCGACCAGCTTCTCCAGATTGGCCTTCCGCTTGTCACCGCCGGGCAGGGAGTTGGAATAGTCGAGGAAGCCAGTCTCATCGAGAATCTGCTGGATCAGATCGAAGAGGGGTGCGCGTTCAGCTTCTTTCCTGTACTTTTCCAGCATGTTATAGAAGCGAAGAATGGGATCTTCGTCAACGTCTGTTTGATCAGCCTCTGAATCGGCATTTCCAATCTCTGCTGTCTTTGCGTCTTCCTGCTCCGCTTTCAGATCTTTTGCATAGTTGATCACCGCTTCCGCAAAGGTCAGATTGCCATACTTCTCCCGGACCTCTGCCATCCGGTCATCCGAGACATGGAACATAGCCGAATGCAGGACTGCTGCCATGGGAATGTCCTGAAGGGGATTGTCGATCAGGGTCAGGAAGGACAGAAGGACATCGACCTCCGGGGCATCGAAATAGCTGGTCTCTGTCATGAGCCGGGCCGGAATGGCGTAAGCTTTCAGGGTCTCCAGAATCTTCTCCGGGAAGCTTCCCTTCTTTCGAAGAAGAATGGCGATATCACCGGGGCGGACAGCCCGAAGATCTCCGGATTCGGAATCCGTGACCCTTCCTTCTTTCAGAAGCCTGGAAATCCTGCTGGCAATCATCAGGGCCTCAAACTCTTCCTTGTCCTGGATGTCCGGATTCTTCATCGGGAATTCCTTCTCCCGGCCGACTATGATCTCAGGCCGAAAAAGAGACTTCCCATCCGGAGTTTTTCCTCCCTCGGGATACCAGACAGCTCCGTAATTCAGTAAAGCCTTTCCCTCATAGCTGACCCCTCCGACGTCCTCGGACATAAGGCGGGAAAAGACATCATTGGTAATCTCGAGAACCTCCCTCCGGCTTCGGAAATTCTTCGTAAGATCAATCCGAACCTGGGGACTTTCCAGATCTTCGCTGAAGGCCTTATATTTCCCCATGAAAATCTCGGGCCGGGCCTGACGGAAGCGATAGATCGACTGCTTGACATCGCCGACCATGAAATAGTTATGCTGACCTGTAGAGGCCCGGGAAATACTGGACAGAAGAAGCTCCTGAACCTCATTCGAATCCTGGTACTCATCAATCATGACCTCTGCGTACTGCTTCTGGAATTCCAGAGCGGCGGGCTTGGGGCTTCCGTCCCGGTTGACGAGAATCTCCAGAGCATAGTGCTCCATGTCCGAAAAGTCCATGATGTGGTTCTGCTGCTTGGCTGCCATGAAGGCCTGGTGATACTCAATGGTGAGATCCACAAGCTTCTGAATCACGGGATTCATGTCGCTGAGAACATCTATAAGGTCGGAAAATGTATCTCCGCCGAGCTTTTTCTGCAAACCGGTCACGGCATCCTTATATTTCTTCCGTACGGCCTTCAGGCCCTCATACTGGTCCGGATCAAAGCCGCCCTTATCCTTCAATGGCGTGGCCAGTCTCGGGAATTTGACTTTCGAAAGATCCTGAAGGAATGTCTTTATGTCCCTATCCTGATAGAGATCTTCCAGAAGCGCCTGATCCTTCCGCAGGGTTCCGACCGTCCCCTGATAGGCATCCCCTTTCTGAAATTCCTCTGCCAGATCTCCGGCAGACAGGGCAGTCCACTGGATCAGGCTTTGAAGCAGATGGAAATATTTCTGAAACCAGGACTGATGATAAAGATCCTCCTCCTTCCGAACCTCATAGGGACGGGGCAGCGTTTTCAGCCAGTCCTCGGGCCAGGGGAAACTCAGGGCGCTCTGATATAAATCCTTTACCAGGTCCATAACAGCCTGGTCGTTATTTCTCTTCCCGTAACGGCGGATCAGCTTCAGGAAATCTTCATCCTTCTTTCCGTCCTTCTCCTCATAATGGGAAGCGAAGACCTGATCCATGACCTCCTGGCTCAGAAGCTGGACCTCGGTCTGATCCGCTGTCCGAAAGGAGGGATCCAGGCCGATTTCATCGAAGTGATTCCGGATAATATAAGAGCAGAAGCTGTCGATGGTCGTAATCTTGGCATGACCGGTCAGGGTCCGCTGGCGTCTCAGATGGAGATTGTCCGGGTCCTTTGCCGAAGCATCCTCGATGGCTTCCCGGATTCTCTGCTTCATCTCGCCGGCGGCCGCCTTGGTAAAGGTGACGACCAGAAGCCGGTCCACATCGATGGGATGGTCCTTCGACAGGATCTTTCGAATGATCCGCTCGACCAGAACGGCGGTCTTTCCGGAGCCTGCGGCGGCAGAAACCAGGAGATCCCTGCCGCCGATCTTTATCACAAGCTCCTGTTCTTCTGTCCATTTCTTCTCACTCATTGCTTACTCCCTCCATCCCGCTTTGGAATCGATGTCACGGAATGTAAACCCTTTCAGACTGCTATCAAAACCGCAGACCGCCTTATAGGGACAGAAGTCACAGCCCGTCTTGTCCGATAAACGGTAGGGTCTGGCCTCAATTTTACCTTCCGAAATCTTCTCGCCTTCCTCGCGGAGCAGATCACGGACATCAGATAAGAGCTTACGGAAGGTCTCCTCGGAAATCCGGTTGGCCTTGGACGGATAAACCGGAGAATTCCAGCTGGTTTTACCGGTTGGATTTTTATCCAGAGCCAGTAGTACCTTCTCATCAGAATTGGCCAGGCCGTCCCTTGCCACTTCCTTCAGCGTACTTTCAAGAATCTGTGCATTATCCCTGTCATCTTCCTTATCATTATCCATGCCCTCGCTTTCTTCGATGACCGGATCCAGGACATGATAGAGATAGGCAGCTGCCGGAACGGACTCCTCTTGATAATTCTTCGCCTCTCCGGCAAGAGCCGCATCCATATAGACCAGAAGCTGGATCTGAAGACCTGCATAGACCTCCGGCGCGCTCAGCTTCTTCGTTCCCGACTTATAGTCAATGATCTTGACATAGACCTTGCCGTCTGCATTCATAATGTCAATCCGGTCGATCCGGCCGGTGAAGTGCATGACATCGCCATTGGACAGCTGGAAGGACAGATCCTTTGCAGATGCAATCTCACTCAGACTTACTTCAAAGGCATCCGGCAGGAAGCTGCCCCGGCGGATCTGACTCCGAAGGAGGTCGACCGACCGCTGGAGAGTGTCCTTCATGCCATTTAAGGTATAGCTGCTTCTGGCATCTTCCAGGAATTCCTGCTTCTGCATCTCGCTGAAAGACTGATCCATGCACCGGCTCAGGATCTCATCCGAGATCTCGTTTGTGACATTGGAAAAATCATACTCCTTATAATGAGGATCCGATTTCAGGGTGTCGGAATAGTGCTTCAAGACATCGTGGTAAAGATTTCCCACATCCTTAGCATCCAGTTCATGCTCCTTCCGTTCCTTCAGATCCAGACCGAATTCCAGGAAATAGGAGTAAGGGCAGGCCGCATACTGCTCGATCTTGGTGACCGACCCGGAAAGATTCTTCCGGGACAGGAGCTGACCGGCCGCCTCGGAAAGCTTCTCCGGCTGGTGGAGATAGAAGGTCTGGGAGAGGATCCGCGACAAGTCCTTCTTTCCATGCTTCTGATACCAGAGCATGAGGGCGGCCAGAGCCTTGTCCTCAGCTGTCAGTTTCCTGTCGGACTCTGAATGATTCTCTGTGTCATGGGTTACAGCCCTGGATTTTGCGGAAGATGCGGTCTCACCGGCTGTCTCGCCAGCCTTTTCTCGCTCAGCATTCTCGCTGTACTGGTCTTCCTTTCGCCGGGTCATCCAGTCCTGGAGGAAGTCCACGAGAACGGATTCGGCCGTCTCCGGGCTGGCTGCAAGGGTCAGCTTCTCGAAGACATCTGGCTTCTCGATGGAAAGATCCGGGAAGATCTTTATAAACTCCCGGAAAATGTAGGCCGGCTTGCCGTCACTTCCATCCGGATTCTTGTCCGTTGTGGAAATATAGATCGCTTCCGAAGGCTTGGACAGCATGCGGAAGAGGTAAAAGCGCTGTTCATAGGACCTCTCCCGGGTGGTTTCCGACAGGCGGTAGCCATCCTCTGCCAGCATATTTCGCTCGAGGTCAGAAAGAATGCCGCCCCGCTCTTCATTTTTGGGAAGCTGACCGTCATTGGCCCCCAAGAGAAAGAGGACCTTGATCTCCTCCAGTCTGGTTCTCGTGATATCGCCGAAGAGAACCCGGTCCCTGCTGGGCGGAATCCGGCCGACCCGGAAGGTCTCAAAGCCCGCATTCAGTATCTCCAGGAAATCCTCCAAAGAAAGCTTCTCACCCTCCAGGATGTCGGCCATCTTGTGAAGAAGGGACAGAAGCATGCCGAAGACCTCCCGGTCCTCTCTTGCTCTCCGGTCGTCGCCGGCTTTTTCAAAGGCATCGGCGGAGTTTTCGAGATAGATTCTGACCTTGAGCCGGTCCAGAAGATGAGAAATGGCCTTGGCCATGGGAAGAGGATCGCCGTCTGCGGTCTTCATTTCATCGAGGAAGGGAGTAAGAATAGACATGAGTTTTTCCCGGATCTCATTGATCTCTTCCAGGTCGTCCTCTGTCATATTTCCGGGCAGATAGGGGAAACGCTTTCCATAGGAGGATCTGCCCCGGATGCCCATGGCAAGGACATAGTTATCCAGAAGGTCCGTATCCTCCCGGCTCAGGACCGGAATTCCGGACCGGAGCAGATGAAAGACGCTCCGGTAGGAGAAGTCCGTCATCTGAATCTCCAAAAGGCCCCGGATAAATTCCATGAGGGGATGACCATCCAGAGAGGTCTTCCCGTCAATAAAGCAAGAGATCTGATAGCGGTCGAAAATCCGGGGAACCAGGTTCTGATAGGAGGCCAGATCCGGGCAGACGATACCGAAATCCTGATAGTGATAGCCCTCCGTCCGGCAGAGCTCGCGGATTTTGGCCGCCGTGTACTCAAGCTCTCTCCTTCGATTGGGAAGGCTTAAGAGATGGATTTCATGATCTGTATTTTTGGAATAAGGCTTGATCCGATGCTTCCCGTCCCCGGAAGCCGCCATGGTCTTCAGAAGATAGAATATCTCCCCGTCCTCCCGAAAACGATGGGAAGGATGGTCCGGGCAGAGAATGGGACTGGCCAGCATGGTATTGGTTTCTCTTGCGATCCTGATCAGCTCAGCGATTTCCCGCTTACTCATGGCAAAGAGTTCGCTGTCTTCGGCTTCCCTGAGATAGTCCTGGCTGGGATCGATCGTGACAGTCACATAGACGTCCTTTGCCATAGCAAAGATCCGGTAGAGAAGCTTCTTCTGAACCGGAGTAAAGCCGGTAAAGTCATCGAAGGAAAAGACTGCATTCCTTGCGACCTGGCTTTGTTCGATCACATTGCAGAGAAGGTCCGGAATTTCCTCCCGGGTGATATAGTGGTCCTCAAGGAAGTCCAGAAAGCCCTGGTAGATGACCTGGATATCCTTCATCTTTTTCCCGAATTCCTGGGGAAAATCCGGAAGGTCCGCCATTTCATCCAGTGCCTCGACCGGTATATCATACTGCTGAAGCTCGGAAATCAGGGATTTTAATTCAGAAATATAGCCCGGCTTTTTCATCTGCCTGGAAAGAACGGTCAGCTGGTCTGCCTTCTTCTCAGCGACTCTTCGAAGGACCAGATTCTTTCCGACCTCTTCCAGGGTATCCGGCTTTTTCGTTCCCAGTTCATTAAAGATCCGATAGGACAGACGGGCGAAGGACAGGACTTCGATATTCCGGATGATATGATCCGGGTGAAGGCGGATCAGCTGCCTCTGGGTCGACAGGGTAAACTGCTCCGGCACAATGCAGAGAAAGCTCCGGTCCGGCTCCTTCATAGACTGCTGGATCAGCTCCTCATACATGCGATAGGATTTGCCGCTGCCCGGATTTCCCAGAATGAGATGTAATGCCATATGATCCCCTCCCCCGTCTCTTTCACTTTTCTGACTTGACTCTGCCCTTCTCCGGCTTACTTCATTAACCCCTGCATGCTCTTTCATGAAATGTTCATCCAGACAGAGCCACAAGCACGTCTCAGGACAAGATTTACTCCTCCGACTCCATGCGGGTCAGCTTCTTGGCCTGGTCCGCTGCCATCAGAGCATCAATAATCTCCTGCAGATCGCCGTCCATGACCTTGTCTAAGGTATAGAGCGTCAGATTGATTCTGTGGTCTGTCACACGGCCCTGAGGAAAGTTATAGGTCCGGCATTTTTCGGACCGGTCGCCGGTACCGATCTGTGACAGCCGGGCATCCGATGCCTCCTTCTGCCGCTTCTGGAGCTCCAGATCATAGAGCTTGGTACGAAGGAGGGCGAAGGCCTTCTCCTTGTTCTGAAGCTGGGACTTCTCGGTCTGGCTGTAGATGACGATTCCGGTCGGATAATGGGTCAGACGAACCGCGGAATCGGTCGTATTGACGCACTGGCCTCCATTTCCCGATGCACGCATGACATCGATCCGGTAGTCCTTTTCATTGATCTCGATATCGAAGTCCTCGGCCTCCGGCATGACAGCGACCGTACAGGTCGAGGTATGGATCCGTCCGCCGGATTCGGTTGCCGGCACTCTCTGAACCCGGTGCACGCCGGATTCATATTTGAGGACCGAATAGGCCCCCTGGCCCTCCACCTTGAAATTGACCTTCTTCATGCCGCCGATACCGGTCTCCTCGCATTCGAGGAGCTCAGTCTTCCAGCCTCTCCGGTCGATATACTTCATGTACATGCGGTAGATCTCGGCTGCAAAAAGGGCAGCCTCGTCTCCACCGGCTCCGGCCCGGATTTCCATAATGACATTCTTATCATCGTTGGGATCCTTGGGCAGAAGAAGAATCTTCAGCTTTTTCTCCAGACTTTCCCGGTCGGAACGCGCCTGGGCCAGGTCCTCCTTGATGAGATCCCGCATTTCCTCGTCCTTCTCCTCGGACAGCATGGCAAGGGAATCCTCGATGGTCTTTCCTGCCTCCTTATAGGCCTTATAGGTCTCCACGATGGGGGTGATCTCCGCCTGCTCCTTCATCAGCTTCTGCAGACGTTTGGAGTCATTCGCCACCTCGGGCTCGCTCATCAGTTTCAGAATTTCCTCTGAACGCATGACAAGATCATCTAATCGTTCAAACATGGGTCAGTTACTCACTTTCTTTCCACAAACAACCCGGTCATTTCCGGCCAGATCCTGAACTGTCCGGACTTGTGTAAATCCGGCTTTCTCCATCAGATCCCTTACCGCTTTGGCCTGGTCAAAACCAATCTCTAAATATAGGGCACCCCTCTCCTTTAACCTCTCATAGGCGTCCGGAATCAGGCGCCGGTAAATGGAAAGGCCGTCCTTTCCGCCGTCCAGGGCCAGGATCGGGTCGCCTGACCGGACTTCCGGCATGAGTCCCGGAATCACATCGGAAGGAATGTAGGGCGGATTGGAGACAATGAGGTCGTATAGGTCGTCCTCACCAGTCACTTTAGAAGCAGGATCCGACTGCTTTTTCTCCGGCTTTTCCTGTCCGTCCTCAGGAGATTCCATGAAATGAAAGAGATCTCCCTGGTGAAAGCGGACCCTGTCCTTAACCCCAAGCCGCTCTGCATTTTCCTCTGCAATGGCAAGTGCCTTTTCAGATAGATCGGACGCTTCGGCAGAAAGATCCGGGATCCGGTCTATATTTCTCAAAACCAGAGACAGGATAATACAGCCCGAGCCGGTGCAGATATCAAGGAGACGGATCTCGCCTGTCCGGCCGGTCCGACTCCGAAGGTCCTTCTCCGCTTCCATGACCAGGGTTTCCGTATCCTGGCGGGGAATCAGGACATCCTTCGAGACCTTGAATTCATATCCCATAAAGTCCTGAAAACCGGTCAGATGCTGGAGAGGCTCCCGGGCGGCCCGCCGGTCGATCAGGGCCAGATAGGCATCCTTGATCCCGTCTGCATCTTCCGATTCCTTCAGAATATAAGTCTGATAATCCATGCCGGAAGCATAGAATAAAAGCTCCCTGGCATCAAAATCGGGGTCCAAAACCCCATGCTCTCTCAGGCGGCGGGCACCCTCCTGGCGCAGTTCTCTGTAATTCAAAATAACCTCTTTACATTTCAGCTAATCCCAGCTGAATCCGGCTCAGCTAAGGTCTGTTTTTCTTCGCAGGTTTCACTATCTTTTGAAAGGATGCTAAAATTCGTCTCTATGGGAATCCTGGAAAGTTTTCCAGTCGAAGACTGCTTCCACCGAAGCGATTCCCACCTCGATCATGTCATCGTCCGGCTCCCGAGTGGTCAGTCTCTGAAGGGCCAGGCCCGGCTTGCTTAAGAGATTGACCACAGGGTTCTCCGACCGGCCGGCCCAGCGGATGAATTCATAGGAGATTCCGGCCACGACCGGAATCAAAGCCAGGCGTAGCAGGATCTGGACCAGCGGATTCGAGGACCGGATGAACATGAAGACGAAAATACTGATGATCATGACGATGAAAATAAAACTGGTCCCGCAGCGCTTATGCAGGCGGGTGGACTTCTTTACATTTTCCACCGTCAGAGGCAGGCCGTTTTCCACGCAGTTGATACATTTATGCTCGGCCCCGTGATACATGAAGACCCTGCGGATATCCTCCATTCTGGAGATCAGTAAAATGTAGACCAGAAAGATCAGAACCCGAATCAGGCCTTCCAAGGCTGTGACCGCTAGCTGGCTTGGAATCAGCCGGCCCATGAGCTTGGACAGGCCATAGGGAAGTAGGAAGAAAACCAGGATGGCTACGACCAGAGAAAAGGCGAAGCTTCCCCAGAGTTCCCGGGATTCCATCTTCTTTCTCTCCTCTTCCGTGAGTTTGGCCTTTTTCGCCTTGGTTTCCTCGTCGTCCTCGAAGTAATTGGCCGAGGTCATCAGGGCGGAGATTCCGGTGATCAGGGAATAAATGAAGGAAACCATGCCGCGGATGATCGGAACCTTAAGCCAGGGATTCGCCGAATAATTGTCAGTCTTTTCATCAATATGAATGGTCTGATCCGGCAGACGGACAGCGACTGCGTATTTATCGCTTGACCGCATCATGACGCCTTCCATGACCGCCTGACCGCCGATTCCTGAATATACTTTTCCTGCCACGATGCATTCCTTTCCCATAAACCGATTTTTGAAAACATGGCCATTTTTCCTGCTACTATTCTAACACAGATAATCTCCTGGTCCAAAAAGCATTTGTCCTGATCAAAAAACGGGCTGAAAAAAGGGGTTGAGGAAAATCCTCAACCCCGATCGACCAGATGTTACGATCCAATTATTTGTTATCGAAACCGTACTTCTTGTTGAACTGCTCGATACGTCCGCGAGCCTTGTTAGCCTTCTGCTGTCCGGTATAGAACGGATGGCACTTGGAGCAAACTTCGACGTGGATGTTTTCCTTGGTAGAACCGGTTACAAATGTGTTTCCACAGTTGCAAGTTACGGTTGCCTGATAGTAATCCGGATGGATTCCCTTACGCATGACTTTCACCTCTTCTTATAAAAAATAAATTCATACTTCGTGCTGTACATCCCGAAACAGCTTTTTAAGTATATCACCATGATCTCTTGTCTGCAAGTGGAAATTAACGTTTTTCCCTATTCACCTAAATTGCAAGTATTCTTGCGAGAGTTTTTTGTACTTATTCAGATACAATCATCTGATACCCTGGGCATAGTCAGCATCATAGGGAGTGCCTGCTAAACGAATTTCTCGATACATGGCAGCACTCGTAGTACCGATGATCTGGGCGATGTAGTCGATCCGCTGACCATCAGTAAGCATCTTCTGAATTTTGAGACGATCTGTATATGTAATGTAGTGCTTTTTCTTCTGCGGAACTTTCACGTCCGGAAACTTCTCATTAATCTCTTTCAGAAGTTCATCATCGATATCATTTTCGTACATGAAATACACCTTCCTTCATATGTAAAAAGCCACCTGTTGAGCCTGCAAAGTTAATCTCGTTCTCCGTTCATTATGATTACAGATAAGTCTACGAAAGAAGTCATAATCATAAAGTTTGAGGAGCTGGCACCAGAAGTCTTAACTCTGTCCGTAAAAGCTCAAAAGGTAGCTTCTCTACAAAATATACTACACCAAATTGGTGTAAATATCCGTACATTTTTTGTATTTCAAAAAAAAGATACGAAAAAAAGACCAACAAGAGTTGGCTAAGTAGACGTATGATATTCGGACGTTAAATGGCTAACAGTTCGGCCACTTTTTCCGTATTCAGATCATCGATCCGATTCAGTTCACGCAAAAACAGATCGTCTGCTGATTTTCCGTGGAAGATCCGGCGAGGATAATGATTGATCCAGTTTTTTGCTTCCCGGATATCACTTTCGCTATACTGATCGATATCCGCTCCCTTCGGAACTTTCCGGCGAACCATTTTATTGATATTTTCGTTTGTTCCCCGTTCCCAGGAATGATACGCATGGCAATAGTAAAGGTCTGTTCGTTTGCCATCCGAGATTTTTGACGTTTCCAAGCCTTTAACATCAGAAAATTCGACACCATTATCCATAGTGATCGTTTTGAAAAGTTTGGAAAAAGATTCTCCTAAATGTTCTTCCAGCCAGTCGATCCGATCTACAACACTTGCAGCACCTTGATCTGGCATTTTATAGACAAGTTCTTTTCTGGTTTTCCGTTCGGAAAGGACCAGAAGGCAGCTCTTGGACACATTCTTTTTGCCTTTAACAGTATCCATCTCCCAATGGCCGAATTCCTCTCTCGCATTAATCGCATCCGGTCTTTGATCGATGGAACGGCCTGCGGAGCGACGCTTCTGGACCGGATGTACCTTTTTTACATCCCTGGTCCGATGGCCTTTCACCGGGAGATCCTTATTGGAAATGGACAAAAAGAGATCCCGGTCAATATAGTTATAGAGCGTTCGGACACAAATTGTCGTTTCGAACGTTTCCCCACAGGTTTTGGAAGCATAGAGTGCTGCTTCCGGACTGTAGCCTTTCTCTGAGATCATTTTTTCGAGAAATTCTGCGTACTTATGATCGTGCCCGATTTTAAGCTGCGTTCCACGATTCTCATTAAGTGTATCGTGTTTCAACTGACCAAGATCGGTAGAATACTTCGTACATTCGGTGAGATCAGAGTTAGTATGGGTATAGAATCCCCGTTTCAGTTCCCGATAAATGGTACTGATGTGGAATCCCAAATAGTTCGCTATCTCCTTTACAGGCGTTCCGTTGTTATATAGTGCCTCCAGTTGAAGCCTGTCACTCCGATTTAGGGTTCGAAATTTTCTCTGTTTCTCCATCGCTATGTGGACCTTCTTCGTCGATTCGCTTGATTTTTTCTTCAACCGATTGGTAAAGGAATTCGTTTACGGAAAGTCCTAGTTTTTTCGCATATGTCTGAAGCCGTTCCCGTTCACCATTGTGGACACGGAACATCACACCTTCGTAATGCTCTTTAATATACTTCTCCTTCTTTTCCTCTCTGGCAGTTTTTTTTCTAGGTTTCTTACTTTCCATTAGTTTTACCAATCCTTTTTGTGACGAATTATACCACGGCTGTGTACTGATATCAACCCGTTGAGGATACTTTTAACGGATTTAGCATAAGATAATTTCGAAGATTATTGTCGTCTGCATTAAGTAAGAATTTTAATTCTTCTTCCGATCTTCCATCCATCATGGCAGCACTTAAGAT
The DNA here is from genome assembly GCA_029224965.1 of Lachnospiraceae bacterium. Classification (GTDB taxonomy): domain Bacteria; phylum Bacillota; class Clostridia; order Lachnospirales; family Lachnospiraceae; genus Lachnocurva. The sequence goes on from JAQXVO010000030.1 coordinate 106,612, forward strand.
TTTTTTCCGTTGGTCAGACAGTCCTTTCCTTTTTTTCTGCAAAAGATCAGAAAACGAATCCTCAGATACCTTTTTTGTGTCAGATTCTGACACAGGATTTTTCTTATTACCTTTCAGTTGAGAAATAATCTGGTCAACTGAATTGGACGGTTCCTTCTCTAGCTGACCTTTTGGAACAATACGAGGGAAGGCCCTTGCTGCTCGTTCCAAAGCATCCTCTTCGCTGAAATCCATCCGAAGAAAATCATCTACATTGATCTTATAGGAGTGCACCCCTTCCGGAACGGAATCCAAAATCTCTATGGGCTTCGTATTTTCCCTACCCGTTATCGTATGCTGCACTCCATTCATATCGGTGCGGATTTTTACAAAGTGGACATAGCCGTGATACTTTTCGTTTTCTTTATTTAATCGGAGAGCTTCGTAATAATGAGATTCCGGGCTGACATAAGGTTTTCCCTTCCTTTTGGCTTTTTCTTTCAGTTTCTCGATCTTTTTATCGGAAAACTTCGGATCTTCCCAAGGCATCCGTTTCCGGTCATAAATCGGATCTTCTTCCTCCAGAAATACGATGGCATCCGAAAGTGGCATCTTACCAACCTGTTGTTGTGTTAAGAGGGAGACACCAACCCGATCATGACTGGCAGAGATATTCATACCATTTTTACTGTCTGATGCTTTATCGGCAGTCATTTGTCCGATCATTTCAGAAATCCATTTCTGCGTATCTTCGGCAGCTCGTCCTGCTCCCAGGAATATTAAGGTAGAAACGTTATCAAAAATCGTCTTGGCTTTACTGTCTCCAAACAGATCTTCCAACTGTGCTCTGGACTGAAGAACAGGAATCAGACTGATATTATTTGATCGAGTGATACCGAATAGTCCGGTTACATCGTAAGGTCTTGCTCCTTTGTAAAACTCATCCATCCAAAGTTCCAATGGAATCGGCAAAGCACCGCCCGTTTCCCGGAAAGCGTTATCAGCGATCCGACAGTTAATCATAATGGCCTGGGTATAGAGCATGGAAGCTACAAAGTGGTAGTTATCATTATTTTTCGGAACACAGATAAACAGAGCGACCTTTTTATCTGTCAGATGTTTCTCATAAGTTCCATCAGGATTCTTTGTGATGGTTCCACCGACTCCGGTTGCAAAATCCCGAAGTTTCATTTCATCCACACCGGAAAAGATTCGATGAAGCGACGGTGTTTCCAGATATTTCAGCTTGGAATTGGCAATAATCTTAATCGACCGGACGGTTTCTTCCGCACCTTCCTTGACTTTCCGGTAGTAGCGGACAGCCGGGTTATTGTCTCCCTCCTTATTTTTCGGATTTTTCGCCAACTCACCCATCTTTTTCTGGAGAATCGAAGTCGGACGCTCCCCAGGCTTTAAGGGCCTGCCGGAATCGACGAACTGACTTTCCTCATCGATCAGACTCATAACATTATTAATGGAAGGTTGTCTTGGCTCACTTCCACCGAACCGGGCATCCCACCATTCGTAGAAGAATACGGACATCAGCCAGAACTTCGTTCCTTCTGGCCAGAACGGATCTTCGGCGGTCGATTTCTCCGGAGTCAGAGAATCATACAAGGCCGTAATCAAATAGAGAAGATCGTCCTCACTTTCGACATACGAAAAGGGATTATAGCGGTCGGACTGGTCCGGATTCTCCAAATCCAAAACACGAACATCATATCCATGTTCCTGGAGCCACAGACCATATTTAAACTTCAGTTCTCCCTTAACATCCATGATGATAAGATTACTCGTTCCGTGAAGGATATTCGGTGTGACAACGGAGGTTGTTTTCATGGAACCGGAAGCACCAAGGATAATCATGTTATTGTTGGATGGCTTTCCGTCTCCCTGGGTATCAATGGACAGATTTCTTGTCAGATATCGGTTCCATCGATCATCCGGGTTTGCCCGCCGTTTCGTCACCTCATAAGGATCGGCCCAATCAGCGACACCGTACTCTTTTCCTGTTTGGTAATTCCGAAAATTATAAGAGATATAGTAGCAAAGGAAGATCCATGCGATCAGACCGATACCAAGGCAGGGAATAGTTTTCTCGTTATAGTATGTCCAAAGTTTCCAACTATGTTCTTTTAGTCCAATCTGAAGATATTCTGCGAAGTTCATCACATTAGCCTGGGGATACAGAAAGACCACGGAAAAAACATAGCAGGCCAGAAAGATGGCACCGCCAAGAATGACATAGATCCAGGGAGAGATGGAATGCTTTACGATAGGTTGAAAGTTATCTTTTTTTCGATTACTCGACAAAATATCCCTCCTTACATCACTGGTGCTGCCTTCGGCACATCCTGGAGAATGGATTGCAGTTTCTCCGGTTTGATCGGAATAAAGGCTCCTTCGTTCTTTTCCCACAGGTGATTATAGAGATCCATGCCATTTTTATAGATATCTCGTTTGATACCATCTTTCGTTAACACCGCAGGGGATTCGTCTTTTGGCATAAAAACGATATATCGGTTCGTCTGCTTGTCCCGAAATACTTTTTCCGGGGAAACCGCAAGAATCTGTTCATTTTCGCCCCAGGTTCCCGGAATCCGACAGCAGAACAAATCCGGAGAACTGTTTTGAACTTTAGACAAAATCTGATCTTTTGGATTATCGACGAGAGAATCATAAACGGATAAAGGTACAAAATCATCATTATTAAAGAACTCTCCACAGGCAAAGCTCTCCGCATCCTGGGGCACCTTCCCCATGCTGTTTATCAGATCTTCCGCAGGAGTCGCTACGTGAGGGCCTTCGTACTCATTTATCGCTTCTGCAATCTTAGGACTGTCCTTCTGTGCTTTCGTTATTACTTCATCTGTCGTCATTTTGGATGCTTTATCGTAGCTCTCAAGCGGAGTCGTTTTAAATGCTCCATAATCTTTTTTGTCCGTTTCCACCAAAGCGGCACGAAGCTGGTTATAAAGGGTGTTCGCCATCGTCAGCTGATCGTTCGGAATCACAAGATGTCGGATGCCATCGTCCAGATTGTTGTCCGGAGCAATGGCATAATCGATCTTGTTCCGGTCTAAAATCTCACAGAATTTATCCAGAATCTCTTGATGAATCGGAGCAAGACTTGCCTTTCCATCGGTAAGTGCACGGATGGCATCCATGCGATGCTGGCCACCTGTCATCTGATTATTGATATAGGTATGGAAAAACGGCATAAATTTGTCGATATCTCTCTTATCAATCGCAACCGATACAACAGACCGTTCCTCCGATTCAACGCCGGGAAAGACACAAAAATTAATGCCCAACTTCGTCAAAGAAGCTTTCAAATCCTGTATCCGGTCTTTGACATTTACGGTGTCTAACTTAGAAATCGAATCCCAAAGATTGGACAAGATTTTCTCTCTTCCCTGTTTCGGACTGTCTTTCGCCTTCTGAATAAGAGCATCAATCTCATCTATGTTTTCACCTTGCAGGTTGTCTCGAAAGTCCTTGAAATCTTTTCCAAGCTGGTTCATCCGTTCCTGGAAATCTTCTTCACTCAGACCAGGCAACGAACAGGAATCCAACGTAGAAAGAAGGCTATCCTTTTCTTTGTCTGTAATCCCCCTCATATCAAGTGGTACTCCCATGTTGGTAAAATTTCCCTGGGAAAGTTTGACAAAAGAGGTGAAATCCTCGAAATCAGAATCTGACAGAACACCTTTCTGATGCAGTCGCATCAGAAACTGAATAAGTTTTAATAGCTGCTTCGCACCATAATACGTTACCTTCAGAGAAAGAGCTGCTGCTTGAGCACTTCGCTCGATCTCGAAGTACATATTTCTCGTTTCTTCCATAGTAAAAACCTCCATTAAATCCGTAGGCCAGCGGAACGAGTTGGAACATAATATTCTTCTGTCTGCTCTTCTTCGGATGTCTCCTCCTTATCCTCTTTCTCCGTAGACTGTTCTTTTTCTTTTGTGTCAGATTCTGACACATTTTTTTCTTCCATCGATCTTCGATCTTCTTTTCCGGTTTGATATTCCCTTATAATGGATTCCTCCATTTCTGGGTGTTCATTCAATCGATCACAATAGTCGAAGGCGGTACCGGAATCTTGGAAGGTAACAACCGATCCATCCGGAGAGGTGACATATTCCTGTTTTTCGCTGTCATAAAGACAATAAACAGGTTCCTGTCGTTCCTCCGTCTGCCGGACTTCATAGCGACTGTCGGATAGATGGGCAATCCTCGTTAAAATATCATCTCTCCACCCGGAAAGTGACTGAATGGTACTGTCGATCTGGTCCAACTGCTTCGACAGCTCTTGACGTTCCGGTGTCGGTACCTTCTTCCCGGCAAGCATGGAGCGTAAATCCAGTTTCAAAGCATTTGCCAGGCTCTGCATGGACGCAAAACCAACCGACTGCTTCTTCCCTTCTTCCATCGAATCAATGATCTCGGCATCCAGGATGCCGGCAGAATCTGCGAGAGTCTGAACGCTGATTCCAAGCTCCTTTCTCCGGTCCCGTATGATCTGACCACAGGCAGGCCAGTTCACGGAATCAAGTGTTAATGTATGTTCCATACTGACATATCTCCTTTTCTATCCCTTATAAATGCGGAAAATTCTTTGAGAACACAGAATCATAATCGTTATAAGATGGTTCTATCGCTGTTCGGCTGAAACCGTAGGCTCTTTGAACATAATTTTCTCCGGTTTCCAGAGCGTCGATTTTCCTGTCGTAATGCAGAATCTCATTACCTGGTAATATCCGATGTACGTTTCCGACTGCAAGCAGATCTTTGAATTCCTTGGTCAAACGATCTACGGTATCCATACTACACGGATATTTACTGCCCTCAAGGTAGAACTGAGCATCTGCATTGTTGAGAGGAAAAATCCAGAGATTATGATGAACATTCTCAGCAACTTTTTTCAGAAAGCCAGGAAGAGCAATGCTTCCGGATGCCACATAAGGAACCTCTCTGGCTTCCAGATTGTAAACATCTCCATCGGAGATTTGATCTAACGATTTCTGAAAAAACGGAAAGACTTCCGGTTTCGTAATCCGAATGGTATTTTTTTCTGCTGCTTTCCAGGCTTCATCTTCCGATATATTCCAGTCTTTTAAGACTTGATGAGTGAGATAGTTATATCGACGATGATTGTCCCGTTCGTCATATATATTTACGCCGATCACAGCATATATATCCGATCCTTCTGCAAGCCGTTTATATGGAAGCTCCGGAAGCATCGAAAGATCTTCTTTCGGGAGAAGAGAAATATAGCAATCATCCAGTAATGCATACTTCGAAGGAATATGTATAAGCCCATTCTTTTTACGATGGATTCCGCAGCATTCCGTCAGTTCCATTTCCATAAGGCGGACCTGGGCGGAGAAAAATGTCAACAGGTTCGAGAATGCTTTCATGGCATTCTGATCTATATGCATTTCCCGTATCTTTGGTTCTGTGTCAAACACCCGGACTTCCTCGGAACCGGGAATAGACAAAGATACCTTTAGATTCCGTGGCCCATCCCGCTTGGATTCTACTTTGCAATCCAAGCCAGCTTCCTTGAGTCGAATCGGGAGATAGTATTCAAGGATACTATTTGTCCGCTCATAAACATCTCCATCCAGCATTGACATAAATAACCCCTTTCTAGTGTTACACGGTACAAAAAAACCGGAGCAGGTCAATTCCTGTTCCGGTTCTTTTTCTAGTTTATAAATTAACACAGGTTTTGTGTACTTTTGTGTACTTTTTAAAAGTTTTTTTCTTTTTATTTCTGAAAAGCAGGCTTCTGCATGATTCTTACTGTTTAATTGCCTGGCTTTTTTCCAGGACGCCAACCAAAAGAAAGCGATGGGTCTGATCCTGGCCGATACATGTGGACAAGGTAATCAGATGATCTTCCGTTGTCGGTTTGATATCGCTCTGATGAAAATAGGAATCCGTTCCTTTACTGATATCGTCCAGATACTGCTGCCTTCCTTCCGATGTGGTCATGTCATAACTATGAAGGAGATGCCGGTTATCCATACGAATGGAAACATATACCTTATAGGTCAGAAGCCGATTCTCGGTTTCAATCGTAAATTCCGGGTGCGACTGAAAAAAATCCTCATCCTTGTAACGCTTCAGCGTTCCAAACATGGTTCCGTTTCTCATATTATGACCATAGATAATCGTATTGAAATCCGAAAAATCGGAACTCTGTTCCTTCTCTACATAGATACAGCCGGGCCTGGATTTCTTACCGTCAAAGGTATAACTCAGATAATAATCGGTGTCTTTATCCGCACTGCTCATTAGTACGGGATAATTGATTTCCGTACCCGGAACCTTAATCCAGCCGATGACATCCGGATTTTCTGCCTTCAGACTGGCAAAATTTACTGTAGCCTTTGCCGTGTCCCCGTCAGAATCTGCATTCTTTTTCTCCTTTTTATCGACCTCTTTCTGCATGAAATAAAATTTCAGTTCTGCCTGCCAGCGAGGATAGTATTTTCTGACCAGAATACCTCCTGTTACAACAAAGACACAAAGAATCAGAAGGAAGATTATCAGACCTTTTCTGCTATTCTTCATATTCTTCCCTTTAAAAATGTTTTTTATCAGTGAAAACCGTTCCATTCCTGTTCTGGTTCCTTTGCTAGCTTAAATATTAACACTCGCTTAGTGCACTTTAGTGCACTATTTTGAAATTTTTTCAAAAAAATTGGCCTTCTTCAAATTGAAGAGGGCCTGATGCTTATATTAATAATAGTTTCTATCCAAACCGTTCCATAAAACGGTAATGCAGAATGATCTCTGCATAGATGATACTAACACATCTTCCCAATAAAAGGAAGATGGAAAGACCCCCTTTCTCCAACGGTTCCCCCAAGAGGGGGAACCCCTTTTTGTCCTTGACCGTTTTTTTCCCCTTTCCCCCTTTCTTTTTTCGTTTTGCTGCTATCGCATCGGTCGTGTTTGCGTATGTTCTTCCTAAGCCATATTTTCTCCTATGGCAAGTGCTGCCCTACGGCGTATCGGACTGTAGTCCTTGTCCCTTGCCATAGGAGAAAATCCGGCTTTTAACGGAATCACCGCAAACCCGAAACCGACGCGATAGATAAACGCAAAACGAAAAAAATAAGAAAGGAGGAAATAAAAAATGAAAAACTGTCAAGTTCAAAATTCCCGCTCCCCTCCCCTCAGCTCCAGATTCCGCAAAACGGATTTCGGAAATCATTCGTCAATCGTATTCATTATTAAGGAGGAAAGAATTATGAGTACATCAGCTGAAACAATTTCTATTACCAAGGCAGAAGCAGAAAAAACCTTGAAGGACTGCTTATTCCTGGGAGCTTGCAAGACGGAGGATGCAGACAAATATCTGTCAAAAGAATCCATCTGCGAAGGTATCAGCAAGTATCTGATCATCAAGATGCCAAGTACCGAATCCCAAAAAGCTCTTGTAAGAGAAAAGGACAGCATCAAGGCATATCTTCGGATGTTAGCCTGGAGCGAAGAAAAGGCATGGAAGATTGCCGAGGAGAACACGAAAAGAGATACCAAGATCGTATCATTAACCAAGATTCTTTTTGACGATGGTTTTGACGAAGAGGATTTTTTGTACGTAGTCACCAATAAGGATAAATGGCTGGGTGCATCATCTGCATTGAACTTAGATACATTAAGGAGCTTTGCAGAAGAGCACAACACAAGGGAGATCGTACTGCTTCCCTCTTCCATCCACGAGATGCTGATTGTTCCACACCCGGATACATCAATTCCGTATGATAGTTTTGTAAACGAGGTGAATCATAGTGAAGTTGAACCGGAAGAACGCCTTACAGATAGAGCCTACACGATTCGGTTTTAGTTGATAGATAAATAACATAGGCGAGACTAGCACTCTCGCCTATGGCCTATAAGAAAGGACTTTTATATGAATATGCATAAGATTTTAGCAGAGTTAAAAAATATTGTCCAGGATTCCATACTTATGATTGTAGTCATTTTCTTAGGCTGTGGACCATTTGAGCAGTTAGTAGATTTTTTCTTAAGGAGCATCGGACAGTAAACTAATAGGAAGCTGACCTAGCAGGCTATACGGGGAGAAGGAAGGCACAAAATGAAGGTAAATGTGCGTGTTTATGATAAAGCAAAATATGACATGGAATCCAAGGAAGTTAACCGGATCGAATATGACATCGAAGGATTCGAAATTATCTGCGGAGGAAATCGAGCAAAGGAAATCGAAGCCCATACCGATGGAGACTGTATTGATGAATATCACGAATACCTCGTCCTTGACCTTGGGAACGGAGAAACATCTACGTTCCGAAACAGTCATGTTTCCATGTTCAGAGCATAAAAATTTCCAGGCAGCCTTTGTGTCAGTTTCTGACACAAAGGCTGCCTGGATTAATCTCTAATTTGATCCATTGACGTAGAAATTTTTCATTCTTTTCATGAAATCCATATCACACCCAGGATAGCAAAAATAGGCGAAGGAGTCCACAGAGATACCCTCACTAAGACATTGAGTTAAGAATAAGATTTGCTCTTTCGTATATGCCGGGTTTTTAGCATACTCTTCTATAAATTTCTGGCTCTCCAATTCTCTCTGTTTCTTCCGATCAAGTTTTTCTTCCTTCTTCTTTTTTCTCCATGAAAAACGGCCAGATATTTTTTCCGTTTTCTCATCTGAACTGTGATCAACATGAACACCTACTCTCTTCAACGAATGCAGCTCTTTCGTCAGATTCTCAATCATCTGATTTTGAGCCGTTAAAGTATCCTGCAAACCATCTACCAGAGCAGAGTATCGACCAGTCAATTCCTTTGTGTCTGATATGGTACGATTTACTCTTTGTTCTGTATCAGCAATCCGAAGTTGCAATCCATCCTTCGGAGTAAATTGATCAAACAATGCTTCGACCAAAAGATCGTTCGCAAGAGTCCTGTTTCCATCCGCTTGCTTCAGACATTTTTTTGCCGAGGAAGCATCCAGTCCTCTTAAAGCAAAACGGAAAAGCAGTTCAAACATTTTCGGATCTGATTTTGCTTCAGTCAAAAGATTAATATAGCCAGGATCAATTCCAAAATCTTTGGAGAAATCCCTTACCATGGAAAAGATCTGTGATTGATTTAGTTTTTCCATTATAGTTTCCTGCTTTCTGTATTCTTCGGAATCTCAGCGGACACTTCACTCTGTTCTTTCGGAATCTGTATCGGCTGATCTTTTGCTTTCTCGATATTTACATCTTCGACCGATTTAATGATCGGTTGCTCTCGTATGATTCGAAGCAATATTTTCCTTTCCTCATTCAGTTTTTGATATTCAGAATTATCTTTCTGATCCGACAGGATGATCGGATCATCTCTATATTTCTCTTCCAGATTTTCCAATTCGTCGGAAAGAGATTCAAACTCTTCATCGGACAGCTGATCTTCCTTTTTTGACAAGATAGATCGTATCTCATAATACCGCTTTCGGTCTGTCAGCTCTTCCGGAGACAGTTCGATTTCAGAATTGACGATTCCAGTATCCTTCAATTGCTTCAGTTCCTTTTTGACTTCCTTCAGACGATCTTCACAGGAGGAGAAATCTTTCATATCATTTTTTATGATATATACTGCTTCTTCGGCAACCTGGTTAATATGCAGAAGATCTTTCCTGGCTCTGATCTGAGATTCGATTCGAAGATCCAAAAACTGAAAAGCATAAGCCTGCTCCACCCGGTTATAAAGGCAGACCTGGAACCGATTCTTTTTTGGCTTCGGAAGATAAGGAATCTCATCCAAGGAAGGAATAATATAGGTCTTTTGCTTTTTCTCCCGTAGCCAGATTCGTTCCTCAATTCGATCCAGAGTATAATCTTCACCCAGGGAATAATCACGATGAGCCTTCTTACTCTCCCGATCTGTTACTCCTGGATGAGAGTAAGCTACATACTTTCCATGCTTTTCCGACTGTCCGGTACGAATCCGATAGCCATAATTTTTCATTGTCTTGAAAAAATCATCCATACTGTTACTGACCGTAATTGCATGGTCAATATCAGCACGGATGATCTTGCTCCAGGTAAAATTATTTTTCTTTGTTGCAATGTGCTCCGCATATGACTTGCCGATCCGTTTTTCGCCCTTATCATATTCCAGTTTCGACAGACCGTACTTTTCACAGATCATATCTGTAATCGGCTGAATGGATTTTTCCCAGTCACCATTTACATACCGATACTTCAATCCCGTATATCTGGACACCGAATTGAATACGATATGAATGTGCATATGCGGATGGTCGTTGTGTACGGAATAGCAGTAATCGTATCCATCTCCAAGATATTTCTCGCAGAATTCCCGCCCTACTTTCATTGCCGTATCCTCGTCACATTCGCCAGGCTGAAAAGAAATCACAAAGTGGTAGCCCTGGCGTCCCCATTCTTTTTGATAGTCTTTCTTTGTGATGAGCATTGCATCAAAGATAGACTCCGGAGAAGTGCCACAATTTGAAAAAGAAAGAAGACCATCTCTGGTCTTCTTTGGATTCATAATATAATAGATGGCACGTCGCAGATGATTCGCAGGATCGCCTTTGATCTTACTCTCCTTCAGATTTTTCAGAACTGTTACTGCCATACTCTCCTATCTCCTCTCTGATTTCAGCAAGCCTGTGATCACAGCTTTCCAAAATTCCAATGATCTCTTTCATGTTCGGATTTCCAGATTCCAGGAGTCTCCGAAGAGAATAATGAATCTCGGAACGGATCGCACGAATATCATTTGAGATTTGACGGATACGTTCCGGAGAACTGGAAAAAAGCTGTTGCCTTGTATAAGTGCTGGCAGAAATCTTACGATTTTCTTTTTCAAGTCTTTGAAGTTCTTCCTCTAATTTTTCCGCTTCGGAATCCGTAAGCCTAACGTGTAGCCAGTTGGAACGATGGCTTTTTTCTTTCATAGGCTGCTCCCATCATCGGAAGAATTTCGGTTGATATTCTGATCCAGAATCTGAAGAACCTCTTCCGGAGATACCGAACCGTAACGATCTTCGATCAGTTTTCTCAGTTTTTCATTTTCCTCGATTCGTGCTTTCTTCTCTTCCTCTTTCTTTTTTAATTCCAGGTCATGGAGAAGGTTTTTCTTTTCTGCCAATTTTGTTTGCAGAGAGGAAATTTCCTTTTGTACTTTTTCGATTTTTTCGTCATACTTGCTCATACGTAGCACCTTGTCCTTTCACCGTGCACTGCCAAAAATTAAGGTTATGCTCTTCAATAAATTTGATAACATCTTTCACCACAAAGTTTGTCGGGTCCTTGTCATAATCATAAGATGGATCGATAACGTTCTCCCAATATGAATGTGGATCACGCCCGTACCACTTTTGGAATTTCCGATTCCGTTCTTTGAAAAATCGATGTGGAAATCTGGCCGGATTTATCAAATGCCAAGTCGTTTCACAAATCAGTTGCGGATAGAAACCGAACGGAGTCCTCACATAAGCCTCACCGGAAGAAGAATGAGGAAAGTCATTTTCGTCATAAAAATCTCCATCCGTAAGTTTCAACCGTCCTTTTGCATCTCTCGTGACATAGTATCCTTTGTTCCAGTCATCGGATTCGACCTTCTTTAAATACTCAACTTCTTCCGGAGTGAAATCCGGAATCCATTTCTCATACGGATAGATTGCCTTCGGCATTTCTTCATCATCATATGAATCGTCTACCGTAGGAAATGAGGGTTGTGACGATTCAGAAGAGGACCAGGGAAAAAGTCCCGAAGAATTTTCTACCAGAAATTTTCCCGGCTGCTCTCCACCAGGCATATAAATTCCTCTTCGAAAATAGGAACTAATAAATTCTTCGACCATCAATTCTATGTGATGCACGGAATCATCGACCTCATTCAATCGTTCAAAAATATCATGTTCGATTTTCTGATCCGGAATCAGAACCGATGCATTTTTTGAATCATCTTCTCCCCTGCTCGCATCAGAAACATCCGATTCTGAATTAGCATCCGTCAACCTCATAGCAATCTGATCCATCAATTCTTTGGCAGAAGAATTTTCATTCAATATTCCAGATTGAATTAATTTGCTACGGAACGTTTCAAACTGTTGAGCTGTCGAACTGGAAACTCGATAAATTTTATCTTCTTCATTCACCATACTTTTTCTCCTTCTTTTCTATCATCTAAAAAATAAAAATCTTGTAACAGACCTTGTAACAGGCTGTTACAAGATTCCCCGATCTAAGTCTGATTTTCAAGATTCTGTAACAGCCTGTAACGTTGATTTTTCGGGCTTTTTAGGCTGCATTATCCCCTTGTAACAAGCTGTAACAGGATTCCTAAAGAAACCCGTTATTCTGTTACAGTTTCTGTAACGGGCTGTAACGTTGATTTTTCGGCATTTCTTGACCATTTTGCACCTCTTGTAACAGAATTGTTACGAGGGATAATATTTACTGCAAGATACGCATTTTGTGATACAAAATGCATCTTGTTAGGGAGTCCCCTAATACCCCTCCGAGCCTTTATTTGCTCGAAAAAAGAGAAGAAAAAATTCAAGGCTCTGCCTTGAAAAATGGAAACTCCCTCACAGGAATCTGTGAGGGAGTCATTCATTTTTTTTAATTTTTTGACAAGGCATTTTTCAAATGCCATCGAAAATCTGCTCATTTTTTTTGCAGCCATTTAAAAGTCCCCCTTAAAAAAAACAAAAAAATAGTTCAAAGCTAAACTGACAAGGCTTACAATTTTTTTGTTTTTTTTATTCCTCAGTTTCAGACTCCTCTTCTTTTTTTGGAGAAAAAGATTGATAAAACTCACGAATGGAATCCTCCAGGGATTCGTCTGGATGGTCATTACAGAAGCGGAATGCTTCATCAGTAAGATCACTTAGATAGAGAACCTTATGGACGATCTCTTCTGGCATTCTTCTTCCGATTTTTTTAAGAAGGAAACTAATGGTCCTTTTTTTAGAAATCTGATCAGAGCTTGCAAAAATGTTTGCCTTACTTTGTGACAGTTGGTCGATGTAATAATACTGCCACTCCGAATCGAGTTTCTGAATCAATTCATCTACAACATCCTGCATATACTTCCTCTCTTTCCAAGTCACTTTGTTACTCTGCCAAAACATACATAATGATTTTTATAATATGTCCCATCAAGGTTGTGTTCTTTAATCGGTGAGCCGGCACCAATCGAAGTATGATTGCCTACATAAATTTCAACATGAGTAATATAGTTGGAAGTTTGATACGTTCCAGTAAAAAATACCAAATCACCAGGCTGTGCCTGATCGATACTGATATGAGTTGTGGCATTGTACTGCTCCTGTGCCGTTCTCGGTAAGCTGATTCCCGCTTTTGCAAAGCACCATTGGGTAAATCCGGAGCAATCAAATCCCGTGCTTGGACTGCTGCCACCAAAGGCGTATGCCTTACCAATATATTTATATGCTTCATCATGAATGGTCTGATAAACATTAGAATCCATTGCAGTCCCACTTTCAGAAGCAACATATTTTTTCCATTTTGTAACGTAGGACGGATCACCATAAATCTTCAAATGATGTTTTGATTTCATGTTGTCGGAAAATTGTTGAGCCAGATCTTCGGAATATTTTCCTCCGTTTGCCATGACAAAATTTATAAACCCAGGGCCATAATTATAAGATTGAATCATGGTTTCCAGATCACAACCCGTACTTGCCTGTCGATCTCGCAGTTGCTTGTATAATCCAATGCCAAGACGAATGGACATTTCCGGAGTGATCAGAGCCTTATCTTTTTCATCAAATTTTCCATCGCCCGTAACATCGTTGGACCATTGCATCGGATTGTTTCCCGTTCCGTGGGATTCCACTTCAATGATTGCCAGGATGTATTGTTCATCATCTAGTGTCAGACCCATGCTCTGACTTATATCATGAACCGTATCCGCATAGGCTATCGTAGACTGTGACAAACTGGCAGAAACAGGCTGCGTACTCGTCTGAAAAATCGAAGTAAAAATCGTAATCACAGATACAACGATGATCAGAGGCAGCAAAAGAAATCCCACAATAACCATTGGTATGGTGCTTACAAATGCAACGATTGCAGCAGCCGCAGCACGTATTAATCTCATCGGAGCAGCTGAAGCTGGTGGAGTCGATGACTGGTTTGATGATTTATTTTGATCGTCCTGGAGTGCTTCGTTTTTCCCTTCTGCGTTTTTATCCAGCGAACTTTTCACTTGTTCGGAAATTTTCTTTGCTGCTTTTTCGGCAGCTCGAACAATCTCATAGGAGCCTGCCGACGCAGCATCTGCACCTGCTCTTGCTCCCGCTTCCGCTCCGACTTTCGCACCTGTCTCTGCACTTTTCTGTGCAGATTGTTCCGCACTTTTTTTCGCAACTTTGGTCTGTGAATTTTTCGATTCTGAAAATGTCTTGCTCTTATTATTTTCAAAATTATTTTCAGAGGAAGCAGAATCTACTTCCTCCTGGTACTTTTGCTTTTCTTTTTCTTTCTTAATTTCTGTTTCCAGCCGTGCGAAGGCCGGATGATTTGTAGCTTTTCTCAGCAATCGTTCTCTTCGGCTCGGAGACATTCGCTGCCATTTCCGAAGTTCTGACGGAGAAAAAGAGGATTCAATGGAAAGCAATTCCAGATCCTTTTTACTGATATTGATATCCGCTTTTTTTACAGCAGAGAGAACCGGATTCTCCGTTTTTCCGATGTTATCCGCAACGAGAGAAAGGTTGGTGCTTTTTGAAAATATCCGTGTTTCCGCAGCCTTTTTGATCTGCATTGCTTACTCCTTTTGATCCGCTTTTTTATAGACCGTTCTGGAATCCTCTTCCATCCGGACTAACAAACCATCCTCCAGCATCTCTTGAATGGTCTTTTCCGTTTCTTCTTTTGAAATGGAAAGAACCTTTTGAATTTCTTCGGATGTGATCGGAACCGTGGCTGTAATCCGAAGAATTTTGGCTGACAGACTGTCCGCTTCCTTCGAATCCTGGATCACAGGTTTCAAGTGCTTCTCTTCTTCCTCTTTCTTCGCCCGTTCCGCATTTTCATGGAAGTTCGTAGAAATCTGATAGTAGATCGGATTCTTATTACTCATGCGACAGTCGAAAAGAATCACTTTCTTTCCCCAGACCATCAGACCATAACCGGGCTGAGGTTCTGACAGGCTTTTATATTCCATCGAGGAAAGATCCTGAATTTGTCGGATGGCATTCGCATCCATACCGCCCTGGTCCAGAAAGCATTTGTATCCGCAGTTTGAAAACATATCTCTAAGCTCCGGATTGTCGATAGCCCTGGAAAAATTCTGCATGGCCATCGTTACAATGCCGCCGAATTTTCGATAGGTCACAACCGCTTTCAGAAGCATATTTGCGGAAGATGGATTTGCTGTAACAACCTGCGTCTCATCGATAATCAGACGAGTAGCTCGCTGATATTTACGGTTATATGACATTCGATTCGACAGGAAAAACATGACGGTAATCATGACCGGCTCCCAGAACTCGCTGGAAACATTTGCCAAACCAAAGACTACAAAACGTTTGTGCAGATTTAGGTTTGACGGATATGCAAACATATCGTATGCACCCTCTGTATACTCCTGGAGGGCGTTAAACATGGTATGAATCATATCTTTATCGTGGTCATTTTCAACGGTCTGCTCCAGCTTTCCAAGTTCATCCCGAAGATCTTTCAACGTTGGCTGCCATTTTAATCTTCTTTGAGTAAATGCTCTGTCATAAAGATTACGGATACATTGTCCGACAAAAGACTGATGTTCCTGGGAGAACACCATATTTTTCATGGCAGCCGCACAGAAAGAAAAGACCCATCCGGTCACATCAGCGATAAATGCGTTAATGACCGCATCCCGATTCGGCGTCTGGTCCAGAAAAACTTCGTCCGGAATCTCCATTGGATTCATGTGATATTGAGATTTCGGCGTAAAATCGATGTACTGTCCGTCATAAAACTCACAAATCGTCTGGAACTCGTTCTGAGGATCAATGATGGTCAGATCATCGTGTGTCGAAAGAAGCGTCTGTACGACCTCCGTTTCCTTTATGAGAAAGGATTTTCCGGAGCCGGTATGACCGACAATCATTCCATGCGGAGAAGCAAGTTTCTTTCGGTCGGCAAAGATCAGATGTTTCGTGGTACGGTTGACACCGAAAAACATCCCGTTTGGTTCAATCAAATCCTGGGCATAAAAAGGCTGCAAAGAAACCAGGGAAGAAGAAAAGTAAGCTCTCCGATGTTTTACCAGTCGGCATCCTATCGGAAGAGCCGTATTGAATGCCTTGATCTGCACATAATTCATGGTTTCCAGATTCACGCCGACATCTTTTCCCGTTTGAATCGCTGATTTAATCCGTTCCGCTAACTGATCTTCCGTACTTGCTGTCACAACCAGAAGAACACCGACCAGGAAACAGGATTCATTATTATCATCCACCTGGTCGATATATCCTTCCAGTTCTTCCTTCTGCTTCTCCTTCAGATAGGACACACCAGCCATGATCTGTCCGCTTTTCCGCTTCGAATCGATCTCGTTCGCAATCGCACGTTCATTATTGATGTTGGCAGATTTTAATTTCTGATTCAAAACGGCCTTGTCAACCGGAGCATAATCAATCGTACAGAAAGATTGGTAGTCTACATTGGTCAAAGAATAAATCGTCTGCCGTTCGTTTAGCGTGGACGCAACGGAACGGGCAAAAAGGACAGATACATACTGCTTTCCGTTAAACACCATAAAATTCTGCTCCGCATTGATGGATACGGGAATCACATCATGGACCGGATCAGCTAACTCATCGACAAAATCGTAGTTTATCGTGTCCTCAGACCGATAAAAGAAGTTCGACAGGATATCCAGTCGCTGCTTAGCATTAAGGGGCAGAATGACGGACTGGAGGCTCTTAAAGAGCCGATCCAGTTCCGTATCCATGCCTAAAAGATAGCTTCGTGCTTCTTTGTAGGAGTATGATCTTACTGTTATGGTCAGATACATAAGTTTTTTTAGATTATGGAGGTCTGAATCCTTGATTTTTTCGGAAATCCATTCCTGCATTCCCTTATAAATCGAGGGATAGTTATCCTTGTTAATATCAGAGAAAACAGAATCGATGTACTCCTGCATATTCTGGTATTCGTTGGCAACCGTAATTTTGAAATCACAGCTTAATGCGTTTAATACTTTCGCCAGATTCCGAAGAACATCCATCTGCTCATCTTCATCACGATTGGCATAATTGATATCCGAGAAGATATAACAGCGATCATACTGACAGGGATTTACCCCTTCCTCAATCTGAAAAATACCATTCGGATAGATCTTGGAAATACAAAAAGCATCCCGGCAATTCATGGGATGCTCCTTTTTTTTCGTTAACTTTGTGATATAACTGGACTGCCGAAACTTGGCATCCGGATTAATAATGAAGGCCATTTATTTTTTCCCTCCCTTCCTGGCAATCTCCGGATCAATTTCCATCGTAAATATGGTTGTTCCGGGAACATCTTCTTCGGATTCACTATGCAGCTCTTTTGTGTACCAGGTATACATCATTTCTTTTAACAGGTCGGTAAGAGAAAGATAGCCCTGGAATCGATAGAATCCAATACCAACCGCAGGAATCGCAAAAGGCACGGCAAAATAAACGAGAGTGGCCGGATTCATCTTCGTAAAATAATACAGCAGGATCACAACGCCGAAAGCAGTTGCACCACCCGTGATGATAGAGATTAATTCTCTCGCATTGAAGCCTTTCCAAACATCATCCTTGTACTCTGTCAGGAAGTCTTTATTGATCTGAATTGTCATGTGTCCTCCAATCTATCACCGTAAGTCAAAAGCCCGACGCATAAAAGCATCCGAGCCTTTTACAGCAGACGTTATTAAAGTAATCTGTGCCAGGGAGGTGAGAACCGCCTGCCATCCATCAAACCAATCCAAGGCATTCCCGTTATCATTTGAAAATCCCCAGTTTGAAATCATCAGCCCGCCGATTCGGAGAATCAAAGCAATAATCACAATCTGAAATACATTTGCAAGAAAACTTTTAAACCAGGAAATCGCCGTATTTTCAAGACCTCGACCACCTGCCATTGTAGACAGAGCAAGCGGAGCAACGGAGATCAGAAGATAAAGATTTAAAAATCGTGCAAAAACTTCGATCATAATTACAAGGCCAGATATGATGCAGACCAAAAGATAGATCAGCCCGACCACAATTTCCGAAAGGACGGTCGTTACGTCTACATCCGATGGCTGAATATTTATAGAGGTTCCACTTGGGAAAAAGACAGATTTCATATCGGATGCGACAGTAAAGAAACTCTGCATTAAGGAAATTCCCTGGACCATGAGAGAGTTTGCGATAATTACCTTGATAATCAATTCTACCCAGTTTTCTATGGTCATATTTTCTCGCAGGTTCGTACTCTGCCTGATAAATCCGATCATAAAAAACAGATTCAGAAGGACAGTAGCAGCAGAAAGCATCCAAGGATAGACAGTATTACTTACGAAATTCCAGGCATCCGGTGAAATCGTTTCAAGGGTGTCCGACTGCATTAAAGAGCAGGTGACACCCATGAACCAATTCCAGATCTGCTGGCCCAGGTTATAAAGGGAAACGACTTTAAAAAAGTCACTGAACCAACTTGGCATATCATAATCTCCTTTAGGAAACGAAAGCAGAAATCAGCTGCGGGGCAAGAACCATGATAAGTCCACCGCCAATTCGTTTGAATGCCGTAGACTGCATCACACCATCCTGTGACTGCATGGAAGTACCCCACTCGAAGAATCCCCAGAGAAGAACAATCGCACCGATGGAAGAAATCAAAGCCTTGACAATATCCATAAGGCTCTTGAAGCCATTGGTTACCGTTTGTGCCCCAGAGCTTGCAAAAACATTGGATGGGAAAAATAGCATGGCACTAAACAAAACGCCAAATACCATGATCCTTTCTGCTTTTTCCGGGGTTAAGTTTTTCTTGATATTCAAAAAATAATTTTTCATGACAGAATCCTCCCTTATCTCTTATTCATGTTCTTACCGATCAGAACACCGCCGACACCGCCGATCACAATGACAATACCCCAAAAGATTAAGTCTTTGAAGTTTGATACCGAATCCGGAAGTACATTCCGAACAATAAATGCTACAACAATAGATACAATAAAAATGACTACCATTAAGAGTACTGCTAAAGGGTTTGTTCCTCTTCTCATAATTTTTACCTCTTCTCTTTAAAGAATTTGTTGTTAATCCTATCCTATCCCGACCTTTTATGGTGGCCGTACCGGATGGCTCTGCATAGTTCTATCCCTCCATGATCTGCTTTAAAAGCTGAATACGTTCTTCCTCAAAACGCTTGATCTGAGCTTCCTTTTCTGAAAGAACATTCTTTAAGGAGTCCACTTCCTGCCTTAAGGAATCCGCTTCCTTCTGGAGAACTTCTTTGTCTTTTTTTAGAGCATCGATCTCTTTCGTGATTTCTTCCTTCTCTGTTTTAGATTGTTCGACTAATACCGATAAAAGATCTGAAATCTCCTTCGATAAATCTTCTACGGATTTCTTATTTTCCAAAAGGGGCCTCCTAAATCTTTGTGATAGAACATGAAGTTACAAAGCCATTCTGGAAGGAAACATCAATCTGACAGGTCTTATAGTAAAAAATTTCTGTTCCGTTTCCGGAAGCATCCAGCCCATCGGTGTACTTCTTTTCTGCGTCCGCAAAAAGACTGTCGCAGTCGGCAACAGCTTTTGAAGTCGATAAGCCTAAAAAAGAAGAAGCTGTCCCGACAAAGGAACATTCCGCTTTCGTCACCGTCGCTCCATCCTGGTTGTTCGGATAGTAAAGATACAGAGTAGACCCGTCCACATTCGTCCAGGTAGAAACAATCAGAGAAGCATTGTCCGGATCGGCGTTGACCGAAATTCCGTTCCACCCCTTGTCCGCAACTGCATTCGGGGCAAAAGGAAAATCAAAGGTATTACCGCAAAGGCCGACCTTGATCGCTCCATCTGCATAGGAAAAACCATCATTTAATACCGTTTGAGGTTGTACCTCAGTAGAAGAATCCGTTTTTGTGTCAGAATCTGACACATTTTTATCATCTGTTTCTTTCTTCTGCGTTTTGGTTTTTGTGTCAGAATCTGACACATTTTTTTTACTTGACTTCGTTGTACTCTTCTTTGGTTTCGATTCCGTTTTGCTTTCCTTCTTTTGATCTTTTCCTTGATTCAAAAAGGATTCTATCGATTCCATACCTTTCGTCACAAATTTCGGCTTGAAATAAAGGCAGGAACCGATAACACAGCAAAGAAGAATACAGATCGTTATGACAACTTTCCTTCCAATGCTGCCTTTTTTCTTCTCTTCCTTTTTCCTCTTCTCTTTTTTCGGTCTTTCTCTCTTTGGAGCTTCACGATTCTGCCGTGTCTTTCTCCCGGAAGAAAAATCAGCTTCATCTTCTTTCGATATGATCGAATTTAACTCGGCGTAAGGATCATAGTTTTTATCTTCCAAAATTACCTCCATAAAGAATTCCCGATGGAATTACTTCCACCGGGAACTAAAAAACTCTTATAAACGTGGGTGATGGTAAGATTCATTCATCTGAGGTGGCATAGGTTCTGCAACAGCATCGACCCGTGAATCGAGAGTCTGACGTTCTTCTTCCGCTTTACGGAACATCATATCCGACACAACGATTCCGTTTTCGGATGCCAAACGCAATTTGCCATGATCAATCGAACCAAATAGCTTTTTCAGCTCTCCGGATTCCTGGTAGGAAAGCGTAACCGTATGTCCCGAAGGACTCAAAGATTCCGCTTTCAGATTCTGAAATGGCATCTTTGCCTTTTCTGACAGATTTTTACTTTCCTCCACCACTCGATTCTGATATACGGAACGAACCTGTTCCACCGCATCCAAACCATTCAGATAATATTTTACAGATTTGTTGTCCTTCGATACTGCAAACACATTGATGTAATCCTCTGAACGGTTTCCAAACTGAATCTGAAAACCGATTCTGCCTTGTTCCTGGTTCACAGCAGTTCTGGAAGGAATAGACGCAGAAGAAAAGATATCCGGATCAATTCCTTTTGCTATTTGAACAAAATTCTCCGGTGACTGGGAAAGAACGGAAAGATTCTCACTCTCCGTATCTTCCGTTTCCTCTTCTTTGCCTTTTGCATCATCCTCAGAAACACCATCCTCTGAATTATCATTCAGCGATAATTTGGCGTTCAGCTCAGCAAGCCGTCTTTCCTTCGTCTGATACTCTTCCTCCTGCGGGAAAGGCTTTGTGATCTCGACCTTGGCATCTTCCAGGGCTTTTTCAACGGATACTAACCGTTCCTCACAGTTCTTTAAATTGTCTGAAAGTCCATCCAGAATGTGATCCAGTCGATTAAAGAGGGCATATCCACTCTTTCCAAGATTATCCTTATATGTTCCCTTGTTTTTCAGAATGACCTCGAAATCGTCGCTTAATGAAGAATATCGAATTTGAAATTCAAAGCCACGATAATGTCCGATGGATAGCGGAGTTAGTGGATTGTAAGCGTCTGCCCAGCCATGAATTGCATCGGAAGCATCGGTGACTTTGGAATAATGCTTTCCATTGACTTCCATTCCGACGAATTTCTGCTTTCCATCCTCATCCTTTTCATCGAGTAAAGGATTCTTTTCAACGACAACTTGATCTTCCTTGTAGTTCTCTATCCGTGACTTCAAGGAGCGAATCGTTTCCGGGTAGCCTTCCCGAACCTTATCTTCCAGTTTCATCCGGTTGTTTTTCCAGGTACTCCGAAGTTCCCGCAGGCTTGCCAATTCATTGTCAAGTGTCAGCTTTTCTCGTAATTCCGGAGAACCTGCGGTGACTGCCATAATCTCAGCATAGTTCATCGCCCGATCATCTACATCGTCCATTTCTCTCGCAGAACTCTTATTGGTCATGATCTGACCGATAAATTTCTGTTTCCGAAGAAGAGTCTGATAGAGATAAGCATCGAATGTACCCTCCGTCACATAGGTGTAGATATGAACCTTTTTATTACGGTTTCCCTGTCGGATAATCCGTCCATCTCGCTGGTCCAGTTCCGAAGGCTTCCAGGGAGCATCCAGGTGATGCAGAGCAATCAGCCGATCCTGGCAGTTTGTGCCTTCACCCATCTTTGCCGTTGAACCAAACAAAATTCTGACATTCCCGGCACGAACCTGGGAAAAAAGCTGTTCCTTTTTCGCATCGGTGTTTGCCGAATGAATAAAGGCAATCTCTTCCGCAGGAATACCCTTTGCGATCAGCTTATTCTTCATATCGTCATAAACATTGAATCCCTCCTTTCCGGGAACAGAAAAATCGCAGAATACCATCTGCGTGAGCTTATCTTTTTGTGTATCCGTCCAAATGGAATAGATTTTATCAACCGCCAGATTGACCTTGGATTCCGGATCATCGAAAGAATTCGGATCGAAAAGTCTTGGATCAAGTCCGATCTTTCGTCCGTCTGTCGTGATTTTCAGCATATTATCTTCCGAAGAATCAACGATATGCTGATGGATTGCCTTAGCCCGGTCGGACAGGTCTTTCATCAATCGTTTTTGGTCCTGGCTTGGCTTTGCAACAATCGTTTCCCGCTCCGCTTCCGGTACATCCAGCTGCAAATCCTCGGATACTTTGATATCCGATACTTCACGGAAGATTTTCATCAGCTCCGGTACATTGTAAAACTTGGCAAAACGCTGTTTCATGCGGAATCCGTTTCCTTCCGGGGCAAGCTCCATCGCCGTAGTCACTTCTCCGAATGTCGTTGCCCAGGCATCGAAATTGTTGAATCCGTTCTGCTCCAGAATCTGTGGCTCCAGATATTTCATCATGGTATAGCACTCCGATACCGAGTTGGAAACCGGAGTGCCGGTTGCAAAAATCACTCCTTTATAATTTGTTAGTTGATTCAGATACGAAACCTTCATGGCCAGATCAAGTGTCTTTGCCGTATCCGAACCGGAATTCACTCCCGGAACTCTGGAGAGCTTCGAGTAAAAATACAGATTCTTATAATTGTGAGCTTCATCCACGTAGAGTCGGTCGATGCCGAGCTTTTCAAAGTTAATGACATCATCCTTTGAGCCTTTATCAAGGATCTTATTCAAACGTGTCTGCATCGACTTAATAAACATCTGTAGCTGCTGAATAGTGAATCTTCTCTGCGAAGCATCACTATAATCCGATTTTGCCTGTTCCATCGCTTCCATAGCCGAATCGATTTCACGGTTGAAGTATTCCGTCTGTACTTCCTTACTCATCGGTATCATTTCAAACTGACTGTGACCGATAATCACAGCATCATAATCTCCCGCAGCAATCCGAGCCGTGAACTTCTTTCGATTGTTCTTTGCAAATGTTTTCTTATCGGCCACAAGAATATTTGCTCCGGGATAGAGAAGCAGGAAATCCTTGCCCCACTGCTCCACCAAATGATTCGGAACTACAAACATGGATTTATGGCACAGCCCAAGCCGTTTCGCTTCCATAGCGGAGGCGATCATTTCGAACGTCTTTCCTGCACCAACTGCATGAGCTAGTAGTGTATTCCCGGAAAGAAGCGTTCTTGATACGGCAGCGAGCTGATGCGGACGTAGCTGAATGGAACGATTGATGCCGGGAAGATGATCTTTCAGATACGATCCATCAAAAGTCCGTTCTCTGGTACTATTGAACAGCCGATTATAGGTATCGGTCAAATCCCTTCTCCGATCCGGATCTTTCAGAATCCAATCCGCAAAGGCTCTCTTCATTTCTTCCTGCTTCATCTGAGCAAGCTGCGTTTCCTTCTCATTCTTCCAACGGTTTCCATGCCCATCGGTATCGTATACAACCGTAGCGGAAAGATTAAGGCAATCTTCCAGGATATAGCCGGCATTCTTCCTTTGTGTGCCGTAGGTCTCATAGACTGCGACGTTGTCGTAACTAAAATGATTTTTCTCCGTAATACTCCATCGTCCTGTCATTGGTTCAAAAAGAATCTCATGATCTCTTCTCTGCCAACCATGCAGGTCGAATAATTCATCCATGAAGTCCTTATAGTAGGACTTCTTAATCCATGTTGCACCCAGACGAATGGAGATTTCCGATGCTTCAATCGGCTCCGGTTGTACGGCCTTCAAAGCTTCTACATTTCCCGTATATCTCGGATCAGATTCTGCTGCTTTTTCCGCATCTTCCAACTTCGTTCTGACATTCCCGGAAAGATACTGATCCGAAGATTCCCAACCATCATACCAATCCGAACTGTCAAAAGACGGATTCCGGTAAATCACACCAGAAAGGTCTTTCACAATCTTATCTTTTCCGTTCTTTCCCCAACCAAGCAGATCATTCATAAAGGAAAGATCTATGTGACCTAGGCTTCGGAAGGATTCGACCATAGCATCTTCCGCAGTTTCACAATGGACAGCAGCCTTAGTTGGACTGATGGTACGCTTAGAAAAAATATCTGCCTTGGAAACGAAGTTTCCTTTGGCATCCAGATTCTCCAGGCCACAAATCAAGAAATAATCCGAATCCTGGGAAAAAGCACGTCCGTTTGCCGTACTGTTTATCCGATCATACGATTTCACAAACGTATCATATGCCGAATTCAGTTCCTTCTGAGCTGCTTCAACCTCTTGATCTTCGGCATCCTCCATTTGCAGATCAATCACCTTGTGCATCTTCGATGCCAGATCAATCATAGAGCGAATCCGTTTTTCCGGAGTAGCCCCGACAGCGGGAGGATACATAGTATCCCCCTCGCGATAGTAGAGCTTTCCATCGATAATACCATAGCTATAATCCCGTAAAGACGGATCAGCAGGTACAGCACCAGGATGCTCCGTATCCTCAATGACAACAGGGCGTACTGAGGGAGCATATACATGAGGTACCGTAATATTGGAAAACAGCTCTCCCAATGATTTTTCACTTGACAATACCGCCAAATCTGGTCCGAAAGGACCAGATTTTGTAGAAAGAGTGCCAAATACATGATCCGGGTGATCGAGAAAATACTCATTGATCGGAAGATCATCCTCGGTAAGTCCCAGACTGACCCAATCCGGATATTCCGATAAAACTTCCGGTCGGTCTTTCTTCTGGAAAATCAGAAGATCTGAAACGACCTCCGCATTTGCTGTCTGCTGAAAAGCATCCTGCGGAAAACGAACCGCAGAAACAAGCTCCGCCCGTTCCGCAAGATATTTCCGCACTTTGGAATCCTTCGCATCCATCGTATACCGGGAGGTTAGGAAGCAGACCAAACCACCAGGTCGAACTTCGTCCAGAGCCTTGACGAAGAAATAATTATGGATCGAAAGGTTCAGACGGTTAAATTTCGGATCATTAACTCCGTATCGACCAAATGGAACATTACCAACGGCAAGATCATACGTATCAACTGCTTTTGTTTGCTCAAATCCTTCAATCGAGATTTTCGCTGACGGATAAAGAAGCTGAGCAATCCGACCGCTGATGTGATCGAGTTCCACACCAGTTAAGGAAGATTTCTGCATGATTGTTTCGGGCATCAGGCCGAAAAAGTGACCTGTTCCCATCGAAGGCTCCAGAATATTGCCACCGAAAAATCCCATCCGGGAAAGCAGACCATATACTCCACGAATGATTTCTGCTCCGGTATAGTGAGCATTTAAGGTTGACGCAATGGCAAACTGATAATCTTCTTCTGACAACAGTTTTTTCAAAGCCCGATATTCCGTTTGCCAGGATTCATTCTGCTTATCGAATGCTGCGGAAAGCCCGCCCCAACCGGAATATTCTGATAGAATCGCCTGTTCTTCTTTTGTGGCAGCTCTTTTCTCCGATTCGATCTTAGAAAGAGTGCGAAGAGCAGCTACATTCTTTCCAAAGCGGACTTTCGGTGTACCTGTTGCAATGGAATCATCTGAAATCACAAAGTTTCCAAAGGTTTTGGATACAGATTCTTCCGCATTTTCCCGATGGGAAGATGTTTCGACCATCGTTACAAAATCATTCTTTTGAAGCTCGCTTTCGTCAATGACCTCTCCATGCAGAACGCCATCCTCTTCCAGATTTTGCTTTACGGCATCCGGATTCAGTTTGGACCAGGGATCATTTTCTGTGTCAGATTCTGACACAGGAATCTCCTGCTCCGGTTTTGTGTCAGAATCTGACACATTTTCTGTAGAAGCAGCATCTACTACGTTCTCAGATTCTGCTTCCACAACCTCTTCTTCGGTATCCTGTTTTGCAAGGTTCGGTGTCAGTACATATCCCTGGGCATCGATATTTTTCAGCCATTGCAGAAGAAAATCTTCTGCTTTCCGTTTTTTGTTGGATACCAAAGGAATACCATCATCGTCCCGATAATCTTCGTAGTAACCCATCGGATCATTCTGGTAATTTAAAGCATCGACCACTTGCAGAAGATCATCGACCATGACTTCCATGCTCGGATCATCCATGATATCCCCGTTTTGCTCGAAGGTATGAGCAATCGAATACACGTTGTCGTAAAGATGCTCTACATTCAGATCATCCATTCCGGGAAGCTTATACTTGAGCCAGTTTGTATCAGAATCCTTCGACAGAAGATCTGGGAAAAGGTAATACATCATCTGATAGCAACTGTGCTGCGGACCTAAAGAAAGCACCGGACGCTTCCGTTCCGGAGCATCCGATGCTTTCTCAATCACATTTTGTACATTTTCTACTAACTTCTCCGGTTCCTTCCGGTATGGAATCGGTTTCTCGCCTTCGTTATAAAGGGCGAAACGGAAATAACGCTCTGCAACCTCCTGTTTGCTCTGACCTTCATTAAAGTCATGGAACATAGCCGTTTTCATTGTAGGAGAAGCATATCTCTGTACGATATCAAACTTCTGTTCCGGACTGAATTTCTCAAATTTCTTTTCAAAATCCTGTCGGAAAGAGGAAGCCTTATCATGGATTTCCTTACGTTCTTCTTCCTCAATCCCATCATCTATCCGATCAATCCGTCCAAAGCCTGTGATCTCGGCAATCGATGAAGGATAAGTGCCATCCTCGGCGTTATAATCGGAAAAACGACTGGCAATCCAGATATCATCTGCACGTTCCTGGTCAAAGCGGAAAACAATCTTATTTCCGTTCTCAATATCTCCTACGGAATCCGGGGTTCCATAGAAATGATTGACCAGATCAAAGGAACTATCCAGAAGTCCCAGGCCATACATGGATGTGTACAGAAGATCTTCCGGGGAAAGATTCTTCTCTGGTACGGTCTTTAAAGTCAAAGCATCCACATGGTTGTTATCCGAAAAATTATCATGAAATGTTGTCACATCCCACTGCATCATGCCAGATTCTAACTCTTCCGCAGAAAGGAGATTGTTGTTTCCCGGCTTAATTTCCAAAAACAGGTTATTATCCGGAAGAACAATTGTCATATATGACATATTTCTCCCTTTCAGCCGATCTTTCATTTCATCGACATCCTGTTTTACTTCTGGATTTCGGCTAGGCATATCCTCCGGATTCGGATAAGACAGTACAAAAGAATTTGTGTCAGATTTGGACACAGGATTCTCCTGCTCCGTTTTTGTGTCAGATTCTGACACAGAATTTTCCTGTTCCGATTTTGTGTCAGATTCTGACACATTTTGTTTTTCCAGGAGAGAAAAGAACGATAACTGCTCCGGTTCCGATGCTTCTTCCGAAGCAAATCCAATACTCTTCGAGTGCTCTTCTTTCTCCTTTTCTACAATCGAAGGAAGCTGAGCAGGATCATAAACCAAACGATCCGTCAAAATTCCATATGGATGAAAATCATTGTGTGTAAATTTCTGAAGATGATCCAGGGCAACATCAACGGTCTTATCTCCAGATTCCCGGTAAGCCATTAACTGCCGAAGTTCTGATTCAAGATCAGAAAAAACATTCGACGATTTATCCATTGTTAGAATCTCATTCGACAATGTAACCTGGAGATCTGCGATCACACCAAAATCGTTTTCGTCAAATCTACTTTCACCGAAGGTTCGTTCCGTAAATCGAATTAAGTTTCCCATCTTTTTCGTAGCAGAAAATGCCATGACAATTTCACCGGACAGCTTGCTACGAACAAGTGAGGGTTCAATATCAATATCTTTTTGGATGAGAAACCGATGATGGTTCTGCATATCTTTCATAATATTGCCTGCTTTTACGAAAGATACAGTAATATTTGCATCGTCTTGCCCTTCGATATGATCCTTTTTTAGAGATAACTTCCATGATTCCGCATCGAAAAAATACCGGGAACCGACAGAACCACCAGAATAAGATCCATAATGGTTATGCAAAATATTTTCCGGAAGCACAGAAGGATCCTGGAAGGAAGAAGTCAGATCAAGTTTTGTTCTGGTATCTAAGGAACGGAAAAAGCATTCAAGTTCTTCATCTGATACGAAGATTTCCGGTTTGTTCAGATAGGTAAAACCAACCCTCGGAAACATACGATATGGCTTCTCTATTACATCCAGTTTCGGCAAAACATATTCCCGAAAATTACGTAAATAATATGTCCGAAACGATCTTTCAGTATCCGTAGTATCCGAACCATTAATATCGTACAAAAATCTCACAAGGTCATTTAATCTCCCGGCTCCCTCCGGGGTCCTCATGATATACAGAAGGAGATTTGTACGCTCTGGGAAATAATATTTGATATCGTCTGCACCGGACATTTTCCGAACATTGGAATTAAATAAATTCTCGCTTTCACCCGTTAAATCTCTGGATGCCAATGCAAGTGCATCTGCAGCATCATGCAGGTATTTGCTCCGCATCTTTTCCATGTCAGAGTCCTGAAGATATTGACCACTTTGCAGAAGCTCTACAATACGGGAGGCTGCATCTTCCCAACGGACAAGAATTCTTTCCGAAGAAGTTCTGACATTTCTTCCTTTTGCGAGTATGATTCCATCTTCCGTAGACCAGGAACAATATTCCTTGGCTTTTCCATCCGGGGTACGGAACCGGAATCCGCTTCCGTATTCTGTTCCCAGATTCCTTTTTACGATTTCTGTGATATCACGGTCATGATTCGTCAAAGCAGAAGAAAGTTCTGTGATCAGTTCCTGCTGGCCATGATACCATTTTTTCGGATTGTCACGAAGGGCATAGTCGCAGACTTCTGCCCATTCTTTAGGAACAATCGTATTCTCTTTTACCGTAACAACCGGAAATGTCTCAATTTGTTCAGTATCCGTCAGACCATCAGCATAATCATCCAATGCCAGTTTTTCTTTCTCTTCCTCGGACATTGGAGATATTGCATCTGCATCAAATTTGAGAAATCGAAATGACTGAAACGGATCATGGAAAGCATCATGCACATCATAGCGGTCTGATGTTTTTGTGTCGGATTCTGACACAGAGATTTCCTGTTCCGGTTTTGTGTCAGATTCTGACACATTTTTTTCGTCTACAGTTTGCAGACCATCTCGTGATCCACGTAGTTCCGTGCTTCGATCTGTAACGCCTGCATCCACATTCCCCACTGAAAGCCCTGCGTCTGTCGGCTCGGAATTTCGTCTTTCCTCAGCTCCTGCATCCTTGCCATGTAATGTTTCTCCGCTTCGCTGCAATCCGACTGGAACTGATAAAAGTAGGTCAGAGTCTTTCCCTGTCCCTGGTCTACCAGCTCTTTCAGCACTTCCGGATGATTTTTCCGGAGCCAGACTGCCCGTTTCCTGGCGTACCCTCTCAGATTCAGAACGTCCTCTAAGTAAATCGGCTTCCTTTCCATATGTTTCAGTCCTTTCTTTTTCGGCAGCTCGAATCTCCTTTACGGAATCGGATAGCTTTACAGCTACCGCCTTTTCTACAGTATAGAAAAGCTGTAAAGCAGGTTCCATTAAGCTGTTTTCTTTGATTGATGCAAACTGCTGATCCGAAACAGGGAAGAATATCTTTCGACCTGTATCCTTAAACATACGGCTCAGAATCGAATAGGTGACGGACGAAAAGACAAAATGTTCCAGGGAACGAACCGTACTGGAAGATAAATCTTTTCTTGCAGAAACTGCCTTCTCAAATTCCTTTCGTACAAGAATCTGAACTGCCTTACTCGGAGACATACCGTCCTGGTTAATCTCCGGATCAGTTTTCGAAAGACTCTGATAGAGATCTTTCGCATGGATTCCTTTTAATGACCAAAGATAGGAATCGGCAAAATCCTTCGGATCTTCCAACTGATTCAGTTCAAAAAGGATTCTTTCGGAGCCTGTTTTATTATCAAAAATCGAAAGTCCT
Organism: Lachnospiraceae bacterium; assembly: GCA_029224965.1. Lineage (GTDB taxonomy): Bacteria > Bacillota > Clostridia > Lachnospirales > Lachnospiraceae > Lachnocurva. The sequence goes on from JAQXVO010000030.1 coordinate 136,924, forward strand.
GTTGCATCCTCCTTGACACGGAAACCGATCTTTTCCCAGGTTTCTTTCGGAGCAGCAGCCATCCCATCGGGATAGCGATCAACAATCTGCATGGCAGCAGCCATGTCATACGTTACAAAGAAAGAAGCATTTTTCAGATATCTGCTCCATGCATCTTTCGAGTTGATTGTAGCAGAAAAAACGGCGTTCCGTTGGCCTTTTAAATCCATTCTTTGACCCCTCTCTGTATGGAATGTTCGATTCTGCTCTCCGACCTGTTCCGCTTGGGTGAAGCCATGATTGAACGTGCGGATAAATGCCAGATCAAGGGTATTGTCGTTAAACATTGACGCATGAGTTTCATGGAAAGAATAATAGCTCCCATCCCCACCACCGATAATGATATGGTCCAGTACAGGAACATCCATTAACTTTCCAGCTTCTATCATCTTCTTTGTAATGTCGATATCCTGCTGAGACGGCCGAGTACTGCCTGATGGATGATTGTGGAAAAACATGATAGATTTAGCATTCGAAAGAATCGAACTTTTGAAAACATTCGAAATTGTCGTTACCGCCATATCGATGGAGCCAATCGATACAATATTGAAGTTAATCGGTCGGAGTTGCGTATCAAGGTTTACAACCATCGTATATTCTCGATCTAAATCACGCATCAATCGACTTGCAAAATCTGCTGCGTCGCTTGGATCTTCCAGATGTATATCTGGCATAAACGTGTCTTGCTCTTCCAGTTTCAGTCGAACTTTTACTTCTTTCAGACCATACTTGGACAGATCATCTGTTGCTTTCGCCATATCTCATTCCTTTCTCTATCAATCTAACTTTCCTCTGTGTCAGATTCTGACACAGGATTCTTAAGCTCGGTTTTTGTGTCAGATTTTGACACATAATTTTCCTGTTCTGGTTTTGTGTCAGATTTTGACACAGAAGGAACAACCTCAAGGTGAATCAACGTACTCTTCTGAGTCGCAAGGAAATGCTGGAGTTCTTCTATGCTATGAAATTCAATTTCTTCCATGTCTCACCTCCACCAGAAAATGCTCGGATCCGGATCGATCGAATCCGTCTGCCTGTCGTAGGTGTACTCACAGACGATTTTTCCTCCTAATACGGCGAAGACATCTGCAAAATTATTCTTACACAGGTATCTTTTTGCCATCGCTTTTGCAGCCGAAAAAGTCAAGGTTTCTGCCGTAATCGAACCATCCGTACACACGATCAGATGAAACTCATCCCTGGTAAAGTTTTCGATCCGGTTTATGTCCTTGCAAACCTTTTTGTAGTCCTTTACCCTTTCTGCCATCGTAGGCTCGTCATAAACAACTGCTTCCATTAAAACGTCCCCTTTTCCTTTTTCTGATCAATGTCAGATACGATTCCAAACACAAGAAAAATAATCCATTGGCAAAATGTGAGAAATAAGCTCGCCACTAAGACTTTTATCCAGGAAAAAACAGGCCCTCCAAAAACACCTATGAAGAAAATTAAGACCAGAAGGAATAGAAAAGTCAAAACGAAATCCCCTACTACTAGCAAAGCCACAAGTGGCCAGACATAGTTTTTCATCCGATGTATCACCTCTTTAATCATTTGAACTCCTTTCCAAAAATATTTGTTAGAAAACGATCTAAAAAAACTCTCCTTTCTGAAAACCTATTTTCTTATGGAAGCCTGGAAATCGTGGTAAATGACAACCAATAGAAGGAGGTTTCCTAGTTTTCCAGGCTCCGATAAAAAAATAGTAGCCAGTAGATCAAATGATCTACTGGCTAAAAAATCAGATTAACGGGTTACTCTTTTTTTCTTCTTAAGCATAAGAAGTATAAGCATCATGGATGCAGCTCCAAAAGGAACAGCCGGAAGGAACGGATTCGTAGGATCGCCCGTCTTCGGGGAAAGTCCCTTTGCCGGGGCATTATCGAAACGAACCGACTGTGCTGCGTCGTTAATGTCTGCATGACTGGTCAGAAGTACCTTGCCATCATACATATGCTCGAATACAACAACCGTTTTCTTATCCAGGGAAGAAGAATTAAATTCAAATTCCATATCTACATATCCATTTGCGGATTTCGGTACGAAATCTTTCTTAACGGTTACTTCTCCTCCGTTAATCAGAATCGGCTTACCAGTTGCCTTATCCATCAAGGTTCCCTCAACACGATAGGTATGTCCGGGTACCAGATTCTGATACCAAACACGGTCAACGAGCTTTGTTTTCTTGGAGGTCGGAGCATAATGACTGCCGTTAACGGTAGCACTTGTTCCCATTCCAGGATAATGTACGCTCTGGTCCTTATCGGTAAGGTCTGCATGAACTGCAACTTTCACGTTTTCGTGATACAGATCCTCAAAAGCAACAACAGTCACATCCTTGAGAAGACGCGAATCGATAGCAAATGCAAGAGAGACTTTGCCGTTTCTTGATGTTGCCGTAAAGGTCTTCTTCGCTTCCATGTAGTTTCCGGAAAGATCAATCATCTTTTCTCCGGTCCGGGCATTCATAAGTGAACCGAATACGGTATATTCCTTTCCAGGGATCAGATTTTCATAATGAATCGTATCAATCAATGTTGTCGATCCGATGATGCCGGAATGAGTTCCAGACTTTCCGTCAACTGCGGTGGTCCGAATCTTCGGAACATAGATGGACTGATCCTTATCGGTGAGATCTGCGTGCTTCTTTACAAGAACATTGTTGTGATACAGAGAATCACAAAGGACTAAAGTATGTCCTTCCATACTTCCGTCATTCTTTACAGTGAAGGAAAGAACAATAGTTTCCTGGGCTTTCTTTGCTGTGAAAGTCTTGGTGCCTTCTGCGGATACGGCTTTTCCGGTATCCTTATCCATGACAATACCTGTGACGGTATATTTCTGTCCTGGAATCAGATTCTTCATGGAAATCGTATCACTAAGCTTCATGGTTCCGAGACTTCCGGACTGATCTTTCGTTGCATCATTCAGTGCCTTCGTAGAAAGGTTCGGATAATGTACGGACTGGTTCTCATCATTCAAATCAGCATGAACATAGATCGTCTTTCCATTGTGGTCAACCGTTTCAAAAGCAACGACAGTCTTTCCGGACAGAGCAGAGCTGTCATAAGTAAAGGTCAGATCAATACTTCCGGATACGGAATTTCCGTTCTGACTGCTTACGGTCATTGCGGAAGTATCTCCCGCAACAAAGGTCTTGGTAGCAGTTACGGCCTTGCCGTTAGCATCCTTCAGCTCTTCTCCGGTTTCCTTTACATGGAGAGTACCTGTGATGGTATAAGTCTCTCCTGCTCTGAGGTTCTTTACTGCAACGGTATCAACTGTGGTTGTCTTTGTGTCAGATTCTGACACAACGCCGACATGATCCTTGGTTTCACCGGATACATAGGTGGTATGAGATTCCATGTCATAGATCGACTGATCTTCGTCATTGATGTCGTGATGCTTTGCAACATCGACATTCTTATGATGGAGGGTTTCGAAAACTACAAAGGTTGTATTCTCATACTTCGATGCATCAACAGAATAAGTGATGTCCATCGATCCATCAACCTTGTCTGCAACGAAATCGCCTGTGGTTCCAGTCACGGTCTTTCCATCAGAATCCTTAACGGCTTCTCCTGTGCTCTTATTCATCAGAACACCGGAAATCGAGTAGGTTTCGCCAGGAATCAGATTCCAATAGGATACGGTATCAATGACGGTCTGCTTTTCCTCTACGGGAAGGCCGAGCATCTTTCTTACAGCGTTCTGTACCTTTCCGAACAGAGTTCCAACGTGATCGCCTGTGGTCTTGTCGATGGCCTTGGTCCGAATCTTCGGGTAATGAACCATCTGGTTCTTATCGTTGTGATTCTCATGTGTTTTTACAGTTACATTGTTGTGATACAGATCTTCCAGTACAACAACTGTCTGTCCCTCGACCGCATCTGTATCAATAACAAAATCAATGTTTCTTGTCTCGTTTGCCTTTTCTGCGGTGAAGGTTAAGGTCTTTTCCGATCCTTCGATGGACTCACCCTTTGTGACATTATAAAGGCTTCCCTTGACAACATAGGTCTGTCCAGGAATCAGATTAGAAAGTTTTACGGCATCATGGATGGTCTGCTTTCCATCGGTTGTACCGACATGATCTCCGGTCTTTGCATCCGAAGCAGTCGTATGCAGATCCGGGTAATGTACGCTCTGATTTTCGTCAGACAGATCAGCATGGACATAGATGGTCTTGCCATTATGGTCAACCGTCTCGAAAGCAACAACGGTCTTACCAGACAGAAGCGAGCTGTCATAAGTAAAGGTCAGATCAATGCTTCCGCTGATGGAATTGCCATTTGCCTTGAGAACATTCATAGAGGAGGTATCTCCTGCCTGGAAGGTCTTTGTAGCTGTGATGGCCTTTCCATCCTTGTCCTTCAGTTCCTCTCCGGTTTCCTTCACATGGAGAGTTCCGGTGATGGTGTATGTTTCTCCGGCCTTCAAATTGTTGACGGCAACGGTATCGGTTGTAGTCGTGGTCTTTCCGGCCTCGGTTACTACACCAACATGGTCCTTAGTTTCTCCGGAAACATAGGTGGTATGAGATTCCATATTGTAGATCGACTGATCTTCATCATTGATGTCGTTGTGCTTTGCAACATCGACACCATTGTGGCTTAAGGTTTCGAAAACTACGAAGGTTGTATTCTCATACCTGGAAGCATCGACGGAATACGTGATGTCCTTTGTCATATTGGTTGCGGTGGCTGTGAATTCTCCGGTTGTTCCAACAATCGGATTACCATTCTCATCCTTAGCAGCTTCTCCGGTTTTCTTGTTCATCAGAACACCGGAAACTGTGTATTTCTGACCAACAACAAGGTCGCTAAGAGAAACGGTATCAACAATACTCTGCTTGTCTTTGGATTCGATGTGAAGCATATTCCGAACAGCGGTCTCGACCTTTCCGAACAGAGTGCCTACATGATCTCCAGTATACTCATCGATTGCCTTGGTACGAATCTTCGGATAGTGGACGGTCTGATCCTCATCAGTCAGATCTTTGTGGACACCGATTTCCTGGTTATTTACAGAAATGCTTTCAAAAGCGACAACAGACTGGCCTTCCAGAACAGAAGAATCAAAAGTAAATGTCAAATCCATCGATCCATCAGCCTTGTCTGCGACAAATGTCTTGGTAGCGGTGATGGCATTTCCATTGGCATCCTTCAGCTCTTTTCCGGTAGTCTTATTCTGTAGTGTTCCGGTTACGGTATAAGTCTTTCCAGGAATCAGATTCCAGTATTTTACTGCATCCACGACGGTTGCAGTCTTACTCAAAGTTCCGACATGATCCTTGGTCTGTCCGTCAGATGCTGTGGTCCGAACCTTTACAACGTGCAAGGTCTGATCTGCATTTTTCAGATCTTCCTCGGAAGTATAGACCATGTTTCCACGGTCACGGACCGTTTCACAAATTACAAAAGTTCTGCCTTCCCATTCTTCTGGAACGGATAATTTGAACGTATTCGTAAAGGTGCCATTCTGAGCGTCGGTTGTGACCTTCAGAGTGTTTACAACAGGCTGACCATTCGCATCGGTCACGGTTTCGCCTGTTTCAGCATCTACCAGTTTTCCGTCAACAAAGAAGGTCTTGTTTTCCGGGAGATTGGTATATGTGATCGTATCGTTAATGGTTGCATCAGATCCTGCTTTGAGGAAATGATCGCCAATGGTCTTTTCGGTTGCATTGGTTTCGATCTTCGGGATGAAGATCATCTGAGATTCTTCGTCCGGATCTTCCTCTTTGGCAAGAAGAATATCTGCATTGTCTGCGGACTTACCATAGAGATACTCGTAGATAACCAGAGTATGTCCTGCGAGATTGCTGCTGTCAGCGGTCAGCATCATACTGATGGAACCGGACTGACGCTTTGCTTCGAAGGTCTTGGAGAAGGAAAGATCGTTTCCGTTCTTATCCTTTAAGAAAGCTCCGGTTGTCTTGTCGTAGATCTTCGATACCATCGAAAGATTGCTTGTGCCATTGACACCGTAATATTTCAGAGCATTTTCCGTGATATTGTCATAAGAAACCCGATCATTAATGCTCATTCCGGTATCTGACATCGCAAAGTGGGAATTTCCCAGATCACCGGTTGCATCCGATGCAATTTCCGGTTTTTCCCAGTTCGGAATCGTATTAAAGTCTACGGTATAGCCATCCCTGGATACCGTGAAGGTATCGCTGAACGGCACATATTTTTCATTCTCCGCACACGGAAGCTCCTCGATCTTGTAGTTGCCATACGGCAATGCTCCAAGAGTATCATCGACCGGAGCCTTGGTTCCTGTCGATTCACCGGTGAACCACAGACCGGACGTAGCCTTTCCTCCGTTGGTATCCTGGCTATGCTTTACAAAACTGGAAGAAGAATCGTAGACACCATTCTCATCGGTCATAATGTCGTGGTATTCGCCAGTCTCGACCGAAGTGATACGGAACGGAATATTGGCAAGCGTTCTACCGGAAGATGCTTCGATCTTACGGATACGGAAATCTCCACGGTAAACCTGTTCCTTGGCAGCCGTTTCTTCGGTAGGAAGATTGGTCGTTCTTACTGCACGGCTTGCTGGGTCCATAGAAGTATTGGCAACATAAACCGTCGGATTGAGCTGATAGCCATCCGGTGCTTTTGTCTCTATAAATGTTACAGTTCCAAGGGGAAGAATTACGACACCATTCTCAATAAATAGGTCATCGCCGGAAATTTTATAGGAATCTGTAAAATAAATTCTTCCATTTTTATCTGTACGGAATACCCATGTCCGTTTCGGCGTAAGTCCAGATGCTGCCGGATCGGTAGACGAAATCGTATCGTAGTAGCGAACCGTATACCACGCACCTTCCAGTCTTGCACCGCCTGACGGACTATTCTCTCCTGTTTCGGCATCTTGCTTGGAAAGAATAAGTTTAACAGGGTCGTTTCCTGGCATATCCGATGCAGTAAAGGTAGCTGTTGTGTCCTTGGTCAAAGCAACCGAATGGACATTCGAATCCATTTCATAGCCCTGTGGAGCCCTAGTTTCTTTGACATAAACCGTACCCTCGAAATTGAAATGGATAGTATTCGCATTACCGTTTGCATCAGTAGTAAGGAAAGCGGTATTGCCGTTTACATCCTTTGCCGGATTGGTACATCCGCTGTCGGTGTAGACCGTATACTCGGCTCCCGCCAGGGAATAGCAGCTATTTCCATCCGAAATGGCCGGGAGTGCACTCGTCTTTGTCATGGTAAGATAAGTGTCCGGAGGTGTCGGCGGTGCCTCGGTCTTAAATGTCGCCAGTGTCTGCATATTGGGATTTCCATTGGCAGCCCACAAAGTGACCTTAAATTCTTCCGGGGGATTTGCAGCAGATGCAATCGAGCTATAGAGATTCCGTACGGTATTGATATCTCCATAATATCCCTTATAGGGCGAAGCATCGATGGTAGCAGCCCCAGCATTCGCAGCTGACGCAAGATAATGTGTCACCAGATATGCCTTCTGTGCATCCCCGCCATAGGTAGATGTCACAATGTCTGCCGGGCCTGTTGCTCCATAGTACATGACCTTCCGAAGCATCTGATTGTCCGAATAGCCGATGGAGTTAAAGGTATCATGTTTGCCGGGGCTGGCCTTATCCGGATGCAGACACCATGCGGTATACTGCGTTCCACCGGAACTAATGACATAGTGTCCGGAATGATGGCCGAATTGACTGTAGGTATCGTTCGTAACAACCGAAGCCTGTTCTCCGGTGCCTTCCGCAGCATGGACGGTCGGCATCGTCGTAAGTCCAGTTGTTAAGATCGTTAACGCTGCCAAAGTCACAGCCACAATCTTTTTTCCGAGATTGAACTTCATTTCATTCTCCTTCTCTACATATTTCCAGAACTTAGGAAAAGAAACACTTTCTTTTCCCTTTTATCGTTCCTCTACTTACACAAACGAATGATTGGACCAGCTCGGATCTCTCTCATCCTATCCTCCCTTCCAGCAAGGTTTTTCTTCCGAAAAATAGGTATAAAAAAAGCACCGATCTATAGGGAATCCCTACAGACGATGCTTTTCATTTCATATAGAAAAGACGAAGCAAGTTTTTTCTTGCTCCGCCTTCCTTTGCTATTTTAAATAGTAGCATATGTCTAGTGCACTTTAGTGCACTTTAGTGCAATGTTTTGAAATTTTATTGTATTTATTCAAGTGCAATCCGACTTTTTTCAATTCTGTACCCAGACCTGTTCGGTCTTATAAACTGCATCATGATGCTTGGTGCCAGTTTGAACTTGACCATAGACACCAGAATAACTCCCGTGCGTATAGTCGCCTTGATCTTCCATAGCATTTGAATGAGCTATCCAATCATCAGTTGTTGGAAATACCTTGCCACATGTATTACACTTCGCACCTACAACTTGAGTTTTATATACCGGTTCATCATATGCAGCAGAAACAAGAACCTGTCTCGTTTCGTAATGACCGGATGGTTTTGCAGGCTGAGCGGGTTGTGATGATGGTTGACTCGGTTTTGCCGACTGGCTTGTTGTAGAAGTCTTTGACTGACTGGAAGAACCGGACGAACTGGAGGTATTGGCCTTCGGTGTCGATGCAGAACTGCTACTGGAGCTTGCCTTCTGAGAAGAACCGTTGCTCGAAGAAGTTTTTGCTCCGTTACTGGAAGTCGCATTCTTCGCTGTCGTATTGTTCGGCTTGGTATTAGCTTTTGCCTTTGTGTCAGAATCAGACACAGAACCTGCATGCGAAGATGCACCGGAAGAACCGGCAGATGATGCAGAAGCCTGGCTGGAAGCAGTTTCTTGAGAAGATGCATTACTCTCCTGGCTTTCCGACTTCTGGCCTTCTTCTGCCTTTGAATCCTCCGACTTCTCCGAAGCCTTGTCCTCAGACTTCGAATCGCTCTTTACGGTGGAATCTTTGGTTTCCGAAGAACTTGTTGCCATGACAGGCTTTTCCTTGCTTCCACGGGCAAGGAATACTCCGCCAGAAACCAGGCAGATCGCAAGAACTAAAAGAACCACGATAGATATTTTCTTGTGTGACTTGATCATTTCCCAAAACTTTTTCATGTCATATCTCCTTTCTCTGCCCAAGGCAGGTTATTGTAACAGCTTTCGCTCTAAGTCAGCTAATTCATCGTCCGTATAGGACGGACTTGGATTGCCATGAGGATTTTTCGCCCTGGGCTGCTCCGGACTGCTGAAATCATGATTGACCCACGCTTGGTAGAAATTTGTTTTGGTTTCCGGGGAACGATACAAGGCGGTCAGAAGATAGCTCCGGATGTTCCGGATCTCGGTCGTATTCTTTTTCATGGCATCGATTACGTACAAAAGATGCGAGGAATTTAACTCCAGAAAACGCTCTCGAACCTTCTCGACAGGGCATTCTTGTCCACTAATCCGAATGGTCGGTTTCGTTGTTCGACAGGCATCGATCATCAGTCGATACAGTTCCAGATACTGATCCAGGTCCGGCCAGTCCGTCCGTTCCTGCATGGTATCGATGGCCAGGTTTTCCCGTATCCGTTTTTCGAAATCCTGTTCGGTCCATCGATCTATCGATTCGTCTTTTTGATTTTTCTGGTTAGGTGGATTGATAGATGGATTATATATATTATTATCTTTCTCTAAATATTCTTTTTCTGGCGGAAAATTTTTCCGTTCTAGGTCGGAAGATTTTTCCGTTCTAGACCGGAAATTTTTTCCGTTCTTGATCGGAAAATTTTTCCGATCAAGATAGGAAATTTTTTTCCTATCTGCATTTTCAGTATATTTTGTTGTTTGATCAAAATCAACTGCACCATTATCGAAATCACAGGAACGATCATTTTGTGATATTTCTGTTTTCTCGTCTGTATTCTCATCGGTCACAGATTCCATTGCTTCGATTGACTCGTCAAAAGATGCATCAGAGAATGTTGGATCGGAATCAATAGAAACCGGATTGATTTCCTCCAGCTCAGAAATCGGTTCAGCAAAATCATACGGATAGATTTTCGATTCTTTACCCTGTCCGAGCACCTGGACATCAATCAGACCATAATCTACCAGTTCTTTGCGATATTTCAGAGCAGATCGGTCGGAGCATTGCAGATCCTCGCAGATTTCCTGGGTCGAGTATTTGACAAATACTCCTTGTTCATCTTCCCAATGGTTCCGTTCCGACAGACGCATCCGATTGAGAATCAGACTATAAAGAATCTTTGCATCGGCAGACATGGACCGATACGCTTCATCGTAGATTAGAATCATCGGAATCGGTATGAAGTTATATCGGATGCCCTTCCTATAGTTGTGAAAGCGGTCAAGTTTTGGTGCCATGATTTCTTCCCGTCTAGAATGCTTCTACCACATTCAAATAGATCGAACCGTTCGTGCCAGGTGAGTTTTTTTGAATCGACTCGATTAAACCAGCCTGTTTCAATTCAGAGATAAGGTATCGGATATTCCGGGTGGAACAATGAAGGTCTGATGCCATATCTTTCTGAGAATAATTGATATAGACTTTACCGGAACGATCTCGTTTTCCCCCTCTCGCAGATTCGATATACTTCTGGAGAAGGATTCCATACAAGATTTTTGCCGAATCCGTTAGGCAATGATATCGATCTTCTGTCACAAGTTGTGACGGAAGGGAATAAGAATCCAGAAGTAAATCCATCAGCATAGCGATTCTCCTTTTTATAAGGTTTCTCTAAGATCATCCATCTGCTTTTCCAGTTTCCGCACCAATCGATCCGCTTTCTTCATTTCTTTTTCCAGTCGATTGGTTTCGTCCAGAAGCTTTCCTGCTTCTACGGCTCCTCGTTCCTGCAAGATGGTATACATCTTTTGTTCCTGCTCGTAATATTTCTTCGAAGCAGCCCCGGCTTGATCGATAGCAAGTTGCAGTCTGGAATCCATCTGAGAAAGTTCGTATCGGTCCAAAATCCGAATCACTTCGGGATGGCATTTCCGACAATAATCGAGGAAATTTTTCAGTTCGTCTTTGGAAGAAAAAAGTCTGCTCTTTTTGTGATGGTTCCCTCTTTCATAGTTTTCCCTTTCCTAAAATAGGTCCAAAAATTTATTGGCAAGCGTTGGAAATACGATATACAGACCTCCAAACACAATTGTTGCTACAAGCCAAAAGATATTTTCCGGATCAGAAAAGAAGTTCCGAATACGAAGAAAAATTTTTAACATCTGTTTTGCTTTCTAATACCATGTTTATTGGCTTTTTCCACGATTGCACCTGCGGTGATGGACCACCGCAGATGCTAAAAAAGGTGGTAAAACCATTTCCGGGAAAATCCCGGAAGCCCTCTTTCCCGTAATGAGCGATGGATCATCCTATGGATATCCGAAAGAGGGAACTGCCCTTATTCTCCACGTGATGAAAGAGAATATAATATCCATATCATCACGCCGAAGCAGACCAGACGAAGAAGTAAAAACGGAAGGCTTTTCAGTTTCAGTACATCGAGAAGTATCAGAAGGCCAACCGAAATGATCGCCAGGATTAATTTTTTCAGAAGATCTTTCCCAATCTTCTGCCGTTTTTTCTTATTCATAGGGGCCACACTTGATCAAACTCTACATGAATCGGTTTATCCAGAATAATGCCGTGCAAGAGAAGTTCTGCCTTCGAAAGATGCTTCTCTTTAAAGAAATCTTCTTCTTCGATATTCCAGAAATCCGGTGCGATGAACCACTCGAAGCGATACCCATTATTGGAGTGATCGAATCCGTAGCCAGAGACAAACGGTTCTTCTCCCTCACGTTGCAGGCTCTCTTTCAAAACACAATAATCCGTTCCTTCATATTGAAACGGAATCGCCGTTCCATCATTCACCGCATCCGTCATCCGTCCGTACCTTTTTTCCTGTTCCATAAGTTCCTCCTTTTCTGGTATTTCTATCACATATCTTTAGTATTACTTTTCAAGTACGTTTAGCATATTGATTCCAGTCAGCTCTTTGATTTTTGCAGTCAGCTCATTGAGCTGCTCGGACCGGTATGAGTCGAGGAAATCAAGGCATTGTATTTCCATTTCTGTAGATATTTTGTTCAGTCGGACCAAAAGTTCTTCTGCTTCCGGCTTTGCACATGTGCCGTAATACATTTTGTCTTGCTTTGCCTCAGACGGGATTAGATCGTAGGCAAAAAAGGCGATTGCCTCACCGATGGATTTCGGGTTTACCATGGATCCGGATCTGTCATATACAAGTATGGTTTCTGGAAATGCCAATTTAAGCATCCTTACACGGTCGAGACGATGGAGGAGTGGTGGAAGATCGCCTTTGTTTCTGACCAGAATAGAGATATCAGGAACAGGATATTCTTCTATTACCGAAAATCCTTTTGCTGTCAAACTGTGTTTTCCTGTATCTCTCAGAGGATCATAGGAAAACTCATATGCCCATTTCTGATCGGAATCTGATCCAATTAGCCAGTCGGTTGATACTTTCATTTCACGGTATTCATAGTCGCAATATGAGGCTTTTAGGAGACGTCCTGGGCCTGTCTGGGATCGCTTGATCCGTTTTTCCAGCCTCTGGTCAAATGTTTTAGATTCGGCTCGTCCATAAAGCATCACAAATTCTTGTTCGGAATATCGGTATCTTTTCGCCGGATGACCTTTTACTTTTTCTTCCTTTTCAAACATGAAGTAATACTTCCGGTCTTTCTTGCTCCACTCGTTACCGTTTTGGAGCAGGAGAGCAGTATCTGTTACTTCCACCTTGTCCTGTGGTATTTTCATGACGTAGCCCGAAAGCTCTGGCGTGTTTGCCGGAGCCTCAATGACGAATACCGGAATGTATCCGCCTTCTTGTCTCTTCAGGTATGTGATCGGGATTCTTGCACTCATGCATTTCTCCTTACGGTGTATAAAGTATTACTTTGTATCACTTGTTTTTTTTCGGTTCTTAAAGTCTTTTCCCACAACGTCCGCAGATTTTTGCTTTGGAATCGAAAAGCATGAGCTTTGCCCCACAATAAGGACAGGTTGTAACTTCCAATTCAATGCTGTCTTCTGAATCATTGTTGTCTTTTCTTTTTGTGTCAGAATCTGACACAAAATGTCTAGTCCATCTATGTTTCGCTTTGATCATACCCATACTTCCTCTCTACTCCTCCTTCTTCCAAGATCCATAAAACTTCATGTCCGCAATATCCGCAAAAATTGAAGCCGGATTCGAAAATCAGCCTCCTTTTGCAGAATGGACAGATACCAATGTGAACTGCTTCCTGGAGAGTCTCTTCCTGTGGATTAATGATTTTATTTTTGTTCTGATCCAACTGCTTTGGCTTGGTTTTCTCTTTCTTATAACCGGAAAAATTGAAAGTTCCGGGTTCAGATTCTTCTGTGTCAGAATCTGACACAGGATTCTCCTGCTCCGGTTTTGTGTCAGATTCTGACACAGAAATTGTTTTCTTAACGGCTTTCTTTATCTCTTTTGCAGAAGTAATGCCTTCCTTCAGCACTTCTTCCTGGTTCTCTTTCGGAAGCTTGGAAAGCTGATAGGCAGCTTCTTTGGTAAGGTTTCCTTCCTTATACTGCTCCATCCCGGCAGTACCAAGGCGGTTACTGATAGCCTGGTGGACCTTTACGGTAGTCGGTGTCAGATGCAGCTCCTCAGCGATCATCTGAACCGTCCGTTTTCCCTTCGGTCGATGAAAGGTATCCGGATAGGCATCCAGTAGATGCTTCATGCCTTCAATTTCTTTTGTAATCTCATAAGGCGTTTTCTGATCGTAGGAATTGGTCGAATACACGGCAAACTCCGCACGAACATTGTCAAGGTCCATCACACAGCAGGGAATCATCGAAAAGGATTCTTCCTGCAATTCCTCTACAAGATATTTGCAGGCCCGATATCGCTTATGTCCGGACAGAATTTCGAAGGTATCAGAGTTTTTCTTTCGTACAATCAAAGGCTCCCAGACACGGCCATCCAGAAGAATGATGTTCGCCAGACGATGTACGCTTTCCGGTGTCAGTTCCCGGTACTGATAGGTACTTTCTTCCAACTGGCGATAGTCGATATTTCGAATATGGAGAGAAGGATTCGCTGATTTCGTCTGCTCGGAAGAAGCCAGTTTCTGTCTTGAAAGTAAATTACCCATATCATTAATCCTCGCTTTCTTCCAGTTTTGCCAATACTTCCTGCGTCAGTTCTTCGAAGTCTTTTGTCACATCCGAAGTCCTCCGATGCATAAAGAGTGGCTTGAATACCGATAAGCTGCTCCGTACTTTTGCCGTATCCCGGATATAGATATCGGAAACCGGGTAATCATGATGGTTGAGCAGGTTGTCAAGAGCTATGGACTGATCTCTCGTATCCGAAAGTCGGTTAATAAAGGCAAACCAGTTCGTCTTTTTCCCGGACAGATCTTCCAGATGATCCAGGGTAGACATGACCAGGTTCAGATTAGCAATCGAGAAGCCATCCAAAAGGATTGGAACGATAAGAAGATCGCTGGCAACAATCGCATTCTGACTGGAAGAACGATCATCCGGGTGGGTATCAATGATGCAGTAATCGTAAGTTTCATTGACCGGGAGAAGCATCTTCTGTAAGCCATCCAGCATAGGGAATACCGTATGCCGATTCGATCCCCGAACGTAAGAAACGTTTAGAAACCTTTCCGAAACGTAGATTCCACGCTTTACAGATTCTGCATGAGTATCTGCTAATTCTGAAATATCGGGGTACGCACACTTTTTCTTCCGAAGCTCCGGTTCGAAGAAATAAGTCAGATTTGCCTGGGTATCGAGGTCAATGAATAGAACCTTTTTTCCTTCCTTCGCCAGTTCTGCTCCGAGGTTGAAAGCTGTCGTTGTCTTTCCTACCCCGCCTTTTAAGTTCCATACGGTAATTGTTTTCATGGTTTTCCACCTTTCTCTATTTCCTAAGTACAGAATCGAGGTCCATCTCAAATTCCGTACACGCTACCTAATTTGTTGCATCTGTATTTTTTAAGAAAAACTTCTGAGCCTTCTTCAAACTCATCGGAGAAATCTGTAATAATTGAAGGGTCGTAAAATCACTAATAAAAATGCTATTTATGGCATTCAGCATCGTTTTTCTGATCTTATATGCACGGTTCATCTGAATACCTTTTTGCAAAATCAATACTCTTGGATTCCTTCCTTGTTTTTCTGCTTTCAATAAGATTTCAAAAATCTCTTTTTCCCGGCAGTTTGAGATCAAGTCATACGATATCTTAAGTCGATTCAGCTGGTCTTTCCGTGCTTTCCAAACCGTAACCTGCTCATTGATATCATGTATTTCCTCATCCTTAATTCTGGATATCGAGCTGAGTACGGAAGAAAGATCTGATCCACCGGACGTTTGCACCCGGACACCAAGTTCCAGGTTTTGCGGATGGAGGGATGCCTGCCGTATCTTTTCGTCAGATTCTTTCTGGAGGGAAATGATCATGTCATACAGATGCTTGATGGAGTGATTAATATTGGATAATTCCTCTTCGTAATGGGCGAGAAGATAAAATAAGTCATTATTCTCTACATCCATCCTTTCCCCCTTCCCACAATTCATATCCTTTATCTCAGCTTGTTCCGCTCGGCTTGTATGGCGGAATACGTATCAAACGAATCTCCAGTCACCCCTTTTTGGATTTCCCGATAGATCGTTGCAATATGGAAGCCTGTTTTTTCTGCAATTTCCTTGGGAGTACATCCTTCATGAATGTATTCTTCGATTTGTTTCCGATCTTTAAACCTTAAATGTCTCAAAAGAAACCTCTTTCAATTCTTTCTCATAATGACCATGACCGATACGTTCAACATCCTTCTCGAAGTCTTCCTGTTTATATCTTCGGTACTTTTTGGATAGCAGCTTTCGACGGCATTCGTAATACTCCGCAGGCCGAACATATCCGGCTTTTTTATCCGACTCTTTGATAGACTGTACTGTCATGAGTGCGTATTTATCGGCTACCTTGTATGTCTTCTTTTTCTTTTGAAAAACATGGTTTGACCTCCTATGTTCATTGATTAAATGCTCGATTAAGATCATCGCCATAAACAAAATCGATGAATTCTTCATCGTCCATGACATCAGCGTTTTCAACTTCAAGACTGTCCAGGTCATGCCACGGACTGATTGTAAAAACGCATTTTGCATTTCCGTTCCAAGCGGATTCTGGTTCATCATCTATGCTGACAGATGATCTATTCAAGAGTTCACCAGAATCGTTGATGTACCATTTGATGTACTCCTCAGACAAATTATGGTTAAGATAGTCTTCCAATAACCTCATCTGAATCAGATCTTCTCGGATTTTTGAAATATAATAATCATTGGGGAATTTCGAAAATTCCCAAATGTCACCACCAGAAATCCATTCACCATCTTCGTCGTAGTCGTTCTCTTCAATCATATATTCCGTTACGAGATAATAAGTTCCAGCAGACCCGGACTCTTTACTGATACTTGCAACGTAATTTTCAAGCTCCGTCTTTGCTTTTTCTAAGGTGTCGAATGATTTCAGTATTTTCTTATCAATATTAGTATGAGATTCATAGATTTCCGGGCTTTCGGTACAGCCCGGTACAATCGCACTTTTATTTTTTATCTCTTCTGTATGCTCGACTATTTCAAATTTCTTCATTCCTGCTACCTTCCGAAAAACGATTAAAACGGTAACGTTTAGAAAGTACAGATTTCATCTTTTTCGTTGATGTATCGATCTCCAAATTGATGTGCAACATCTACGCCGCTAAAGACGATCTGCAAGGGATGCAGCCCTGCTTTTTTCTTGCCTTCTGTGAAGTCTGCATATTTACGGCGAGTACCGAAGTTATCATTTTCGACAATGATATCTCCACGCTCGTCTCCAAAATTGATGATTACAGCCTTGACATGCCGGTTAACGTCCATATGGTTTTCAGTGATACCAAAGACCGATTTGTAAATATTAGTTGAAATGTCTGCTTTCACGATCTGATCCATCCCTTCATTTTAAAGTCCAGTTATCACGTCGAAATGCCGCTACAGTCGGTGTTTCCTGGCTCCACCCTTCTTTTGTAGATCTATACGGAAATGCCGGTACATAATCACCGTTATAGTCTTTCTTTATGCCACGTGTGATCTTTCCATCTTTTACGAACACATCAAAGCCTTTGACTATATGCCAACCATCTTTTACCATGTTTCGTTAACCTCTAAATCTAAATAAAATAGTGTTGCGAGATCATCCTGCTTTTTCATGGCAATAGCCTCACTCATGGCAGCCAATGGAGAGAATGATCCCTCCATTGGCATTGCTTTACTCTTCGACTTCACCAAAAATACTTTCGTAGTCGTCAGCGGTCAGATGATTCTCTGCCCATTCCTTTGCTTCATCCTCGGAAATGGGAATGATCTTCTCACCACCGCAGTATGCGTCGCCGTCGCTTTCTGCATACTGTGTCATGGCACCGCCCTCGCCGTGAATGAAAAATTCTCCGGTTCTTTTCCGGTACAGTCTTTCTTCAGCATACTGGAAATCGCCACAGCCATATCCGTTTTCCCAGTAGCCGACACAATTCGCTGTTTCCGTGTTGTACATCTTCCCGTTAATAATCTTTTTCATGGCTACCACCTTTCTTTGTAAAAAAATAGTGTTGCGAGATTGTCTCGCAACACTATTTTTTAGGGGGAAAGAATTGCGAGTGGAGATCTAATATCTCCTTTCGCAATTCATTTTAAAACACACCCGTTTTTCCCTATTCAATCAATATTTTCTTATAATCTTTGTTTTGATCATAAGGCATGGTTTTCAAAGAATCATCAGATGGGATAGTGACATATTTCTCATCGACATTTTCCAAAGGACGCTCTTCCCTTTCTTCCTGTACGCTTTCTTTTGTCGTATCTTGCTTTGATGGAGATTTTGTATTTTTCTTCCATAACAGTCCAAGACATGATACGAATAAAATAAGTAAGAGTAAAAAAAACAAGACAATCCTTTTTCGCTTCTTTATACTCATATAAGCTCTCCTAATTGATATGGCTTGTAGCTTACCCTATAAGTCATCATAGAAGTATATTGAACATCATTCAAGTATAACTACAACTCCTTCTGTAATTATTCCGGTCTTACAGCATTCTCTTCCGAAGGATCAGTTTGACCAGGTCTCCATTATTTCTGGTATGGGTCAGCATATTGAGGACCTGTTCTGTGGCTTCATCCCGCCGCAGGTTATTGACCAGGCCTCGACGGACAATATCCATGGCCGCTCTCTCTTCCCGGGACAGAAGAAGGTCATCCCGCCGTGTCGAGGACTGGGAGAGATCGATGGCCGGGAAGATCCGCCGTTCCGACATCTTCCGGTCCAGAATCAGTTCCATATTGCCGGTGCCCTTGAATTCCTCGTAGACGACATCATCCATCTTGGAACCGGTATTGACCAGTGCCGTTGCAAGAATGGTCAGAGAGCCGCCCTCCCTCATGTTTCTGGCAGCGCCGAAGAAACGCTTGGGCATATGCAGGGCCGCAGGATCCAGGCCGCCGGACAGAGTTCGTCCGGATGGCGGTACCGTCAGGTTATAGGCCCGGGCCAGACGGGTAATGGAATCGAGAAGGATCATGACATCCCTTCCCTGCTCTACCAGCCGCTTGGCGCGCTCGATCGTCATTTCCGAAACCCGCTTGTGGTGCTCTGGCAGTTCGTCAAAAGTCGAGTAAATGACTTCGACATTCCCGCCCTCAATGGATTCCTTCATATCCGTGACTTCCTCGGGACGCTCATCGATCAGAAGGACGATGATGTGCATGTCCGGATGGGACATCTTGACGGACTTGGCGACTTCCTTCAGAAGGGTCGTCTTTCCGGCTTTGGGCTGGGAAACAATCATGCCTCGCTGGCCCTTGCCGATCGGAGAGAAGAGATCCACGATCCGCATGGCCGGGCTGCAGCCCTCGTATTCGAGGCGGATCCGCTCATTCGGAAAGATGGGGATCATATCCTCAAATTTAGACCGATGCGAAGCCTGATCCGGATTGACCCCATTCATGGTGTCGACGAAAAGAAGAGCCCCGTATTTATCATTGGGATTGTTCTTCCGGGTCTTACCGGTGATGATATCTCCGGTCCGCATGTTAAAGCGGCGGATCTGGGAAGGCGAGACATAGACATCGTTGTCACCCGGCATATAATTGCTGCCGCGTAAGAAACCGTATCCCTCCTGCATAACCTCAAGGATTCCGGTAACCGAACGGGCATCCCGGTACTGGGAAATCTCCTCTGCTGCCTTCTCATCCCGGGCAGCCTGACGCTCGGCCCTGCTTTCCTCATGACGTTCCGGCCGATTCTCTTCATGACGCTCGGCTCTGTTTTCCTCATGGCGGACGGGCTGGGGTTCTTCTCTCTGGCCCTCTGCAGTCCTTACTTCTTCTTTATCCTTAGCTGCAGAAGGTCCTTCATAGGGATGGGCATGCATCTGCAGCGGTGCTTCCTCTTCCTCCACCTTCCGGCGCTTCGGAGCAGCTTCTGCCTTCGTACGATTCAGGCTGGTCTCTGCTCTCTTCTGGGATTCCTGACCAGTCTCCGCCTTCTGTCGCCTGGAGAAAGATGTCCTCTCCGGCCGCCGCTTCTGACGGTTCCGGTCGTTCTTCTCATTTTCCGGCTGTTCCGCCTTGTCATGATCTGTCTTTTCATTAGAAGCCTTGCGGCCGGACTGTCTTGCAGAAGTCCTTCCTTCTTCCGAAGGCTTCCGAGTCCGGGCTGTTCTCTTTTGCTTCTGCCCTCTTGTCTTCTGGGCTGTCTCCCTGCCCTCAGCGGTTTCTCCTGCCTCTGCTTCATCTGCAGACCCGGCCTGATCCTCCTCTGCAGCTGCGGATTCAGACGCTGCTTTCGATCCCATATCTTCTCTGCCTTCCGCAGCGGATGCAGGATTGTCGATTGACTTGGTTTCTGCTTCTGCCTTGCTCTCTGCCTCAACTACAGCTTCAGCCTTGGCAGCGGTTCCAGCTGCCGCTTCACTATCCGTTTTCGTCTTTCTTCTGCCGGCAGTTTTCCCCGCTGTCTTTTTCGAGGATTCTGTTTTCGACTTTGCATCTGTCTTCGTCTTCGCTCTGGTTTTTCTTCCTTTCGAAGGTGCATTCGTTTCAGCCTCATCTTCCGGCCCAGCTTCATTCTTCGCAGAAGAGGTCATTTTATCTGTCTGTGCATCTGCCCTGGTTCTGCCTGCAGAAGCCTTCTTTTTAGCATCTGCATTTTCAGACGATGCTGTACTGCCCTCTGCCTCATCAGAAGAAGCCTTCCTGGCTTCCGCATCAATGACATCCTGCCGAAGCATAACCTCGACAAGTTCCTCCTTTTTCAGTCGGGAGATTCTGGCAATTCCCCTGCTCTTGGCCAGATCTCTCAGCACTGCTGCGGACAGCGTCTCATATTTTTCTTTCATATTTCCTGCCATACGATTTCCTCAGTTCTAGTACTCTTTTATTAATAATACCGGAATGCTCTTCCGGCCCCCGATCTATGTACGTTTTGTTTCCCAGCTTCCTTCCATCCGAACGATTTCTCAAAAATCCGGTTTTCTTTTCTTCAAAGGTCCGGTTCTATCGTTCTCTTTTACCAAAAACATGAAATCAAACTACCGAGATTCAGAAGAACCCTCTGCAGGCCCGTCATTATCATGCCAAGACCGGTCTTCTCGCTTATAGAGGCAAAGAGGTATCGGGATCCGGCAGATCGTTGATCGGAATATTGGACAAAAGATCATCGTCTGCCTTGCAGTCACAATACTGATTGGGATAAAGATAGGGCGTGAACTCATTTTCCAACGGAACGGTATAGATCTGTGACAGGCCGATGGAATAGGTTTTCCGCTCACATACTCCAGGACCTGAACCGAATCGTCTCCGTCTCCACCGTTCAGGGGAATTCCTTCATATCAAAATTTCCAGGGAATGCAATACTCTTCTGCTATAGATTTGGTTTATCTTTATCATATACTTTCTTAAAATTGAATTCAATCAGCTTCCAGGTCTTCCCTTTACGGATTTCAGAATTTTTCAGCTGTCCGGCCCGGATCCTGGCTTTTCGCCGGCTGTCCTTCCTTGCCTCTAAAATCATGAAATGCTATGATGAAAAGGATGTCTGAAGACACGAAAAGAATACTTCAGTGTTTACTGTCTCAAGCTTCGGAAAGCCCCTGAAGGGAATTCCCGGAGCAAAAAAAATGAAGGAGGCTTCCCAATGACAAATGATGAAAAAGCGCTGGAACTTCATCGCCAATGGAATGGTAAGATTTCAACCGAGCCCAAAGCCCATGTCAGAACCAGAGAGGATCTGGCCCTTGCCTATACACCGGGCGTCGCAGCCCCCTGCCGGGTCATCGCAAAGGATCCTGCCGAGGTCTATCATTATACCCTGAAAGCCAATACCGTTGCCGTTGTATCCGACGGTTCTGCCGTTCTCGGTCTTGGAAATATAGGACCCGAAGCAGCCATGCCGGTTATGGAAGGAAAGGCTGTGCTCTTTAAGGAGTTCGGCGGCATCAATGCCTTCCCCATCTGCCTGGACACCCAGGATCCCGATGAGATCGTCGCTGTCGTCAAGGCCATTGCTCCTACCTTCGGAGGCATCAACCTCGAGGACATCTCCGCTCCCCGCTGCTTTGAAATCGAGGAGCGTTTGAAGAAGGAGCTGGATATCCCGGTTTTCCACGATGATCAGCATGGTACCGCCATCGTTGTCCTGGCCGGCATCATCAATGCCTTAAAGGTTGTCGGAAAGAAGAAGGAAGACTGCAGGGTTGTAGTAAACGGTGCGGGCTCCGCCGGCGTTGCCATTACAAAACTGCTCCTCCGCTACGGCTTCCCCGACATTACCATGTGCGATAAACCCGGTATTCTTTCCAAAAAATCCAAGGATCTGAACTGGATGCAAGAAAAGATGATGGATGTCACCAACCTGTCCGGTCAGACCGGCACTCTTGCCGATGCCCTGAAGGGTGCCGATATCTTCGTCGGTGTCTCCGCTCCCGGCATTGTAAGTCAGGATATGGTTAGGTCCATGAACCATGACGCTATTCTCTTTGCCATGGCGAATCCGACACCGGAAATCATGCCGGATCTTGCCAGGAAAGCAGGCGCCAGAGTTGTCGGAACCGGACGGTCCGATTTTCCCAACCAGGTCAATAACGTTGTAGCCTTCCCCGGTATCTTCAAGGGTGCATTGGAAGCCCATGCAAAGGAAATTACAGAGGAAATGAAACTGGCTGCCGCAGAAGCCATTGCTTCTCTGGTGCCGGACGATCAGCTTTCCGAAGACAACATTATGCCGGAAGCCTTCGATCCAAAGGTTGCCGAGGTTGTCTCCAAGGCAGTCAGGGATCACGTCAGAAAATAAGGAGGTCCGAATTTCATGGCAGAACCGGATATGATCTACAAAATGACGGTGCTGGAATTATTGCAGCGTGCCGGCTTTCCCATGTCTGGAACACAAATTACTGAATTTTTTACGGAACGGAATTACACAGACTACTTTTCCATCCAGGAGATTATCCACGGTCTGGAGGAAAACCGCTTTATTTCCGGTGAAAAGAATCACACACAGATTCTCTACTCCATCACCGAGGAGGGAAAGAAGACCCTGATCCTCTTTCAGGACCGGATCACTCCGGCCATCCGGGAGGATATCGCGGATTATTTCAAGAAAAAGGGTCTGCAAATGCAGAGCGAAAATGACATCACGGCTATCTACGACCGGGCCGAGGGCGGCGGCTACAGCGTCCATCTCTCAGTCAGCCAGGGTCCCCGCGTTCTGATTGCACTGACCCTGAATGTAGCGACCAAGGCCGAAGCGGATGCCATCTGCTACAACTGGCGAGCCAAATACGAGGATGTCTACGCCAGTCTTATGGATATACTTGTCCAATAGAACAACTACCCGGGAATGAAACAGATTTCCCTGATCAGTGATCCATAAAGATGTCTTATCGACATCCTAATACAGAATCGTTTCTGTTTCTGGTAGATATTCCTAAATTCATTTCCATAGAGTCTCAATAAAGGGCATGTGAAGAATGAGTGATCATCATTCTCACATGCCCTTTAAAAACCATCTTTTTCTTTTACTGTTCTGTCCTCTGAATCTGTTCTGTCGGACCCTCTTCTCTTTTTGATCGGATGTCTGACAGGATTCAGATTTCACTGAGGTCTATATTTCAGATTCTCTGCCTCATGCCCTTTCTTCAATCCTGAAAATCTGATAGCGGAAGTTCCACAGAGCCTTCTTTAAGATAAAGCCGAGGATGCAGACTGAGATCACTTCGCCAAGACCCACGGTGATGACCAGGAACCACCAGGCGTCCGGCACATGATAGGCCAGCATGAGAACCGGCGGAATCACGATCATATTGGCAATGACCGGAGGAAGGGTAAAAGCGAATCTGGTCTTTCTGAGATAGTAGGTGCCGATCGCACCGAGAAGAGTTGCCAGAGATCCGAAGATAATGTCCCAGATCATGGCACCTGTCACAAGATTGGCCAGAAGACATCCGATGAAAAGACCCGGAATGGCTGCCGGTGTGAAGACCGGAAGGATGCAGAGTGCTTCAGAGATCCGGACCTGAATCGCTCCGCTGGCCAGGTTGAAGGCATTGATAAATACGGTCAGTACGACATAGAGTGCCGCAATCATCGCTGCCTGGGTGATGTAAAGTGCTTTTTTGTTTTTCATAGTTCTGTTCTCCATAGTTTTATTTACCGTGTGGATGGTTTCGAACACACGAGAATTATCATAGCATGACGAAGCAGATTTGAACAGGCGGATTCTTTGAATCCGAAAAAAATATCCCCCGCCTTTGGCGAGGGATTCAGAAATATACGCTATGAAACTGTCAGGAGTTAAGATATGACTTTTAAAATGCGTCTTGTTAAATTTCCACTCCGGCAAACTGGGAATTATAAAGTTTGGTATAGAAGCCGTTCTTCTTCATCAGTTCATCGTGGCTGCCCTGCTCGATGATCCTGCCGTCCTTCATGACGAGGATGACATCGGCGTTCCGGATGGTGGACAGACGGTGGGCAACGATGAAACTGGTCCGGCCCCGCATGAGCTTGTCGAAGGCGGACTGGATCAGAAGCTCGGTCCGGGTATCAATCGAGGATGTCGCCTCATCGAGGATCAGCATAGGCGGCATAAGAAGCATGACTCTTGTGATGCAGAGCAGCTGCTTCTCGCCCTGGGACAGGTCTTCATCGTTAATCACGGTGTCCAGGCCCTTGGGCATACGGCGGATAAACTCGTAGCTGTGGGCTTCCTTTGCCGCCCGTATGATCTCCTCATCCGTGGCATCCGGCTTACCGAAGGCGATATTTTCCCGGACTGTGCCGAATTTGATCCAGCTGTCCTGAAGGACCATGCCGTAATTCTTCCGCAGGGATCCCCGGCTGACTTCATTGATCTTCTGCCCGTCGATGGCGATCGATCCCTGATCGACGTCATAAAAACGCATGAGCAGGTTGATAAAGGTCGTCTTGCCGCATCCGGTCGGTCCGACGATGGCAATTTTCATGCCAGGATCGGCATGGAAATTGAAGTCCTCGATCAGCTTCTTCGTCTTGTCATAAGAGAAATAGACATGAGAAATATCGACCGCGCCGATCTCGTGCTTCTCATCCGGAGTCTGCTCGGACAGCAGCTCCTCTGCATTCTTCCCGTCGGAATCCGAAGCGGCAGGAATTTCGTTCACTGCATGATCGGAATCTCCTGTATGATCAGCACTCTCCGCGTACAGCCAGGGATGCAGGAGTTCCTTGGGATCTGCACTCTCTGAGTCAGTTTCAATCAGTTCGAAAATACGCTGAGCGCAGGCCATGGCATTCTGGAGCTCGGTGATAACAGAGCTGATGTCGTTAAAAGGCTTCATATACTGGTTGGCATAGGTCAGAAGGACGGTCAGTCCGCCGACGGTCAGACGTCCGGCCAGAATCATTCCTGCACCGACCAGCGCAACCAATGCATAAATCACATTATTTACGGCTCTGGTCGAAGGATTGGTCAGAGAGCTTAGGAAGATGGCCTTCTCCGAAGCATCCTGGAGGTCTTTATTTAAGACCTGGAACTGCTCGGAAGCCTTATTCTCATGGCCGAAGGCCTTGACGACCTTCTCGTTTCCCACCATCTCGTTAATCAGAGCGGTCTGTCTTCCGCGGACCTCTGTCTGCTTACGGAAGAGCTTATAGGAATGGCTGGAAATGAACCTTGCCACTAGGAAGCTGACCGGAGTCAGGACCAGCACCATGACGGTGATCTCTATGTTCTTCGAGAACATAAAGCCAAGCGTTACAAAGATCATGACAATGCCAGAGAAAAGCTGGGTAAAGCCCAGAAGCAGTCCGTCGGACAGCTGGTCAACGTCGGCAATGACACGCTGAACAATGTCTCCGGTACTGTGGGAATCCAGGTAGGAAAGAGGCAGGGTCTGGATTTTCCGGATAGCCTTTGACCGGATATCCTGAACAGTCCGGTAGGTCAGCCGGTTATTGATCAGGTTCATAAGCCAGGTCAGAAGAGCCGTCAGGAGAATCAGGAACAGAATCTCTAAAAGAAGAGGCCTCATGGGTCCGAACTTGACCTTGCCGGGTCCAAGGATCAGATCAATGGCATTACCGAAGAGAATGGGAATATAAAGCTGGAGAACAACTGTTACCGCAGCCAGAATCACACTTAAGAGAAGAAGGAAACGGTAGTGGGCAATGACCTTCAGGACCTTTTTCATGACAGACATGCTGGAGCCGTCGGTCTTCTTTGCAGATACTGCACCGGCCTGGTTCTGGTTTTTCTTTCCCTGATCCGGGGTCTTTTTCAAATCACTCATCACTCGGCCTCCTTCCAGTCTGCAGGCTTCTCATCCGGGAACTGGGAATAATAGATTTCCTGGTAGACTCTGCAGTTTTTCATCAGACTGTCATGGCTTCCGATGCCGGCCATCTTACCGTCATTTAAAACGATGATCTGATCGGCCGAACGGACACTTGAGGTTCTCTGGGAAACAATGAAGACCGTCATCTCGCCTTCCAGGCCGTGAATGGCCGTCCGGAGAGCCAGATCCGTTGCGAAATCCAGGGCGCTGGAGGAATCATCCATGATCAGAATCGAAGGCTTTCTGACCAGGGCTCTTGCAATGGTAAGTCTCTGCCGCTGGCCGCCGGACAGGTTCCGTCCGTTCTGCTCGATCAGGGCATCGAGTTCGCCCTGCTTGCCCTTGACGACTTCCACAGCCTGGGCCGTCTCGATAGCCTTCCAGAGGTCCCCGTCACTGGCATTTTCATTGCCCCAGAGCAGGTTATCCCGGATACTTCCCTCAAAAAGGACTGCCTTCTGGGGAACCACGCCGATATGATCGATCAGTTCTCCCTTGGCATAGGTCCGGACATCCTGACCGTTCACAAGAACCTGTCCCTGGCTGGCATCATAAAAACGGGGAATCAAGTTGACCAGAGTAGACTTGCCGGATCCGGTTCCGCCGATGACACCAATGGTCTGGCCCTTCTTTGCTGTGAAATCAATGTCCTCCAGGGCATTTTCTCCGGTTCCCGCATAGGCAAAGGAGACATGGTCAAAGACGACAGCGTCATCTGCCTGATCCTTTGAACCTTCCGATTCTTTCGCAGTCTTTTCAACCGGCTGAGAGTCCGAAGTGATTTCTGCCTTCTGACCTGCTGCCTCGGGATATTCCATCGTGGATTCTACGGTCAGCACATTGTCGATCCGGTCGGCACAGGCGATGGACCGGTTGATATTTATAATCAGGCTGGCCAGCTTGATGAGCTCGATAATGATCTGAGCCATGTAGTTATAGAGGGCAACGACATCGCCCTGAGCCATATTTCCATGGAAGACCTGGATGGCGCCGACCCGGATCAGAATGATGGTGGCGATATTGACGATGGCAAAGGTGGCCGGATTCATGAGGGCCGACAGACGGCCGACGAATTCATTTAAATGAGTCAGAGCCTGGTTTTCCCGGTCGAACTCCTCTACCTCTCTCTTCTCATTATGGAAGGCACGGATAACACGGACACCGGTCAGATTCTCACGGGTGGTTCCGAGCAGACGGTCCAGGGCCCCCTGAGTCTTGGCATAGAGGGGAATGGAGGCTGCCATGATGCCGAAAATTACGACACTTAAGATGGGAACCGTGATGACGAAGACCAGAGCGGCTTTGACATTGATGGTAAAGGACAGGATAACTGCACCGACAACAATGAAGGGACTCCGGAGAAGCAGGCGAAGGACCAGATTCAGGCCGTTCTGCACCTGGTTCATATCCGAGGTCATCCGGGTGATCAGGGTATCGGTACCCATGGTATCGAGCTCGGTATAGGACAGGTTTTCGATATGGTCAAAGAGGGCCTGGCGAAGACCGGTCGTACAGCCGACACTGGCTCTTGCGGCAAACCACTGGGCGGTAAAGGAGAAGCCCATCCCGGCTGCTGCCAGAAGAAGGAGGACCAGAAACCAGCGGACAACCAGAGAGAAATTACTCTGGGCTATACCGTGGTTGATGATTTCGGCGACAATCAGAGGGGTCATAAGATCCATGAGAGCCTCCAGGAGCTTGAAAGTCGGGGCCAGAATGGCCTGCTTCCGGTAGGGCCGAAGGTAGGTCAGCGTCCGCTTGATTCCATTCATATGCAATCCTTCCTGTTGATTATTTAAAATATTTCCCGTGCAGACAGCTGCATGAGATGATCTGATTTCTTTCTTATGTATGCATGTATGCACCTGTAAAGCTCAAATAAAATGAAAAGCTTTTAAAAAAGTCTCTGTTAAATCCCTATACAGATACCCTGAACATAAGAAGGCGTCACCCGCCGGTTCAGGAACGGAAGCCGACAGATGACGATCATTTTTAATAATTATACACTTTTTACAGCCGAGCAAATACTGTTCTTAGATTAAGAATTATTAAGATTTCTGCCCTGAAATTTCCCTGTCAGAAATCCGCTGCCCTCTCCCGGCCTGCAAATTCCTGATCGACCTTCTTTATAATGCTGCGGTAGGCCAGACAGGTGAAAAGTCCTGCTCCCACCCAGGCCGAGGCATCCGACATGGCTGCCAGGACATAGATCCCGCTGACCATGGATGCAATGGCAAAGGTCATCCGGCAGATCAGCTCCACAACGCCTCCCAGCATGGGCATGAGGCCGTAGCCGCAGCCCTGCATGGTATTCCGGAAAATAAAGATCATACCCAGGGGAATAAAGCAGATGACGCTGGCGATCATATAGGGCCAGGCGTAAGGCATCATCTTGCCGATATTGGTTTTAGCATCGAAGAAGAGACTCATGCCGGGGCGAAGAAGAAGGAGAGCCAGAGTGCCAACGACAACCGAATATACCACATCCAGCTTCATGGAAGCTCTGACGCCCGAATGAATCCGGTCGATTTTCCCGGCCCCGTAATTCTGACCTGTATAGGCCGCCATGGTCTGACCGACCGACATATAGCCCTGACAGAGAACATTCTGCACCTTACTTGCAGCCGTATAGGCAGCGACAGCAAGGGGTCCGTAGATATTGATGGCCGCCTGCATGATCATGGTTCCCGAAGCTGTGATACCAAACTGCAGAGCCATGGGAACACCGACAACCAGCTGGCTTTTGGCCATCTGCCGGTTGATCCGGTAGAAATCCTTCTGCAGACGCAGTTCCGGCTGACGGGCTAAAATATAGACCGCCTCGAGGACGGCCGAGATGCCCTGGGAGATGACTGTCGCAACAGCGGCTCCCTGGGTT
Organism: Lachnospiraceae bacterium; assembly: GCA_029224965.1. Lineage (GTDB taxonomy): Bacteria > Bacillota > Clostridia > Lachnospirales > Lachnospiraceae > Lachnocurva. The sequence goes on from JAQXVO010000030.1 coordinate 165,711, forward strand.
CCCATGTGGAACTTGATAATCAGAAGAAGGTCAAGCCCTACATTCAGACATGCGGAAAAGACCAGGAAAACCAGAGGCATCCTGGCATTGCCAACCGCCCGGAGCATGGCGGCGAAGAGATTGTAATAGACCGTGCTGAAGAGACCGATGCAGATCACGATGATGTAATCGTAGGCATAGTTATAGATCTCCTTCGGCGTATTCATAAGATGGAGAATCCTGTGCATGAGAAGGGTGCTGAGTGCAGTCAAAAGGATGGTCACGATGGCTGACATGACGATGGCATTGGAAACCGACCGCCGGGTCCCCTTCTTATCCCCGGCTCCGAATCTCTGCGAAGTCATAACGGTAAAGCCGGAGGACAGACCGTTGGCCAGGCCCTGGATCAGGAACATAATGGTTCCGGTCGAGCCGACTGCTGCCAGGGCATTCTGTCCGACAAAACGGCCTACGATGACTGTATCCGCCATATTATAAAGCTGCTGGAAAATATTTCCGATCAGTAAGGGAATCGTGAATGTGACAATGGCCGATAGCGGCTTTCCCTCCAGCAATCTGCTTTTGTTCATAATCTTACTTTCTAGTGGATTTTTTCAGAATTAAAGTTCGGAAACACCCTTGCGGTAGTTCTGGGGGCCTTCCAGGAAAGGCTTCTTCTCTGCTGTCTTCTGGCTTCCTGTGACAATCCAGAGAGAAACTGCCCCGAAAAGAGGAAGCATCTGGAAAAAGATGGAGCGGACACCGATCAGATGGGTCAGAATGCCAAGATAAAGGGCGCCGGTATAGAAAAAGACAATGGTCGCCGTATAGAAGCGTCCCTGCTCAAAGCTTCTTCTCTTATGGTCTGCAAAATAATCCATCCAGCCGAACAAAGCCTGCTTGCAGTTATTGGAGCAGAAAATTGTAGAACAGTTGAAACCCTCTGCACCGGCAAAGACACCCCACTGGAAGCCGGTCATGAAAAAGATCGGCCAGAGACCGAGGATATCCGGAATGTCCGCCGGAAGCATGCCTGCAATCAGAACGCAGACGAACTCGACGGCAAAGCAGATTTCTTCTACCCGGACCTGCTTAATGAACCTTTTCAGAATATGAGTGATGGCAAGAGCCGACATGAAAAGAAGAAAGGCGACAAAACGATAGAGCACCTGGAACCAGTCATCGCCGATAATGACATGAATCAGAAGATCGGTCAGATTTGCGGTCTGAGCCTGGCCGAAGTTTCCCCGGAGCATGATGCCGTAGATGGCACAGCCTCCTCCGACAAATGCCATGATGAGATGCAGGAGCAGGTTTTTCTTTCGTCTGATGAACTTCAATTTTCTTCTTTCCTTCCTTCGATTGAAATTGCAAATACGAATGACCTAAATCTGGAAAGTTTTGTATACAAAACCCCAAACGGCCTCATCATAGCACCGGAAGTCCCTAAAGTAAATGTTTTCTGAATTGTTTTTCATTTTGTCCGATTTCCGCTTCATAAAGAAAGATGGTCTGAAATTTTTCTGCTCACAGGCAGTTCCTTTCCGTTCGTGGATTCACTCACTCCAATCCGGTTTCCTCCGGCAGACCCAGCATGATATTCATATTCTGGACAGCAGCTCCGCTGGCACCCTTGCCCAGGTTATCGAAGAGAGCTGTTACTGTGGTCTGGTCTTCATTTCCGGAAACGACAAGCTCCAGGCGGTTGGTGCCGGCCAGGGCATTGGCATAGATGGTGCCGGGCTTTTCCTCGAAGGGACGGACCGAAAGGAAGTGCTCGTCCTTATAGTAGTCTGCCAGGGCATTCCGGATATCACGGGCAGTCGGAGTCCCGTTCAGAAGACGGTTCTGAAGAGAGATTGTTCCAGCCATTCCTCTGTAATAATCATCGACGACCGGAAGGAAGACCGGTGGATAGAGAAGGCCTGTCATCTTCTGCATTTCCGGAAGATGCTTGTGATGAAGGGTCCGGCCGTAGATGCCCGGCGCCTTGAGCTCGGTCCGGACCGGCTCGGTCTCATAGTCCCTGATCATCTTTTTTCCGCCGCCCGAGTAGCCGGTCAGAGAAAAGCAGGTCAGGGGATAGTCCTTTGGCAGAATGCCCAGACGGACCAGGGGTGCGGTCGAGGAAATCAGTCCGGTTGCATGGCAGCCCGGATTGGCGACCCGATGACTGTCCCGGATGGCCTGACGCTGTTCCTTTGAAAGCTCCGGGAAGCCGTAGGTCCAGCCCTCTGCCGTCCGGTGGGCGGTCGAAGCATCGACGACGCGGACATCTGGATTTTCAATCATGGATACAGCTTCTCTGGCCCCGTCATCCGGCAGACAAAGGAAGACCAGATCCGCAGCATTCAGGAATTTCTTTCTCTCCTCTGGATCGTGGCGCTTGTCCTCATCGATCCGAAGAAGCTCCAGATCATCCCGTTTTCCGATTCTGTCGTAAATTTCAAGACCTGTGGTTCCGCTCTGACCGTCAATGTAGATTTTTGTCTTCATAATCTTCTTCCTTTTCTTTTTTATAATAATTCCGCAAAGAGTCTCAGGAACATCTGCCAGAGGCGTAGTCTTCTGGTCCGTCCCTCCTTATAGAACTTTGTAACCTCCCGGCACTGCTCCATGGTATTCAGGAAATCATCATGGATTTCTGTCACAACCGGATCATCCACGATCAGACAGCCGTTTTCGAAATGATGATAGAGGCTCCGGTAATCCAGGTTAATGGTTCCGCAGGTGGCCGCAATGTCATCGGTCACACACATCTTGGCATGGCAGAAGCCCGGTGTGTATTCATAGATCCGGACGCCGTTCCGGACCAGACCGTTGTAATAGGACCGGGTGATCTGATAGATCAGTTTCTTGTCCGGAATGCCCGGCGTAATAATGCGGACATCCACGCCCCTCTTTGCCGCCAGGGACAGGGCATGATTCATTTCATCCGTAATGATCAGATAGGGAGTAATAAACCAGCAGTAGTCTTCTGCCTGTTCGATCAATGAAATATAGACATTCTCGCCGACATTTTCATTATCGATGGGGTTATCCGCATAAGGCTGGACAAAGCCCTCCCGGGAAATGTCCGGAAGCTTTCCTTCCCGGATCTGCTCCTCAGCCCGCTTCTCCTCGCGTTTCTCGTCCGCTCTTTCCTCTTTCTCGGCGACCTTGATATAGCGGGCAATATCACCCTCGGTATCATCGAGCTTGGGATCCTTCATGGCATTCCAGTTTTCAAGGAAAGTCACAAGCAGACTTCTGACCGCATCTCCTTCCAGGCGGATTCCCGTATCCTTCCAGTGTCCGTAAGGATGAGTGACATTAAAATACTCATTGGCCAGGTTATAGCCTCCGGTATAGCCGATCTCCCCGTCGATGACTGTGATCTTCCGGTGGTCTCTGTTATTGAGGAAAACATTGAGGCCGGGCATAACCGGGTTAAAATCCCTGCACTGGATACCCATGGCTTCCATCCGCTTGATAAAGCGGCCGTCCAGAAAACCGATCGATCCCATATCATCATAGAAGATACGGACCTCAACGCCCTGGGCCGCCTTTTCCTTCAGGATATCCTCAATACCCTTCCAGGACTCCTTTTCTTCGATGGCATGATACTCCATGAAAATGTAGTGCGAAGCCTTGCGAAGGTCTTCCTTCATAGCCTCCAGGCCCATCGAGGCTTCCGGGAAAAATCTGACCCGGGTATTCTGATAAAGGGGATAGGCTGCGTAATCCTCCAGATAGCGGCTGACACCGGAGAGCTCGGGATGCCGCTCCTTTAAGAGCTCATCTGCCAGGGGATCCCTGTGCAGATGGGGAAGCAGCTCCTCATCGACCGCCTGGTAACGCTTTCTCATAAAATAAGTCGATCCGTTCAGACCGACCAGGAGGTACATGACGATACCAAAGACCGGCAGAACCAGAATCAGGATAATCCAGGGCGTCTTCATGGAGCTGGTCTTATGCTGGCTGTAGATAAAAAGGACCAGAATAAAGGTCAGAACCTGTGTCATATCCCGGACCCAGCTCCAGCGTCCGTTTAGAGTTGTAAAAAAGGAGACAATCAGAGCAATCTGCAGGGAGATACCGATCAAAGTAAATAAAAGTCTCCAGATACTGTTCCTGGTGGCCGTCTTTTTCTCTGCCGTCATCTGTTCATGCACTGCTCCTGTCCTCCTTCGTCGGTATTTTTCTGTCTTCTTTTTAAAACAGAAAGGCAGGATTCCATACGGTCTCCTGCTCCTGTTCTCATTTTCACATCTTTAAATCAGAAGATATGTCTATCAGGCCTGGGAAGCAATCTTCGCCTGCTCTGCCTTCTCCGCTCTTCTCCTTCTCCCGAAGAAACGCCTCTGCACATCATGCATGGATGCAATCTTGTCGGCCGCAATCAGGATCCAGCCTTCCCGGTTGGTCGGGAACATGAAGGTAGAGGGGAACATATGGCGGGCGATATTTTTCTGCTCCTTCTTTGAGAGATCCGGATAGATCTTTAAGGCTTCCTTGACGGAATCCTTGGGATGCTGGAAATTCGTAACGAAATTATTCTTGAATTTCTCATGGCGGCCGATAATGCCGAAGTCATGGAGAAGGGTGGTCCGAATAACCTCTTCCTTGTTGACGTGGATTCCGTGACGCTCCAGGATTTCAGCGATATGAAGGCCAACCTCGCTGACCTCGAGAGTATGGCCGGCAACCGTATTATTATAATGGTGGATCTGATTCCGGGCTTTCTCGAAAAGCTCGGAGCTTAAAGCTTCCTTTCCCACCTTTTCGATCACCAGCCGCCGTCTCTTCTCTTCAAACATACGGACAGCGGTCTTATTGGTGGGAGCATTTTCAAGAATTCTGGTTTCCGAAACCTCCTCCAGACGGAATACTTTTTCTTCTCTGGCCTTTTCCCTGTCAGAAACTACGGATAGATTCTGATGATCCTTTACTACACTTGCTGCATTCGCACTGTTATACATGCTTCATTCTTCTTTCTACCCTGATACAATTCCCGGGTAAATTACCGGCTCTTCAAAATCCACCATCAGTTTATATTCAGGCTCAGAAAAATACAACTGATTTCTCAGTCTTCTTCCGTCTGAGGATACATCTGACGGAAAAGCCGCTTGCCGGTTTCCGTACGGAAGATCTTCTGATAGGCAGTTTCTATGGCTTGCTTCGGGAGCTCATCCTCATAGATATTGACGAGAAAATCGGCTTCGACCAGGATCTGATAATCCCGGCCTTCGATTCCGTCATAGGTATGGTGATGGCCGACCAGATAGCAGACCCGTTCAATAATCCTGGGCGGATAGAGAAGAGACTTCAGAAGCTTCTCCGCTTCTCCGGGGCCCAGCTTCTCCTGAAGCTTTCCGTCACTGGAGCCGAAATCCTTCTCGGCCTTGTGAATTCCGATGTCATGAACAATGGCGGCCGTCTCCAGAATCGTCTGCTCCTCGGCAGACAGCTTCTCGCCGCGTCCGATCAGACGGGCATAGGTCCAGACCTTGGTAAAATGCTGGATCCGCTTGGGATCGCCCTTGTCATAGTCCGCCATGGCAAGATAGAGGGACTCGGGGCTCGGAACCGTCGGGTCTGTAAAATCTCCCGCCATATGGTAAACCGCACTGCTCGGTCTGACATAGCTTAAATAAGGCCTCTGATTTCTGGAACGGATGGCCTGGCCCAGATCCAGGTCGACCAGGAGATTCTCCTCCTTATCTCCTGCCTTGGCAATGACCTGGCCCTCCGGATCAATGACCAGGGATTCCCCGGCAAAATCCATGCCGTCTTCCTGACCGACCCGGTTGCACATGGCGATGAAAACATTGTTTTCAAAGGCCTGACCCTGAAGCTCGGCTTCGAAGACATCCAGGGGTTCATTCTTCACATTGGCGGAAGGAATCAGAACCAGCTGGGCTCCCTGGAGGGCACAGGACCGAACCGACTCAGCCAGATGACGGTCAAAGCAGATCACGATACCGATCCGGCCGTTCGGCGTATCGAAAACCTGGAAGCCGGTTTCTGACGGATCATAATAGTCCTTTTCGAAGAAATTTTCCGCCGAATAAATATTGACCATCTCGGAGGTCCCGAGAATTTCACCGTTGGGATCCATGAAATAGGACCGGTCAAAAAGCTTTCCTTCCCTGGTCTCTACATAGAAATTCGGGGAGAGATAGATTTCCTTTTCCTTTGCCTTATCCGCAAAGGACTGAATCCGTTCATCATCCTCCGGAATGGCGAAAGCTGTCTTATGAATGCCCATGCCCTCCAGCATAGCCGAAGGATACTGGGGAAAGAAAGGTGTCAGCTGGGCCTCGGGAAAAAGAACCAGCTCTGCCCCATTCAGGCAGGCATCCTCTATATTTTCCATAGCCCTTTTCAGATTTGTCATCTTATCCATGGCCATCTGCATCTGTATCAGTGCGATTTTCATTTTTCAAGCCTTTCCTTCTCTATTATATTCACAAGAGCTTCATCCCTTGAATTTTCTGCTTCTGAATTTCTATGCTTCCGAAATTCTTTGTATGAAAATATTTACTCTTCAGAGCCATACTTCCAAATCTCTGTCTCCGGAAGCATGCCCTAAATAAGGTCCCGGAAGTGGAAACTGGCCTTTCCGTCCGCATAATCTCCGACGATCTGGCCATGGCCGATCAGCTCATACTTATAGGTCATAAGGCCTTCCATTCCGACCGGTCCCCGGGCATGGAGCTTGCTGGTCGAGATGCCGACCTCGGCGCCGAAGCCATAGCGGAAGCCGTCAGCGAAACGGGTGGAACAGTTCCGATAGACACCGGCCGAATCCACCATCTGAAGGAAATAGGCGGCGGTCCTGTCATTTTCCGTCAGGATGGCATCCGTATGATGGGAACCGAAGCGGTTGATATGAGAAACCGCCTCCTTGACGCCGTCGACCAGCTTCACCGATGCGACAAGGTCCAGATATTCCTTATGATAATCCTCATCCTGCATCAGAGGATCCTCTGCCAGAAGGAAATCAGCTTTCTTCAGGGCCTCCAGGCTTTCCTGATTGCCGCGGACCCGGACACCTTCCTCCCGGAAGGCCCTGGAAAGCTTCGGAAGAAAGTATCCGGCAATGGCTCTGTCGATCAGAACGGTCTCTGTAGCATTGCAGGCTGCAGCATACTGGGTCTTGGCATCCACCAGGATCCGGAGAGCCGCATCTTGATCAGCATCGCGGTCAACATAAGTATGGCAGACACCGTCTGCATGCCCCATGACCGGAATTCTCGTATGATCCATAATATATCGGACAAAAGCATTGGAGCCTCTGGGGATCAGGAGGTCCACATCCCGGTCGCACTGGAGAAGCTCATCGATCTCGCTGTGAGCCTCCGCCTGATAGAGGCAGCTGGCCGGAAGGCCAGCTCTTACAGCCGCATCCTTGATGATGGAAAAAAGAATCCGGTTGGTTTCTTTCGTTTCCCTGCCGCCTTTTAAGATGGCACAGTTTCCGCTTTTTATACAGAGAGAGGAAATCTGAACCAGGGCGTCCGGTCTGGCTTCGAAGATGACACCGATGACACCGATCGGAACCCGGACCCGTCGAAGCTCCAGATTCTGATCGAGCTCACGGTCCAGAAGGACCTTACCGATCGGATCGGGCAGAGACATGACCTGATCGATTCCGGCCAGGACAGAAGAAAGCTTCTTCTCGTCAAAGCGAAGCCTCTTCTTCACCGAATCACTGACAGCATCTGCATCGGCCCGGGCCAAATCCGCCCGGTTGGCGTCAAAGATTTCTTTTTTATGACCGGTCAGAGCATCCCGGATCTCCGCCAGGGCCCGATTCCGCTCCTCGGCTGACGATGCCGCCATCAGAGGCGATGCCAGCTTCATGCGATGTGCTTCTTCCTGAATCGTCATGATCGATTTCTTCCTTTCTGTTCTGCAGGTCTTCTCTCCGGTCTTTTCCTGGTATTTTCACCTGGCTTACGATCCGTTTTGATTCGATCTTTTCCTTTATATTCCTTAGCCGACTGTTTTTTCACTGATTTCACGTTTTTCCCAGCCGACTGGCCTGCTTTCTTAGGTTCCGTCTTTCGAATTTGTTTTTTCGCCTGATCGACTGGCTTTTCTGCTTTCTCTGCAGCTTTTTTCTTCTTCGCTCCCATAACCGAAAATCCGAAAGTCCCGAGCTTCTTTCCCAGTCCGAAATAGGTACCGTGGGAATAGACGATGGGATGGGCCTTTTCCAGATGAAAGCTCTGCTTCTCGTCGACATAGTCCGAATCCGCATGGACGGCCAGGACTTCTGCCAGAAACATGACATGGGAACCCAGCTCCTTTTCCTCGGTCACACGGCACTCGATATTGACCGGGCTCTCGGAAAGAAGGCTGACCGCAATCTTATCGGCCTCTTCCTTATGAAGGTTTAAGGCCTCGAATTTATCCAGATCCCGTCCGCTTCTGACCCCGCAGAAGTCCGTCGCAAAGGCCAGATCCTCGGTCGTCAGATTGATGGCGAAGACACCGGTCTCATGGATGGCCTGATAGGAATATCTCGATTTCCGGACGGAAATATAGACCATGGGCGGATTGGTATTAATGGTTCCGGTCCATGCCACGGTCAGAAGGTTGTCCCTGCCGTCCCTGCCCCGGGTGGAAACCAGGACGGCCGGCAGGGGATAGAGCATATTTCCTGGTTTCCAGCTGACTTTCATGAATAGACTCCTTTTCAAAGGCCGTGGATGAAATCAACTCTTTCCCTGCGGCCGGATTCGTTTTCAGGATCCTTACTCCTCCCTCTGAATAGCTTCAATAATAGGGGGAACCATCTGCTTCTTCCGGGAAACCACGCCGGGCAGATAGATTCTGCCGTTCCTGTTTTCCAGCTGGTCGGAAAAGGCCGACTGGATAATCCGTTCCGCATCGTTCCCGGCATAGAGGAGCTCGGAATTTTCTTCCAGAATATTGGTCAGCATGACAAAGACCATATCCAGGTTCTTGTCAGCCTGAACTGTCTTCAGATAGGAGGACAGTCCGTCCCGGATGGAATCCAGCTGGCGTGTCGTAGGTGCACTGACCTGGGAGACACCGAAGGAGACTTCGCCGGAATAGAAGATCTTGAAATCGGTATAGACGATCTGCTCCGGTGTCTTGCCGGTGAAATCCGAACCGGCCTCAAACATGGCAACGGCCAGCTCCTCGATATCTACATCGGCAATCTCTGCCAGGGCGCGGGCTGCAGCCTCATCCATAGGCGTGCAGGTCGGCGAGCGGAACATCAGGGTATCCGACAGAATGGCCGACAGCATGATGCCCGCGATTTTCTGCGGAATAGGGATCTCCTTTTCCTGGAACATATAATAGATGATCGTATTGGTGCAGCCCAGGGGCTGGTTTCTGAAGTAAATGGGCTGCATGGTTTCCAGGGAGCCCAGTCTGTGATGGTCGATGATTTCCAGGATCTCGGCCTCTTCGATTCCGTCAACTGCCTGGGATTTCTCGTTATGGTCGACGAGGATGATCTTCTTTTTCTGGGCATCTAAAAGATTCCGCCGGGAAACCATTCCGATATAGCGGTGCTGCTGGTCAAGAACCGGGAAGTCACGGTGCCTGACCTTCGACATCTGCTCCTGGACGTCATCGACCCGGTCATCAAGATCAAAGGAAATAAAGTGATCCTTTGTCATGACCGAACGGATGGGCATGCTCTGATTGATCAGACGCGCCGTGGTAAAGGAATCAAATTCCGTTACGATCAGCACACACTGAATGGCACCCGCCATCAGAATGACATCCGGGTCTATATTTTCCTTGCTGGAGCCTGTGATCACGACGCAGCTTGGATTCTGTTCAAGAACGGTCTGGATCCGGTCATGGATATTGCCGACGATGACAAGGTCATCCGCCTGGATGTCCTGACGGACCCTTTCCTCGGAACCTGCGGCCATGACAACCTTTCCCTTGATGAAATAGGCGTGGTCATTTCCGGAAAGAATGGTTCCGTTCAGTGTCTCCAGAATGTTCAGATACTGGGTCCGGGCCCGGCTTAAGATCCGGTTGTCGATCACGTCCATATAGGAATAGGCAATATCACTGTTGGAGATAATGCCCTCGAGGAAGCCGTCCCTGGTAACCACCGGCATGGTGACGACATCCAGCCGCCGCATCAGGCTCCAGGCCTTCTTCAGAGAATAATGGCTGTCAATTCCGGCATTCCGGCGGAAGGAAAGGTCCTTGAGCTGGGTAGATACATCCGTAACGGTTTCTGGTTCCGGAACCGAGAAGCGGTCCAGGACGTAGCGGCTCTCCCCGTTCAGTTTTCCTGCCTTCTTGGGAATATAGGTCTGGTCATCCCCCAGCTGGCTCTTGAAATAGGCATAGCTGATCGCCGCACAGATACTGTCGGTATCCGGATTCTTGTGGCCGATCACCCAGACCGGTTTCTTCTCCCTATGATCCATATGTTTCCTCTTTCTATACTGCCCCGGTTTTTATGGCGTATGCTGCTTCTCCTTACGATTCCCTCTGTAAGGTAAGAAGAAAATAACATTTTTAAAAGCCATCTGCTTCTCATCTGTTGCAAAGCGGACCGTGGCTTTCTTACCTCTGCATCATATCCGGTAAATAACAAGAAAGGCTGCATGAGTTCCCCCTTGCAGCCTGACCTGACAAAATTATCTGATTTATTTTAGAAGGAAATGTAACCCATGAGATAAAGGAAAAGGGTTACAAAGGCTCCTACATTCACAATATTCAGTATCAGCGAAAAGATATTGATACCCCGGATGGAACGGAAATGCTTCTCTTCCTTGTTCCGATCCTCTTCACGGCTGGTCATCTCGGTAAGAAGATCCTGAATGTTCCGATATACCTTGACATTCTCGGAATGGACCTTCTCGGAAAGCTCATCCTTAATGGAGCCAAGACCCTCTGAAACACTGGTCAGATTCTCCTTGACGCCGGAAAGACTGTCCTCAACTGCCTGGGTCTGCTGGGCTGCATTTTCCTGATTTCCTGCGACCTGGCTGGAAATCCGTTCCTCGATGCTGCCCATGGTTTCATTGACCTGAGACATCATCTCATCGACTTTGCGGTTGACATCCAGAACAAGAGAATCGGCTTCCTGCTGCTTCTTGACCAGAGAATCCTGCAGTTCCTGATTCTGATCCTGGAGCTCCTGATTCTTGGCTTCCTTGGCTCTCACCAGGGCTTCCAGTTCCTTGACTTTCCGCTCGCGGACACCGATCAGCTTGGTCAGCTGCATGGCCTTGTCACGGAAGGCATCTATCTGTTTTAAAAGCTCGTCTTCCCCAGAATCCTTAACTTCCTTGCTTTCAATCTCTTCAGCCATTTTCCTCTCCTCATATAAAGGATCTAATATCAATCTATATCTTATCATTTCACTTTTCTGATGTAAAGTAAAGCATAAAAAAGGGCCCTGCGGCAGATGCCGCAGAGCCCTATATTCTTATTCTCCTGACAGAAGAGAGTTACAGGCTCATCTTCTGCTTTCCGGAAAACGATCAGTCAGCGTAAAGGCTTACCAGCTTGTTCAGGTAAGTGTAACGCTCCTTGGATCCTTCCTCGCCCTTCTCGAAGAGTACCTTTGCGGTATCCGGATGGAACTTGGTCAGAGAAGCGTAACGGTTCTCGCCTGCAAGGAATTCCTTATAATCGTCGGTCGGAGTCTTGGAGTCCAGAGTGAACTTGCCGGTCTCCTTGGACGGATCATAACGGAAGTTGAACCAGTAACCAGCCTTAACAGCCAGATCTTCCTCGGTCATAGCCTTGCTCATGCCCTTCTTGATACCATGGTTGATACAAGGAGCATATGCAATGATGACAGAAGGTCCCGGATATGCCTCGGCCTCGGCAATTGCCTTGACAGCCTGGTTCATATCAGCACCCATAGCGATCTGAGCTACATATACATATCCATAGGACATGCAGATGGATGCGAGATCCTTCTTCTTGGTGGTCTTACCGCCGGCAGCGAACTCTGCTACTGCACCGATCGGGGTAGCCTTGGAGGACTGTCCGCCTGTGTTGGAGTAAACCTCAGTATCTACAACAAGGATGTTGACATCCTTACCGGAAGCGATGACATGATCGAGACCGCCGAATCCGATATCGTAGCCCCATCCATCACCACCGAAGATCCACTGAGACTTCTTGGACAGGAAATCTTTCTCAACAAGAATATCAGCAGCTTCGTCATTCTTGATTTCGCCAAGAGCTGCAACGACCTTCTCGGTAGCGAGCTGGTTAGCAACACCATCATTGAAGGTGTCCTTCCAATCCTTGACAGCGGATGTAAGAGCAGCATCACCAGTGGAAGCTACAAGAGCATCCAGCTTGTCAGCCAGCTTATCACGAACAGCTCTCTGAGCCAGAAGCATACCATAACCAAACTCAGCTGCATCCTCGAAGAGGGAGTTAGACCAAGCCGGGCCATGACCCTGAGCGTTCATGGTGTAAGGAGTCGAAGGTGAAGAGTTACCCCAGATAGAGGTACATCCTGTTGCGTTTGCGATATACATACGATCGCCGAAGAGCTGAGTGATCAGCTTAACGTAAGGAGTCTCACCACAGCCTGCGCAGGCACCGGAGAATTCCATCAGAGGCTTACGGAACTGAGATCCCTTAACGGAATTCAGCTTGAACTTCTCAACGAGGTCTTCCTTAACCGGAAGCTTGTCAGCATAATCGAAGAACTTCTGCTCGCCTTCGTTGGACTCGAAGTCAGCCATGGAGATAGCCTTTTCCTTAGCCGGGCATACATTTACGCAGGAACCGCATCCGGTACAATCGTAAGCGGATACAACGATTGCATACTTGTAATCCTTGTTTCCTGTAAGATCCTTTGTAACCATGCCTTCCGGCTTAGCTGCATCTTCTTCTGCGGTAAGAGCAACCGGACGGATTGCTGCATGAGGGCAGACATAGGAGCAGCGGTTGCATTCGATACACTTGGAAGCATCCCATACCGGAACATCGGTAGCGACGCCACGCTTCTCGAACTGAGAAGTACCGCTCGGAGTAGAGCCGTCAACATAGGTCTTGACAACAGATACAGGAATGGTGTTACCCTGCTGAGCGTTAACCTTGCTCTGGATATTCTTAACGAATGCGATCTGGTCTGCATTTCCCTTGGACTCATCGATGGTCTCGGTAAGATCATCATCCTTGCAGTCAGCCCAGGATGCAGGAACGTCAATCTTCTGATATGCAGTAGCACCTGCATCGATTGCATCCCAGTTCATCTTGACGACGTTATCACCCTTCTTGGCGTAGGAAGCCTTTGCAGCGTCCTTCATGAGCTGAAGTACCTGCTCCTCAGGGATCAGCTTGGTCAGTGAGAAGAATGCGGACTGCAGAACGGTATTGATTCTCTTGCCAAGGCCGATTTCCTTACCGATCTTAACACCGTCGATGATGTAGAAGTTGATGTGATGCTGAGCGATGTAACGCTTAACCTGTCCGGGAAGCTTCTCATCCAGTTCATCCGGAGTCCACTGGGTATTGAAGAGGAAGGTACCTCCGTCAACCAGATCCTGGACCATGTTGTACTTATAGATGTAAGCCTGGCAGTGACATGCTACGAAGTTAGCCTGGCTGATCAGATAAGTAGAACGGATGGGCTTGTGACCGAATCTCAGGTGAGAAATGGTAACACCGCCGGACTTCTTGGAGTCGTAATCGAAGTATGCCTGAGCATACATGTCAGTGTTATCACCAATGATCTTGATGGAGTTCTTGTTGGCACCTACGGTACCATCAGCGCCCAGGCCCCAGAACTTGCAGTTTGTGGTTCCCTCGGGTGTGGTAACAGGATTCTCCTTAACTTCAAGAGAAAGGTTGGTAACATCATCAGTGATACCGATGGTGAATCTCTTCTTCTCGGTATTTCTGTAAACAGCGATGATCTGTCCGGGAGTGGTATCCTTGGAGCCAAGTCCATAACGGCCTGTGAATACAGGAACCTGATCGAACTTGGTGCCCTTCAGAGCAGCTACAACATCGAGATAGAGAGGCTCGCCCTCAGATCCCGGCTCCTTGGTACGATCCAGAACGGAAATCTTCTTAACAGTGTCAGGAATTGCAGCAACAAGAGCGTCTGCGCAGAACGGACGATAGAGACGAACCTTGACAACGCCGACCTTCTCTCCGCGGGCTGCCAAATAGTCGATGGTCTCATCAATGGTCTCACATACAGAACCCATGGCGATGATAACCTGATCAGCATCCTTAGGTCCGTAGTAGTTGAAGAGCTTGTAGTCAGTACCGATCTTCTCGTTGATCTTGTCCATGTAGGACTGAACGATTGCAGGAAGCTCGTCATAATAGGTGTTGCAGGCCTCTCTGGTCTGGAAGAAAATATCAGGGTTCTGAGCGGAGCCCATTTCCTTCGGATGATTCGGGTTCAGAGCGTTCTCCTTAAATGCCTTTAAAGCATCGCGGTCGATCATATCCTGAAGTTCAGGATATCCGTTCTTCTCATCCCAGGTCTCGATCTTCTGAATCTCATGAGAGGTACGGAAGCCATCGAAGAAGTTGATGAAAGGAACATGGCCCTTCAGTGCGGATGCATGTGCAACAGGAGTCAGATCCATAACTTCCTGTACGGAAGATTCGCAGAGCATTGCGACACCGGTCTGACGACAGGCATAGACATCAGAATGATCACCGAAGATGTTCAGGGCATGAGTAGCAACGCATCGAGCAGATACATCGAATACTCCGGGAAGTCCTTCACCGGCAATCTTATACAGGTTCGGGATCATCAGAAGAAGTCCCTGAGATGCGGTGTAGGTTGTGGTAAGTGCACCTGCTGCCAGAGAACCGTGTACAGCACCTGCTGCGCCGGCCTCAGACTGCATCTCTGTAATCTGTACAGGCTCACCGAACATATTCTTACGTCCGGCAGTTGCCCACTCATCTGTTGCTTCAGGCATAACAGATGAAGGGGTGATGGGATACATGGCAGCTACTTCAGTGAATGCATAAGAAGCATGAGCAGCAGCATGGTTACCATCCATGGTTTTCATTTTTCTCTTGATCATGAAAAATTCCCTCCTAACAAGATTATGACACTGTTAACAACTGCGGATTTTCCGCAAGCGGAAAACCACACAAAATGCACAAAGTCTAAACATTATATTAGAAGTTTTATTGTGAAAAATCAATAGATTGGAAGCCGATTCCTCTGTTTAATTTCGAATACAGAATAGAAATACCTCAGCGCCCTTATTTTCGCAGAAAGAGGAAATTGGGCCGAAAGACATGAAATTTAGCCCGGCCACTTGATTTCACCGGAAAACTCTATAAAATAGGAAATGTTGTTTTGATTTAGAAAGGTTTATAACATGATCCAGGCAAGCAATATTTCTCTTCGTTTCGGTAAAAAAGCCCTCTTTGAGGATGTAAATATCAAGTTTACCGAGGGCAACTGTTATGGTCTGATCGGTGCCAACGGTGCCGGAAAGTCCACCTTCCTGAAAATTCTTTCAGGCAAAATCGAGCCGACCTCCGGCGAAGTCATCATCACTCCCGGCCAGCGGCTTTCCGTCCTCGAGCAGGACCACTTTAAATATGATGATTACAGTGTTTTAAATACCGTCATCATGGGAAACAAGAGGCTCTACGACATCATGCAGGAAAAGGACGCCCTCTATGCAAAGCCGGATTTCTCCGATGAGGACGGCATCAAGGCATCCGAGCTCGAGACCGAGTTTGCAGAGATGGACGGCTGGAATGCGGAAAGCGATGCCGAGTCTCTTCTGAACGGCCTGGGCGTTGATAATGAGTATCACTATCAGATGATGAAGGATCTGCCCATGGCCATCAAGGTCAAGGTCCTTCTGGCCAAAGCCCTCTTCGGAAGCCCCGACATTCTCCTTCTCGACGAGCCGACCAACCATCTGGACCTGGATGCCATCGGCTGGCTGGAAGACTTCCTCATCAATTTTGAGAACACGGTCATCGTGGTCTCCCACGACCGTTATTTCCTGAACAAGGTCTGCACCAACATCGCCGACATCGACTACGGCAAGATCCAGATCTATGCCGGAAACTACGATTTCTGGTACGAATCCTCCCAGCTCATCATGAAGCAGAGGAAGGAAGCCAACAAGAAGAAGGAAGAGCAGATCAAGGAACTGAAGGAATTCATCTCCCGTTTCTCCGCCAATGCTTCCAAGAGCAAGCAGGCGACTTCCCGTAAAAGAGCCCTGGAAAAGATAGAGCTCGACGACATTCGTCCTTCCAGCCGGAAATACCCTTACATCGATTTCCGTCCCCAGCGTGAGATCGGAAATGAGGTCTTAAATGTCGACAACATCTCCCTGACCGTTGACGGAAAGAAGATCCTCGACAATATCACCTTCCACGTCAACCATGATGACAAGATCGCCTTCGTCGGATCCAATGAGGCTGCAAAGACCGCCCTCTTCCAGATCCTCATGGGGGAGATCAATCCGGACTCCGGCGATTACAAGTGGGGTGTCACGACCAGCCAGTCCTACTTTCCCAAGGACAATACAAAGATCTTCGACAACGACCTGACCATCGTGGAGTGGCTGACCCAGTTCTCTGAAATTAAGGATGCTTCTTATGTCCGCGGTTTCTTAGGCCGTATGCTCTTCGCCGGAGAAGACGGTGTCAAGAAGATGCGGGTTCTTTCCGGAGGTGAAAAGGTCCGTGTCCTTCTCTCCCGGATGATGATCGAAGCTTCGAACGTCCTGATTCTTGACGAGCCGACCGACCACCTGGATATGGAATCCATCTCCGCACTGAACACCGGTCTGCAGAAGTTCAGCGGCGTGATTCTCTTCTCCTCCCGTGACCACGAGATCGTTCAGACCACAGCCAACCGGATCATCGAGATCCTGCCGGACGGCAGCATGATTGACAAGGTCGGCACCTATGACGACTATCTCGAAGCCAATGCCGATGCCCGGAAGCGGACTGTCTTCCAGACCACCTCTGATGAGGAAGAAGACGACTAAGTGAAATCTGATTGAGATTTCCCGAGTAGAATTTTCTGAAATTCATAGATAGGCGAAAAAGATGAGGCCCCTGTCGTTTCCATCCGAATGGATGGAAAGCGCAGGGACCTCTTTTTATTCAATGAACTGACATCCAGGTTTTATCAGTCAAAATCAGCTGTTTTTTCTGCAAAGTTTACAGGAACTCCTTCACTGACAGGCAGCGGATGGCATTCAGAACACAGCAGATCATGACGCCGACATCTCCGACGACAGCGATCCACATGCCGGCCAGACCGGTGGCACCGAGAATCATGCAGAGAATCTTGACTCCGATGGCAAAGACAATATTCTGTCTTACAATACGGAGGCACTTCCGTGCAATGCCGATGGCCGTGCAGACCTTCTTTGGATCGTCATCCATAAGGACGATGTCCGCAGCTTCAATAGCTGCATCCGAACCCATGGCACCCATGGCGATCCCGACATCGGCCCGGGAAAGAACCGGCGCATCATTGATGCCATCACCTACGAAGGCTACCGCATCCCTGGGATCCTTTCGTTCCTGCATGAGACGCTCTATATTTGTCACTTTGTCCTGGGGCAGAAGCTCGGTATGAACCTCATCCAGGCCAAGCTCCCGGCCGACATTCTCCCCGACAGCCTTCCGGTCTCCGGTCAGCATAACCGTCTTCGTATGCATGGACCTGAGCCGGCCGATCGCTTCGGCGGAATGAGGCTTTACGACATCGGAGATGACGATATGGCCGGCATAGACTCCGTCGATTGCCACATGAATGATGGTTCCGGTCTGATGGCAGTCGTGCCACTTGGCACCGACCTCATCCATAAGCTTACTGTTTCCGACATAGATGGTCTTACCATTGACCTTTGCACTGACGCCCTTTCCGGCGATCTCCCTTACATCGCTGACCTCACAGTCGTCATCCTCGCTTCCATATTTCTGATAGGCCAGGCGGAGAGAATTTGCGATGGGATGGGTTGAGAAATGCTCGACATGGGCGGCCAGATGGAGGAGTTCCTTCTCATCCAGCTTCTCCGGATGGACAGCTGTCACTTCAAAGACACCCTTGGTCAGGGTTCCGGTCTTATCGAAAACGACGGTCTTGGTTTCTGCCAGGCTCTCCAGGAAATTCGATCCCTTGATCAGAACACCGGCCCGGCTGGCGCCGCCGATTCCTGCAAAGAAGGACAGAGGAATCGAGATCACCAGAGCGCAGGGACAGCTGATAACAAGGAAGATCAAGGCCCGGTAAAGCCAGGTGATAAATGTAAAGCGTCCGGTCACAAGGAAGATTCCGAATGTCGGAATCAGAGCGAGGGCAATGGCCGCGTAGACGACGATCGGTGTATAGACGCGGGCGAACTTGGTGATAAAGGCCTCGGAACGGGACTTCCTTGAGGATGCATCCTCGATCATCTCTAGGATCTTCGATGCAGTGGATTCGCCGAACTCCTTGGTCGTCCGGATCTTTAGAAGGCCATTTGTATTGATGCAGCCGCTGATCACGGAATCTCCGGCATGGACAGACCGGGGAACGCTCTCACCGGTCAGGGCCGAGGTATCCAGCATGGCAGTTCCATCCTCAACCGTGCCATCGATCGGAATTTTCTCTCCGGGTCTTACTGTAATCAGGCTTCCGACCTCGACGTCGTCCGGGTCTGCCTTTCTGAGACCGCCCCTGCCGTCATCGATATTGGCATAGTCCGGCCGGATGTCCATAAGTTCCGTGATATTCCTCCGGCTCTTTCCGACCGCATAGGACTGGAACCACTCTCCCACCTGGTAGAAAAGCATAACCGCGATGGCTTCGACATAGTCGCCGTCCTGCTTTAAGACAAGGGTCTCATAGACCGCTAGTCCCAGGGCACCGAGGGTTGCCACTGCCATCAGGAAATGCTCATCAAAAGGTTTTTTCTTCCGGATATTCTTCCACGCCTTCTCGAGAACGTCATAGCCCACGATCCAGTAGGGAATCTGATAGAGAAGAAAGCGGATCAGGCCGTGAATGGGCAGGAAGTAAAAGAGGATCATCAGACCTGCCGAGGTCAGGATCCTTGTCAAATTGACCTTCTGTTTCTTATTCATAGCAAAATCTCCTTCGACCTGGAAAACTCAGAATGCTGTTCATGATCAGTCGGTTTCCTTCTGTCTTCGGGTTAAAATTCTTTTTGAAAAGTAAAGTATGAAATCAGTCCACAATAACTCCGTCGCTTCCGGAATCTTCAATTCCCTTCTTTAAGAGAGGAAGCATCTCATCCGGATTGACACCGTCTTCATAATCGACCTTCATCTTCAGAGTCATGAAATTTACAGCACAATCCTTAACGCCGGAAATCTTCTTTACAGCTTCTTCCATCTCATTTGCACAGTTTGCGCAGTCCACATCGATCTTGTAGGTCTTTTTCATAATGTTCCTCCTTGGGATTCTCACGGAATTCTTTCATCTTACCTTGTAAAAAGGTCTGAGACAATTCAACAATTAAACATTTGTTTAATTGTTAATTCAAATATACTCCCAGGACTTCGAATCGTCAATAGCCTCTTCAAAAAATCCGGGGAGTATTTATAGAAATTCTGTGATGCGGATGGCCTTTCAGTAAATCTTTATTAGCTCTGCTCTAAATTCAAAGGATCTGAAAGCTGTTACTCACCTACTGCCATCTTCTTAACAGTCGCGAATCCCTTCCGAACTGAGGGAATGGCCAGGATGACAAGGGTAATGGCTGCTTCCAGTCCCAGGTAGGCTCCGTTATAGGCCAGGGAATAGACAACGTCGCTCTTGAAGCCGTAGTCGCTTGCATACATGCCGAAGAAAATCCAGCCGGACAGGAAGGCGAAGAAATATCTGCCCAGGACAGCGGCAATGTAACCCTTGATCAGGCCATTCTTAGACTTGGAGAAAAGTCCGGACAGGCCCAGAGCTCCGAAGGCCAGGATGTAGTCGGTCAGCATCTGAGGGAAGCTTAAGATATAGGGATCAATCAGCATCTGGAGAATTCCATAGGCAATGCCGGCCAGAATACCATTGGCAGTACCAAACCAGTAGCCGATCAGAGAAATGAAGAGCATGGAAAGAAGGGTGACAGATCCGCCCATAGGCATCTTGATCAGCTTGATATTTGAGGTCAGAAAGCCGAGTGCAATGGCCATGGCAGAAAAGGCGATCTGCTTGACGCTTAATTTCTTTCCGCGGTTGAAGATCAGGTTTCCGATGATGAGAACCAGAATCAGCAGGATGACGAGTACGGTATAGCCAGCTGTGGTCGGCATAAAGGTGCCGTCTTCCATCTTCTTAACTAAAAATGACATAAAAAACCTCCCTTGGCGCGCCAGGGGAGACCATTCATTCATAAGCTTCCTTGCGCCGGCATTGTCCGGATCAAGTAGGTAAGGGTCAGTGAAGATTTTATAAAGTCTTCACTTCTCAGCGGAATGCACCCCCAGCATTGATTTAATTGTTAACCGCTGTCTATCCTAACAGTGTCAGGAATCTCTGTCAAGTTTCAGAAGAATGGTGTAAGTCTGGCTATGAGATAAAGTCGAAAATACTCATCTGACCGGATACCTCTTCGGCCTCAGCCTTCTGACCGCTTCCATTCGATTCGGGCCCATAGTACGGCCCTTGCAATCCAGGCACACGGTCGATCATCTTAAGCTCAGGCTGGGGACAGGTCAGAAGCTGACCGGCCCGGCTATTATCATAGAGCCAGTCCAAGATCCTGTCCGGATTCAGGATCAGGGGCATACGGTCATGAACCGGCATCATCGAATCATTGGCTTCTCTGGTCAGAACCGTGAAGCGGTCTTCCTTTCCGAAGGCATTCCAGATTCCCGCCATACAGATGATCTTACGGTCCGGAACCAGGAAGGATACGATCTGCCTGTCTGCATCCCATTCATAAAAATGTTCCGCCGCGATCACACAGCGGCGCCAGCGCATACTGTCCGCGAAGGATTTCTTCTCAAAGACCGTTTCCGATCTTGCATTGATGAGAAGCTTTGAATCGTAAGAGGGGAAGCCCCACCGCATATCCTCGGCCAGAATGCCGGGCTTTCGGCCGGTCAGAATGGTGGAGCGGTCGGACGGATGAATGTCACCGGTCGGGAAAGCGGCTGAGGGATCGATCGTCCCTGCCAGCTCCCGGATCTCCTGATTCGATTCTTCCGAGACAAAATATCTGCAGCACATACAGCCCGCCTCCTGTTTCAACCATTCCCAAGCCAGTCAAAGCTCTGCCTGATCATCTTTTCCTTCTGCTCCAGCTGTCAGCGATAACAGGTGTCCTTACTGCTTCTCTTCTTCCAGCGCCTGCTCCACTCCTCTGGCCAGCTGATCTGCACAAGAGGTAGAACGGAGACCGCACTTATTGCCCTTTAAAATAGAGACCGCCTGCCTGGCATCATATCCTTCCAGGAGTTTGCCAATGGCAGAGGTGTTGCCCGGACAGCCGCCCACAAAGCGGACATTGTGTAATTTTCCATTGTCCAGATCAAAGGAAATCTCCTGGGAACAGACGCCCCGGGGTCTTACATGATAGGTTTTCATAGGAAATCCTTTCGTAATTTTTTATAGATTTTGTTCCGATGTCAGCTTCCAGATCGATACCGACTGGAAGCTCGGTCTGATCGGAAGAAACGGCCGTGGGAAGACGACCCTGCTTCTCATCGAGCACGATTCGGCCTTCTGTGAGGAAATATCGACTAAGACCATAGAAATCTCCTGAGTTGTTGAGAGAATTTCAAATCGTTATAATAGATATGGTGTATCCAATGATTTCAGATTTCGAATACGAGAATTCAGGAGACCGCAATGGAAACAGATAAGATCGAAGAATCTAAAAAGGAAAAGCAGTATCCGGAAACGAATTCCATAAAAAAAAGCTCCTCTGATCTTCCCCATCATCACGGGAATTGCAAGGAAGAAGTCCTGAAGGATCTGCCGACTGAGGATATGATTCAGGCGGTTTCCGAAGCCATGAAGCAGCTGGGTGATCCCATGCGTCTTCGGATCTTCTGGCTCCTCTGCCACGCCGAGGAGTGCGTCATCAATATCGCTGCCATTATGGACAGCAGCAGTCCGGCCGTTTCCCATCACCTGAGGCTTCTGAAAAATGCCGGCCTGATCGTATCCGAACGCCACGGCAAGGAAATGTACTACAAGGCTGCGGATACCGAGCTTGCCCAGAAACTCCACCACGTGATTGAAGATATCGGGCGGATTTCCTGCCCGGAATAAAGTTATACTATTACTCCATGCCCCGGATCCGGGAACGGATCTTCCGTCCGGTCGGTGTGCCGGCCAGGCCGCCGATTCCGGTCTCCCGAATGCTCTCATCCATATTGCGGCCGATAGAACCCATGGCATCGAAGACCTCATCCGGAGGAATCTTCGATTCGATACCGGCCATTGTCATATCTGCAGAAGTCAGAGCATTCACCGCTCCGATCACATTCCGCTTCACACAGGGAACCTCCACAAGTCCGGCCACCGGATCACAGGACAGACCCAGAAGACTCTTTAAGGCCAGGGCTGCCGCATTGGCAATCTGTCTGGCAGATCCGCCCTGGAGATAAACCGCTGCACCAGCCGTCATGGCAGATGCAGCTCCGATCTCGGCCTGACAGCCGCCTTCGGCTCCGGCCAGGCTGGCCCGGCAGGCAATGACACCGCCGATTCCTCCTGCCACAAATAGAGCCTCTGCCATTTTCTCATCCGTATATCCGTACTTTTCCTGAAGACTTAAGAGGACCGCCGGCATGACGCCGCAGGATCCGGCTGTCGGTGCGGCCACAATCTTCTTCATGCAGGCATTGGATTCGGCAACCCGAAGAGCCCGCTCCATAACGGAGCCGAGAAAGTCTCCGCAGATCATTTCCTTTCTGGCCCGCCGGTCTGCGATCTTCTGGGCTTCGGCTCCGACCAGGCCGCTGGTCGAATGAATCTTCGGATCATAGGAGAGATCCGATTCCCGCATGGCCTGATAGGTAGAAAGCATCCGCTTCAGATCTTCCTCTTCGGAGATATCCTGGGCCCTGGCATCGTCTTCTGCAACAATTTCCCAGAAGCTTTTCTTTTTTTCTTCCGAAAGCCGGATGATTTCATCAACAGAATCGTACATAGATCTCTTTATTCTCCTGCAATGTAGGTCACTCTGAGAACACCTTCCAGGCTTTCCAGATGACGGATAGCATCCTTCGGAACCTCCTGGTCGCATTCAATGACCATAACGGCATAGCCTCCCCGCTTGGACCGGTTCAGCTGAAGGGTTGCAATATTGACGGATTCCGCCTCCAGAATCGATGTCACCTCGGCGACATAGCCCGGCTTGTCCTCATTATGAACGATCAGGGTCGGAAGCTCTCCGGAGAAATTGACCTGAATGCCATCGATTTCATTGACCCGGATCCGCCCGCCGCCGATCGAGGATGCGATCAGCTCAATCTTCTTTCCATTCGTCCCAG
The DNA here is from genome assembly GCA_029224965.1 of Lachnospiraceae bacterium. GTDB lineage: Bacteria > Bacillota > Clostridia > Lachnospirales > Lachnospiraceae > Lachnocurva. The sequence continues at coordinate 189,120 of JAQXVO010000030.1, forward strand.
TCAAAATCAGCCGGGCAGAATTGGGATGGAGATCGGGGCCCAGATCCACACCATGTATGTCAAAGTTCATGCCCTGCTCCCCGGCGATTTCAAAACTCTCGGGGATTCGTTCATCATCAACAGCAATGCCGAGAAGACCGGCAACGATGGCCTTGTCGGTTCCATGCCCGCGGCCCGTTGCAAGAAAAGAGCCGTGAAGGCCGATGTCCGCCCGCTCTACCTTTGTCCCGAGGAGGCGCAGGCCGATATTGCCAATGCGGACAGCACCGGCCGTATGGGAAGAGGAGGGGCCGACCATAACCGGCCCGATGATATCTGAAATCAGCATAATATTTCTCTGTGAATCAATTTCTCGATCTGTATCTTCAGTCCCTCAGAAAAGGCAGAATCCCGGCCGCTTTCTATCATTCCATCAGTTTTTGAAGCTGTGGATGGGTGCCGGAATCCGGCCGGTCCGGTTGATGAAGTCTGCGCAGGAATACGGGTTGACCGGCATGATGGGTGCGTGGCCTAAGAGTCCGCCGAACTCAACAGTCTCGCCGACACCCTTTCCGACAACGGGAATAAGCCGGGCTGCCGTGGTCTTCTGGTTGACCATACCGAGGGCTGCCTCATCTGCAATGATGCCGGAAATGGTCGTTGCCGGAGTATCTCCGGGGATGGCGATCATGTCAAGTCCGACCGAGCAGACGCAGGTCATGGCTTCGAGCTTTTCGATGGTCAGAGCATTGTGTTCAACCGCATCGATCATGCCCTGGTCCTCGGAAACCGGAATGAAGGCACCGGAAAGTCCGCCGACATAGGAGGATGCCATGATACCGCCCTTCTTGACCTGGTCGTTCAGCATGGCCAGGGCTGCGGTGGTTCCGGGAGCGCCGGCATACTCGAGACCGATCTCATGAAGGATATCGGCAACCGAATCGCCGATGGCCGGGGTCGGAGCCAGGGAAAGGTCAATGATACCGAAAGGAATTCCCAGCATCTGGGAAGCCCTCTTGGCAACCAGCTGACCGACACGGGTGATCTTGAAAGCGGTCTTCTTGATGGTCTCGCAGAGGACCTCAAAACTCTCTCCGTGGATGGATTCCAGAGCAGTCTTTACAACTCCGGGGCCGGAAATGCCGACATTGATGATCTCATCGGCTTCGGTAATGCCATGGAAGGCACCGGCCATGAAGGGGTTGTCATCGGGTGCATTGCAGAGAACGACAAGCTTGGCACAGCCCAGGCTGTCCCGGTCCTTGGTCAGTTCTGCGGTTTCCTTTACGATCTCGCCCATGAGACGGATGGCGTCCATATTGAGGCCGGTCTTGGTCGAGCCGACGACCACGCTGGAGCAGACGTATTCGGTCTCTGCTAGGGCTCTCGGAATGGAACGGATCAGATATTCGTCGTATTTGGTCATGCCCTTGCTGACCAGGGCGCTGTAGCCGCCGATGAAATTGACGCCGAGTTCCTTTGCGCAGCGGTCGAGCGTCTTTGCGATCTCGACATAGTCATCCGGGCTCTTGCAGCAAGCACTGCCGATCGTTGCGATCGGGGTGACCGAAATTCTCTTGTTTACGATGGGGATATTGTAATCCCGCTCGATCTCCCGTCCGGTCCTGACCAGGTCCTTGGCCACTGTGGTGATCCTCCTGTAGATCTTGTCACAGCAGGTCTTTAAGTCACTGTCCATGCAGGAAAAGAGGCTGATTCCGATCGTGATGGTCCGGATATCCAGATTCTCCTGCTCAATCATCTTATTGGTTTCTTCTACTTCATAGATACTAGGCATTGGCTGTCCTCCCCATCAGATCCGGTGCATCCTGTCGAAAATTTCTTCTCTCTGACATTTGATGTCAACGCCGATCTTTTTTCCAAGCTCGGTCAGGTCGGACTGAACCTCGTCAAAAGGCTTTGTGGATCCTGTCATATCGACAATCATCATCATGTTGAAGTATCCCTGAAGGATGGTCTGTGTAATGTCGTTGACATTGATTCCGGTATCTGCCAGATAGGTACAGACACGGGCGATAATACCGACGGTATCCTTGCCGACTACAGTAATGATTGATTTCTGACTCTTTTTCTCCATGCTGGACTCTCCTTCTTTTTTCCTGCTGCTCTGTTTCTATCTTCCTTCAGACTCTGAGTAGTTGTCTTTTCCTGATAAAGCTTCGATTTGTCTATCGTTCCGCTGCTTCCATGGGGAAATCTAGACCTCCACCAGCTCGGACGGCTGGCTTCGGGAGGCTGCATTGATCGGAAAATCGGATCCCTTATATTCCGTATCGGACAGAGAAACCTCGAGCTTTACTGCCTGCTCGGCAAGCTCTGCCATGTTATTCTCCTTGGACAGGTGGCCCAGAAAAATCTGTTCCATATCGTCATTCAGAATTTTCGAAAGGAGCTGGCCGCTTCTCTCGTTGCTTAAATGTCCCCGGTCGGACAGGATCCGCATCTTCAGCTGGTAAGGATAAGGTCCGGTCTCCAGCATACGGATGTCATGGTTGGCCTCGAGAACCACCGCATTGAGATCGCTCATATGCGCGACGATATTCTCGTCGTAGGTTCCCAGGTCCGTGCAGATGCCGACCCGTTTTTTCCCGTCGGAAATCACGTAGGCGACCGGGTCCGCCGCATCATGGGAAATGTGGACCGGGTCGATATTTAATTCTTCGATGTCAAAGGATTCCCCGGCAGTAATGGGATGGAAAAGGCCGGGGTCTATATTTCCCAGGCTCTTCATGCCCTGGATGGCCTCGATGGTTTTGGATGTTGCATAGATGGGAAGGCCGTATTTCCGGGCAACGACGCCTAGGCCGCTGACATGGTCAATATGCTCATGAGTGATCAGAATGCCGTCACAGTCGCGGGTCGTAAGACCCTTCTCATTCATGCCGGCTTCGATTCTTTTTCCGCTGATCCCGGCATCGACCAGGAGATGGTGCCGGTCGCTGCCGACGCAGATACAGTTTCCGCTGGATCCGCTTGCAATGGTAAATATATTCATGGATTCTCCCGCTAAATCTTCTTGGACCATTATATATCATTTTGGAAATCCGTGGGATTTTATTGACATTCATTTCACTGAAGAGGCGAAAAATTGTCTTGGAATCTTCGCCTGACTTCTTCCCGAATCTCCCGGATTCCTATCTGTCTCTTACAGACCGGCCATGGCCAGGTCGATTTCGGCCCGGCTTTCTTCCTCGGTCCCGTTATTGTCGATCACAATCCGGCATTTCTTCCGGAATACTTCCTCGGGAAGCTGGGCCCGGAAGATGGCTGTGATCTTCTCATCCGAATAGCCCCGGCTGGCCTTGAGACGGATCCGGCGGTTTTCTTCGGACGTATAGATATACCAGCATTCATCCAGACAGGGTTCAAGATCCGATCCTAAAAGAAGAGCGGATTCCACGAAGAAATACTTTCTTCCTTCCTCAGCCAGCCGGTCCCGGCGGAAGAGAATTTCCCGGACCACGGCCGGATGGACCAGGCTGTTCACCAGATCGATCCGTGCCTGATCCGCATACATCCATTCTGCCATGGCCCTGCGATTGATCTCTCCCTGGCCAGTGACTCCACTGCCTGTCTGCTTACAGTCGGCATTTCCACTGCCTGCCTGACCAGGGCCTGCATTTTCAAGATCTGTATTTCCACTGCCTGCCCGGTCATGGTCTGCATTTTCATAGTTCTTGTCTCCATCGGGAAGGAAACAGGATGCCGGCAGATGTTCGCGTAGCTTCTGGTAGAGCTCATGCCCCGGCAGCATAAGCTCCTGAGCCAGGTCATCGGTCAGAAGGACCACTGCCCCGTACTGACTCCGGAGATAATCCAGAATAAAGCTTTTTCCGGCGCCGACGCCGCCGGTAATTCCTATAAAATGCATGGCGAATCCTTTGATGAAAAATCAGTAAAAAATCAGTAGATCACTTCAAATTTCACATTGTCCGGAATCTCTACCGGATGGTGGCTTCGGATGTAGTCGATGATCAGATCCTGGACATTGTCCGCTCCGGTGAAAATGGCCGGGCAGGAGCCGATCATTTCATAACCGCCGGTTCCGGTCGCCCGATAATCGCTGGTCACAAGATGAAGCTTCTCTTCCGGACCGATGGGGCTTCCGTCCAGCCGAAGCAGGCGGACCACCCGCTCTCCCAGTGGCTTTCTCAAGTCAAAGGCATAGTCGATTCCGGCATAGAAGTCGTAATTGTAATGCTCAACCTTGGGCTTCATGAAAACATCGGAAATATAGGGCTTTCCGTCCGAACCCAGATCCAGATAGGAGGCGCAGCGCTCCAGGGCTTCCTTTAAAGCAGCTCCTGTAATCTCCTTGACCACACTGTTGTTGGCAAAGGGATAGGCCACATAGACATCGCGGATGCTGACAGATTTCGGGAAACCGATCGGCTTGTTGCCAAGGCTGGTCGCCGAGACATCGGCATAGATGCCGCTCTCTCCATCATTTACAGATGCCAGCTGAACCGCATTGAAAAAGCGGGCGACCTTGCTTCCGTAGAGAGCACAGTCCAGCTTCTCTTCCGGAGTCAGCTCTTCGTCGAATTCACCGATGGGCTGATCCAGCCATTTCTCGGTTGTCTCTTCCAAGGGAAGCAGCTTCTGATAGACATCCTCCCGGGTCTGATCCCCGACCGGGACGAGCCTGGAGCTGGCAGAAACCTTTCCGTTCTCATCGACGCTTCCTTCCAGATGAATGAAGCGCTCTGCATTTGCCGGAGGCTGAACCGTCCAGCTTCCGTAGAGATCCAGACCCTCGACTGCCATATGCTGGTGGCCGGTCAGAATAATATCGAAGGAGGTCTCCCTGGCCAGGCGGCAGGCCTGGTTCTCGGTCGAATCGGACAGAAGCTTATGGCTATCGTCCAGGGCTTCTTCATAGCCTCCGTGATAAATGCAGACCGTCACATCGCACTGGTCCTTCATTTGATCCAGGGCTTCCTTCAGAGCCTGAATCGGGTCCGAAACCTTAAGCTCGGTCAGATGCTCCTTCTTCTCCCAGAGATTGACATGTCCGGTCACTGCACCGGTCAGACCGATCCGAAGACCGTTCGAAAGAGTCCGGATCTCCCACTTCCTGATGGAAAGCTCTCCTCTCAAGTCCTCGACATTGGCGCAGATCAGATCCGCCTTCATGGACTTGGCCAGATCACGAATAGCATCATAGCCGAAGTTAAAGTCATGGTTTCCCAGGGTATAGGCATCCAGACCGCAGGCATTGAAGCCCTCGGCACTGGGATGAAAATCATAATCTTTATCATGCTCCAGATAATAGGTCAGAAAAGGGGTTCCCTGCAGGGTATCGCCCCCGTCCAGAACCAGGGTGTTCCCGGTCTTATAAATCTGCTCAGAAAGATTTAAAAGGCCGCAGGCCTTTCTTTTGCCGCTGGCATAATCGACAGGCATAACCTTTCCGTGGGTATCGCTGGTAAAATAAATGTCAAAATTTCTGGTCACGTTACTTACCTCAAACTATAGATAAAAAAAATTCTTATTGAATTGACAGAACTTGAAAAAATCCTCAAGGCATTTTTCATTATCTGTAATTTTACTCTAAAAAATCCGGAAGAAGGTCTCCCCTCTTCCGGATTCTGCCGGATCTTATGAAATTCTCTGAAAGCCGAAGCTGCTTCCCGGGCATTTTATGAAAAACCGAAAAGACTGTTGGCTTCGATTCAATTTTCGATTCGTTCTGAATCAATCCGTCAATATCAATCCATCAGATCAGCCTCTGGTCAGCTTGGTACGGATCTTGGTAGAAATAAATTCTACGATCAGAACCAGGATTACCAGTCCGAGGAGGATGGCTCCGGCTTCATTCCAGCGGTAGGACTGCATGGCAAAGAGCAGAGGAGCACCGATACCGCCGGCACCTACAAGGCCGAGGACGGTAGCATCACGGAGATTGATGTCAAAACGATAGATAGCTGTGGATGCAAAGTTCGGAGCCAGCTGGGGAAGTATACCGTGACGGATCTTCTGCCAGGTGGTGCATCCTGCCGCATCCAGTGATTCCAGGATCTTGGTGTCCAGATCCTCGATGGCCTCGGTATACATTTTCGAAACCATGCCGACCGAGCAGAGGGACATGGTCAGAAGTCCTGCGAAGGGGCCGGGGCCTGTTACGGAGATGAACATGAGTCCGTAGATCAGAGACGGAATGGTCCGGATGGCCATGACGATCAGACGGCCGATAAAGGCGATGGGCTTGGGTACCAGGTTCTGGGCGGTCAGGAAGGCGAAGGGAATGGAAATAACGGCTCCGACAACAGTACCCAGGAAGGCAATACATACAGTCTCCAGAAGGAGATAGGGAATGCCCTGCTTGGTCAGATTGAAGAGAGACATATCCGGATGAAAGATACCAGACAGGATATTTCCTGCGATCTTGGCGCCGTTTTCTGTGGTACCGCTGGACTCCATGGAGCTTCCGCTCCAGATCATCAGGATTGCTACGATAACAACGATAGTCAGATACCAGACCCACTTCCGCGGACGGGAAGCGTAGGCTTTTTCAATACGTTCGTTCATTTATGCTTCCTCCTTAGACAAGCCGCTTACGGATGGCCCGGCTGATGGTTTCGATGATGAAGACGGTGACATAAAGGGCAACCAGGATCATTCCGACACTCGGATAGGCTCTCCATGCGACACGCTCATTCAGGATCAGGCCAAGACCGCCGGCTCCGACGTAACCTAAGATGGCTGCATAACGGACATTACCTTCGAAATTGAAGAGGGACTGGGACAGATAGGTCGGCATGACCTGAGGAATAATAGCCTTCATAAAGGCCTGCGGCTTGGTGCATCCCATAGCCTCCATGGCTTCGAAGGATCCCATATCTGCGGTCTCGATCTCTTCATAGAGAATCTTTCCGATATAGGCAAAGGAGAAAACGCCGATGGCAATGGAGCCTGCGATGGTTCCCAGGCCCCAGATATTGGTGGCAACCAGGGCGATAACCAGGGTCGGCAGGGTACGTACAATACTAAGGAAAAGCTTGGTAATGACATTGACAACCCTGCTTCTTACAATATTGCTGCTGGCCAGGAAGGCAAAGGGGATAACCACAACCGATCCGATGAAGGATCCGATCAGAGACATCTTGATGGTATCCATCAGAGGTCCCCAGACCTTTGCCATGTATTTGGTGTCCGGCGGGAACATGGATCCGAGCATAGACCAGAAATTTCCCATATTCTGTGACAGGATCGCGAAGTTAAATCCGGTGATCTTCACCGACAGAATGGTCATTGCGATGATGGCTGCCCAGATAAAGGGAGCTCTTGACCGCTTCTGGGAAACCGTCTTGCCGTTGGGAAGCTTATATTCCTTAGGACGAAAGATCTTATCATACAGACTCATATTCAGGCTTCCTCCTTATTTCCTCCCTGGTAGACCTTCTCGAGAACCTCCTCGGTTACCTCAGAAGCAGGTCCGTCATAGACGACCTCGCCGGCACGGATGCCGATGACACGGGTCGCATACTGGAGAGCCAGGTCAATATGGTGGATATTGATGAGAATGGTGATATTGTCCTCTTCATTGATCCTCTTGAAATCGCCCATAACTGACTTTGCAGTGATGGGGTCCAGAGAAGCGACCGGCTCGTCGGCCAGGATGATCTTGGGATTCTGTGCCAGGGTCCGGGCCAGGGCAACACGCTGCTGCTGGCCGCCGGAAAGCTGATCGGCACGAACGAAAGCCTTGTCGAGAATGCCGACCTTGTCAAGACATTCCAGAGCCTTCATCTTCTCTTCCTTGGTATAGATGCCAAATGTAGACCGAAACCAGGGCATGTCCGGAACAAATGCCGTCAGTACATTCTTGATGACGGTGGTCCTGGTGATCAGGTTGAAAGACTGGAAAATCATTCCGATCTTCCGACGGAACTGACGCAGGCTCTTGCCCTGCAGAGTCATGACATCGACACCATCGACCGTAAGCTTTCCTTCTGTCACATCATGCATACGGTTTACGGTCCGAAGCAGGGTAGACTTACCTGCACCGGACAATCCGATGATGGCTACAAATTCGCCCTGTTCGATTTTCAGGTTTACGTTTTTCAGGCCCTGAAAGCCGTTCGGGTATCTCTTACCTACATTCTCGAACTGAATCATACTCTTTTTCTCTCTTCTTCTTTCTTAGTCAGACCACTTGACGGACATGGAGTACCGTAAAACAGTACCCACAGCCGGACCGCAATAAATAAGTCCGCCTGGTTTCAGCAGCAGATGTAATTATTCTACACCCATAGGCAATACATACGGGTTTATTTTACACTAAATTTCCCGCATAAAAAAGGGCGGAGAACCACTCTCCGCCTTTTTTCATGAGTCAATATTAAATTATTTGCTGCTTGTCTCTTCGATCAGCTTCTGGGCCTCACGCTCGGAATCGTAATCGGAAGACTTGGCAATCTTGTATCCCTCATGAGAATAGATAGCGATAACCTGCTTGCCCTCGTCGGTTTTGGCGATGTTGATGAAAGCAGTCTGCAGAGCCTTCTTCAGTCCGTCGCTCATGTTCGGAGACTTCTTGGATACAGAAATGGTATCATTGTAGATTGCAGGAGTTACACCGATGACATTGGTATCATCCCAGATGGAATTGGTCATGCCGTAGGTATCATTCCACTTGGACTCATAGTCACGACGGGCATCTGCATAGCAGCAGACGACGTCAACCTGACCGGAAGCCAGCTGTGCGAATGCGGTACCATAGGAATCAGCCTGTACTGCATGGGAAAGCTCGGTGATGTTGTGCTTATAGTGCTTGGACAGCCACAGAGACGGATATACATATCCGGCCGGGCTGGTAGAGCTCATGATGGACCAGTTTGCGCTGTTCAGGTCATCCCAGGTAAGCTTCTTGCCATTGTTGACCTTGTCTGCCAGTTCCTTACCCTTTGCGGAAGGACCTGCGATCATCAGAGCACGATAAGAAGTAGCCTGCTTGTCAACTGCTGTGGTAGGCTTGTTGTCGTTCCAGTCCTTTGCAGAATCGGAATCATTGTTTAAGCCCTTTCTAGTTGCAGTCAGGATAACATCTGCACCGTCATCATAAAGTACATAGGTGGATCCCGGAATAACACCGATATCGGTGGTGCCGGCAACCAGTGCCTGTCCCACGGCATCGAAGCTGGTTCCTACAGAAATATCAACAGAACCGACATTGTAGCCTTCCTTCTTCAGCTCATCCTTGAGAAGGTTCTTCAGAGGCTCGGTAGCTGTGATGATCTCATCCGGTTCACGGGACGGAACGAAAGCGATCGACAGCTTGTCGATGTTCTTGTTATCCTTCTTGGAAGATGATGTTGTGGACTTTGTACTTCCGCAGCCGGCAAGAATGCCTACTGACATAGCTGCTGTCAGTGCAAGAGCAAGTACTTTCTTCATTAATTTCCTCCATTTCGGGCTTATGCCCAGATCCTAAATTGCGCTTGAGAGGTCTTCATTTCTTTCCGGAATCCTCAGCCGGAAAATCTCTGAAGCCGCCCTGCGGCTTTCCCTCTTTCGCACAGCGACACGACAATTATAAGATGCTCTTAAGTAAACTACAAGATTTATTTTGGTTTTTTTACCGAAATTTTGCACAAATCTTATGAGCCTGTGATTTCAATATTCATTTCATAAATGATCTATTTACATATATCCTGGAATTTCCTTCAGATAAAAGTTAATGCACCGAGAACCAGTCCTCTCCGACCTCCATATCGATTTCCAGAGGCACAGCCAGATGAGCGGCACCCATCATTTCTTCCTTCAGGATGGTCTTCACGGTCTCAAGCTCTTCCTTTTTTGCTTCGATCAGAAGCTCATCGTGGACCTGAAGAACCAGGCGGGAGGACAGGCCTTCCTTTGCCAGGCGGTCATGAACCCGGACCATGGCGATCTTAATGATGTCGGCTGCCGTGCCCTGAACCGGTGAATTCATGGCAACCCGTTCACCGAACTGTCTCTGCATGAAATTGCTGGACTTGAGCTCCGGAATGGGACGCCGTCTGCCGAAGAGGGTCTCTGCATAGCCCTTGTCTTTAGCCGACTGAACCAGGCCGTCCAGATAGATCTTCAGATCCGGATAGGCCGCATAATAATTGTCAATGTACTCCTTGGCCTCCTTCTGCGAAATGTGCAGGTCCTGGCTGAGGCCGAAGGCCGAAATTCCGTAGACAATGCCGAAGTTGACCGCCTTGGCATTCCGCCGCTGCAGATCGGTAACCTCATCAAAAGGCGTATGGAAAACCAGAGACGCCGTCGACCGGTGAATATCCTGGCCGTTGAGATAGGCCTGGATCAGATTCTTATCCCCGGACAGATGGGCCAGCACCCGAAGCTCGATCTGGGAATAGTCGGCATCCAGATAAATATAGCCCGGAGCCGGGTGAAAGACTTTACGGATCTTCTTTCCGAGCTCCATACGGACTGGTATGTTCTGGAGATTGGGATTGGTGCTGGAAATCCGGCCGGTCGCCGTGACCTTCTGCTGAAAGGTCGAATGCACTCTCCCATCGGGAGCCAGGCATTCCGAAAGTCCATCGACATAGGTGGATTTGAGCTTAGAGTATTTCCGGTAGTCCAGAATATGCTGGACGATGGGATTCCAGGGAGCCAGCCGTTCCAGAACATCTGCTGCTGTTGAATAGCCGGTCTTGGTCTTCTTTCCGCCCGGAATGGCCATCTTTTCAAAGAGAATCGTTGAAAGCTGCTTGGGCGAATTGATATTGAACTTTTCGCCGGCCTCTTCATAGATCTCAGCCTCCAGGCTCTCCATTTCCTTCTGGAGAACCGTGCCGTAGGCGATCAGAGCATCCCGGTCCATTTCCATGCCGAGCTTTTCCATGTCAGACAGGGTGAAGACCAGGGGCAGCTCAATCTTCTGATAGAGATCCCCGGCACCGACCTCGGAGAGCTTTTGGTTCAGGGCCTCGGGTGCCCGGGCGGCTGCCAGGGCCGACAGAGCCGTAAGCTTTAAGAGATTTTCTGTCAGGCTGTCATCCGAGGGATCCATGGCCTTGGCCATCTTGGTTTTCCCCAGGGTTTCTTCCATAGAAGGAATGGTGAGATCCAGGAAATTCTTGGCGATCTCATCCATGGGATAGGCCGACTGGAGGGGATCCAGAAGGTAGGCTGCCACGCCGTCATCATAGAAGGACTGATAATTCAGGGAATGGTCCTTGACATGAGAGCTTGCCGTTTCCGGGAAAAGACTTAAGTATTCCTTGACATCGGCCATGGAAAACATGCAGCCCTTCTGTCTTAATTCCTCGATTGACTTCAGGAGCAGATCCTGACTCAGGCCGGCAACGCCCTTCCAGCCCTCCGCCACAATCATGCCAAGCTCCATGCCGGCATCCGGGATTCCGACCCAGGTCTTCTTTCCGTCCGACAGGGCAAAAACCCGGATCCGCTTCTCCCAGATCAGGAAATGCAGACCGATGACGCCATTTATGGAATTCTCTTCAGAATTTCCTTGCGCCTGCTTTTTCAAATCTTTTTCAGATCCTGCTTCCGAATTTCCACCATTTTCTTCATACAGAGAAGACAGATGAGCAAGCACCTTTTTAAAGTCCTCCAGACTTCCGATGGTTTCGATTTCAGACTCCAGCTTCTCTTCTTCTTTTGATCCGACCGAGAAGCGGGGAAGCAGATTCTTGAAATCCCATTCCCGGCAGAGTTCAAAGGCCTTCTCGGTATAGAGATCACCAAGCCTGGCTTCCTTCAGAGAAAGCTTTACATCGGCTTCCGTATTGATCGTGGCCAGCTTTTTCGAAAGAATGGCCTGATCATAGTATTCTCTCAGATTCTTCTGGGCCCGGGGCGGTTTGATTTCATCGATATGAGCATAGGCATTTTCCACCGTCTGATAGGACTGGATGATGGCGGTCGCCGTCTTCTCTCCAATGGAGGGAACACCCGGAATGTTATCGGCAGTATCACCCCAGAGAGCCTTGACATCGATGAATTCGGTCGGTGTTACGCCCTTGGCTTCGACGACATCTTTTGCGTAATAGTCTTCGATCTCGGTTCCGGTCTTCTTGGTCTTCGGAATGGAGATCTTGACATGGTCCGTGGCCAGCTGGAGCAGATCCCGGTCACCAGAAACGATGGTGACCTCGAAGCCCGCCTTTTCCGCCTGAACGGACAGGGTTCCCAGGATATCGTCGGCTTCCAGACCGGCCTGCTTTACTATGGGAACACCCATAGCCGTCAGCATTTCCTGAATCATGGGAACCTGTTCCTTTAATTCCGGATCCATGGGATGGCGGGTTCCTTTATATTCCTTGTACATCTCATGACGGAAGGTCGGTGCCGAGACATCGAAGGCCACGGCAAAATGATCCGGCTTCTCGCTGTCGATGTATTTAAACATCATGTTCAGGAAGCCGTAGACCGCATTGGTATGCTGGCCCTTCGAATTGGTAAGATCCGGCAGACCGTAATAGGCCCGGTTTAAAATGCTGTGACCGTCGATTAATAATAGCTTGCTCAAGTGTCTCTCCTAGTCTGAATCTTTATGTAAACTGTCTCTGATTTTCTGTCCTGTCTTCGAACTTCTGTCCTCGTCTTGTCTTTCAGGCCTGCAGTTTCTGGCTCATTGAATCAATAGAATTCTATTTGTCCCACTTGTCGCAGAGAGCGTTGATCTGATCTGCGAAGCGGGCCATATCCTTGTTGGCAAGGCCTGCACTCTTTCGAATGATGGCCATCAGGCGCTGGCCGGCAGCCACAAGACGGTTGTAGATCTGAAGTCCGCTCTTGGCGCCCTTGCTCCTGGTCTCATGGCGGACGGATACCTTCTCACGCTTGATCCGGCTGCCTTCCTTGATCTGCTCACCTGTGAGCAGATCCCAGCTGTCGCCGGAATAGGGAGCCACGGCATCGAAGCCGTAGGTATCATGAACCAGCTTGGCATAATGATCTGTTACCTCATCCTGGCCATGGACAACAAAGACCTTCCTGGGCGGATTCTCCTTAAAGTGACCGATCCAGTCCAGAAGATGGGGCTGGTCAGCATGGCCGCTGATGCCGGGCAGATTTTCAATCGTCGCATTGACCTCAATTTCCTCACCGAAGATCCTGACATGCTTGGCGCCGTGAAGGAGATTGAAACCCAGGGTTCCCGGAACCTGATAGCCGACGAAGAGAATGGTGGATTCCGGCCGCCAGAGATTGTGCTTTAAGTGATGGCGGATACGGCCGGCCTCGCACATACCGGATGCGGAAATGATCACCTTGGGCCGCATATTGAAGTTGATCATCTTCGATTCCTCGGGTGTTACGGCGACGCGGAGACCCGGGAAGGAAATGGGGTTGATACCACGGGATACCAGATCCATGGCCTCTTCGTCGAAGCACTCGGAAATATTCTTGGAGAAAATGTTAGTGGCTTCGACCGCCAGCGGGCTGTCCATGTAGACCTCGAAATCGTCCATCTGGGGAATCAGATGATCTTCCTTGATCTTACGGATGAAGTAAAGCATCTCCTGGGTACGGCCGACGGAAAAGGCAGGAATGACAAGATTTCCTCCTCCCTGCAGAGTCTTTCGGATGACCTCGGCCAAAGCCTTGGCATAATCGGCCGGCTTATCATGAACCCGGTCTCCGTAGGTGGACTCGGTCAGAACATAATCCGCATCTGTAATGAATTCCGGATCCTTGATCAGGGGCTGGTCTACATTTCCTATATCGCCCGAGAAGACCATCTTAACCTCATGATCGTCCTCCCGGAGCCACATCTCGATTGAGGAGGATCCGAGCAGATGGCCGGCATCGACGAAACGGATGGTAATGCCGTCGCAGACCTGGATCTTCATGTGGTAGTGGCAGGGAACGAACTGGGTCAGAACCTTCTCCGCATCCTCTACAGTGTAGAGGGGTTCGATCAGCTCTCCGCCTGAACGGCGGGCCTTCCGGTTCTTCCACTCGGCCTCGGATTCCTGAATGTGGGCGGAATCCTTGAGCATGATGCCGCAGAGCTGGGTCGTGGCCTGGGTGGCGAAGACCTGTCCGCGGAAACCGTGATTATACATGAGCGGGATCAGACCGCTGTGGTCAATGTGTGCATGAGTGACGAAAATATAGTCCAGTTCGGATGCATTGACCGGAATCTCCTGGTTCTCGTAGATGTCAGCCCCCTGCTGCATTCCGCAGTCTACCAGGAATTTCTTTCCCGCCGCTTCCAGATAATGGCAGCTTCCCGTAACCTCATGATCGGCTCCAAGAAATTCAATAATCATAGAAACCCCCTTTTCCGGCAAGACTCCCCTATGTCTTATCCTTCATCAAGTCATAGAATTCAAGTCTCACCCATTGTGCCGCATAGTCTATGTCCTGCCCTCTGTCGCTTATCGATTCGGGCAGCTTCATTGTACCATAAGGAAAAGGGAATTGGCGGTTTCGGGCAATAAAAAAGGCACGTAAGGTGACTTACATGCCTTTTCTTGTTCTATGAAATTGATGAGAAGAGATTTCCATCTGCTTCTGCCGGATCTTTACCGGTCAGATCATCTCTTATTATTTATCTCTTTTTTCCTCTTAAGAAATCCGGAACCGAGATATCATTGGGCTTTACATTGGGCTTGGGCTGAACCGGTGTATTCAGGTTCCTCTGAAAGTCCTCCTGAGGATTTCCCTGCATAGCGGTCGGATGGGGTGTACGGACCGGATCTACTGTGGACCGCGGAGTCTGGGGATTTGCATAGACATTGCGATAGGCAGCTCCTGCATACCCACTGTTAACGCTTCTCTGGCCGTAGTTCATCTGGTTGTAGTTTCCATTGATATGGGGAGCCTGAATGGTATCCTGGCCCTCAAGTCCGGTTGCAATAACGGTAACGGAAACCTCATCCTGCATGGACTCGTCATAGCGGCAGCCCCAGATGATATTGACATTCTCGCCTGCAAGCTCCTGAATATAGGATGCAGCCTCGCTTGCCTCCAGAAGGGACATATCACCGCTCATGGAAACCAGAGCATCGCTGGCACCCTGAATGGAGGTCTCCAGAAGAGGACTCTCGACTGCCATCTTGACAGCTTCCTGAGCTTTCTCGTCACCCTTGGCATAACCGATACCTATATGGGCAATACCCTTGTCCTGCATGATGGTACGGACATCGGCGAAGTCCAGATTGATATCGCCGGGGTTATTGATGACATCGGTGATACCCTGAACGGACTGCTGAAGAACCTCATCGGCCTTCTGCAGAGCTTCCGGCATGGAAGTGTTTCTGGCTACGATCTGAAGCAGACGGTCATTGGGAACGATGATCAGTGTATCAACTGCCTGACGGAGCTTTTCAATACCGGCTTCGGCATTCTTCATACGAACCTTGCCCTCGAAAGTGAAAGGCTTGGTGACAACGCCGACAGTCAGGATTCCCTGCTCTTTGGCGAGGGATGCAATAACGGGTGCTGCACCTGTTCCGGTACCGCCGCCCATTCCGCAGGTAACGAAAACCATATCCGCGCCCTTGATTGCTGCAGTCAGATCTTCCTGGCTCTCTTCTGCAGCCTTCTCACCGATTTCCGGATGAGCGCCTGCGCCGAGTCCCTTGGTTAGCTTCGCTCCGATCTGGATGGTGATCGGTGCCTTGCAGAGGGTCAGCGCCTGTTCATCGGTATTGACGCCGATCAGGGTAACCTCCTGGTCCATATTTGCCTCAACCATGCGGTTGATGGCGTTATTTCCGGCGCCGCCCGCACCGATAACAATAATCTTTGCCTTAGACTGAGCCTCCTGGCTCGGTGTAATATCTAAACCTAAACTCAAGGTCGTTCCTCCTTCTAAAGGTCAGGAAAGGTTTTCTACCTGACAATCTAAGTTTTATTCTATAATTTCCACTAAATATATTCAACCGCTTTTTGCGGTTTTTCACAAAATAAAGCACCAGGTATTGTGCTATATTTACCCTTCGCTCTTTTCAAAGATGATATCCGTGTTCTCCGGAGTCCAGGTATCCAGATGGAGAGTCCCCTTCAGACCGGTCAGATGAGGGAGCAGATAAGGAAGACGCATGAGTTTTTCCTGCATATAGTCAAAGGTCCCGAAATCGTAAGTGATGTCCCCGCTCACTGCCGAAACCTCCCGATCTTCCTTGAAGGTCACGGAATCGGTCTTGATCCCGTACTTTTTCATGGCCTTGACGATCTGAAGCAGGGTCCGCCGGCAGCTCTTGTTAATGGGAAGAAGCTCTCCTTTTGACGCCTTGCTGCAGCTGATACCGCTGACCGGAAGAAGGCCTGAGACCTGCCGGTCCGAAACCTCTTCCACGATACCGTCATCATTGAAGTAGGCCATCTTCCCGTCACTCAGAGAAATATAGCCCAGCAGGGTCGGCTCCTTGATTTTAATCTTTAAGGTATGGGGCGAAGTCAGGCTGACTGAGACCCTGCAGCTCTCACAGAAGGGCAAATTCTTTACCGGCTTTAAAATCCGCTTAACCACCTGGACCAGACCGTATTTCGTATATTTTCCTGTTACGACCTGGCTTTCAATCTCCTGATCGGAAAGAATGTGATTTCCGCTCACTTCCACCGAGGTCGTCCGAAAGACCATGATGCAGAGGATATAGGCAAGAATCAGTATCAGGGCCACCCCGATCAGTATATTCGGGAGATAGAAAATGGCCTTCGGCTTCTTCCTTTTCTTATGCGGTTTTCGCCGTCTTACGACTTCTTCACTCATTGGCAAGTCCTTCATCCGGTTTACATTTCCTTATCAGACATATCCCTTATCAGGCATAGAAATTAATCGATCGTGAAACATTCAGAGCAATCCCGATTTCTCCCATCAATATGATCAGTGCCGTACCTCCGTAGCTGATAAAGGGGAGGGTAATACCGGTATTGGGAATGGTATTGGTTACAACCGCAATATTCAGCACCACCTGAATGGCAATCTGGGCCATGATACCGACTACGATCAGGGATCCGGAAAGATCCACGGCATTGGTGGCGATAAAATACAGGCGGTAAAGAAAGAGGATAAAGAGGATGATCAGAATGACCGCTCCGAAGAGTCCCAGCTCCTCACAGATCAGAGAAAAGATCATGTCATTTCTGGCTTCCGGAACGAAACGCTTCTGCATGCCGGCGCCCAGACCTTTGCCGAAGATGCCGCCTGAGCCGATCGCATAGAGGCCCTGCAGGGTCTGATATCCCTTTTCGTACTTGGTCGGATCCCGCCAGATCTTGATCCGGTCGCTCCGGTAGCCGGCGAAGGTGATAAAACCTGCAACAGCCGCCAGACCGACTCCCACAATGGTTAGCATGACCTTCCGGTTCTTCGAGACAACCAGAAGCATGAAAAACCAGATACCGGCCAGAATCACCGCTGTGGAGAGGTTGGTTGCCGCAATGGGAATCAGAAGCAGAACAATCAGGAAAAAGGGCACTACAAGCTTCTTTGCCTTATCGACATTGGTTCCCATTTCCTCAAACAGTCTTGCAAAGAATACAATGGCCGCAGCCTTGGCAAGCTCTGACGGCTGCAGCTGAATGGGGCCCATCTGGAGCCAGCGGGAGGAACCGTTCCGGGACACACCGGCGAAGATAACGAGGATATTCAGACCAAAAGCAAGGACATAGATGATAGGGGCATGGCGGATCCAGAAATGATAGTCCAGCTTGGAAATGATGAACATGAGGAAGAAACCGCCCATGCTGAAAATCAGCTGCCGCTTGACCCAGTAGGCCGCATCGCCGTAGCTTAGGGAGGCGGTATAGGAGCTTGCGCTGTAGAGCATGACCATGCCGAAGGCCAGAAGGATCACCATGTAGAAGATCAGCTGGTAGTCAAAGTAACGGGTGCTCTCCAGCTTCTTCAGACGAATCATCCGCCGGCTGGAGAGCCTGCCGCCCTGGTCCTTATGATTTTTTGTTCTCTGAATCGTCTGCTCTGCCATTCTTTCCTGGTTTCCCTTAAATCACATTTCCGGGGCTTGCCCGGCTCTTCTGCTTCAGTTTCTCTTTCCGGATGATTATGGAAAGGCTTATTCCGGGAGTTTTCTTACATAGTCCTTGAAGAGATCGCCGCGCTGTTCATAGGACTTGAACATATCCCAGCTTGCGCAGGCCGGGGACAGAAGAACACAGTCTCCGCTCTCTGCCGCTTCATAGCACCTGTCGATGGCCTCTTCCAGACTGTTACAGAAGACATAGTCATGAAAACCGATCTTATCGCAGGCCTCGGCAAT
Source organism: Lachnospiraceae bacterium (assembly GCA_029224965.1). Taxonomy (GTDB): domain Bacteria; phylum Bacillota; class Clostridia; order Lachnospirales; family Lachnospiraceae; genus Lachnocurva. The sequence goes on from JAQXVO010000030.1 coordinate 207,317, forward strand.
CTTCTTCGCTGTAACACCGATCAAGGCCAGCTTCTTGACCTTTCCAGGGAAATGGGAAACCCATTCCGTGAAGTCATTGCCCTTGTCGAAGCCGCCCCCGATCAGGCAGGTCGGCCACTCCATGGCATCGACGGCCTTGATGGCGGCATCCGGGTTGGTTCCCTTGGAATCATTGTAGAAACGTACCCCGCGCTTTTCACAGGTATATTCGATCCGGTGGGGAACGGCCTTGAAGTTCCGAAGAGCCTTACGAATATTGTCAAGAGAAACGCCCATGGCCTGGCCGAAGGCAATGGCTGCCAGGGCATTTTCATAGTTATGGGCGCCGACGATATTCAGCTCTTTGACATCCAGAATATCGGTCTTTTCCCCGGAGAATTCCGAGATCAGATGGCCATTTTCCACATACATGCCGCCCGGCACTGCTTCCTTCGAAGAAAAATAGACCACTCTGACCGTATTCTTTTCAGTCAGAGACTTGCCGAACTCGCGAAGAACGCTGTCCTCATAGTTCAGGATGACCACATCACCCTTCGTCTGGTTCTTCGTGATATTTTCCTTGGCCCTGATGTAATTCTCCATGGTATGGTGGCGGTTGAGATGGTCCGGAGTGATATTCAGGATGGCCGATACATGGGGATGAAATTCATCGATGGTTTCCAGCATGAAGGATGAAATCTCTGCAACGATCACACTGTCATCCCTTGTCTGATCTGCAACTCCGGTATAGGGGATGCCGATATTTCCGACAACAAAAACCGAATCAAAAGCTGTCTTCATGATTTCTCCGGTCAGGGACGTCGTCGTGGTCTTTCCGTTGGTTCCGGTGATGGCGCATACCGTGCCCTTGCCGAGCTCATAGGCCAGCTCGACCTCGCCCCAGATTTTCAGACCATGCTCCCGCATCTGATCCACTACCGGAAGGTCAGTCGGAACGCCTGGGCTTAAGACGGCAATGTCAGCCTTTTCCAGGACTTCCTCCGGAAGATTTCCGGTGTAGATTGGAAGATCCTTCCAGTTTTCATGCTGATTCCGGAGATCCTCAGCGGAAAGCTTTTCATTTCCGTCATAGAGGATACAATCCTTACCCTCCCGAAGGAGAAGATCGATTGCTGCGATACCGGACTTGCCGGCGCCGACTACCAGATATATCTCACTCATACTCTTCGCACTTTCTAATGAAACTCCGGCTTTAAAGCCAACGATTAAAACAGAAGTCCTTATGGATTCTTCTGTCTGCTCTTCATTTCTTACGGGCTGATTTCAGACAGTCCTTTTTCAAATCTTCAGGCTTTCTTACATGGCCATCCAGGCAAGGAAGGAAAGCAGAACGGTTACAACACCGAAAATGGTAACGACCTTGGTCTCCGACCAGCCGCCCAGCTCAAAATGATGATGAATGGGGGTCATACGGAAAATCCGCTTGCCATGGGTTGCCTTGAAGTAGGTTACCTGGATAATAACGGAAAGGACCTCGATCAGATAGATGAAGCCGACAATCAGAATAAAAAGCGGCATCTGCATCATATAGGCCATGCCGGCAACAAAGCCGCCCAGGGCCAGGGATCCGGTGTCACCCATGAAGACCTTTGCCGGATGACAGTTGAAGCAGAGGAAGGCCATCAGAGCGCCTGCCATGATAAGGCCCATAACCTCCACGCTTCCGTTAAGACGGACAGACGCTGCGGCAAAGAAGAAGGCAACGACCAGTGTTACCGTCGATGCCAGGCCGTCCAGACCGTCAGTGAAATTGGTTCCATTGACCGTACCGATAACAGCAAAGAAAAGGATCGGTATGGCAGCCCAGCCGATATTGACCTTATTGCCGCCGGTAAAGGGAATCATCAGGTCCAGGGAAACATGGGAAAAATGAGTGATGTAATAGGCAAAGATCGCTGTAACCACGATCTGAAGCAGAAGCTTCTGCCAGGCCTTGAGTCCGTCTACCCGGTGAAGGATGACCTTCATGAAGTCATCGATGAAGCCGATCAGGCCGAAGCCCAGGGTCAGGATCAGGACCGGAATGATCTTCGGATTGGTGAAGCTATAGACAATCGATGAAATCGTAACCGCAAGAAGAATCGCAATTCCTCCCATAGTGGGCGTTCCGTTCTTCTTCTCATGGGATTTGATATAAGATCGTTCTGTCTGGTCTACCTTTTCCTTATTCAGAAAACGAATCAGGAAGGGGAGGCAGACAAGGCCGATCGCAAATGATAGAAACATGGAAGAAAGTTCTGCAATAGTCATTTTCTTTTCCTTTTCATAAACCTCGCTCGATTATTTTACGGACATTACTATAGCACGTTCGCCCTGTATTTGTCGTTTCAGATCCAATGCATTCTGTCATTTTCGATCTGACATGCAGCCGATCAGGGCCTGTGTCTTTCCATATATCCCTCTGCCTCTTTAATGATTGGAATTTGCAGAAGAGGAATCCGTCTCTCCGACGGCCTGGGAATCATAAGTCTGAACGCCCGCTGCTTCTTCCTCGGCAATGGTCGGAATGTTGAGATACGGCATGATCTGGGTCAGGATTTCCCGGGTCAGGTCCTTGGAAACTGTGCTCGCCGACTGATTGTCAATGTGTGGCTGGTCGACAACCACATAGGTTACCAGCTGGGGATTCTCCGCAGGAACCGCACTGACAAAGGACAGAAGGTAGTTGCCGTTTCCTCGAGGCAGTTTCTCGGCGGTACCGGTCTTTCCGGCAACACTGTAGCCGTCGACATTGGCAAGCTTACCGGTGCCATTCCGGACAACCGTTCTTAAATACTTTCTCAAGAGATTGGAGGTCTCCTGGGAAATGGTCTCCTTCTGAACCACCGGCTCTATGGTTTTCACTACATTTCCGCTGCTGTCCTGGAGAGCCGTCACTATATGAGGCTGATAGAGCTTTCCGCCGTTCACAACCGAACAGAAGGCCGATGCCAGCTGAATCATGCTGGTATTGAAGCCCTGGCCGAAGGAATTGACAGCCAGGTTGATAGGCTTCTTTAAGCCTTCCACATCATAAAGGAGGCCGGCTGTGCTGGCTTCGCCAGGAAGATCGATGCCGGTCTTCTGACCGAAGCCGAACAGGGACTGATACTTGGAAAAGATCTCCGGTCCCTCGGCCTGGGCCATCTTAATCAGAGCCGAATCGCAGGAATCCCGGAGAGCATCCTCGACGGTCTCGGTTCCATGGCCCGAATGTTTCCAGCAGTGGACAATGTCCGGTCCGATCTGGTTGGCTCCAGTACATCCAAAGGTTGAATTGGTACTGAAGGATCCGCTTTCCAGTCCGGCCGCTACAGTGAAAGGTTTAAATGTAGACCCGGGCTCGTAGCTTGCCGATACCGTGAAATTCTGCCAGAGATTATTGAGGAAATTCATCTTGTCGTCATCCGACATGGCATTCTGCTGATCCTGGGTAAAGAAACTGTTCAGATCTCTCGGATTGTTCAGATCAAAATAGGGATAGGAAACCATGGAGTAGATGGTTCCGTCATTGGGATTCATGACGATGACGCCGATATGCTCGGCTCCTGTCGCCTGGTCTCCGCGGACGGAATCCGCCCAGTCGGAAACAACCTTCTCGACCGTCGACTGAATATTGGTATCGATTGAAGTGACAACCGTTTCCCCGTTCTTGGGCTCGATGACGGTCCGCTCCACATCCGAATCGTCGTTGACATAGCCATAGGACCGGCCGTTGACACCGTTCAGGACAGAATTGTATTCAAGCTCCAGTCCGTTGACACCCTGATCTCCGCTTGCCGCAAAGCCGATGACAGAAGCCGCCAGGGATCCGTAAGGATACTGACGGACATACTCTTTCTCGGTCCAGATACCGTAGACCTCATTGTTCCTGGTCTTGTCCGACTTTCGTTTTGCAACGTCCTCGTCGAACTTTTTCTTTTCCTCATAGCTGACCTTTTTTGCAAGGACATCATACTGCTTGTTGGGGCTCTTCTTGAGATCCTTTCTGGCCTTTTCGACATCGACCTCCGGGAAGCACTCGGACAGAGCCTCCATGGTCGAGTCGACAAGCTCCGGCTCTTCATTTAAAGCCTTGCAGTCGAGAACGACGTTATAGACATCGATGGAGGAAGCCAGTACCGTGCCCTTGGAATCCACGATATTGCCCCTCTGAAAGGGAATGGTCCTGCTGGAGTATTCCTGCTGGGCCAGAACAATCTTCTCGAATTTACTGCCGCTGGTGGTCTGAATATACATCAGGCGGAAAATCAGGCCAATAAAAAGAACGCAGATCAAGCCGAAAACGATTAATAGCTTTTTCTGCATTCTTAATGTCAGTCTGTCAAGTTTCCTGACCTTATGGTGTCTTCTGTGCCTGTAAGGCCTGTTTTCGTCAAAACGGTAAGCCATGCTGCTCCTGTCTCCACGCGAATTCTTATTTCACATCATCATACTGGTTCATATAATCGTTATCATCGACAGTATAATACACGATCTGACCGTCTCCTGCATAGACCATTCCCAGAGAATTCTGTGCGGTATCCTTGATCTGATTCAGGTTCTCGGAAGCGCTGATCCGGTTCTTCTCGGCGGAGTTGTCAGCCTTCAGAGCAGAAATCTCATCCTCAAGATTTGCGACCTTCCGCATGGTGGTCTGGGTTTCTGCCTGGAGATAGACATAACCAAAGAATGCGACTGCACAGACGGCAGCTGTAATGCAGAGGCGGATGGTATGGCGGCGGGATCTGGTCATAGCCTTCTTCTTCCGGTCTTCTCTTTCCTTGCGTGCCTTGTTTCTCCGTCTCCGTTCCTCAGCTTCTCTTTCCTCACGGGTGGGAATCGGAACGGTATGTACTCTTACTGCATTGCCATCATAGCTGTACTTCTGGACTTCTGTCATAGTCGCACCCCCATCAATCGGTTACTTTGATTTTTCTTTTTGTTTTATCGGTATCTCTTTCGAAAACTCTTAAGTGTGCGCTCTTGGATCTGGAGTTTTCCTTTAACTCTTCCTCGGAAGGAAGAATCGGTTTTCTGGTAATGACCTTTCCTTTGGAAACAGCTCCGCAGACACAGACCGGAAATTCCGGCGGGCAGGTGCATGGGTTTTCATTCTTCCGGAAATTATTCTTTACAATATGATCTTCCAGGGACTGGAAGGTGATCACACAGAGCCGGCCGCCTTCATTTAAGAGACCGATCATTCCGTCCAGGCTGTTTTCCAGAATGGTCAGCTCTCGGTTCAGTTCAATCCGGATGGCCTGATAGGTTCTCTTGGCCGGATGGCCGCCGGTCCTTCTGGCCTTGGCCGGAATGGCATGTTCGATAATCCGGTTCAGATCTCCTGCAGTTTCAATCGGATGCTTCTGCCGCTCTTCCACGATATGCTTTGCAATATTGTGGGCGAAGCGGTCCTCGCCGTAATCCCGGATGATCCGGTAGAGATCTTCTCTCGAATAGGTATTGACAATGTCTCTGGCGGTCTTGGGATTTCTTTGATCCATCCGCATATCCAGAGGTGCATCCTCCTGCATATAGGAAAATCCCCGCTCAGGAGTATCCAGCTGAAAGGAGGAAACTCCAAGGTCTAAAACAATGCCATCAACCTTTTCAATTCCAAGCTTGTGGACTTCTTCCACCATGTTTTCGTAGTTGGAACGGATCATTGTCACCTGATCCTTGTAATCCGACAGGCGTTCCGTGGCTGCTTTTATGGCATCCGCATCCTGATCAAAACAGATCATCCGGCCTTTGGGTCCCAGGTGTTTTAAGATTTCAAGAGAATGTCCGCCCCCGCCGACGGTTCCGTCGACATAGATACCGTCCTTTTTGATTTTCAGAGCATCGATGGTCTCATGAAGGAGAACCGAATAGTGTTTGAATTCCATCTGTCTCCTCCCTAAGTCAGATGCTGAGTCCGAGATCTGCCATATGCTCGGCGATCTGATCCATATCCTGATCGTCGTAGGCATTATTCTCATCCCAGCGGTTCTTGTCCCAGATCTCAACCCGGTCCAGTACACCGACCAGAACCACGTCCTTTTCCAGTCCGGCAAAGCTTCTCAATGTCGCCGGAAGGAGGATCCGTCCCTGCTTGTCCAGTTCCATCTGTGCAGCACCGGCAAAGAAGAAACGGGAGAACTTACGGGCGTCCTTTGTGGTCAGAGGAACCTCCCGGAAACGCTTCTCAATGTTCTGCCACTCTTCCTTGGGATAGGCGAAGAGGCATCCGTCCAGCCCTTTTGTGACGACAAATTTGTCGCCCAGCTCCTCACGAAGCTTTGCAGGAATGATCAGTCTTCCCTTGGGATCAATAGAATGACTGTACTCTCCCATGAACATGTCGGACACCTCCTTCCCCTTCATATTTCAATGCTGTATCTTCCGGAACAAAGCTGACACTTTTCACCACTTTATTCCACTTTTCACCACTACAAGTCATATATTAATGGTTCACGGAGGGAAAATCAAGGAGAAAAGGCCGAGAAATCAAGCTTTTCCGAGGGGTGGGGAAAGGTGGAGGAAATGATCCGGAACCATATTCTCCACTGCGAATTTAGAATTCAGATCCGGCCTCTTTCTATATCTTGATTAGAAAAATTTGTCTGGCACAATATATGGACTGGCATTCGATCTATTTTTCATAAAAAAAGAGCATCCGGGATTTCTTTGGTGAAATCCCAAACACTCTTCGGTCTTCTTTTATACTTTATTCCTTTATTGTACTAAATAAAATACATTTTTATCTTCTATTTCACAGATTGTCAGAGTCATCCTCGTCTTTTTTTGTCAGCGGGGCTTTCCTTTTCTGCACCTGACTCTGTCATTTCCCCTGCAGCTGTTTCTGCAGTTTTATCCGCAGCTTCTTCTTGAGGCTCATTTCCCGATACAGCTGCCCGCCGATTTCCGACAATCAGCATGATGATTCCGAAGACCACCATGATGGCTGCCAGAAGCTGGGAAACCGGGATGCTGGTTCCGGTCAGAAAGAGCTGGTCGGTCCGCAGGCCTTCAATCCAGAAACGGCCGGTGCCGTAGGCAACGAGATAGGTCAGAAACTGCTGACCGTGGAAGCGGACATGCTTTCTCATAAAGAACAGCAGAAGGAAGACACCCAGACTCCAGAGAGACTCATAGAGGAAGGTCGGATGGACAGAAATATACTCCACTCCCTTGATGGTCTTCAAATGCTCCATCATTTCCTGAGTAACAGCTCCCTCCTGACGAACCGCATCCAGAGGGATCTGCATGGCAAAGAGGCTGTCGGTATAGCCGCCGAAGGCCTCCCGGTTGAAGAAATTTCCCCAGCGGCCCAGCATCTGTCCGATCGGAAGACCGATGATACAGGTGTCCGCTACCAGAAGGAAGGGCATCTTTTTGATTTTGCAGACGATAAAGGCCGTCAGAATACCGGCCAGGACACCGCCGTAGATGGCCAGTCCGCCCTGCCTGATATTAAAGATAGAAAGGAGGTTGTCCTTATAGAGATCCCAGGCAAAAACCACATAATAGATCCGGGCGCCGATCACGGAAAAGATCAGAGTCCAGATGGCAATATCCAGATAATTATCCTCCGACTGGCCCGTTCTCTTGGCCTCATGCAGGATCATCATGACGCCGAGGATCATTCCGAGAGCGATCACGCAGCCGTAGAAGGCCACATGAAAGCCAAAGAGATTAAAGTACTGACCGACATGATTCAAAGTGATATGGAGGTGCGGAAAGCGAATTGTTTCAGTCATTTTATTTTACCTCATGCTCCGTGATATCGTCCGTAATAAACATGGCATCGCCAAAGCTGAAGAAACGGTAGCGCTCCTTGACGGCTTCCTTGTAGGCTGCCAGAATATGCTCCCGTCCTGCCAGGGCGCTGACCAGCATGATCAGGGTCGACTTGGGCAGATGGAAATTCGTGATCAGACAGTCGATGACCTTGTAGCGGTAGCCCGGATAGATGAAAATATCGGTCCAGCCGCTCTTCTCTCTCAGTCTGCCGTTCTCATCGGAGGCAGCCTCCAGGGTTCTCGTCGAGGTCGTTCCGACGGCGATGACCCGGTGGCCGCTGTCCTTGGCGGCATTGATCATGTCAGCTGCTTCCTTTGTTACCTTATAGTATTCCGAATGCATATGGTGCTCGAGGACATTTTCCTCTTTGACCGGGCGGAAGGTGCCCAGTCCCACATGAAGGGTGACCTCAGCGATATTGACACCCATGTCCCGGATTTCCTGAAGGAGCTCCTTGGTGAAATGAAGACCGGCCGTCGGGGCAGCTGCTGATCCCTCATACTTGGCATAGACCGTCTGGTAGCGGTTCTTATCCTTGAGCTGATGGGTAATATAGGGAGGCAGGGGCATCTGGCCCAGCTGATCCAGGATTTCCTCGAAGATGCCATCGAAATCAAAGCGGACCAGGCGGTCGCCCTCATCCACGATATCAATGACCTCTGCCTTTAATAAGCCGTTTCCGAAGACCAGCTTCTGGCCGATCCGGGCGTTCTTACCGGGCTTGACCAGGGTTTCCCAGGTATTGTCGGACTTCCGGGTCAGAAGAAGGACTTCAACCTTTCCTCCGGTTCCTTCCTTCTCGCCGATCAGGCGGGCCGGCATAACCTTGGTGTTATTGATGACCATGCAGTCGCCCGGGCGAAGAAATTCCCGGATGTCATAAAAGTGCTTGTGTTTGAATTCTCCCGTGTTTTTGTCGAGAACAAGAAGTCTGGAATCGTCCCTTTTCTCCAGCGGATCCTGGGCAATCAATTCCTGCGGAAGATCATAATCAAACTCTTCCAGCGACATGGTTTTCTTTTCTTCAGACATGATAAATTACGAACTTCTTTCTAATAAATATGTTTTATTCTTTGCCTTCCCGGCAATCCTTTTCTGCCGGATCAGGGAATCCAATCCGGCAGAATTTTTAACCGTTTTCCTGTCTGTCCTGCCTATTCGGCGCGGCAGATTTCAATTTTCAACCGTTATGAAATGCCATCAGGACCGGATTTCAACGCCGACCTGAGACAGACCCTTCAGAATGCGGTCCATGGCCTCGTTGACATCGGTATCTGCCAGGTTCTTATCCTTGGCACGGAAGGTCAGAGTGTAGGCAACAGACTTGTGATCCGCATCGATCCGCTCGCCTTCATAGACATCAAAGAGCTCAAAGGACTCCAGATACTCTCCGCCTTCCTTCTCAAAGATCTCCTCCAGCTTTCCGACCTCCATGGTCTTGGGTACCAGAAGAGACAGATCTCTGGTCGAAGCAGGGAAATTGGTGATTCCTGTATATTTTCGGTCAAAGGATGCCATTTCATAAATGACCGGCATATCGATGACGCCGATGTAAGTCCGGTCGCCCAGTCCGTAGTTATTGCGGACCAGAGGATGAACCTCGCCCAGATAGCCGACATAGCGGCCCCGGTAGTAGATGTCTGCCTGACGGCCCGGATGGAGATAAGGGCGGCCGGCTTCGGCATCATAGACCGGCTTCTCGTCCATGCCCATGGTGTTGAAGAGTTCCTCGATGACACCCTTCATATCGTAGAAATCGCCGTCTCCGTAGAAGCCGAGGGTCAGAGTCATCCGCTCGTCCGGAAGCTCGGTCAGAGGCAGGGACTTGGGCAGATAGACATTGGCCATCTCATAGAGATGCACATTCTTGTTCCGACGGTTGTAGTTGGTGGCAAGCGAGGTCAGGATTCCGTTCAGAGGCAGGGTCCGCATGATACTGAAATCCTCGCCCAAAGGATTGGCAATGGTAATGCAGGTCCGCTCCGGTGCATCCTTTGGAAGAAGAAGTTTGTCATAGACCTTGGGGCTTTCGAAGGAATAGGTCATGGCCTGAGAATAACCTGCAAACTGGGCAACCTCTCTGGCCTTTGCCTCGATCCGCTTCTTCAGGGAAAGCTTTCCGGCTGTGGAAGTTCCCTTGGGAAGAGTGGTCGGAATCTTATCATAGCCATAGAAACGTGCCACTTCCTCTGCCATATCGGCATAGGTCAGAAGGTCCTGTCTCCAGGAAGGAACCAGGATCTCATTGGTCTTCTCATCGTATCCTAAGTCAATGGCCTTAAAATACTGAAGCTGGGTCTCTGCCGGTACATCGGTTCCAAGCAGGGCATTGTAACGGTCGGGTTCGAAAGGAATCCGGACACCCTCTCTCTTCTTGGGATAGAGATCCACGGTACCGCCGACAACAGTGCCGGCACCCAGCTCCTCAACCAGGGCGCAGGCCCGGTTCATGGCTTCGATGGCATTGTTGGGATCCAGACCCTTTTCAAAGATTCCGGAGGCATCGGTCCGAAGGCCGATCCGCTTGGAGGAAAGACGGATATTGGTTCCGTCGAAGCATGCAGCTTCGAAGACCATGGTCTTTACATGATCGGTAATCATGGAGTTCTCGCCGCCCATGATACCTGCGATGCCAATGGGCTTTTCGCCGTCCCAGATCATCAGAGTGTCATGGTCTACATTTCTCTCCTGGCCGTCCAGAGTCGTGAAGGTATCGCCGTCATTGGCTCTCCTGACCACGATCTTATGACCGCTGATGGTATCCAGATCATAGGCGTGCATGGGCTGGCCGTACTCCACCATGACGTAGTTTGTGATGTCGACCAGGTTATTGATGGGACGAATGCCCTGGGATCTCAGACGCTTCTGCATCCAGGCCGGGGAAGGTCCGATCTTTACGTCCTTGACCACTCTGGCTGTATAGCGGCTGCAGAGGTCCTCGGCATCGATTTCGGCAGAAATATAGTTTGTCACATCGTCATCATCTCCAGTCTCGGGAACCTCCGGGAAGGCGTGATGAAGATGGAAGGTCGCTGCAGCCTCCCGGGCCAGACCGAGGATGGAGAAGCAGTCTACACGGTTGCTGGTGATCTCGTATTCGATCGCGGTATCGTGAAGACCCAGAGCCTCGATGGCATCATCGCCGGGCTTTACGCCGCTGGCCGGATCGAAGACATAGAGTCCGCTTTCCGGAGCCTCGGGGAAGAGCTCCCTGCTCTGACCCAGCTCCTCGATGGAGCACATCATGCCGTCGGACTCGACGCCTCTTAATTTGCCGGACTTGATTTGAATGCCGCCTTCGGTCTTGGAACCGTCGTGGCCGCCTGCGACTCTTCCACCGTCCAGAACAACCGGAACCAGCTGGCCCGGCTCACCGACATGAACATTGGGGGCGCCGGTGACGATCTGCAGGGTCTTGTCTCCGACATCTACCTGGCAGATGACAAGCTTGTCTGCATCCGGATGGGGCTCAACAGACTTGATCTGTCCGACAACGATCTTATCGAGGTCCTTGTCGAACTTTTCATAGAATTCAACCTTGGAGCCGGACATTGTCATTGCATCCGTATATTCCTGCGGTGTGCAGGACAGGCCGGGAACCAGGTCCTTGATCCACTGTAATGAAGTTCTCATTGATTTATTCTCCTTCTGAAATTATTCAGGCATTTTCAGGTGTTTATCGCTTCTTTATGAAAGACCTTCTGTATTAAGAATGGCACTTTTTCAAAAAGTTTTCTTATGAAGAATGATTTTCGACACAAAACAGATCAGAACTGGTCCAGGAAACGGATGTCGTTCTCGTAAAGAAGCCGCATATCATCGATCTCGTCCTTTAAGAGAGTAATCCGCTCGAGGCCGATACCGAAAGCAAAGCCGGAATAAACGTTCGGATCAATGCCGGACATGGCAAGAACCTTGGGATGGACCATGCCGCAGCCTAAGATCTCGATCCAGCCTTCGCCCTTACAGAAACGGCAGCCCTTGCCGCCGCACTTGAAGCAGGAGACATCCATCTCTGCAGAAGGCTCGGTGAAGGGGAAGTGATGGGGACGGAACTTGACCCGGGTATCCTTTCCAAAGAGCTCCTGAACAAACTGCTGGAGGGTGCCCTTCAGGTCGGACATGGTAATGCCCTTATCGATGACCATTCCCTCGATCTGGTGGAAGGAAGGAGAATGAGTGGCATCGACTTCATCAGCACGGAAAACGCGGCCAGGCGCGATCATACGGATGGGCAGCTGACCCTTTTCCATCTCACGGACCTGAACCGGGCTGGTCTGGGTCCGAAGAAGAATGTCCTTTGTAATATAGAAGGTATCCTGCTCATCCTTGGCCGGATGATTGGCCGGAATATTCAGAGCCTCGAAATTGTAGTAATCCTTCTCGATCTCAGGTCCCTCAACAACTGAGAATCCCATGCCGACGAAAATCCGCTGAACCTCATCCAGAACGGAGGTGTTGGGATGAGCATGGCCGATCGGATGCTTTCTGGCAGGAAGAGTGACATCGATCTTCTCGAAAGCAAGCTTTCTCTTCAAAGCTTCCTCTTCCATCCTTTCCTTTGCTTCCTCCAGCTTTTCCTCAACGGCTTTTCTGGCTTCGTTGACCATCTGGCCGAATGCGGGGCGGTCTTCCTTTGGAAGATCCTTCATCGTATTCATGATCTGCTTCAGCTCGCCCTTCTTGCCAAGGACGGAGACCCGGATCTGATTCAGGGCGTCCAGGTCCTTTGCGTTCTGGATCTGGGCTGCTGCCTCTTCCCGGATTTTCTGCAACTTCTCGTTTACCATCTGCTACTCCTTCTCAATTTTTTACCGATGTGTACTGGTTCTATGGCCTTTTTATGTCTGATCAGAAATCAGAAAAGAGCAGGGCCGCTTTTCTCATACGGATTGTACTTTCTGGCTTTGTCTCATGAAAAATAAAATATCGAAATAAAAATAAGCAAAAAAAACGTCCGCCGGAGCTCTTGCCCCAGGGACGAAATTCAAAACAGAATACCGCGTTACCACCCTGATTCCATTCCGGGATCTTTTTCGGATCGTCTGTGACAAAGTCCTAAATCCTGCCGGAGCATATGCCGGTCAAGAGAAAAGATCTGTCACTCTGGAATGGCTCTTCATTTGCAACTTACGTGTGCTGTCCGTCTTATCCTACACAATGCAAGCGGATCATAGATCCATCAGAATCCCGGCACAAATCATCAGCCGGTCTGATTGAATCTTCTGGTCCAAATACAGACCAGATCTTCAGACATCTTCAGATAAGAAGCTCCCGCATGAACTTCACTGCATCCGTGGGTACTCTCAGCCAGTCAATATACCCTCTCTGTCTTCTATGCCCTGCCACTGGCACGGCTGAGAACGCAGACTACTTTTTGCGATCATTGCTTTTCTTTTTGTAATCCCCCGAAATGACGTGCCTATGCGTTTGACTCCTAGCGTTAAGCCAGGTGGGTGTCCGCACGTGATCTTCTGCCTTCCACGACGAGAGGCCTGACATCCAACCACAGATATAAGATTCCCGTTTAAAGTACTTGTAGGTTCAATTTGCATAGGTGAAATCGTGCATTTCAGGTTAAATGCATTATAGCAGGAAAGCCGGGAAAATGCCACCCGCTTTCTGTATTTTCTGCAATGGCGGATTTTTTTCTGCAGAAGTGAGGATACAGGCCCCTTCGCTGTCCTGCTTTTTCTTTCGCAAAAATGAATAATCAGTTTTCTGATTATTCAGGTCTTTATCACGTCAATGCGATAAATTCAATAGCTTTGCTTTTCCTTTCCTCTCCATTCTTCTGTTTTTGTTAACTCCCATAAAATGGCTATCGATAATGGTCCTTGTTTTTAATCTGCCGGAATGATATTATTAAAGAAATTAGCCTTTTCGTCAGTTGTATTGCATAATTGAAATCGGATTTATGCATTTTATCAGCAAGAAAGCCTTTATTCCGGACAGTCAGTCCGGCAAGAATGCATCTTTTCTTATTTCATATTTCATATTTCAAATGTTATCTTTCAGGATTTGAGATTCGGTTTTCATTTTCAGATATAACCGACGAATCATTTTAATTTAAACGGGAGTGAGTGACGTGGCAGAAGAAAACAGCAAATATTTTGAAGTTACCCCAGAAATCGAAAGTCTGGCCAAGGAAACCATGGAAGCTTCCAAGGTTGACCCCAATCTTTACACAGAATATAACGTCCAGCGGGGCCTCCGTGATATGAACGGAAAAGGCGTCCTGGTCGGCATCACAAATATTTCCGAAGTTAACGCCAAGCGTGAAATCGATGGCAAATCCATTCCCATCCCCGGCGAGCTCTACTATCGGGGCTACGATATCCGCGATCTGGTTCGCGGCATGGGGCCTTCCGATCATTTCGGTTTTGAGGAATGTGCCTATCTCCTTCTCTTCGGCAAGCTGCCGAATGAGGCGGAATTCCGGGAATTCGAGCGGATTCTTTCCGGCTACCGTTCCCTGCCGCCCAACTTCGTCCGGGATGTCATCATGAAGAAGCCATCCAACAATCTGATGAATTCCCTGGCCCGGTCGGTTCTGACCCTTTATTCCTATGATGAGAAAGCCGAGGACACCTCCATTCCCAATGTTCTCCGCCAGTGTCTGCAGCTGATTGCGGAATTCCCGCTTCTGTCGGTCTACAGCTATCAGGCTTATCGTCATTACTATCAGGACGGCAGCCTGATCATCCACAGACCCAAGCCGGAATATTCCACATCGGAAAATATTCTCCACTGCCTGAGAGATGATAATTCCTTTACCGATCTGGAGGCCAAGCTTCTGGATGTCTGCCTGATCCTCCATATGGAGCATGGCGGCGGCAATAACTCGACCTTTACCACCCATCTGGTATCCTCGACTCTGACCGATACCTATTCCGTCATTGCTGCTGCTCTCGGATCCCTCAAGGGACCCCGTCACGGCGGTGCCAATCTGAAGGTCATCGACATGTTCAGCGATATGAAAGAACATCTGACCGACTGGACCGATGAGAAACAGGTTTCGGATTACCTGAGAGCTCTCCTTCATAAGGAAGCCTTCGATCACAAGGGCCTGATTTACGGAATGGGACATGCCGTCTATTCCCTGTCGGATCCCCGTGCCGTGATCTTCAAGAAATATGTCCAGCAGTTGTCCGAGGAAAAGGGCTATCAGAAGGAATATGCCCTTTATGCCCTGGTTGAGAAGCTTGCGCCGAAGATCATCGCTGAGGAGAGAAAGATCTACAAGGGCGTCTGCCCCAATGTCGACTTTTTCTCCGGCTTTGCCTATCAGATGCTGAATCTGCCGAGAGAGCTCTACACACCGATTTTTGCCATTGCCCGTATCGTCGGCTGGAGCGCTCACCGTCTCGAGGAGCTCTGCCATGGTGACAAGATCATGCGTCCGGCCTATATGACCACCCTGCCCCATCGGGAATATGTCCCCATGGAGGACCGCTGATCGGCCTGACCAATCGAATTGATCAAAAACCGGATCAGTCCCGGTCTGAAGGCAGATGTTCTTCAAGGAAGACAGGAAAATACCAAGATACAAAAAAGACATGCAGAAGGAGGAAATATTTCCTTCTTCCGCATGTCTTTTATTTATTCTATCTTATTCGTCTTATAAATGATGTCCTATCCAGCAGCTTTCATTCGAATGCCTTTCTTCAGCCGCTTTCATTCGGCAGCTTACATTGGCTTCAGGTACTTGTCCTTCAGTTTCCGCATTCCTGCCGTAAACCAAGTCCAGACAGCCAGGAAAACCAGAAGTGCAATGACAAAGACGACTCTGGCCGCTCCTTTATGAAGGATACCGCTGACCAGTCCTGCCGCACCGGCAATCAGGCCGACCACAGAGAAGACAAAGAGTTTTGGCTGCAGAGCCATGACAAATTCCGCCTCTTTTCCCTTCTTACAGCGCTTCATCTCATTCTCATCGATCAGAAGATCCGGCATCTCCTTTGTCTTCTTCATCGTCAGGGCATGATAAAGGAGGACCAGGCTGATCCCCATAATAATAATGTCAAAGATCATCAGGACTATTCTAGAATTCATGTAGTATTACTCTCCTGCCTAAACTTTCTGCCTCTCCCAGGCAGACCTCTGTCTTCTTAACCTGCAGTCTGACTGCATTCGTTAATCTTTCTCCTATATTATTCTGCCAGGATCTTACGGATGACATCGGGCATTTCAGAAACCTTGCAGACGGTCTTGTGACGGACGGGTGCATCCTTGATCTCCCGGATGGCTCCCGGAATCTCCACATTGGCAATCTTCGAAAGATCATCTGTCAGATCCAGATCTGACTTGTCCGGCTGATCCGCACCGATGGCTTTCAGAACCGTCCGGGTGAACTTGAAGGGACTTGCTGTCGATGCAATCAGGGTCTTTGTACTGTCGCCGGTCTCCGCCTTATATTTGTCATAGACAGAGGAGGCAACTGCCGTATGGGGATCGATCACATAGCCGGTGTCCTCGTAGACATCGCGGATCTGCTTTGCGGTCTCCTCTTCATCGGCATAGTTTCCATAGAAGTCCGGAACCTTCTTCTGGAGGAGATCCAGGCTGATTTCTGTGATGCCCTTCTGATTGAGCTCGTCCATGTCCTTCGAAGTCTTCTCAGGATCCCGGTCCAGAATCTGATAGATCAGACGCTCCAGGTTGGAGGAAATCAGGATATCCATGGACGGAGACATGGTCAGATGGAAGTTTCTCCGCCGGTCATAGTCGCCGGTACGGAAGAAATCGTAAAGGACTTTGTTGCTGTTGCTTGCGCAGATTAGGTGGCTAATGGGCATGCCCATCTGCTTGGCATAGAAGGCAGCCAGGATATTTCCGAAATTACCAGTCGGAACGCACACATTGATGCTTTCGCCGGGCTTAATCTCTTCGTCGGCCAGAAGCCTGGCGCAGGCATAGACATAATAGACAACCTGAGGCACCAAACGGCCGATATTGATGGAATTGGCGGAGGAGAACTGATAGCCCTTTCTGTCCAGCTCCTCGGCCATTTCCTTATCATGGAAGATTTTCTTGACACCGGTCTGAGCATCATCGAAATTACCATTGATGCCAACGACATAGGTATTGTCTCCGGCCTGGGTCACCATCTGCTGCTTCTGGATGGGACTGACGCCGTCCTTGGGATAGAAGACGATGATCTTCGTTCCCGGTACATCACAGAAGCCGGCCAGAGCGGCCTTTCCGGTATCACCGGAGGTGGCGGTCAGAATTACGATATCCTTGTCCAAGCCCTGCTTCTTTGCCGAGGTGGTCATTAGATAAGGAAGAATGGACAGGGCCATGTCCTTGAAGGCAATGGTCTTTCCATGGAAGAGTTCCAGATAGTAAGCGCCGTGGGCCTTGACCATAGGAGCAATCTCCGGGCAGTCAAATTTCTCGTCATAGGCCTTATTGATGCAGTCATGCAGCTCCTCGGCGGTGAAATCCGTAAGGAAACGACTCAAAACCTCAAAGGCCACTTCCTGATAGGTCATCTGACCCAGCTTCTCCAGGGGGATGTCCAGTCTGGGAATCTCGGTCGGGACATAAAGGCCGCCGTCCGGAGCCAGTCCCTGAAGGATGGCCTCGGAAGCCGTGCGCACATCACCGGCATTTCTCGTACTTACATATCTGATGTCCATTTTTCTTTCTCCATTTTCCTTTTACTAATCTTCTTATAAAACAGGCCAGCCCTGCATGATCTTCTATTCCATCAGAACCGTTTCGAATGTTCTTAAAAATGAAACAGATACACCTGCATTTTCAATCCGTCTTTGAAATTCCTGATCTGTCCTGTTCCTATTTACAGGATATGATGCACCACGCCAAGATCTATGAGATCCCTCGAAACTCTGTTGTAATCCGCTCCGATCACGGCGATTCCTGAGACAATGACACCGGCGTCCTCGAGCATGTTCCGGCAGGCGTGAAGGGTTACGCCGGTCTCGATCCAGTCATCGGCAAGCAGAACCCGTTTTCCTTCTGTTAAATAAGCGCTGGATGCGCTTAAGACCGTCGGCTCGTTCCGGTGGTCGATGTAGCTGGCGATCAGGCTCTTGTCCGGGTCTGCAGGCTCTCCCTTTCTCCTTCGGATGGGAAGGAAACCAACCCCGAGTTCATAGGCCAGCTGACTGCCGAGGATCATTCCAAAAGGCTCGGGAGCCAGAACCAGGTCTGCATTTCCCTCGAAAGGCTCGGCAAGGTAGGATACGACCTCGCGCATCCAGTCAGGATCCGTATAAAGCGGAAGCAGATCCTTCTTTCCTGCATGTTCCGCAGGCAGAATCTTATGCAGATGATCCGCCAGTTCTTCCCGTGTCATTCCGGATAATTCTTTATCACTCATACAGGCTCCCTCCTTGCATCTTCAGATTATGAGAATCATAAGCACTTTGTCCGGGGACAGACACCCTGGCAGATTTTCTCTTCGCGCTCTTTCTTTTCTCAGCAGCCGACAGATACAGACTGACTTTTATGTATTCACTATAACACATACAGGGGACTTTTTGTTTTCTTTTCCTTCTTATCTCGGCACGGATATCAGGCAATACAGATCGGCTCTTCTGCCTTATTATAAAAAAAGTCCCGGAAGATCGATCACCTTCCGGGACTAAAATTCTTAAAATGAAGTCCAAGTGAGAGTAAAGCTCTGATTCAGTCTACTTGCATTTTATGGAAGCTATTAGTTGTTGATCAGCTTGTCGCTCTCATTGTTCCAGCTGTAGAGCTTACGGATTTCCTTGCCGACAGCCTCTGAAGGATGCTCAGCAGCCTTTGCACGCATACCCTCGAAGTGAACACGACCGTTCTTCATATCCTGAACGAAGTCAGAAGCGAAAGTACCATCCTGGATATCAGACAGAACCTTCTTCATAGCCGCCTTGGTATCAGCAGTGATGATCTTCGGTCCGGAAACATAATCACCATACTCAGCGGTGTTGGAGATGGAGTAGCGCATTCCGGCAAATCCGGACTGATAGATCAGGTCTACGATCAGCTTCATCTCATGGATGCACTCGAAGTATGCATTTCTCGGATCATAACCTGCCTCGCAGAGAACCTCAAAGCCGGTCTGCATCAGCTTTACAACGCCGCCGCAAAGAACAGCCTGCTCACCGAAAAGGTCGGTCTCGGTCTCAACCTGGAAAGTGGTCTCCAGAAGACCTGCACGAGCTCCGCCCAATGCAGCACCGTAAGCCAGGGCTTTCTCAAGAGCCTTGCCGGTTGCATCCTGCTCAACAGCTACCAGGCAGGGAGTTCCCTTGCCGGCCTGATACTCGGAACGAACGGTATGTCCGGGTGCCTTGGGAGCGATCATAGTAACATCAACATTTGCAGGAGGAACAATCAGTTTGTAATTGATATTGAATCCATGAGCAAACATCAGCATATCGCCCTCCTCCAGATAAGGAGCGATTTCGGTCTTATACATATCTGCCTGAAGCTCATCCGGGATCAGGATCATGATGATATCAGCCCACTTTGCTGCCTCAGCAACGGGAAGGACCTTAAGTCCCTGAGCCTCAGCCTTGGCCTTGCTCTTGGATCCTTCATAAAGGCCGACGACAACGTCCATGCCGGAATCCTTCAGATTCAGTGCATGTGCATGTCCCTGGGAGCCGTAGCCGATGACTGCGATCTTGTGGCCCTTAAGAGCATCCAGGTTGCAGTCTTCCTGATAGTAGATTCTTGCTTCGTGATCAAGTCTTGACATTCTTTTTCCTCCTGTAAATATAAACCTTTTTGTCCGAATGCAATTTCCGGCCGAAGTCTTCTGCCGCATTCGAACAGATATAGTGATCGCGCTCTATATTTATTCAATATAGAACACGTCATCACTTCCTCGGGTAAGTCCTGTCAGTCCTGTTCTGGCCAGCTCCAGAATCTCGTAGCCGTCCAGCATGTTCAGGAACGACGTCAGCTTATCCTGATTTCCTGTTACCTGGATCACAAGGGAGTCATGGGTAACATCCACGACCTTGCCGTGGAAGATATCCGCAACGGATAAAGCTCTCTGCCGGTCGGTATCTGCCGCCCGAAGCTTTACCAGCATGAGCTCTGACTGGACCGAGGCTTCCGGATCCAGGATCTGCACATGGAGGACATCCTCCAGCTTGGCAACCTGTTTCTCGATCTGCTCCAGGATCTGCTCATCTCCGCTCGTCACAATGGTGATCCGGGTAAAACGGGGATCCGCTGTGACTCCGGCAGAGATGCTGTCGATATTATAGCCTCTCCGGCTGAAAAGTCCTGCCACGTGACTGAGCACCGACGGCGTATTCTCAACCAGTATCGATAGAACCTGTTTTCTCATGCCTGCCTCTCCTGTTCTCTAAGTATGAATAGATTCTAACACTTTAACTTTTTAAGTCAATGAAATTTCACCTTAATGGTGAATAAAATTTAATACCAAATGGCCAACTCCGAGATTGCATGCGTTTTAGTACAGAAATAGCCAAGATTCACTTCCCGGACTTTAAAATTCTTCTTCCAGCCGATCGGAAACTTCCGCAGAATCAGAGACAGATCTGCCTATTTTTTATGTGGTTCCCGAAAACTCCCGTGCAGAAGCACATTCTCGGGGCTGATCTTCTGCCCGGCCAGGACCAGGGATAGAATGCTGTCCGACCCCGCCATACAGAGGAGATCCGGCCGGTCGGGACCGTAAGGCTCTTCCTTCATGACCTGAATCAAAGGGCGATCCATGGCCTTGGCAAAGGCCTCCTTGAAGGTCCAGATCCGGTAGAATCTCCGGATCAGACGGGTTTCATCATCGAGTTTTAAGTCCTCTTCCTCCCAGGAGAAAGATAAACCGTCCGCTAGTCCTTCTCTCACGATCCGGGCTTCCTCCGGGCGAAAGAAGCGCTCGGAAAGCCGGTTCAGAAGATCCGGGTCTTTCTTTCGGAAAGTCAGATCCTCGACATCGATGCCGAGGCAGGGATGAAAGGAAGCTGCTATAGAATTTCCGGATCCCGAATCTGCCGCCATGCCCGGCTGAAGAGACATGTCGTGCTTCTGGGTTCCTTCAGAAGTCGGATTGGAAAATCGGATGGCAGCCGCAGCCGCCAGATTCCCGGCATGGGAAACCGAGAAATCGACCTCTTTCTGATCGATCAGGCAGGGTTTTCCGTTGGAAAGCTTTCCATAGTGTAAAGGGCCATGAATCCCCAGATCCAGAAAAGCACCCTCCAGGAGATCCGCTGCCAGTGCAGACTGCCTTCTGGCCTTCTTATTTCTGATAGAAGAAAGCTTCTCTCTCTGATCGGGGCTTAAAAAGCCTTCAAGCCTTTCCAGGTCCTCATCCCTGTATCGGTCCAGACGGTCGATCCGGAGGTCAATGACAGGTGCTTTCCCCTCTCTCGTCAAAGCAGAATCAGCCGGATGACTGTCCGCCTGTTCGTATGCGTTTTCCATCATATGATTCATTGAATTTTCGACAGATTTGTTTTTATCCGGTATACATGTCAGGGCTTGAAGTCAGGGTCCACCGGAATCTCCGATGTGCAGTGAGGACAGCGGGTAGCCTTGATCGGAATCTCGGACTGGCAGTAAGGGCAGACCTTGGTGGTCTTAGCCGGTTCTTCTTCCGGTTTCTTCAGCCGGTCATTCACATCATTGATGAGCTTTACCATGATGAAGATGACCAGAGCCATCAGTATGAAATTGATGACCGCTGTCAGAAACTTGCCGTAGTTTAACGTTGCAGCTCCGGCCTTCTGGGCAGCTGCCAGAGTCTTGTAATGGCTTCCGTCCAGGGAGATAAACCAGTTGCTGAAATCAATACCGCCGGTCAAAAGGGAAATCACCGGCATTACAATATCATTTACCAGAGAATTTACGATGGCCTGAAAAGCAGCGCCTATGATAACGCCGACAGCCAGGTCAATGACATTTCCCCGCATAATGAATTTCCGGAACTCTCCGAAAAAGCCCTTTCCCTTATCAGCAAGTTCACTGCCTTTCTGCTTTAAATCGATGTCCGCCATAAGGTCTCCTTTCTTCAGATAAAGAAAGGGCAGGCATGTCAGCCATGCCTGTCCCAAAAATCAGTATTCAGAAATTAAAGCTGAGGGCCTGCGGATACAAGTGCCTTACCTGCTTCATTACCTTCATACTTCTTGAAGTTCTTCTGGAATCTGCCAGCCAGATCCTTTGCCTTCTCATCCCACTCGGAAGCATCCTTGTAGGTATCGCGAGGATCCAGGATTGCAGGATCAACACCAGGAAGCTCTGTCGGAACTTCGAAATCGAAGTAAGGGATCTTCTTGGTCGGAGCCTTGGCAACATCACCATTCTGGATTGCTGTGATGATTCCACGAGTATCCTTGATGGAGATACGCTTGCCGGTTCCATTCCATCCGGTGTTGACAAGGTAAGCCTTGGCGCCAGACTTCTGCATCTTCTTAACAAGCTCCTGGGCATACTTGGTAGGATGCAGTTCCAGGAAGGCCTGACCGAAGCAAGCGGAGAAGGTCGGTGTCGGCTCGGTGATTCCACGCTCGGTACCAGCAAGCTTTGCGGTGAATCCGGAAAGGAAGTAGTACTGGGTCTGCTCCGGTGTCAGGATTGATACAGGAGGAAGTACACCGAATGCATCTGCAGAAAGGAAGATAACATTCTTAGCTGCAGGACCATGAGAAATCGGCTTTACGATCTTCTCGATGTGGTAGATCGGGTAAGAAACACGGGTATTCTCGGTAACGGACTTATCATTGAAGTCAAGCTTTCCGTCATCAGATACGGTTACGTTCTCAAGAAGAGCGTCTCTCTTGATAGCGCCGTAGATATCCGGCTCAGCTTCCTTATCCAGGTTGATAACCTTTGCATAGCAGCCGCCCTCAAGGTTGAAGACACCGTTATCATCCCAGCCGTGCTCATCATCGCCGATGAGGAGTCTCTTGGGATCGGTGGAAAGGGTGGTCTTACCTGTTCCGGACAGACCGAAGAAGATACAGGTGTTCTCGCCGTTCAGGTCTGTATTTGCAGAGCAGTGCATGGAAGCGATGCCCTTCAGAGGCAGATAGTAGTTCATCATGGAGAACATACCCTTCTTCATCTCACCGCCGTACCAGGTGTTGATGATAACCTGCTCATGGCTTGTGATATTGAAGACAACTGCGGTCTCGGAATTCAGGCCGAGTTCCTTGTAGTTCTCAACCTTAGCCTTGGAAGCATTGTAAACAATGAAATCAGGCTTGAAATTTGCCTGCTCTTCCTCGGTCGGACGGATGAACATATTCTTTACGAAATGAGCCTGCCAAGCAACTTCCATGATGAAACGAACAGCCATACGGGTGTCCTTATTTGCTCCGCAGAAACCATCGATCACATAAAGCTTCTTATTGGAAAGCTCCTTCTTTGCGATTTCCTTTACTGCTGCCCAGGTCTCCTCGGATGCAGCATGGTTATCGTTGGGATATTCCGGAGTATTCCACCATACGGTATCCTTAGAATTCTCATCCATAACGATGAATTTATCCTTAGGAGAACGTCCGGTGTAGATACCGGTAAATACATCAACCGCGCCAAGCTCAGTCTTGTGGCCTACTTCATAGCCTTCCAGAGAATCCTTTGTCTCTTCTGCATAGAGAGTCTCGTAAGAAGGATTGTAGACAATCTCTGTTGTGCCGGTAATGCCATACTGTGTTAAATCAATGTTTGCCATTATTTCACTCAGCCTTTCTATTATTTCTTTGGACATTAAACCCATCTGCTATTATAGACAAAACCATGAAAAGTTTCATTAAAAAAATACAATTTTTCTAATTTGTTTTTAGTCAATTTTTCGGCAGTTTCATCAGAAGATCATGTATGCTCAGATTTTCCTTTTTTGCAATTGCTTTCAGGTCCTCGTATTCCCATTTTTCCCGGCGGACACCATAGCCCTCCGAGACCTTCTTTCGGACCGGTCCGAAGGCAGTCTCTTCGGTCACAATGCTTCGTTTCAGGACATAGCGCCTTATAACCTCTTCCCGGATTCCGATGGTGGTCGTATGGCTAAATATAGACCGGACCACATTTTCCTTCTCGCCGGGTCTGGTCAGAACCGTAAGGAGAATTCCCGGCCGGTTCTTTTTCATCTGAATCGGGCTGTAGAAAACCTCCCTGGCACCGGCCTCGTAGATCCGGTCCATGGCAAAGCCCAGCTCCTCTCCTGTCATGTCATCGATATCGCATTCCAGGCGGATAATCTGGTCCTCCTGATCTGTCCTATTGCTTTCCATTTTGTCTGTAAAACTGCTTTTTGCCGAATTCTCTGCAGAAGCTCTATTCTCCCTCTGAGATGTCGGATCAGAAATTCTGTCCTGCTTCTGATCGGACGGCTCCGACTTGCTCTCACAATAGGTCTCTCCGAAAATGGCCCTCAGGCAGTTGGCCCGGGGAAATTCCTTCTTTCCCATGCCATAGCCTATGGCTTTTACAGTCATTACAGGCTGCTCCTCGAAGGAGGACACGAAGGTTTTGAGTAAGACTGCCCCGGTCGGGGTCGTCATTTCTCCTTCAAGATCACCGGCATAGGTCGGAATGCCGCGGAGGAGAAAAGCGGTGGCCGGAGCCGGAAGCGGCAGAATGCCATGGGCTGCATGAACCTGTCCGAAACCGGTCCGGACCGGGCTGGCAATGATCTGATCCGGATTCAGAAGATGAAGCAGATAGGAGCTTGCAGCAATATCGGCAATGGCATCCATCATGCCGACTTCATGAAAATGGATTTCAGAGACCTCCATGCCGTGGGCATGACTCTCGGCTTCCGCCAGGACCTGATAAACCCGGATGACATGGGACCGGACCTGGTCAGGAAGCTTCAGACCATTGATGATCGAGAGAACGTCCGAAAGACTGCGGTGATGATGATGAGCGTGTTCATCACTGTGATTATGCAGATCCTCTCCCTCTTCCACCCCATGAATCCGGACCGAAAGATGGAGACCGAGAATGCCGCAGCGGTCGGACTTTTCAGCTTCAAAAACCACTTCCGGTATGCCGATTTCGTTCAGTTCTCCGACCAGGTCGCGGACGGTATTTTCCTTAATGGTAATTCGATTCGCATCCGTATTCTCTTCTGTCTTCTCTTTGGATATACTGGAACCTGTCTTCTTATTCTCCTGAGCGGAAGCTATTTTTCCTTCCGTTTCTACCTCTGCAAGGAGGTCGAGAAGAGCGGCTGAAAGCATATCGCCCGCCGCTCCCATACCGCAGTCCAGATAAAGTATTTTTTTCATTTTATGATCCTTTATAAATCCTGATTTCTCAGCTGTCCTGCCTTTCGGAGAATCTTCATGGCGGCCATGGCGGCGCCGAAGCCATTGTCGATATTGACAACAGTTACACCGCTGGCACAGGAATTCAGCATGGCAAGAAGGGCCGAAAGACCATGAAAGGAGGCCCCGTAGCCGACCGAGGTGGGCACAGCGATCACCGGGCAGTCAGCCAGGCCGCCGATGACACTGGCCAGTGCGCCTTCCATACCGGCACAGGCGATGATGACGTCTGCCTTCAGAATATCCTCTGTATGGGAAAGAAGCCGGTGGATTCCGGCCACGCCGACATCATAGAGGCGCTGGACCCGGACTCCTGCGGCCTCTGCCGTCAGAGCCGCTTCCTCCGCCACCCGGATGTCCGAGGTTCCGCCGCAGGCAATCAGAAGTCGTCCCGGATAGCGGATTTCCGGCAGATCTCCGACAATGAGGATACCTGCTTCTTCGTGGAAATGCAGACCGTCAGGTCCGAGAATCGTTTCAACCGTCCTATATTTGTCTGCATCGAGACGGGTTACCAGGATGGGCAGCTGTCTGTGATGAAGCATGGTCTGTATGATGCCGGCGATCTCTTCCGCGGTTTTCCCGGCTCCGTAAATCACCTCGGACATGCCCTGTCGGGTCTTCCGGTGGAGATCCACCCTGGCATAGCCAAGCTCCGCTACGGGTTCTTCCCGAAGAGCCAGCTCTGCATCTTCTATTGTAATTTTTCCCTCTTTCAGACTGGTGAGGATTTCCTTCAGATCTTTATTCGGATGATTCATGATAGTTCCTGTAACTGATCTGAATTCAATACCAGGATCATTTCTGTACCCGGTTTCAATTCAGTATCATGATGACTTCTGGGTCTGGTCTAAATTTAGTATCATAAAGACTTCTGTGTCTGGTCCAAATTTAGTAAATACTGTCTTTGTATTTGTCGTAGAGACTCTCAAGCGTTGATTGTTCCTGATCGGTCAGAATCTGCTTCGCGTAGGTTTTCAGGCCGCTTGTTCCCTCAGACCTGTAAATCTGTACTGCTTTTGCAACCTCTGCCGGATCCGAATGATTGTCGATTATGGCTTCGACCTTCTGCTGGTCCTCCTTGGACATGGAGTTTACAATCTGCTCGGCCTGAGCTTTGACATCATCCGATACGCCGGACTTCTCCAGGGCCTGCTCGATTGCAGAGACGGCAATTTCCTTGGCAACCTTCTGCTTCAGAGGCTTGATCAAATACTGATTGGCGAATACGCCGCCGATCAGAATGACAAGAGCGATAACAATCAGAGTCGTAAAGACTCTTCTTCTCCGCCTCTTTCTCTCGATCTTCTTCTCTCTCATACGACTTCTTCTGATATGCTCATCAACAGCGTTGCTTTTCATTTCTTCTTCCAATGAACTGGACATTTGAATTCCTCCTTTCTTATCTACAGATATGAACTAATTATACACTCATAAATTACTTTTTATACTTAAATATCACCCGGCATAGTTTGTCCATTGATATAATCTTCAAAATATTTTTTTATGGACAAAAACGGGTACACGACTTCTGCCTCGTGTACCCGTTTTGATCGATTTATTTCAGAAATGGTCTTTCTGATTTTTACTTTTTGCTGTCCTTACTGATCTCATCGGTTTCAATGATGAACTTGACGGAAGAATTCATATCGTCTGCCTTACCGGAGAAGGTGGTGTAGCTCTTTCCGGCATCATCAACGGCCTTCAGCTGATCAGCGAACTGGGAAACCTCTCCGGTGAATGCCTCGGAAAGCTTTGCAATTCCCTCATCATTGAACTGAACCAGGCCATCCGACAGAGTTGCGCTGCCGTCTGCCAGCTGACCGGCTCCTTCATAGAGCTCGCTTGCGCCCTTGTTCAGAGCTGAGGAATTGGAATTCAGCTTGGCTGCTCCATTGTAGAGCTGAAGTACACCAGGAGCCAGCTGCTTGCTGATACCGTTCAGAAGCTGACTTGCACCGGAATCCAGCTGATCAACACCCATCGAAAGCTCGGAAAGCTTGCTCTGTACGCTGTTGTAAGCGGACTGGATCATGGCGAATTTGGTCATGAAGGTCTGATATTTTACCAGATACTCTGCACCGGTATTGGCATCCGTATCATCTGTTACTCTGCTCCAGGTGGAAAGATAATCCCATTCCTTCTGGGTCATGCCGGTTGCAGCAAGCCATGCCTGATCATTAGTGCTGAGATCGCTTACACTCTTGATCTTCTCATATCCACGGGTTGGCTGGTCATGAAAAGCTTGTTCCTTCGTAATGCCCTTAGCTGCTATTGCATTGGTCTGTAAGCCTGAAAGAGTAGCTACTGCAGTTGCAATATATGTGTTCTGAAAGACTGATTTCCTAGCATCACGGTTTCCATCCTTATCTACTACAGGGCCTTCCAGAAAGTCTTCATTAAATTTTTCTTTGTTATTGATGGCAGATAAAATTGCTGACTTTACAATAAGTTCCGCATTGGTAGAAGCGTCAATGTCAGACATCGTAGGATATTTTGTCTTAACGGCTGTCTTTACCTGACTAACCATTGTGTCATAAGCTTTTTTACTATTAACTTCGTTCTCTACTTCAGTCTTAATTGCTGACTGGATGGTTGCTTTAAAAGTATCCTTGTTTGCCTGAACTGTTGTCAAAACTTTCGTCCGATAATCAGGTTTTGTTATGTAGGATTTAGCAGCATCACCGATTGCACCTTCCATCGTACTCTGAAATTTCTCGCTGTTCAAAGTATCCTGAGAAAGACTCTGATTGCCACTTAAGTTATTCATAAGGACATAGGTTACGATAGCCTGTGCTTCCTGATCGGTCAGTTTCCGTTGAAGAATCATGTTCGCTAGACCCTGTAACTTTTCATTTCCCGTAATCCCATCAGCCAGCTTACTTTCCAATGTTTCAATCTGCTGATTAGCTTCTGTCTCGCCCTCTGTAATCAGCTGCTTGTTCAGCGTATCCGCACTGACATCCTTGATACTGTTCTGCAGATCAGTAAGCTGAGTCTGAATACCGCTTAACTTTCCGACACTAACCTCAGCCTGCTTGTATTTATCGTTCGGATTGGTCAGAGTATTATAGATATTCTGATAAGACTGATAGAGGCTCTGGATTTCCTGGACATCCTTGGAACTCTTGGCCTGAGAAAGCTTCTGCTTTAAGAGCTTGACGCCATCGGACAGCTTCTGGGTTCCATCGGTCAGGGTGGAAATGCTGTCGTTCAGCTTCTTTGCGCCTGCGGTCAGCTGGCTGACACCGCCGGTATAGGCATTGACGCCATCCTTTAATGCGGCGCTGCCTTCCTTCAGTGACTTCGTTCCATCGCTGATCTTCTGTCCGCCATCAATCAGCTGCTGCATACTGGACTGAAGCTTGTCCATGTCATCTCCGATCTTGTTGACGGCATCGGAGTTGTCATAGTCAGAAAAGCCCAGATCGGAAAGGACGTTGGCGGATGCCATGGTCATGGTCAGACCCAGTTCGAAGTCCTTGGCGTCTGCAGTGATCTCGACGTAATCCGGAATGGTGGTTTCCGAATCCACGCCCAGCTCATCGAGCTTGGACCGGTCGATGGACAGGGCATCGGAAAGGCCCGGCAGGGCAACACCCATAACGATGTTATTATCAGCATCGCTGACAACCTTACCATTGGTGACGGTGATATTTGAAAAATGATCGGACGGCAGAACCATGCCGGAAATCATAGCGAAGGGAACGGTCATTCCCTTGTCCTGACCATCGACATTTACAGTAGTCTTTGCCGTATTGGTGTAGTCAAAACGGATGGTGACCTTGCCGCTCTTTCCGGCCAGATCCTTGGCATCGATGTCCTGTCCGTCCAGCTTGTAGCTGACCTTGACACCGACCGGAAGCGTGTCCTTGGTCTTGCCCTGATAGAAGACATCCTTTCCGTCCGCATCCCAGGTCAGGGCTCCGTCAGAGCCCTTCTCATATTTCTGATTGCCCTTGACATTCTTGATGTCGGTCAGATCGGACTTATCTTCGATCTTGTCCTGGCCGGAATAGTTCCGAAGCCAGTTGGAAACTGTCACATCCTTGGCGCTTCCGTCTGCATCTGCAGAAACATAGACCGTCTCGATCTTTTCCGCATCCTCGTCAGCCTTGTCACCAAAGGAAGAGGAAACCTCCATGGTATCCTCAAGTTTTTCCTTGGTTGCCTTCAGGGTATCCTTGGAAGAACTCTTGCTGCCTGTTCCTGCTGCTCCGCAGGCTGCGGTTCCGAAGCCGACTGCCGCAGCCAGTGCACCTGCTGCGAGACGCTCTATATTTCTCTTCATATTATGATTTCTGTTCATCATAAACCTCACTTCCCGGGCCAAAGCCCGCTTCTTATCTATTTTCCAGATACCGCTCTTTCATTTTTGAAAGCACATTATCTGGCACCTTTCGAAATTCCTCAATGCCGAAGATCTGTCATTCGACTTTCTTTAAAGATTCTTCCGAATTCAGGCATTTTCCGAAGCCTTCTCTGCTTCTTCCTTGCGAAGCTTCTTCTGTCTGTCATATTCTCTTGCACCCTGGCAGCCAGCCGTTGTATGGACAATCAGGGGATCGAAGATCATGTACATAGAAGGAAGAACCAGAATAACGACGGCCATGGAAATCAGTGCACCCCTTGCCATCAGTGTGCAGAGAGAACCGATCATATCGATACTGGAGATCATGCCGACACCAAAAGTTGCGGCGAAGAAAGACAGAGCCGATACGATAATGGACTTCATGGATGCTGCCAGTGCAGCTCTCGTCGCATGAGTCCGTCCCAGTCCATTATTTCTTTCACGAAGATATCGGGTCGTCATCAGGATCGCATAGTCGACGGTGGAGCCCAGCTGAATGGTTCCGATGACAATCGATGCGACGAAAGGAAGGGTGGTTCCGGTGTAGTAAGGAATACCCATGTTGATAAAGATCGCGAACTCAATGACAGCAACCAGAATGAAAGGAAGACTGAAGGATTTCAAAACAAAGGCAATGATCAGGAATACAAGTCCGATGGAAACCCAGTTTACAATCTGGAAATCCCGATTGGTAATTCGGATCAGATCCTTGGTGCAGGGTGCCTCGCCGACAACCATGGCCTTTGAATCATAGGATTTCGCAATCTTGTTGACCTTACTGATCTGATTGTTGACCGCATCGCTTGCGACCTTGTATTTGGAGGTAATCAGAGCCATCTCATACTTGTCGCTCTGAAGGACATCCTTGATTTTATCCGGAATCATACTTTCCGGAACGGAAGGTCCGACAAAGGTATTGAGGCCGATAGCCTTGTCTACACCCTTGACATCCTGAAGCTTCGAGAGCATCTCTGCCTTGTCTCCAGAGGAAAGATTCTTGTCATAGAGAATCATGTAGGTCGTGTTGGAAGTAAAATTCTTATCCAGCTCTGCAGAAGCCTGCATGGACGGCAGACTCTTGGGAAGAGTTCCGCCCAGGTTGTAGTAGACCTTGGTATGTCCCTGGCCGTAGAGGGCGAAGGGAAGAATCACAAGGAAAAGTAAACCGAAGACGTAGAACCGCTTGGAGATCAGCTTGGGCAGCCGCTTGAATTCCGGAAGCAGGGGCTTATGCCGTGTGGCTTCCAGGGGCTTGTCGAAAATCAGGACCATGGACGGAAGTACGGTGATACAGCAGATAACACCGAAGACAACGCCCTTTGCCATAACGATTCCGAGGTCACGGCCGATGGTAAAGCTCATAAAGCAGAGAGCAATGAATCCGGCGATCGTGGTAACGGAAGAACCGATTACCGACTGGAAGGTTGCGGCAATGGCTCTTGCCATGGCTTCCTTCTTGTCTCCGTTGGTATTGTCCTGCTCTTCCAGATAGCTGTGCCAAAGGAAAATGGAGTAGTCCATGGTGACACCCAGCTGAAGAACTGCTGCAATACACTTGGTGATGAAGGAAATCTCGCCGAGGAATATATTTGTTCCCAGGTTATAGATGATCGCCATTCCAATGGAAAGCAGGAAGAAAAGAGGAATCAGATAGGAATCCATGGTCAGGGAAAGAACGATGACAGCCAGGATGACGGCGATCAGTACATAGATCGGGGTCTCCTTTTCGGCCAGTTCCTTGGTATCCTCAACCAATCCGCTCATGCCGGCCAGAAAACAGCTCTTTCCGGAAATCTTACGGATCTGCTTTACCGCATTCATTGTCGCATCAGATGATGTCGTCTGATCGAAGACGATGAACATCATAGTCGCATCGCCCGAATCAAAGGCTTCCCGGTAGCTCTTCGGAATCATTTCCTTGGGAACCGAGATATCCAGGACACTGTCGTACCAGAGCACGTTCTGTACATGGGGAACCTTCTCGATCTGCTTCTTTAATGCGGCGACCTCCTTGTATTCCATGCCCTTAACTATGTACATGGAATAGGCGCCGGTACCGAAGTCCTTTTCCAGGATGTCCTGGCCCTTCATGGTTTCAATGTTCTTGGGAAGATAGGTCAGGATATCGTAATTGACTCTCGTCTTCACGTAGCCGATTCCCGAAGGAATCAGAAGGAGAATGGCAAGTACCAGAATAACAAATCTGGACTTTACGATTCCTCTCGCAGCCTTCAGCATCTTAGATCACACTCCTTGTCTTTTTGCATAATCGCTGCAAATTCAAAAAATAAGCAGTCAAAATATGACCATCGTTCATTTTTTCCGATACTATAATTAAACAAAATTGACCATTAGTCAATAATCAATTATAATAAAGCAACAAACGATTGAAATTGTATAAGTGGGAAGAAGCGAAAAGATGGGAAAAAAGGTAGATACCAATAAAAGGCAGAAAAGTACATCACTTCTAAACAGAGCTTTTGACCTCTTTATCGAAAAGGGCGTCAGCAAGACCTCAGTCTCTGATATTGCGGAGAGAGCCGGCGTTGCCAAGGGGACCTTCTATCTCTATTTCAAGGATAAGTACGATATCCGGAATCATCTGGTCGTCTATAAGGCGACCCAGCTTTTCATGGATGCCTACAATGCCCTGATCGCCGACATGGAGAAGCGGAAGGACTATGACATGTCTCTCGAGGACTGCATGTACTTCATCGTGGATCACATTCTGACCGTTCTCCAGGACAACAAGCCTCTCCTGGAATTTCTCCACAAGGATCTGTCCTGGGGTGTCTTTGCCAAATATATGCTGGACGAAAAGGACCATGTGGCCCTGCCCAATCAGGAGGATTTTGACTTTGAAACCCTTTACAAGGAAATGGTCAAGCGGAGCGGAAGCGAATTCCGAGACCCGGATGTCATGCTCTTTATGATCATCGAGCTCATGGGATCCACCGGCTACTCCTGCATCATGTATCCGAAGACCTTTCCCCTGGACCGCTGCAAGCCATACCTCCGGGCCGCTGTCCACGATATCCTGCAGCGGCATATGGTGAAGGAGACATAGAATTGATACAACGATTTTCAAGGAAAAATCGATTCCCGGTGTATGATTACTGGATTTGCCTGAATTTATACAACGATTTTGAGGGAAAATTTGATCCCCGGTGTATTATTTCTGGGTTTATCCGAATTTGTGCAACGATTTTCAAGGAAAAATCAATTCCCGGTGTACGATTTCTGGGTTTATCCGAATTTATACAACGATTTTCAAGGAAAAATCGATTCCCGGTGTATGATTTCTGGATTCATCCGAATTTGTACAACGATTTTGAAGTAAAATCCCGATCCCGATGTATTTTGCTCTGACTTAGGCCAAATACAGAAAATGGGCTGTGCAGTCAATCTGCAGCAGCCCTTTTTCTCTGTAAAGATTTTAATCTGTTTTGATTTAATCTGTAATAATTTCCAATTACTGCCTGGAAGCTTCCTGCTCGGCCTTGTATTCCTGCCCTTCCTTGACATAATTCAGGGCATTCTCGCGATTGGCCTCGATTTCCTCTTCAGACAGGGTCCGGACGACCTTGCCGGGCAGACCGACAACCAGGGAATTGTCAGGAATGACCTTGTTCTGCGGAATCAGGGCACCGGCTCCGATCATGCAGTTCTTTCCGACATGGGCTCCGTTTAAAACAATGGCGCCCATACCGATGGTTGTATTGTCATCGACCGTGCAGCCGTGAACAATGGCATTGTGGCCGATGGTGACGCCCTCGCCGATGGTGACACCGTAGGGCACAACTCCGCCCTCGACATGAAGGACAGCATTATCCTGGATATTGCTATTCTTTCCGATGATGATCGGTGCGCGGTCGGCACGAATGGTTGCATTAAACCAGACGCTGACGCCCTCGGCAAGCTTGACATCGCCTTTGACTACGGCTCCGTCTGCAATAAATACGCTGGGATCGACCTGAGGTTTTTTCATATTCTGCTTCCTTCCAAATAAACGATTCAGATATCATGATTCTTGGCATTGACGGCCTTGAGTCTTGCCATAGCCCGGGACATGGCAGCCTGGGAATGATAATATTCCTGAATACTCTGCTTCTGGCGGAGCTGCTCTCTTGCCCGGTCTCTGGCCTCCTCGGCCCGGCGGATATCGATATCCTCCGGACGTTCGGCGGTCTGAACGACCACCTGAACCCGGTTGTTGGCAATCCAGGCCATGCCACGGCCCACAACTGCCTCAATCCAGTCTCCCGGCTTTCCATCCGGTCCGACCGGCTGAATTCTCATGGTACCGTCATCGATCGCGATAACCATATCCTCATGGTGGGCCTGGATACCCTTCTGACCGTCAAAAGCCGGAATGATCGCATTCAGAACCCTGCCGGAGTAGAAAACGCCTCCGGTGGAAATCACTCTGATATAAAATGTATTCCCTGCCATTTTATCATCCTTTCGCCTGATTGCAGACGTTCTTTCCAAATCATCTGTCTGCCGCAGGTAATTCTTGCTTTCCAGCCTTCATTCTATCAGCTGCATCTTACTTATTTGCCAGGCTTTCCGCTTTTTCCTTCACTTCATCGATAGTTCCGACATTGAAGAAGGCGTTTTCCGGATAGTCATCCATCTCGCCGTCCAGGATTGCCTTGAAGCCGCGGATGGTTTCCTCGACCGGTACATATTTGCCCTTGAGTCCGGTGAACTGCTCAGCCACATGGAAGGGCTGGGAAAGGAAACGCTGGATCTTCCGGGCCCGGTAGACAATGAGCTTGTCCTCATCGCCCAGTTCATCCATACCGAGGATGGCGATGATATCCTGGAGTTCCTTGTACTTCTGCAGAACCTCCTGAACCCGGCGGGCCGTCTCGTAATGCTCTTCGCCGACGATGTCCGGTTCCAGAATCCGGGAAGAGGATTCCAGAGGATCAACGGCCGGATAGATACCCTGCTCCACGATCTTTCGGGAGAGGACGGTCGTTGCATCCAGATGGGCGAAGGTCGTTGCCGGCGCCGGATCGGTCAGATCATCGGCTGGAACATAGACCGCCTGAACCGAAGTGATGGATCCGTTCTTGGTAGAAGCGATCCGCTCCTGCAGGGCACCCATCTCGGTTGCCAGTGTCGGCTGATAGCCGACGGCGGATGGCATCCGTCCAAGAAGGGCCGAAACCTCAGAGCCTGCCTGGGTGAAACGGAAGATATTATCGATGAAGAGGAGCACATTCTGGTGTTCCTTGTCACGGAAATATTCTGCCATAGTAAGTCCGGTCTCTGCAACTCTCATTCGGGCTCCGGGAGATTCGTTCATCTGTCCGAAAACCAGGGCGGTCTTCTCCAGAACGCCCGAGGCCTTCATCTCCGACCAAAGATCGTTGCCCTCACGGGAACGCTCGCCGACACCGGTGAAAATGGAATAGCCGTGCTGCTCTTCTGCCACGTTCCGGATCAGCTCCTGAATCAGAACGGTCTTTCCGACACCGGCGCCGCCGAAGAGGCCGACCTTACCGCCCTTGGCGTAGGGAGCTAAAAGATCGATGACCTTGATTCCGGTCTCCAGCATTTCCTGGGTGGTACTCTCGTCTGCATAGGCAGGCGGCTCCCGGTGGATGGACCATTTCTCTTCCTCTGTGATCTGCTCGCCGCCGTCGATGGTCTCACCCAGGACATTAAAGAGACGGCCCAGGTTTTTCTCGCCGACCGGAACCTGAATGGGTGCACCGGTTGCTGTGACTTCCATATCCCGGTAGAGGCCCTCGGAAGCGGAAAGCATGATACAGCGGACCGTATGGTTTCCGACATGCTGAGCCACTTCCATAACGACTCTTTTACCGTGGTTGTCTACTTCCAGGGCGTCACGAATGGCCGGAAGCGGCAGTGATTCATCAAATTCCACATCTACGACAGGTCCCATGACCTGTACGATTTTTCCTTTATTCATATGAATCTCCAATCCTCTTTAAGTCTCACGCTTCTGGGCTCTCGCACCGGCAGCCACCTCGGTTATCTCCTGGGTAATGGCCGCCTGTCTTGCCCGGTTGTAGGCCAGACTCAGCTGAGACAGCATCTTTCTGGCCGAATCCGACGACGACTGCATGGCCATCATCCGGGCATTCTGCACCGAAGCAAAAGACTCAACTAGAGAGCTGTAAATGAAACCGATCAGGTAGTCCGGAACGATTTCCTCCATGACCTTTTCCGGAGACGGCTTGAAGGTGATATCCTCCATGACAACTCCCGCCGGAAGCTGGATCTCGAAGTCCGTCTTCTTCAGGGGAAGAAGCTCTTCCATCTCGGCAACCTCTTCCACAGAGTTTTCCATCCGGGTATAGATGATTCGAAGGACATCAATGGTCCCGTCCAGATAGGCCGAAAGCAAATCCTCGCCCATTCTTCTGGCCCGGCTCATGGTTGGCTTCTGAATCGTATAGTGGAAGGTCTTGTCGATTGGGATGTGATGGGCCTCGAAATAATGCCGGCCGATCTCGCCCAGGACATAGAGCTTATAATTGGGCGTCTCCTTCAGTTCCTTCTCTGCGATCTTGAAGATATTCTGGTTATAGGCGCCGGCCATACCCTTATCCGATGTGACAACAATATAGCCAACGACCAGATCTTCCTTCTTCTTGTTGGAATAATCGCGGAAATAGACACTTTCCATATCCGGCACATGACGGAGGATCCGGGACATAGCATCGTTTAAGGCATAGAAGTAGGGCTCGGTATCCTTCAGAACCTTCTTCGCCTGCTGGAGCTTGGAGGAGGAGATCATGTACATGGCATTTGTAATTTTAAGCGTCTGCTGAATGGACGCCATCCGGTCCTTGATTTCCTTCTGACTGGCCATGATTATGCCTCCTCATGATCCGAAGCGGAACCCCTGCCCTGACTTCCGTCCCTTCCGGCCTTGTCCGCCGGATCGCCGGATCCTTCGGAATCCGGCTTCTTATCACTGGAATCTGCTGCACTTGTATCAGTATCCACCTGGCCCGCTTCCTTACGGAAATCCTCAGCGAACTCTTCAATTTCCTGCTCCAGGTCCGAAGACAATGCCTTTTTCTCGGAAAGCTCCGAGATTACCAGACCGTGATTCTTATGGAAATCATCAAGAACCTGGGCCTGTTCCTTCTTGATCAGCTTCTTCGGCGTCGAATCAAAGAAATGATGGTTGGCCAGAACCAGGCTGATAACCTCTTCTGCCATACTCATAGGATGAGACAGTGGCTGCTTTAAGAGTTCCATCAGAGCGGAGCCGTGATCCAGCTCTGCCTTGGTCGTTGGATCCAGATCCGATGCGAACTGGGTGAAGACCTCAAGTTCACGGTACTGGGCCAGGTCGACACGGATGGAACCGGATGCCTTCTTCATGGCCTTGGTCTGTGCGGCACCGCCGACACGGGAAACCGAAAGTCCGACATTGACGGCCGGTCTCTGGCCAGAGAAGAAGAGTCCGGTCTCAAGGAAGATCTGACCGTCTGTGATGGAGATGACGTTGGTCGAAATATAGGCCGAGACGTCACCGTTCTGTGTCTCAATAATGGGCAGTGCTGTCATCGAACCGCCGCCCTTCTCATCGGAAAGATGAGAGGACCGCTCCAGCAGTCTGGAATGCAGATAGAAGACGTCGCCCGGATAAGCCTCACGTCCCGGAGACCGTCCCAGAAGAAGGGAGATCTCACGGTAGGCAACAGCGTGCTTGCTTAAGTCATCATAGATGATCAGGACATCCCTGCCCTGATCCATGAAATACTCGCCCAGAGCCGTGCCCGCATAGGGTGCGACATACTGAAGGGATGCCGGATCTGCTGCGGTTGCCGAAAGAATGATGGAATAGTCCATGGCCCCGTTTTCTTCGAGGGTATGCTCTACCTTTCCTACGGTTGTTGCCTTCTGACCGATGGCGACATAGATACAGATGATGTCCTTGCCCTTCTGGTTCAGAATGGTATCAACGGCGATCGAGGTCTTACCGGTCTGCCGGTCGCCGATGATCAGCTCTCTCTGGCCGCGGCCGATGGGGAACATGGAATCAATGGCAAGGATTCCGGTCTCCAGGGGCTTATCAACCGGCTGACGATCGATAATGCCGGGAGCCTCACGCTCGATGGGATTGTATCCGGTCGATACAATATCACCCTTGCCGTCAATGGGCTCGCCGAGCGCATTGATGACACGGCCGACGAAGGCATCGCCGACCGGAATGCCGGCCCTCTTTTCCGTCCGGCTGACCTTCATGCCTTCATAAATACCGGCGTCCCGTCCGAAGAGGATGACGCCGATTTCATTTCTTCGAATATCCTGGACCATGCCCTTTTCACCGTTCTCAAAGAGGACGATTTCGCCGTACATTGCATGATCAATGCCATAGATCGTTGCAATGCCGTCGCCGACCGAGATCACGGTTCCGACTTCCCGGCTGGTCTGGTCCCAGTCAAAATTTTCTATTTCTTCTCTAATAATAGAGATAATGTCCTGTGCCTGAATAGAGCTCAAGTTAATATGCCTCCTCTATCAGTGATTTCTCCAGCTGTTCCAGCCAGCCCCGGTAGCTCTGATCGAATTCCACGCCGCGGGTCCTTAGGATCCGTCCGCCAAGAATCGAGGGATCGACCTCGACACAGAGCTGGACATGGCGGGATCCGTAACGTTTTCCAAGATAATCCCGGGCCTCTCGGATTTCATCATCGGTCGGTTCCTTGGCAAAGATTGCCTCGATCTTCAGATAATGATTTTCTTCGTCCCAGATCTTGGAATAAGCCTCTGCAATTTCGAGAAGAAGGGAAATCTGATGGTTCCGGGTCAGTTCAATCAGGAAATTACAGATTTTCGTCGAAAAGCCGGCCTTCTCAGACAGGCGCCGTATCACCCGGATCTTGTCCGACATCTTCACAACCGGCCGGCCCAGAAGATCACAAAGTTCCGGTGTCAGCTTCATGACATCCATGAATTCCATGAACTCCTGCCGATCCGGGACTTCCTCATAGAGGGCACGGGCCTGTTCAATTGCCGCTTCCTTCATTTTCTTTCTGCCCTTCCTGTCCTTCGATCAGAATCTTACGGGCTGCCTCTATGGCCAGACGGGAAATATCTGCCTGCAGATCCTTCTTGGCCTTTTCCTGCTCCAGGGCAAGATCTCTGGCAGCCTTCTTTTTCATCTCGGAAATCTCTTCCTCGGTCTCCTGAACCCGCTTCTGGCGTTCTGCCTCAGCCTTGTCCATAGAATCCTGGAGAAGCTTCTGAGATTCCTGCTTTGCATTTCTCAAATGTTCTTCGTATTCATTCCGGGTCTGGTCTGCCGCCTTCTGCTTTTCCTCGGCCTCTGCAAACTGATCCGCGATATGCTTCTGCCTCTCATTGATCACATTCATGACCCGCTGGAAGAGAAATTTCTTCATGATCCAGGCGAAGAAGAGAATGTTGATGATGGTAAAGAGGATGGAAGGAAATGAGATATCAAGCATCGCTTTTCCTCCTAGGTATTAGTCTTGTCTTATTTCAGAACCATGATGATCAGAAGTGCGATAACGAAGCCGTAAATAGCGGTTGCCTCGGCCAGGGCACATCCTAAGAGGAGGTTGGTCTGAATCTTCGGTGCTGCTTCCGGCTGTCTTGCGATGGCATCAACGGATGCTGCGGTTGCCTTGCCGATGCCGAGACCTGCTCCGATACCGGTCAGAACTGCGATACCTGCGCCAATTGCTACTAAAATTGTGGATGACATAATGTTTTCTCCTTTGCTTTTTCTTTTAAATTTCAAGAAAACAGGTTTCTCTGCATTGAAACAGCTTCTCCTGCTTCCTGTTTTACTTGGTGAACCTTGTCTGTAAAAATGTTTTCTGTCTGCTTAACCTGTCAGGAATCCTCCATGCACTCGCACATAAAGAGTGCCGTCAGGAAGACGAAGACATAAGCCTGAATCAGTCCGTCGAATACATCGAAATAGAGACTGAAGATGACAGGCAGAAATACCGGCAGAACCTGTTTCAAGAGTTCCATGATGACGAAGGAGCCTAAGACGTTACCGAACAGACGCATGCACAGAGACAGAGGCTTGATGCCAAGCTCCAGTACATTTAAGGGAGCGATGATGGCTATGGGTTTGGCATAGCTCTTAAAATACCCCTTGGCGCCCTTCTTTCTCCATCCGCTGACCTGAATCAGGATAATGCTTAAGAGCGACAGGGCAACGGTAACGTTGATATCCTTTGTCGGCGGCTTGAAGCCGATGATTCCGATCAGGTTGGCCATGCCAATGTAGACCATGACGGACATGAGGTAGTAGTAATACTCCTGCCCTTCTCCCTGCATAGTATTCTTGAAGAAATTCCACAGCCACTGAACTGCTCCCTCCAGAGCCAGCTGGCCCTTGCCGGGATTGTCCACCTTCAGGTTTCTCGTCAGAAGAAGAGAAAGAAGAAGGACCGCTGCAATCATGATCCATGTAACTACTATAGATTCACTGATCGGAATTCCTCCGAAGATCGGAATGGTAAAAACAGTTTCTACTTTTAATTCGCCCAAGAGATTCTTTACCAGGGCGTCCATCAGACCACCTCCCATGAAGGATTTTTTCCTAAAATGCCTTTTAAAAGCACGAAAAAGTGCAGGCTACAGCACCCTTGCTATAGAGCCACACACTTTCTCTCCGCTTCGATCTTTCATTATTGTACGCTAGTGAGATTTCAAAAAAAAGTACAATATGAATCAAATTTCTCCCGAAATTTTATAAATATGCACAATTACTTTGTTAATTTTTTGGTAATGTTTTACAAATGTATCTG
This sequence comes from Lachnospiraceae bacterium, assembly GCA_029224965.1. Classification (GTDB taxonomy): domain Bacteria; phylum Bacillota; class Clostridia; order Lachnospirales; family Lachnospiraceae; genus Lachnocurva. The sequence goes on from JAQXVO010000030.1 coordinate 247,465, forward strand.
CCTTGCTGCCTTGTCTTTTTGTTGCCTTTTCCTATTGCAATTCTGCAGAAAAATATATCTCTGCTGTCAGATCCTATTTTCAGACGGATGATCTCTTCCTTCTGAATTTACGAATCACAAGACATACGCAGCCTGCCAGGGCAAGAATCAGAAGAACCCAGCCCCAGACCGGCATCTTTAAGATGTTGTAGCAGCGGACATTGACCCACATGCTGTTGATGGCCTTGCTCTGGTCGACATCGAAATAGCGCATGATGCTAGACCTCTGGATCACATCCTTAGCGGGGTACTGGGCGCCCAGCTGCCTCTGGATGGATTCGGCCGGCACATTCAGAAGATAGGCCGGGTCTAAATTTTTTTCATCGCCCGTGAAAAAGTAAGTCAGATCGTAGGGCTTGGCTGTGCTGTCCCCGTCCCTGGCTCCGTATTTCCACTTCAGATATTCGAGAATCCGGGGATCGGAACCACCCGAAATGCAGGAGGTGTAGCCGATGTAATACATATTCCGAATGGCATTGTCGGGCCGGGAGACAAAGTTAATGAAGGCCTCGGCTGCCTGCTGCTTGTCCGGGTCATTGCCGATACCGCTCTTCAGCATGCACCAGCCGTCAAAGTAGATATTGGTGCTCTCCTCGGGAACCGCAAAGTCCAGCCGGATCCCATCCTCATCGGCCTGATCCATGGTATAGACGGCATCGCCGGACCACTGATAGTTAGCGGCGACCTTGCCGGTGATCATGTCGGCCTTTCCGGCATCAACCTCGAAGGAATAGACATTGTCCTTCATGTTCTGAAGCCAGTTCTGGACTTTGGCGATCATCTCCGGCGACGTGTTGTTCATCAGGTCCTCAAGTCTCTCCTTGTAATCGGCAGAATTGACAAAATCCGGATTCACTAGCTTGTCATGCTCAAGGGCACCAACTGCAGCAAAATAGCATTCCCGGACACTGTCCTTGATGGTCACCCGGTTCTTAAATTTCGGGTTGGAAAGGATGTCCCAGGTGGATGCCTCTTCCTTGGTCACAAGCTTCGGATTGTAGACGATGCCGGTGACGCCCCACATATAGCCGGCCGCATAGCTGCTCCAGGCCTTGCCGTCGATCTCGTGATTTCTGAAGATGGAAGAAATATAGGGCGATACCCCATTGGTGTAATAATTCAGAGGATTGGAACTGTCGAAAAAGCCGTCAGACAGAGGCACCAGCTTATCCTCGCTGATCAGCTTCATGAACATATACTCTGAAGGGCAGATCAGATCATAGCTATCGCCCAGGGTCAGCATATTATAAAGGTCTTCATTTGTACCGAAGGTCGAATACTCAACCTTGACTTTGACTCCGTAATTCTTCTCGTACCAGTCCTCGAAATCCTCGATCATGGCCTTCTTTCCGATGATCTTACCGGAAGGCAGATCTATGGCCTCGGAGGCACCCCAGTCTCCTTCATCCATATACTCTTCCCAGTTGCAGACACGGAGGGTGACAGTCTTTTCACCAGATTTCGCGTCAGACTTGTTTCCTGTCTCTGCCGCTGATACACCATCTGTCCCTGCATCTGACTTGTTTCCTGTCTCTGCACTCGTGCCCTGCTTTGTCTGATCTGTCTCCGCAGCCCTTACAGAGGTCGGAGAAAGAACAGATGTCAGAGCAAGAACTACCAGAAGAAGTCCTGCGCCCAGACGGGTCAGACCCTTTCTGTTCCGTCCCTGCAGGCTGAATTTTTCTCTGCTCATGCCCTTCATTTCCTGCCTGAAATCGGGTTCCATATGAGATTTATTCAGAAGCTTACTATTATGCCTTCTCACTTCCGCCCTCCTTCTTCAGTCGATTCTCATTCCGTCCGGCGAAGAGATTGGCCGCCACAACGACCAGGATAACGACTACGAAAATCAGTGTCGACAGAGCCCAGAGAGCGGTCTTGATCGTGGTCTGGGAGCCCTTGGTCGCATTGACGACATAGGTCGAAATGGTATTGAAGGTTGCCGGCTTGGTATAGGTTGCAATGAAATAGTCATCCAGTGACAGGGTGACCGCCAGGCCGAAGCCCGAAATAATGCCCGGCATAAGCTGAGGCAGAATGACCTGGCGGATAGCCCGTCCGGGTCTGGCCCCCAGATCCAGGGCGGCCTCATACTGGCTGGAATCCAGCTGCTTTAATTTGGGCAGAACCGAGAGGTAGACAAAGGGCGCCGACAGAACCACATGACCGATGATGAGCGGCAGATAGGAATCCTTGTTCATATGAAGGACAACCACCAGAAGGACGCACATGGAAAAGCCCGTGACAACATCCGCATTGATGACCGGGATCTGGTTCAGTCCGTTGATCATCTTCTTCATCTTCTGACCGGAATAGAAGGCACCGATGGCACCCGTCGTTCCGAGAACAGTCGATATCAGGGCTGAAACGAAGGCCAGGACCAGGGTTCCGATGATCATATCCCGAAGCTCAGGCGTCGTAAATAGCGTGATGTAATTCTGCAGGGAGAAGCCCCGGATGGCTCCCAGGTTGGTGGAACTTGTAAAGCTGTAAACCGCAAGAATCAGGATAGGGAAATACAGAGCAAAAAGCATAATGACAAAAAAGACTGCCCGTCCGATTCCAATTTTCTTCTCTTTCAAAATCGAGCACCTCCTCTGACTGTATCCTTTTCACTGTTGTCACTGAAAAAAGTAAAGAGACAGATGATGCCGAGAAGGATCAAAGCAATCATGGAACCGCCGTTCCAGTTGTAGGCCGCGAAATAGCTTCCGATCAGGGAGCCCATGATATAGGTCTTGTTATAGAGCATATCCAGAACCACGTAGTTGGTCATGGCCGGCAGAAAGACCATGGAGATTCCGCTCATAACACCCGGGATCGAAAGGGGCAGGGTCACCTGGAGAAAGGCCCTCTTCGGATTGGCGCCCAGATCCTCTGCTGCCTCCAGAAGAGCCGGATCTAACTTTTCAATCGAATTGTAGATCGGCAGAATCATAAAGGGCAGAAAGTCGTAGGTCATGCCGATTACTGCATTGAGGAAGGGATAGAAGGCCAGGTTTCCTTCAATGGCGGTCAGAACCTCCTTCAGTGCCGTAATCCGGAGAGAAAAGTTGATCCACATGGGGATAATGAATATCATCAAGGCAACGCTCCTGGATTTCATCCGGCTGGTCGCAAGGAAATAGGCCAGAGGGTAGGCCAGAAGGACACAGACAAGGGTCGTGACTGCGGCCAGGGCCAGAGAGTAAACCAGAGTGCCCATGGTATTGGGATTGGTAAAGAAGCCGGTCAGATTGGCAAATGTAAACCGGCCCGTACCATCCGTAAAGGCGTAATATGCCAGCACCAGAAGCGGCGCTGCTACAAATAAAAGGAGAAAAAGTGCATAAGGAATGCAGAGATTCTTTCTGGAAAAACGCATTTTTCTCATTCCTTCCTGTAAGTGTATTATTTCCTTTTGGTGACCGTAAACTTCATCTTGTCCGTCGGCATGATCAGGCCGACCCGGTCGCCCATGTTCCAGAGATCCTCGTCATAGACGGCGAAATCCTGCTCGGAATCGGTGTGGACGATATAGAGATAATGATCGCCCTCGTAAATCAGATTGGAGATATTGCCATATTCCAGGCCTTCCTCCTGATCATCGGTCATCTCGATATCCTCCGGCTGGATGGATGCGAGAACTCGGATCCGGTCGAAATCGACCTCTTCTCCCTGGGCATCGATGATGGTTCCGTCTTCCTGCCGCTTCGATCCAGGAAGCAGGTGAGTCAGACTGACATGGAGAAGCTTGTCATTATAGGAAAGCCTCTGGTCCTTGTTGATATCCACGGCGAAGGTATTGGTATTGTCCTCGGCCTTTATGACATGGATGCCGTCCGGCTCCAGGCGGATGCCAACCGAATCGCCAACCTTCTGTGATTTTGTCGTCCGTGCGACAATCTCATTCTTTCCGGACTGCATGGTGATCTCATAATGCATGCCCTTGAAGATGACCCCGATGACCTCGGCATGAATGATTCCATCCTCCGGCGCCACGATCTCGACATCCTCTGGACGGACCACAGCTGTAACATGGGTTCCCTGAGGAAAGTCATCCAGACATTCGAAGGCGCCGCCACAGAAACGGACCTGGCGGTCCCCGGTCATAAGACCGCTGAAGATGTTGGATTCACCGATAAAGTCGGCAACGAAGATATTCTTCGGTTCGTTATAGATATCTTCCGGTGTCCCGATCTGCTGAATTTTGCCCTCACTCATGACAACGATCTTGTCCGACATGGTCAGGGCTTCCTCCTGATCATGGGTGACATAGATGAAGGTAATGCCAAGCTTATCGTGCATGGCCTTTAATTCCAGCTGCATCTCCTGACGCATCTTAAGATCCAGAGCCGCCAGGGGTTCATCCAGAAGGAGGATCTCCGGTTCATTGACAAGGGCCCGCCCGATAGCGATCCGCTGCTGCTGTCCACCGGAAAGAGTGGACACCGCCCGGTCCTCAAAGCCCTCGAGATCTACCAGGGAAAGGATCCGCTTTACCTTTTTCTCAATCTGATCCTTAGGCATCTTCTTCTGCTTTAAGCCGAAAGCGATATTGTCATAGATATTCATGTGAGGGAAAAGGGCATAGCGCTGAAAGACCGTGTTAATAGGCCTCTCATAGGGAGGCAGATTGGTAATGGACCTGCCGTTCAGAAGAATTTCTCCCGAGGTCGGAAGTTCAAAGCCCGCGATCATCCGAAGCGTCGTCGTCTTGCCGCAGCCGCTGGGTCCTAAGAAGGTAACAAATTCGCCCTTCTTCACATCCAGGTTGAAGTCTTCCACGGCAATAAAGCCGTTATCCTCATACTGCTTCATGACATGACGAAGTTCGATGATATTCTCTGCAGCCGACTCAGTGGAAAAAGGGCCGGCCGGGCTGCCGCCGTTTGCATGATCCGGGCTGTGGAATCTGGAATTCAAAAATTTCATTTCATAATCTCCCGGGGAAACACTTAGAAAAAGATTCCCTTACAAATACTGGTCACAAAAGATACTTCTAAAATTTTCAGCAGCCTCTCATGACTCTAAAAAAACCGATAAAAGGCAAGGAAGTCAATGAGGCTCCCTTGCCCTGCTGCTCCTATAAAAATGTTATATCCCTTACTGCTTCTGTCCGCAATGGATGCAGTAGGTCTCGTTATCCGGTGTCATCTCTCCGCAGTGATCGCAGACATGAAAGCCCTTTCCTTCCACAGAATCCTCGATGGCTTCGGTAGTTCTGGCCGCATCGACCCCGCCTTTTCCGGTCTCCGGAGTGATACAGGGATCCGGTGCTTCCTTTTTCTCCGGTTTCGGGGTCTTATCCACCGGCGTTGCATCGCCGATGCCAAGAGATTCACCGACCAGGCCCAGAGAGCTTACCGCATTTGCAATATCGGAAGGCATATAAATCTTCGTTGCACGACCGTCAGAAACTTCCTTCAGAGCCTCAATGCCCTTCAGTCTCAGAACCGATTCACCAATATTTGCTTCATTCAGCTTCTTTAAACCTTCGGCCTCTGCCTCATAAACCATCTTCACTGATTTCGCACGGCCTTCCGCCAGGGCGATCTGTGCATCACGCTCTGCCTCTGCCGCAAGAATCTTGGCCTTCTTATCACCTTCGGCCCGGCTGACAACAGCTTCCTGATGGGCCTGAGCTTCAAGGACAGTCTGCCGGCGCTCCCGCTCTGCCCGCATCTGCTTGGTCATGACCTCTTCGATTTCCTTGGGCGGCTGGATGTTCTTGATCTCGACTCTCGTGACCTTTATCCCCCAGGCATCGGTTGCCTCGTCCAGGATGGTCTGCATTTTACCATTGATGACCTCACGGCTAGTCAGGGTCTGATCGAGCTCCATATCACCGATGATATTCCGAAGAGTGGTGGCCGACAGGTTCTGAAGGCCTGACATAGGCGATTCCACGCCGTAGGTGAAGAGCTTGGAATCGAAGACCTTGCAGAAAACGACGGAATCGATCTGCATAGTGACATTATCCTTGGTAATCACGGCCTGAGGCGGGAAATCAAGGACCTGTTCCTTCATGGAAATCACGTTGGCAACACGCTCGATGAAAGGCGTCTTAACGTGGAGACCGGCATTCCAGGTCTCCTTATATTTACCGAGACGTTCGATAATGAAGGTTTTGCCCTGGGGAACGATACGGATATTGACGAGGATTAGAATCAGAATGATGATTAAGACAATGACAAGAAAAATTAACATAACTCCTCCTTCCAAAAGACCGGAAAAGCTGTCCGCTTCGACAGCATCCTTCTTTTCTTTCAATACAGATTAACAATATCATAGAAATGTTAAATCTGCATCAAATTCCGAAAAAATATAAGTCTACCAGCTTATCTGCTGCTCTCACGTTTAAGAAGCGTAACGACTTCAATCCCTTCGGTTTGGGGGAACATGTCCACCGGCTGAATCATGGCCGGGCGATAGCCCGCCCTCTGAAATTCCTTCAGATCTCTGGCCAGGCTCTCGATTCCGCAGGAAATATAGACCACCCTGGGGATTTTCATGGCACTGACCGCACGGATGAATTCCGGCGTGCTGCCTGAACGGGGCGGATCCATGCAGACGATATCCGGCCGGGATTTGCCGCCCAGAATCTCAGACCGCTCTTCGGTCTTCATTTCCGCCAGTTCTCTTAGGAAAGCTGTGGCATCTTCGTGATAGAAGCGGATGTTTCTGATCTGATTGGCCCTGGCATTGCTGACGGCATCCCGGACGGCTGCCGGATTCAGCTCCACACCGATAACCTGACCGACAGAGCCTGCCATAAACATACCGATTGTTCCGGTCCCGCAGTAGGCATCAATAACCGTTTCCTTTCCGCTTAATCCGGCTGCCTGCAGAGCCAGGTTATAAAGCCGCCTGGTCTGCTCGGTATTGACCTGATAGAAGGACGAAGGCGAGATCCGGAAGGTCAGGCCCAGGCTGTCATCCTCGACGAAGCCCTTTCCGAACAGAACGACATTCCGGTCGCCCAGGACCATGCTGGTCTTTGCATTATTGATATTCTGAACGATGGTTACGATCTCCGGGAATTTCTTCCGCAGAGCCTTGACAAAATTATTCTTGCCAGGGAAAACCACATCGCCTGTGACAAGCACCACCATATAGCCCTGGGAACCCCACCGGATCAGGACATGACGGAGAAAGCCTCTGCCCCTGTCCTCATCGAAGGCCTGCATATGAAAGGAAGGCATGAGATTCCGGATCTCTTCGATGATGGCATCTGCCGTCTGGTCCTCCAGGAAACAGCCCCGGACATCCACGACCCGGTGGCTGTTCTTCTCATAGATGCCCCTCCGGATCTTCCGGTCCCTGCCCTCGGTAAAAACAGAATGCACCTTGTTCCGGTAATAGAGGGGATGCTCTGCGCCAATGATCGGAAGGATCTTAATGCCGGCATTTTTCACAACAGGATTCAGATACTTCGCAGCCCTCTCCTGCTTCATGGCAAGCTGCCTGTCATAGGGAATGCCGATGTAGTCGCAGCCGCCGCACTTCTTCCGGTAGGGACAGGAATTCTGCTGCTTTCCTGCTCTATCGTCTACTCCAGAACGGGATGCTGTCTTAATCTCTTTGTCCTGATTTCCCGGACGTGAAACTCTTTTATCTCCTCTGCCTTGCTTTTTCGCGGCAGCTGAAGCCTGCTTCCGGTTCTTCATTTTTGAATTGGATATTGACATCAGTTTCTACTCCTTCTTCTGAGACAGGGCCCAGATAATGCCCTTAGCCTGTCTTCCCTCGGGATCCTGGAAATGATTGCCCGGATTCCATTCAAAAGTCGTGTTCAGGCCGGCCTTCCTGCAGTCCTCATAGAAAGCCTCCGTCTTCTCTCCAACTGTCCGCATGACCGCATTCCTTGTCCTTGACTCTTTATCACCCAGGGAGAAATATAGAGCGTCCGGGCGTCTGACCATCGCATGCGTCTTCGTGTATTCCAGAAAGTCCGGAAACCAGAGGGATCCGGACATGCTGGCAGCCATCGAAAAGCAGCTGCTTTTATAAAGAGCGTAGACAGAAAAGAGACCGGCCAGGGAATAGCCTGCGATAAGGCGGAAGGAAGGCTCACAGCCCAGAATCTTCTCGGCCCGGGGAATGATCTCTCCTTCCAGGGCCAAGATCCAGGCATCCGCACCGGCGTCATAGTTATCATCTCCCTTGAAGAGAGGAGGACAGTTCCAGGGGCTTAAGTCGCTCCCCCAGACCAGATGGCTGATCACGATCAGGGAATGAGGCGGACAGTTTCTTTCCTTCAGAGCCTGATTCAGAAGATCGCCCTCATCCTCAAAGCTGTTTACATAGACTGCCGGGCTTCCTGCCGGACCCGGATAGACTTTGATTTTCTTGCCTTCATATTTGAAGGACATTTCCTGCTCAGCCACTATTTCAAACCTTTCCTGAAATTCACAATAGAGTATCTCTATAGCAAGCTAAAATTTCATCTTATTATTAATATCTCCTGATGAAATGATATACTTCTTATATGTAATAAAAATACAAAGAATCTGCAGAAAAATCAACGAGAACGAAAAATGAAAGAATTTAAAAAAGCTTTTCCCATCACCATCCCCGTCATGGCGGGCTATATTTTCCTCGGAATCACCTATGGCATTCTGATGGTGACCAATGGTTTCCCTATCTGGCTTCCGATTCTGACCGCAGCTGTCATCTATACAGGATCCATGGAATTTCTTATGGTAGAGATCCTGTCCTCTTCTTTTGCGCCCCTGTCGGCCTTTCTGACCGCCTTCATGGTCGGAGCAAGGCATCTCTTCTACGGTCTGTCCATGCTGAAGAAATACAATGGCTGCGGACGGTCTAAATTTTACCTGATCTACACCTGCAGCGACGAAACCTTTGCCCTGAATTACAATGCGGATCCGACCGGCCTGAACATAACGCGCTTCTACACCATCATTTCTCTCCTGGATCAGATTTACTGGATTGTCGGCGCTCTGATCGGAAGTATTTTCGGGACGCTGATCACCTTCAATACAAAGGGCCTGGATTTCGTCATGACGGCCATGTTTCTGTCGATTTTTGCCGACCAATGGCTGAAGGACAAGAAGGCTCGCAAGTCTGAGGAAGCTCTTCTTGAGGAGGACGAAAAAGAATCTCTGCCACGAAGAACGATCCTTCTGCTCTGGCTGAGGCATCACCTGCCAGAGATCGTCGGCCTCCTGGCATCTCTTGTCTGCCTTCTGATCTTTGGAAGCAGTAAATTTATTATTCCTTCCATGATCCTCATGCTGACTCTCTTAACGGTCTTTTGTCCTATTATCGAAGGGGGTAAAAAAAGATGACAACCAAAGAAATGATCATCACCTTTCTTGTAATCTGGCTCGGAACGGTTCTGACCCGTTTCCTGCCCTATATTATTTTCCCGGAAGGCCGGAAGGTACCGGAATTTGTCCATTATCTCGGCAGGGTCTTAGGCCCGGCGGTCTTCGGTCTCCTGGTCGTCTACTGTCTTCGAAATACAGACCTGACCACGTCCTTTGCCAAGGGCGGAAGTCATGGAATTCCGGAACTTCTTGCGACGGCTGTGACTCTCCTCACCTACCGCTGGAAGAAACAGATGATCCTATCCATGGCGGCCGGAACGATTCTTTATATGATTCTGGTTCAGCTTGTATTTGTCTGAAAAAACTGATGATCAGAAAAAGCGGAATTCCCGGACCCGAATAGGGCCTGAGAATTCCGTTATTATATTTTATGGGTGAATTACAGTTCCCTCTTCACTTCTTCAAAGGTATCCACAATTTCCTGATCCGGAGCCGGTGTCAATAGACTTACATTGACGACAACCAGAACGGAAACCAGGAAGGCCGGAGCCAGCTCGTAGAGATTGAAGAGTCCGCCTAAGGGGCGTACCAGATACTTCCATACAAAGACCATGAGGCCGCCGGCGATCATTCCGGCAATGGCGCCCTGACGGTTCATCCGCTTCCAGAAGAGAGACAGAAGGACGATGGGACCGAAGGCTGCACCGAAACCGGCCCAGGCGAAGGATACAATGCTGAAAATTGAGCTGTTGGGATTCCAGGCAATAACGATTGCAAGTCCTGCCACCAGGATCAGTGTGGCACGGGCAATGAACATGGCCATCTTTTCACTCAGTTTTACATGGAAAACGCCCTGGACAATATTCTCTGAGACTGCGGAAGATGCGGCGATCAGCTGGGAATCGGCGGTCGACATGGTGGAAGCCAGAATGCCGGCGATAATCACACCGCCGATCAGAGAAAAGAAAACTCCGTTTTTACTGATGTGATCTGCCAGTACAACAATCAGGGTCTCTGCCTTGGCGGAGCTGGTCGGATCCGCTGCATCCACCAGATTCTTCATGGTTCCGTTTAAGGTCATGGCACGTCCGACAATTCCAAGGATTACGGCGATTCCAAGAGAGAAGACAACCCAGACAGAAGCCACCCGGCGGGACAGCTTCAGCTTCTCGGGATTCTCGATTGCCATGAAGCGAAGCAGAATATGGGGCATACCGAAGTAGCCCAGGCTCCAGCAGAACATGCTGACCTTATGGAAAATATTATAGGGATCTGCCGAATGGGTGGCATTATTGTAGGTCGCATTGAAATCCAGGAAGCCCGGAAGAGTCTTGGCATTCTGGATGACAGCATCTACACCGCCGGCCTGGGAGACTCCATAGCCCAGAACGATGAACAGGGCTGCCGTCATAACGATGGACTGAACGAAGTCTGTCTCCGAAGCTGCCAGGAAGCCGCCGGTCGTCGTGTAACCGACAATGACGACTGCGGAAACGATCATGGCCAGCTGATAATTGACTCCGAAAAGAGAGGAGAAAAGCTTGCCGCAGGCAGCAAAGCCGGATGCGGTATAGGGAACGAAGAAGACCAGAATGAAAGACGCACTGATAAAGAGCAGGATATTTTTCTCATCCTTGAAGCGGCGTTTGAAGTATTCCGGAATGGTAATGGCATTGAGCCGGTCCGAATATTTACGGATCCGCTTGGCTACGAGGAGCCAGTTCAAATAAGTACCGACCACCAGGCCTGCTGCTGTCCAGCCGGCATCTGCGACGCCGGAAAGATAGGCCAGTCCCGGGATGCCCATCAGAAGATAGGAACTCATATCCGATGCCTCGGCACTCATGGCTGTAACGAAGGGTCCTAGCTTTCGTCCGCCCAGATAGAAGTCTCCGACATCATTGGTACTCTTCGATGCCCAGATTCCGATCAGAAGCATGCCCATCAGATAGACGACTACGGTGATAATGATACCTATTTGCGCGCTTGTCATAATCTCCCCTTTTCCAATTGCTGCTAACTTTTTGCCTGGCTATCCCTGCTATCGGAGGTGCATCAGAAGTGCCCTACAAGGATAGATGAATCGATATATAAATTTTTTCAAAATAATGCGTAGTTCGATTTTATTGATAATTTATGCCTACACATGATTTCGTTATTTGTCAACGATCAGCGAATAAAATTTGTCTTGTTATAAACTGCCGGCGCCGGGGCTTTAATACCTGCTGCCTTACCAGCTTCAATGCACTTCAAGAAATAAGCCATACGTTTTCCAAGCTGCTTTAAAACAGCGACACCCTCTTCGTCTTTCATGACGTCCTCCGGCACCGAACCATGAACCATGGTCCAATAGTCGGATGTGATAATCGGCATTTCCAGAAAAGACGGATACTTTGCCAAAACATCCAGAGAGGATGTCGTGCCAGCACGACGTGCCGAAGTTACAACTGCTGCCGGCTTTCCCCGCAGCTCCTCCCCTGCTGTACCAAACAAACGATCCAGAACCATCTGGATCTCACCGCTTGGAGATGCATAGTAGACCGGTGCACCGAATACAAAGCCATCTGCTCCGGCACACTTCTCCTTCAAGAACTTCACAATCTCCGCCAGCTTGCCATTGGCTGCATCCGCACCGACAAATACAATTTCCGAATCGATGCCCTCTTCCTTCAAACTCAAAGCCACAAGATTCAAAGCCGTAAAAGTGCATCCATTTGCACGACGGGAACCATTGATCATTAAAACTTTCATTTGTGTACCTCCATATCATTGCTGGAAAGCTCTGCATACGATTGTACACTATTCTTGCCCTATATTTCTATGCTTTTAGCACGTTAAGGAAAAGAAGTTCTGACCTGTACCCAATAGGAAGCAGGAGATCTTCCTTTATCCTGCTTTTCAAGACTCCGTTCCATTGCGTTTCTCATATTCGACATGAACTAGCCCGGGATCAGTGTCATGACGCAAAACTGATGAACAGCCAGGTCAGCAGTAAAGTCTGATTGCGTCGGTTTCCACCAACCGTACATGACAATTTATCACGTATTTCGTTATATCTGGTTGCATTACCCGTTTGCACCCCCTATCTTTCTGTCCAGTCTTTAGATGTAGAAATATTACGGAAGTTCATCAAAGAATCCTAAAAAACGACCCACAAAGGCCACCCCGCCAATGTGGATTGTTTATTACCTTTGCTTTCGCAGATACTTTCTGTATTCGTCACGTACAAGAGCATAAGATATAAGGTTTTCTATCAGATTCATAAACTCCGGATCATCTACTTCCCACAGTCGGTCATAAGTGAGCGTTCCAAGATTAAATCTCTTGCCGTCGATAATGGAGGGATATAAGTCTTCTGTAAAGATTCGTAAGCCTTCTATCTTTCCGCTTCCTTTATTACTAAACCCTATTCTTCCACTATGATAGAAAGTGACTTTTTTCCCATTTCTTACGACATTATCATCCACACAAAGCTGAAGTGAATGATGTGCAGCATCATCCGTATCAATAGCCACATTGATTGCTGTCTTTGCAATATCTTGTTTGCTCCATGTAGAATACGGACTTAATCCGATAGATACAAACTCCGTACTGCCATTGTAATCAATAAAGAAAGACCTGTATGCCCCAAATGGATCCAGCCTTTTTATGCACTTAGAATTTATGCAACTATGAACGAATGATGATCCGGCTTCGGTCTATATTTCTTCTAAAATATCACTTGTCTTCCCAGGGTTTCTCGGGTCTCCCGGACTGTGACGGATCGACATAGCTGTAACGCGCCGGGTCTTTTCCGATTTTCCTGAAGTATGCCTTGATCTCTTCCTCGTAACCGATGTCATTCGGCTCATAGATCTTTTCCTCACGGATCTCATCTGAATGTATGCCATTACTACCTTAATATCAGGATCACCCCCGCCTTCGCGGGGAGCACATTATGTAATGCTTAAAAATAATGACCTGTTCAGGATCACCCCCGCCTTCGCGGGGAGCACCGCTCCCCGAACTTCACGTCACAAGAAAACACAGGATCACCCCCGCCTTCGCGGGGAGCACTTGGGGATGGTTCCATTCAGGATACTTCCCTGAGGATCACCCCCGCCTTCGCGGGGAGCACACGAGCACGATCAAGCTTTTTCTTCTCATGATGGGATCACCCCCGCCTTCGCGGGGAGCACGACAAATTCGGGAAATTGATGAAGAATTCGATGGGATCACCCCCGCCTTCGCGGGGAGCACTGGCATTGACCTTAAAATTCAATGCGCACATTAGGATCACCCCCGCCTTCGCGGGGAGCACCAAGGTCAAGTTCTCCGAACCGTCACAGGATGAGGATCACCCCCGCCTTCGCGGGGAGCACTGCCTGTGAGTAAATTCTGCCATGCGGCTTTCAGGATCACCCCCGCCTTCGCGGGGAGCACACTTAATATATGCAGACAAAGCATAATTAGGTGGGATCACCCCCGCCTTCGCGGGGAGCACAACGATGCTGATTGTGTATTCTGGATATTTGTAGGATCACCCCCGCCTTCGCGGGGAGCACTTGGTGAAATATCCAGTGATCATGACTTTTGTGGGATCACCCCCGCCTTCGCGGGGAGCACCACTGCCTTAAGTATAAATCAGTTTTGTAACAGGGATCACCCCCGCCTTCGCGGGGAGCACACCATTTATGACAATATTTCAGACAGCTCAATCAGGATCACCCCCGCCTTCGCGGGGAGCACTCCCTTTAAAACGTCATTGGTGTTGATACCGGAGGATCACCCCCGCCTTCGCGGGGAGCACAGATACTTATAAGGATCTGATACGTTTTTCAGAGGATCACCCCCGCCTTCGCGGGGAGCACATAGTATCCTTGTGCCATTACACTTATAACCTAGGATCACCCCCGCCTTCGCGGGGAGCACACTAATATCAATCCCGTACATATTACCACCTCAGGATCACCCCCGCCTTCGCGGGGAGCACGACAGACGGGCTAGCAACATAGATGCAGGGTTGGGA
>JAQXVO010000031.1 GCA_029224965.1 Lachnospiraceae bacterium
ATCGATCGAAGGCTTGATCAAAGGAAAACAGGTGTTGTTCATTTCATGGAGCAATCGCAATGAAAGACGAGCATCGTTCGAGGCGATTGCGCAGGTCAAGATTCCTTCGGAATCTCGACAGTCTGTATGAAGTTTTGAAGGTATACTTCTTAAAGCAGTAATCCTCCTTAGCTCAGTCGGTAGAGCATTCGGCTGTTAACCGAAGTGTCGTTGGTTCGAGTCCAACAGGGGGAGTTTTTTCTTTATGTAGGGCCCCATGGTCAAGCGGTTAAGACACCACCCTTTCACGGTGGTATCGTGGGTTCAAATCCCGCTGGGGTCATAGAAGCCAGAGGAGCAGGTCATTGTTCTTTTGAACTATGACAAACAATTGGGACCTTTAGCTCAGTTGGTTAGAGCAGCCGGCTCATAACCGGTCGGTCCTGGGTTCGAGTCCCCGAAGGTCCACGATAACAGGCGAATAGCTTGTCTCTTATATTAAATTTTAAAGGAGCAGATCCAATGGAAGACCGGGCTTCGTCCGGAGGGGATCTGCGTAGGTCTCGATTTCTTCGAAATCAAGACAAGGAGCAGATCCAATGGAAGACCGGACTTCGTCCGGAGGAGATCTGCGTAGGTCTCGATTTCTTCGAAATCAAGACATCTTATGGCCCGATGGTTCAGCTGGTTAGAACGCCGCCCTGTCACGGCGGAGGTCGAGGGTTCGAGTCCCTCTCGGGTCGTTACAATCTATTTTATAATAGATTGAATTTCATTTGGTGTGTGCGTGTAGCTCAGCTGGATAGAGCACTTGGCTACGGACCAAGGTGTCGGGGGTTCGAATCCTCTCACGCACGTTTCTTTGAAGGAGATGCTTCGGCACCTTCTTTTTTTATGTCTGATATTTATTTTATAAAGAAAAGGAGATGCTCGCTGCATCTCCCTTTAAAGACTATTTATTTCCTTATCATCTCATTAAATCACTATAAATATATAGATGCTCATTCGTTTCCTTCTGATTTTTATCAAGCAGCCTGTGTCGTTAACGGTTTTCCTTCAGAATATGAATCTTTCCAAGCAAAGGCACTTCTTTCATACTTCCCTCGCAGGCTGAAACCAGTCCTAAGACTCCTAAGATCAGCATGAAGATAGACCAGAAGATTCCGATGACCGGTACCAGGCCCAGGAAGGAAAAGAGCCAAATCACAAGAGCCTGATTCAGATGGAAGTTCACAAATCGATTTCTCTTATTTCCGGTAACTGCCATGGCAATAATCCAGCCGACCATGGTAATGTAAGCTACAATCGCCATGACCTGACTGGTATCCTTATTGTCTTCCAGATAAGCGCCGGTACCATTCGATGGATTTTGAGAATAGTTCATCGATGCTGCAGACGTGCCCGCAGTATAGTCTGAACTGCCTCCTTCAGCATTCTTCTGTGTCCAGGGATTGGCTTTGGTATTGACTGGCTCTCCGCAGCCGGGGCAGAATTTCACATTGTCCGGTAATTTAGAACCACATTTTGCACAAAACATATCATTTCCTCCACATATCATCTGACGTGGATCCGGGGAGATTCAGCAGGAGAAATGCGGAGCCTGATCATCAGAATTTAAAGATAAGAATCTGACCATCAGAGCCTTTTCTATGCATTCGACTGGCACAAAAATCAGTGCTGCAGATCATCGCAATAGATATACTGACCTTATCAATTCGGGAAAACGGAGTCAAGGAAAACAGGGGCCATAAGCAGTGAAAGTTTTCTAAAGATTATTAACATCTTATAATCATTTCCATTTCTGTTGACACAATCGAACTGTTTATTATTCTTTCCATTTCTGCTGACACAATCGAACTGTTTATTATTCTTTCAATTTCTATTGACACAATAGAACTGTAGTAGTATATCTAATACAGATAGAACAGAAAGGAGAAGCCTATGAATTTCCTGGATTATCAGGATCCGAGGCCGATTTATGAACAGATAGCCGATATGTATCAGAAGCTGATTCTGAAGGGGGCTATGAGTGCGGATGAACCCATGCCGTCTGTCCGGAAGCTTGCCATTGAGCTTTCAACGAATCCAAATACGGTACAGAAGGCCTATGCCCTTTTGGAACAGAAGGGCTTTATCTACTCGGTCAAGGGCCGCGGAAACTTTGTTAAGGTCGATCCTGAGCTTCGTACCAAGAGAAAGGCCGAGCTCAAATCCAAACTGGAAGATATCTTCCGTGAAGCTGAGGAAATCGGAATCAGCAGAGCAGAACTGATGGAGGATGATGGAAAGGACGGGGAACAATGATTGAGGCAAAGCATGTCAGTAAATTCTTCGATTCTTCACCGGCGCTTACGGATGTAAGCCTGACTATAGCGGATGGTGAAATCACAGGTCTTGTCGGAACCAATGGAGCAGGAAAGAGTACACTTCTGCGTCTGATCGCCGGCGTTCTGAAGGCAGACAAGGGCCAGATCACCGTAGATGGAAAAACCAGCTGGGACAATCCTGCAGCCAAGGCAGAGTTCGTCTTTGTATCGGATGATCCCTATTTTCTTGGAAATGCAACTCCCAGGGCTATGGAAGCCTATTATAAGAGCTTCTATCCGGCCTTTGATTCGAAGAAATTCGATAAGCTTCTCTGGTCCTTTGCTCTGAATCCGGCCCAGAGAGTCCAGACCTTTTCCAAGGGAATGCGGCGGCAGCTGGCCATTGTTCTGGCCATCTGCACGAATACCAGGTATGTGCTTCTGGACGAGACCTTTGACGGTTTGGATCCGGTCATGCGGACGGCAGTGAAGTCTCTTTTTGCGGACGAGATGGCAGACCGGGGATTCACACCCCTGATCTCCTCCCACAGCTTAAGAGAACTGGAGGACATCTGCGATCATGTGGGTCTTCTTCACAAGGGCGGTCTTCTTTTATCCGAGTCCATCGATGAAATAAAGACTGGCCTCTTGAAATTACAGTGTGTATTCCAGGACGAATCCTCCGTAAAGGAACTGGCCGGGTCGGTAAAGATTCTTTCGGACGAACGTCAGGGTAAGCTTCATGTGATGACCGTCAAGGCTACAAGAGAGGAGATCACAGAGATCTTTTCCCATATTGATACGATTTTCTTTGAAATACTGCCTCTGACACTGGAGGAACTGTTTATCGCAGAAACGGAAGGAGCGGGATATGATGTCAGAAAACTCATCATTCAGTAACTTCATTGCTTTACAGAAAAATATTACGAAGAGACGGAAGTGGCTGGTCGTTCTGGCTTTTGTAACCTACCTCCTCTATAATGTCGGATTTCTTCTTCTCTATCTTTCGCAGAATAGCCAGAGGGGGCTCAAAAGAAGTTCATTGATTTTGAATGCAGCGAGTGTACCGGGGCCTTATTCCATGAACGGTATCATTACTGCAGTCGGATCGGTTCTTCTGGCCATTGAAGGCTTCCGCTGGCTGTCCAACCGCCAGATGCTGGACTTCTATGAAAGCCAGCCCTTTTCCAGAAATGCACATTTTATTGCAGTCTATGTCAACAGCGCGCTGATCCTGTTCTTATCGCATTTTACAGGAACCCTTCTTGGTCTGCTGTCGATGGCTGCCTATCGTGTCTGCAGCGTGAAAGCCGTTGAGAGTGCATTTTTCTGCCTGGGCCTGGATCTGACCATCTTTCTGGCCATTTTCTCCGTATCGGTTCTGGCCGTTATGCTGACCGGAAATCTGGTGGTTTCCGTTCTGGCCACGATTGTTCTCCTGGTTTTTGAACCGGCTTTCAAGATGAACCTGAATTTCTGCATGCATCTTTTACCCAACTTTGGTGGATCTGAGATCTCCTATCACGGGATCTTTTCCCCGATTCTTTCTCTGGGCAGGCAGAGCGGTATCGGAATTCCGGAGAATCTGTTCTGTGCAGCCATTGTAACAGCAGCCGCCTTTGCCCTCTATCATTTCCGGAGAAATGAAGATGCAGGAAAGACCGTGCCGCTGAAGGCCGTCAGAGTGATCGCGAAGATCCTTCTGATCCTTCTACTTTCCCTTATGATCGGTGTCTCCTGCTATGGCAGTTCCGGCACGCTTCGGGATTCTGTGATCGCCATTATCATTTCAGCAGTCCTGATCGGCGGCCTGATGGAGACAATCTACAATTCCGATATCCGGAAGGCCTTCCGGGGCATGGGCTACACAGCCATCGGCTGCATCCTGTCCCTTGCGATTCTTCTATCCTGCGGTCTGGATTTCTTCGGCTATGGACACTGGATACCGGACAAGAGCCAGGTTGTCAGTGCCTGGATCGGTCCGTCTGGAAGCAATAAATTTGAAAGCAAGTATATGGAGCTTACGGATATTGATACCGTCAATGCGATTCTGAAGGCGGGAGAAAACAAGGAAGATGATGAGGATACCCTCTATTCCGTACAGATCGCCTATCGGATGAAAAGCGGAAAGGTGAAGGCCCGCAATGTTTCCATACCGTCCTCTTCCGAGGATCTTATGAAAAAGATCATCGACAGTAAGAAATTCAGAGAGGGGTACTTCACCGTCTACCATGATGAAAAAATCAGGAATCATCTGAAATCGGCCTATATTTCCTATCAGAACTTTGACTACAGCGCGGATGCGGACGGCAGCCGGATGGCAGAGAACCCCAAGGTCTATGAGAAGATCCGGACCGCCTACATGAAGGACCTGGAAAGCTATCATTATGAGACCGAGGCTTATAAGTCGGAGATCGGGGAGATCACGGTTGACCTGACTCTGGGCGGCCGGCAGACAGAGTACTGTGAGATTCCGGTTTATCAGTCCTTTACAAATACCATAGAAGTCCTGAAGGACAATGATCTCTATGTGGAGCCGGCAGAGCTGACGGAGGAGACAAATACCTACGGATCTTTCTATGTACATCCGGAGAAGCTCAGCTACTGAGCCGATATACGGATTCCATAGGAACCATGTGAAAGTCAGCTGCTGATCGTGAAATACGGATTCCGTTGGAACCTTGTGACAGATCCGTTTCAGATTCAGAAACCCCCAATTTTGAAAACAGGCTGCGCTTGCAGTCTGTTTTCGTATATATTGGAAGAATCCTGCGGAGAAATATAGACCATTTCAATCGAGGATTTGCAGCATAATCTTCAGGAGAAATATAGACCATTTTCATCGAGGACAAGTGGTAGAGTTCAGGCGAAAAATCAGGCAGCAAAAAAATATGAGAAAAAATATAAAATCCGCTTGACACTCATATCAAAAAAGAGTAAAGTACATGAAGTCGGCACGAGAGAGCGCCGACACAACAAAGCACTTTGATAACTGAACAATGAAACAACCTTGAAAGATTCAATTGAGAGAATTTTTTAAAGAACGCGTTATGGTAACACATAACAAACCTTAAAGCAGTAAAGCGAAGGAAACGAATGACTAGCATCATTCG
>JAQXVO010000032.1 GCA_029224965.1 Lachnospiraceae bacterium
GGTTTTGGCCTTTCAGACGAGCATGAATACAATGCCGTTTATCTGGCAAAGACCCCGGTTATTGATAAACTTGAAAAGGACTACCCTTTCGTTAAAGGTTACGCGTCCGGCCTGGCTGTTGGCCTTCCGGATGGTCAGATGGGAAACTCTGAGGTCGGCCACATGAATATCGGTTCCGGCCGTATCATCTACCAGGATTTGACCAAGATCACAAAGTCTATTGAAAACGGAGACTTCTTCAAGAATGAAGAACTCCTCTATGCAATTCAGAACTGCAAGGAGAAGAATTCAGACCTTCATATCTGGGGCCTGCTTTCCGATGGCGGTGTTCACAGCCACATCACGCATCTCTATGCACTTCTTGAGCTCTGCAAGCAGCAGAATTTCGACCGTGTTTACGTTCATCCTTTCTTCGACGGACGTGATACGCCTCCTGCTTCTGGTAAGGATTACCTCCAGCAGCTTCTGGACAAGATGAAGGAAATCGGTGTCGGCAAAGTTGCTTCTCTGTCCGGCCGTTATTATTCCATGGATCGTGATAATAACTGGGATCGTATTCAGAAGTCTTATGACATGCTGGTCCTCGGTGAAGGAAATAAGGACACCGATCCTATCCATGCTATGCAGGCATCCTATGACAACGGTGTAACCGATGAGTTCGTCATCCCGACCGTGATCACCAAGGAAGACGGAAGCCCGGTTGCTACTGTTAAGGAAAATGACTCCATCATCTTCTTCAACTTCCGTCCGGACCGTGCCCGTGAGATCACCAAGGCTTTCTGCTATAAGGATGCAGATATCGAGGCTATGAGCGGTGATCCTTCCGATCACAAGTGCATCAAGTCCCTGAAGCGTCCCAAGGGATATATCCCTGTGGTCTACGTTTGCTTCAAGGATTATGAGGAAGACGTTCCCAACAAGCTGGTTGCCTTCAAGAAGGAAGTCATCAAGAACACACTGGGCGAGTATCTGGCAAATCTTGGCATGCGTCAGCTTCGTATCGCCGAGACCGAGAAGTATGCTCATGTAACTTTCTTCTTCAACGGCGGTGTTGAGGAGCCCAACAAGGGCGAGGATCGTACCCTGGTTAATTCTCCCAAGGTTGCAACCTATGATCTCCAGCCTGAGATGAGTGCTCCAGAGGTTTCCGAGAAGCTGGATGCCGCAATCACTTCCGGCAAGTATGATGTCATCATCATCAACTTCGCAAACCCGGATATGGTCGGCCATACCGGAAAGCTCGATGCCGCAATCAAGGCGGTTGAACGTGTCGACGGATGTGTCGGCGGTGCTGTCGAGGCGGTAAAGAAGGTTAACGGCGTGCTCTTTATCTGTGCTGATCACGGTAACGCTGAGCAGATGTGGGACAAGAAGACCAACGCTCCTCATACAGCACATACCACCAACCCGGTACCTTTCATTCTGTACAACTATGATCCGGCCTACACCCTTCGCGAGGGCGGACGTCTCTGCGATATCGCACCGACCCTGCTTCAGATCATGGATCTGCCTCAGCCAAAGGAAATGACCGGTAAGTCTCTTCTGATCAAGAAGGAAGATAAGTAAGATCAAAATCAGTCTTTGATCTGAAATGTAGACCGGTTCCAGCAGATTCCTCATCTGATTCTTCACTGGGAAGATTCGGGGGAAGAGAGCTTGGCAATGCTGACAAAATAAACTGCTTGAAATTGTAGGGTTTCTACAAAAAAGAGGGCAAAATTTCCTCTTCGGTTGTCTTTGGATTTCTGGCGTGCTATAGTAGCTTTAGTCAGATGAATATGGATTACCAGGAGAGTTGAGCAAGGTAAATGAACCAGTATGAATACTGGTTTATTTGCCTTGTTTTTTTTTCGCCCAATCGTATCTCACAATCCTGTGATTCATTTTGACCAGACAAGGCAAAAACAAAAGAACCATGCAGAAAACAAGATTTCTGAAGTTCAGAGAAATACCAAGGAGGAAGCACTATGTATGATGTAGCAATCATCGGCGCCGGTGTTACCGGATCTGCAATTGCGCGTTATCTGTCGCGCTACCAGGTCAAGGCCTGCGTCATCGAACGGGAAGAGGATGTCTGTGACGGCACATCCAAGGCAAACAGCGCCATTGTTCATGCCGGTTTCGATGCACACCCGGGCTCGCTCAAGGCCAAGATGAATGTCCGCGGCTCGGAAATGATGGAAGACCTTTCCAAGGAACTGGATTTCCCTTATGACCGGAACGGCTCCCTTGTTGTTGCAACCAAGGATCAGGATGCCAGCCTCCTTGACAAACTCGCTGAGCAGGGCCGGGAAAACGGCGTCAAGGACATCCGCATTCTGGATGAGAAGGAATTGAAGGAAATGGAGCCCAATCTGGCAGATGATGTGGTCAAGGCCCTCTATGCTCCGACCGGCGCCATCGTATGTCCCTTCAATCTGACCATTGCCCTGGCTGAGAATGCTGCAGACAATGGGGTTGAGTTTTTCCTGAACACTACAGTAGAAAAGGTAGAGCGTGACGGAGATCACTACCGGATCGAGACCGATGGCAAAGTTATCGAGGCGAAGGCTGTCGTCAATGCGGCCGGAGTCTATGCCGATGCCATCAACAACATGGTTTCCGCTCACAAGTATCACATCATTCCCCGCCGCGGCCAGTACAAGCTTCTGGACAAGACCGCAGGACAGCATGTCCGCCGGACGATTTTCCAGCTCCCTTCCAAGATGGGCAAGGGCGTTCTGGTCAGCCCGACCGTTCACGGCAACCTGATCGTCGGACCGACAGCCGAGGATATCGATGATAAGGAAGGCATCAATACCACAAGCGAAGGACTCGATTCTCTGAGCAGAACAGCAGCACTTTCTGTAAAAAATGTACCCCTCTATGAAGTCATCACAAGCTTTGCCGGTCTTCGTGCTCATGAAGAAGGCGGAGACTTCGTTCTGGGAGAGGCAGAGGATGCACCGAACTTCTTCAATGCCCTTGGTATCGAGTCTCCGGGACTTTCCAGTGCACCGGCCATTGGCGAATATCTTTCCGACCTGGTCGCTGAGAAGCTTGGCTTAGAGAAGAACCCCAACTTTAATGGAAAGAGAAAGGGTATCCTGGATCCTTCCAAGCTTTCCATGGAAGAGCGGAACGAACTGATCA
Organism: Lachnospiraceae bacterium; assembly: GCA_029224965.1. Classification (GTDB taxonomy): domain Bacteria; phylum Bacillota; class Clostridia; order Lachnospirales; family Lachnospiraceae; genus Lachnocurva. Next base: position 3,133 of record JAQXVO010000032.1, read on the forward strand.
AGAAGAACCCGGCTTACGGTCAGATCATCTGCCGCTGTGAAATGATCACGGAAGGACAGATCCTGGATGCCATTCACCGGACTCTGGGCGCACGTTCCCTGGACGGCGTCAAGAGAAGAACCCGTGCAGGCATGGGCCGCTGTCAGGCTGGCTTCTGCAGCCCGAGAACCATGGAGATCCTGGAGCGGGAAGTTCCTATGAGTGCTTTTGATGTCACAAAGACAGGCGGCAAGAGCAAGCTTGTCATCGGTTATAACAAGAGAGTCTGAGGAGGGACCGTCATGAAAAACTATGATCTTGTAATTGTAGGCGGAGGTCCTGCAGGACTGGCAGCAGCAATTTCCGCAAGAGACAACGGCATTCAGGATATCCTGATCATCGAGCGGGACGATCGTCTGGGCGGTATTTTAAACCAGTGTATCCATAATGGATTCGGCCTTCATACCTTTAAGGAAGAGCTGACCGGACCGGAATATGCCCAGCGTTATATCGATCAGGTCTTGGAGCGGGGCATTGATTATAAACTGAATACCATGGTTATGGACATCAGCCCGGACAAAAAAGTCACCGCCATGAACCGGGAGGACGGCATGTTCGTTATTCCTGCCAAGGCAGTCATCCTGGCTATGGGCTGCCGGGAACGTCCGCGGGGAGCTCTGAATATCCCCGGCTACCGTCCGGCCGGCATCTATTCGGCAGGTACGGCTCAGCGCCTGGTTAATATCGAAGGCTATATGCCCGGTAAGAAGGTTGTGATCTTAGGTTCCGGTGATATCGGACTCATTATGGCCCGCCGTATGACCCTGGAGGGTGCCGAGGTTAAGGTCGTTGCCGAGATCATGCCTTATTCCGGCGGCCTCAAGCGAAATATTGTTCAGTGCCTGGATGATTTCGGCATCCCTTTGAAGCTGTCTCATACTGTTGTTGATATCGAGGGTAAGGAGCGTGTCGAGGCCGTTACCATTGCTGAGGTCGATGACCATATGAAGCCCATCCCGGGAACCGAGGAGCGTTACGAGTGCGATACCCTCCTTCTTTCCGTAGGACTTCTGCCGGAGAACGAGCTTTCCCGCCAGTCCGGCGTCGAGCTCTCCCGCGTCCACAAGGGACCGGTTGTAAACGATGCATTGGAAACCAATGTCGAAGGCATTTTCGCCTGTGGCAATGTCCTTCATGTCCATGACCTCGTCGACTTCGTATCCCAGGAAGCAAGCCAGGCAGGAAAGAACGCTGCGGCCTATATTTCTCATGGAGAAAAGAAGGCCAAACGCGTAGTGAAGCTGAATCCGGTCGACGGTGTCCGCTATACTGTTCCGGAATTCGTCCGTCCAGAGGAGATGGATGACACCGTGACTGTCCGCTTCCGTGTCGGCGCCGTCTACAAGAATGCGGCTGTCTGCACCTACTTCGGCGACAAGTGCGTGGCCAGAAGAAAGAAGCAGATTTTCGCACCGGGCGAGATGGAGCAGGTAATCCTGAAGAAGGCGGATCTTCTGGCAGATCCGGATTTAAAAGAGATCACTCTGAAGATCGAGGAGGCATAAGATGGCAGAAGAAAAGAAGAACCTGACTTGTATCTGCTGCCCCATGGGCTGTCAGATCACAGTGACATTAAAGGACGGCGAAGTCACAGACGTAACCGGAAACACCTGTAAGCGCGGTGATATCTACGCAAGAAAGGAAGTCACCAACCCGACCAGAGTGGTAACCTCCTCCGTCCGCGTGACCGGCGGCGAGATCCCTATGGTTTCTGTGAAGACCAAGGAAGATATCCCCAAGGGAAAGATCTTCGACTGCTGCAGGGCCATCGAGGATATCGAGGTTCCGGCTCCGGTTAAAATCGGCGACGTCATTCTGAAGGACGTCTGCGGCACCGGCGTGGATATTGTTGCTACCAAGAATGTGGCTGCAAGATAAAACATATAAAAATCCCTAAATAAGGCTGGCAAGGCTCGTTGATCGGGTCTTGCCTTTCTTTGTTTTCCGCTTATTCTGCAGGATATCTGATCTGGATTTTCTCTGGAATCCTCAAACGAAAGTTTGTGTTTTGTAATCCATACTTTACATTAGTAATTTAGCATGATAAAGTAGTAACACATTAAAATTTTTCACGATGATAACGGCAGGGACAAAATGAAACAGGAAATGTGAAACCAGAAACCAGAAATACCTGCCAGGGAAAGGGAGAGCTCAAATGGAAAAAAGATTAGATCGCAGTGACAGTAAGAATCGTAAGAAAAACACTTTTGGAAAGAAGAATGTCTTCGGAGGAATTTTCAAGAAGGCGGCTGTCCTGGCTCTGACCGGATGCATGGTCTTCGGCCTGGCTGCCTGCGGAGGCAAGTCCTCCTCCAAGAATACGGCGGATGATGATACTCTGGTCGTTGGCTTTGACCAGAACTTCCCGCCCTTCGGCTACAAGGACGACGATGGCAATTTCACCGGCTTCGACCTGGAGATGGCAAAAGCCGCAGCCAAGAAGATGGGCATGAAGGTCAAGTATCAGCCGGTGGACTGGGATGCCAAGGATATGGAACTGGATGCCGGCACGGTCGACTGTCTCTGGAACGGCTTCACCATCAACGGACGTGAGAAACAGTACACCTGGACCGATCCCTACATGGACAATTCCCAGGTTGTTGTCGTAAGAAAGGATTCCGGCATCAAGGATCTGTCGGGCCTGGCCGGAAAGACCGTGGAGGTTCAGAAGGAGTCCTCCGCCGAGAGCGCTCTGAACGATGACGATCACAAGGACCTGAAGGCTTCCTTCAAGGACATGCTGACCGTTGCCGATTACAATACAGCCATGATGGATCTGGAGCAGGGCTCCGTTGATGCCATCGCCATGGACATCTTCGTTGCCAAGGATCAGATCAAGGGAAAGGAAGACACCTTCCAGATCCTCGACGATCAGATCTCGACCGAGCAGTATGCAGTCGGCTTCAAGAAAGGCAACACAAAGCTTCGCGACAAGGTCGAGAATGCCATGAAGGAACTGGTCAAGGACGGAACCTTCGAGAAACTTTCTCAGAAGTATTTTGGCACCAATGTCTGCATTCTGCAGGCAGATTGATTTGTGGAAATGGTCTGCATATTTCAGGCAGATTCATTTGTGAAATATAGGGCGCAGCGAAATTTTCCTGTCAGTTAGAAATCTATCAGGACCTGCGATGCAGACAAATCTGAATTTGTGATGCAGACGAATCCGGATCTGTGACACAGGCTTCTAATGAAACAGGAAAATATCATGCGGATTTAATCGGGAATTTATTATGTCATTTGGAACAATTTGCCTGCAGCTGGCAGGCGGTATGCTTACAACTATACAGATCTTTGTACTGACCCTGGTCTTTTCACTTCCACTGGGACTGTTTCTGGCCCTGGGCCGGCTTTCGAAGAATCCCGTTCTTCGAAATGTAGTGCGTGTCTATAATTCGGTCCTCCGCGGTACCCCCCTCATGCTGCAGCTTCTGGTGGTTTACTTCGGCCCTTATTATCTGTTTGGCATCAGCCTTTCTCCCAACTACCGGGGAACGGCCGTAATCATTGCCTTCGCCCTGAACTATGCGGCCTATTTTGCAGAGATCTACCGGAGCGGTATTGCTTCCATGCCCAAAGGTCAGTATGAGGCGGCCGAGGTCCTGGGCTACTCGAAGAGCCGGACCTTTATGACCATCATTCTGCCGCAGGTTATGAAGCGGGTTCTTCCCTCGATCACAAATGAGGTCATCACATTGGTCAAGGATACTTCCCTGGCCTTCTCCATCGCCTATGCGGAAATGTTTACCGAGGCCAAGGCCATCGCGGCTTCCCAGCGAAGCATGGTGCCCTTCGTAGCGGCAGCAATCTTCTATTATATCTTCAATGCTATCGTAGCAGGTGTCATGGATCTTCTGGAGAAGAAGATGAGCTACTACCAGGTGGAGTAATTGATTTCAGAAGAAGATGAGCTGTTACCAGGTGAAACAGCTGCTTTCAGAATCAGAGAAAGATGAGCTGTTACCAGGCAGCCGGTAATCGCAGTAGAAATAAAATCGATAAAACGGAGTAGAAAATGAACGTTTTAGATATGCAGCATGTGAAAAAAAGCTTTGGAGGAGTTCCGGTTTTAAAGGACATCCATCTTTCTGTCGATGAGGGCGAAGTCTTAAGTATTATCGGACCTTCCGGATCAGGAAAATCGACTCTCCTTCGCTGCGCTGCATTCCTTGAGACCATGGACGACGGAGAAATGTCGTATCTGGGTCAGAAAATTGTAAGTTCGGAAAACGGCAAAGCGGTTTATATTCCCAGAAAAGATCAGAAAAAGGCCAGAGAGGCGTTCGGACTGGTCTTCCAGAACTTCAATCTTTTTCCGCATTTTACGGTATTGAGGAATATAACAGATGCCCCGATCTGGGTTCAGAAGAGGGATAAGGAAGAGGTGATTTCGGAAGCCGAGGAGCTTCTGAAGAAGATGGGACTTGAAGGCCGGGAAAATGCCTACCCCTGTGAGCTTTCCGGCGGCCAGAAGCAGAGAGTCGGGATCGCGAGGGCCCTGGCAATGAAACCGAAAATCCTCTACTTCGATGAGCCGACATCCGCTCTGGATCCCGAGATGACTCTGGAGATTCTGAAGGTCATCAAGGAGCTTGCGGCGGAGAAGATGACCATGGTGATCGTGACCCATGAGATGACCTTTGCCCGGGACGTCTCCGACCGGATGGTTTTCATGGATCAGGGGCTGATTGTTGAAGAGGGGAAGCCAGAGGAGCTTTTTGCATCTGAGAATGAGCGGACCAAGGCTTTCCTGGGCAAGTACTCTGAGTTGAAGTAATTCCCAAACACAGAGGAACAACGGGATTTGAGATTTCCTTCAAAATTGTTGTACAAAATCGGGTAAATCGGGAAGTCGCACAACGGAAATCGAGTTTTTCTTCAAAATCGTTGTACAAAATCGGGTAAATCGGGAAGTCGCACAACGGAAATCGAGTTTTTCTTCAAAATCGTTGTACAAAAATGGGTAAATCGGGAAGTCGCACAACGGAAATCGAGTTTTTCTTCAAAATCGTTGTACAAAATCGGGTAAATCGGGAAGCCGCACAACGGAATTCGAGTTTCTCTTCAAAATCGTTGTATAAAATCCGAGAAACCGGGTAATCGTACATCGGGACTTGAGATTTTCCCTGAAATCGTTGTATAAAATCCGAGAAACCGGGTAAACGTACATCGGGATTTGAGATTTTCCTCGAAATCGTTGTATAAAACCCAAGGAATCAGAAAAAACCAGTCAACCAGCCCTGGAATGTAATATTCGTGTAGAGAAGTATCCGAAAGTAGAGAGTTTTTTGATTATGAATCAGCTCTTTAAACATATTCTAGTTTTAATTTAGCCCCATCTAAATATATATAGTCCCATCTAAATATAGCCCCCGTCCAGCTCTATGACCTGGGCGGTGAGGTAGGAGCTTCCGTGCAGAATCGATAATACGGCCTGGCCGACATCGGCAGGATTTCCAAGACGTCCCATGGGGATGTCTTCTTTTAATGCTAAAAGATCCTCTTCAGTCAGATGCTCCCGGTTCATATCAGTGTCGATGACGCCGCAGGAGATGGCGTTGACGCGGATGCCGGAGGGAGCCAGCTCCTTGCCCAGGGCCCGGGTCAGGGCGTTGAGGCCGCCCTTGCTTGCAGAGTAGGCGGCTTCGCAGGAGGCACCGACAGATCCCCACATGGAGGAGATGTTAATGATATCGCCGGACTTCTGGTAGAGAAAGGCCCGGGAAAAGGCCTTGTAGGTATAGAAGGCAGAGGACAGGTTGACAGAAAGGATCCGGTTCCAGGAGATGGCGTCGAGGTCGCTTAAGAGGCCGATGATCGAGACACCCGCATTATTGACCAGGACATCGATATGGCCGAACTTTTTCAGAAAATCCAGGGCCACATCCGAGACGGCGGTCGAATCGCTGATATCAAAGACATAGGTTTCGACGGTTACGCCATAGGCATCCGTCAGCTCCTTCTTCAGAGCCTGGAGACGGTCTGCATTTTTCTCACAGCAGAGACCAAGCGAATAGCCGTCGGATGCCAGGGTCCGGGCAATGCCTGCGCCGATGCCGCGGGAGGCACCGGTCACGAAGGCTGTCCTGCCGTGGACGGACTGACCGGCAGCCGGGGGATTCTGGTTATGATTCGAAGGTTCCGTTGAAAGGACTGCAGAAGCTGCGGTGGAAGATTCTTCCTGATTATTGTTGGGGTGATTATTGGAAGGATTATTCATGAGGTCTCCTCTTAGATTTCCTCTAATTCTGGATTCGGCGGATTTACGAAATCAACGGATGCATGAATCCATGGCATGGTTTCTTTCAAATTACCATATAAAATGGAATGAAACTTTCCGTTCATTATTTTATTCTATGGATTGATTCCGAGTGGATTGATTCCCTATGGATCGATTTCTCTTTAGCTTTCATTCTCTCTGATTGAAGATTCCGTGTACCCTAACATTATACACAAAAAGCCGGCTGATTTTTTGACAGATGTGTAAACTCAATTCAATTGTCAAGCATAAAATTTCTGAAAATTTAAGGGAAAAGCATTGTAAGGCCATTTGTGGTTGACTATAATAAAATCATGATAAATCCAAACAGAACTACTAATAAATAACTATCAACAAGGGATTTATCAAATTTAAACAAAGGGGTTGATACATATGAAACTTCAAATCACAGGCCGTAACATTGAACTTACAGACGGATTGAAGGCAGCGGTGGAGGAGAAGCTGTCAAAGCTGGACCGGTATTTCAAAGAGGATACACCAGCGAGAGTTACCATGAGCGTAGAGAAGGAACGTCAGAAGATTGAGGTTACAATCCCGATGAAGGGGAAGATCATTCGTTCCGAGCAGGTTTCCAATGATATGTATGTATCGATCGATCTGGTTGTCGAGACCATCGAGAGACAGCTTCGCAAGTACCGCCATAAGCTGGTAGATGAGAAGCAGGATGCAAGAAAGCAGTTCAGAGAAGAATTTATTGAAAAGGATGCGGGCGACGAGGAGGAGATCCGCATCATTCGTGATAAGAAATTTGATATCAAGCCCATGTATGCAGAGGATGCCTGCATTCAGATGGAGCTTCTGGGACATGATTTCTTCGTTTTCAAGAATGCTGAGACCGATGAAGTCAATGTCGTTTATAAGCGCCGTGGCAATACCTACGGACTGATCGAGCCGGAAGAAGAGTAAGACAGAGTCAGGATAGATCGGGCTGTATCTAAAAATCAGTCTGTATCTGATTCATAACAAAATCATTCATTCAAAGGACAGGTGGAAGCATAAAACTTTCACCTGTCTTTTTTTCGCAGAAGCCTGGCTGGGATAGGAATCTTTTTTGGAAGATTTTTTCAATGTGATTTTCCACAGGCCTGCCCGGTGCTTAATCCATGAATAATTTTCATAGATGAAATATGATCTATTACTTATCTACACATGTGTATTTATATACCGAAAAGCCTGTATTTTACTATAAAATTCCAATAAAAGAAAAGGCAAAATTTGTAGAAATAATAGAAAATCAGAAGAGTAAAAGATACCTCTTGTCAATGGAAAATGGTTTTCTATATACTAACTGTCAATATAGTTACGCCACACTTATGAAAAATGTGGCATAACTCGAATTCGCGGGGAATAAGACTGACAATTGCTGGAACAAGGGAGGAGTTATGGGCTTATGGATATAGAGAAAAAGCGTTTTGGAAGGTTATTCTGCGACATTCGTGAGGGAATGCGTCTTACAATTGAAGACGTGACTTGTGAGGTCTGTGACAGCGGTGTCCTGCGTCGGCTGGAAAAAGGGGAATCTCTTCCGTCAGAACGAATTATGGAGAAAATTCTGGATCGCTATCTGGATCTCGGCATGGATCCGCACACGGCAGACGCATTGAGAAGTCACGCCTCGATGATCCGAAGCCAGGAGAAAGAAGAACGAAGAAGAAAAAGTATCGCAGAGCAGAAAGTCAGGGAAAGGGAGATCCTTGGACTGCTAACGAATGCTTTTGCAGAGCTTCGATACGAAAAAACGGATAAGGCAGACCGGTATTTACAGGCTGCCAAAGAAATCCTTCAGAACATGGAGGAAAAGGTTCCGCTTTCTTCGTATTATATTCAGGCCGGTCAGCTGATTTTACAGCAGGCCTGGCTCCAGACCCTGAAAATACAGGCACTTTCAGGAGAAAATGTAAAAGTCCGTATGGTGCGTGAGGATTCCCAATGGGCCCTGGTTGGCCCGGAAGGGAAAACCACTTATCGGGACTGGAGACAGGCATCGGCAAAGAAAGCAGCATTGCTTGAGAAGGGGAGAAAGGATTACCAGAACGCAGAGAAAGCCTTCGGAGAACGGCTGGAGGAACTCCTTTGCATGCGCTGGCCAGATCTTAACAAAAATAACAAAACTTTCGAGCCGGAAGACGGATTTCTTCTGGAAGACATTTTGCAGTCTTCCGGCTGCCTTTGTCATATCGATATTGTTCTTCTTAATATGTATGGTCTTTATCTTTTTCAGGGAGGCAATCATAAGAAGGGCCTTCGTTTTCTGATTCATCTCTATGAAATTCTTCATGCACGTCCGCATCGAAATCCGGATGATTTTCACGAAGAGGGAGTTCTCTGCTTCAATATGGCCTGGATGGCTTTTGTTATGAACCGACGGATCGAGGCAGACCATCTTCTGGGGCGTTGTATGCGTCTTGCCCGCCGCCATGTAGATCTGTCGCTCTATATTCACATCTCAAGGCTGAGAATTCAGCTTCAGGCGAAAACCGAGGGCTGGGGCGAAGAAAAACGCTGTCTGGAACTGAACAGGCTCTACCGGACCTTAAGGCAGGAAGACCGCCTGGCTGCAAGTCCGGAGGATTTCAGAAACCGGCCGCTGGAGATCTGGATATTTTAACCCCAATTCCATTCCAATGTGTTATAATAGCGCCGCGCCTTGCTTTATCCCGACAGAAATGAAGGCAATCGAATGATTCCGAGCTTTCTCTGGGAATTCACCGGCAGGGCAGAAGAAAAAAGAAAGCAGGACGCTATGGATCTGACCATTGACGGGAAAGCAATTTATTATAAAGTGACCGGTGATCCGGATCAGGATAAGACGGTTGTCATTTTACAGGGCTGGGGAACCAAGTGCAGTCTCTACGACAATACGGCCAAATTTCTTTCGGATCAGTACCGGGTTATTCAGTTTGATTTTCCGGGCTTCGGCAATTCCGAAGAACCGGATGAGGCTTGGGATGTCGAGCATTATGTGGATTTCTTCCTGAAATTCATGAAGGCACTGGACATTCACCATGCCATTCTCATGGGCCATTCCTATGGCGGACGTGTGATCATCCGTCTGTCGGCCCGTCATCAGGAGGACTTCCGCATTGACCGGATTGTCCTTGTGGATTCGGCCGGGATTCTGCCGGTCAAGACACCCAAGCAGCTTCGGAAGATCCGCCGTTACAAGCGGATGAAGAAGCTTATGAATACCCGGCTCTTAAATGAGTTTTTCCCGGATCTTGTCGAGGACTGGAAGAGCCGCCAGGGCTCTGCCGACTACCGGAATGCCACTCCCATCATGCGGAAGGCTCTTGTCATGGCCGTAAATGAAGACCTTTCTGACAAGCTTCCTCTGGTCCGCGAGGATACCCTTCTCGTGTGGGGAGACCAGGATACGGCCACCCCGCTTTCGGATGGACAGAAGATGGAGAAGGAGATTCCCAATGCCGGTCTGACCGTTATTCCCAATACCGGACATTTTTCCTTTCTGGAGAATCAGCCCCTCTTCTTTCGAATCCTTGGTTCTTATCTGAAAGGAGAGGCTTGATCGTATGAATCTCAATCTTATTCTTATTATCATAGGCATGGTTCTGGAGGCCTTCCTCTGGTGGTATGTCTGCCGCTACAACATGCATATGTTCCAGCTCAACACCTATCGGAACGGGGAGATGAAGCCATGGCTCAAGCAGAACTGGAAAAGGCAGGGCGTTCTGATTCTCCAGGGACTGCTTGTCATCCTGGGCGGACTGCTGAGAAATCCCGTCCTTCTTGTGATCAGCTACCTTCTGACCGGATTTTCGATTTATTATTTCCATTTTCTGAAGCGTTACCTGAAGAAAAAGAAGCTGGTCTTCACCATGCGGGTCAAGCGGATGCTGGTGACGGATACCATTCTGTCCTTCGGAATCCCGCTTATTCTGGCAATCCTCTGTATGGTCTTCCTTTCTCAGGGAAGCGTCCGGCTCAGCCTGGCCTTCGGAATCTTCCTGGCAGTCCAGGCTCTTCTGACCAGTCTCCAGGCCCGGATCATCATGCTTTCCAACACGATCAATCACCCGATCGAGCAGGGAATCAATCAGCATTATATTAATGATGCCAAGCGGATTCTGGCTGAGAACCCGGATCTTACGGTTATCGGAATCACCGGCTCCTACGGAAAGACCAGCGTCAAGTTCTACCTCAACACTCTGCTCCGCGATCACTTTAATGTCCTGATGACGCCGGGCAATTACAATACGCCTATGGGTGTTGTGAAAACGGTTCGTTCTTCTCTGAAGCCGACTCACGAGATCTTCCTCTGTGAGATGGGCGCCCGCCATGTCGGGGATATTAAGGAGATCTGCGACATCGCCCATCCGGATCTGGGTGTGATCACGGCCATCGGCCCTCAGCACCTGGACACCTTCTTCAACATGGACAATATTGTAAAGACCAAGTTCGAACTTGCCGATGCCCTGCCGGAGAATGGAAAAATCTTCCTTAACATGGATAACGATTACATCCGGAAGAATTCAGAGAAATACAGACCGGAGCAGATCGTCGGCTACTCGACCGGAAAGAGCGGCTATCGTGCCGAGGATATTCAGGTGTCCCGCCAGGGAACCGGCTTTACCTTCTATACACCGGATGGCCAGTCCTGCAGATACCAGATGCGTCTGATCGGTGCCCACAATGTCATCAACGTAGTCGGCGCTCTTGCCGTTGCCCACGAGCTTGGCATGACCCTTGAAGAGCTCCGTGTTCCGGTCCGCCGCATTCAGCCGGTCGAACACCGCATGCAGATGCGGGAGAATGGTCTTGCAACCATTATCGATGACGCCTATAATTCTAATCCGGTCGGATCCAAAGCAGCCGTTGAGACCCTGAAACTTTTCGACGGCGTCCGGATCCTTGTAACACCTGGTATGATTGAACTGGGTGACCGCCAGGAGGAATTCAATTATAAATTCGGAACCTATGCAGCTGACTGCTGCGATTATATTCTGACTGTCGGCCATGCCAACCGGGAAGCCATCCGTAAGGGAGCAAGCGATGCGGGATTTCCGGAAAAGAAGCTTTTAAGCTTTACCCTTCTGGAAGAGGCCATGAAATTTGCCTATCAGATCAAGGACAGGGGACATAAGTATATCCTCCTCGAAAATGATCTGCCCGACCAGTACTAAGGAATTGATTCATCCTGGAAAGATGAAATTTTGAATTCTTAGGATTCCTTTCAGGATAAAGAAATTTATGAATTCAATGGAATTGTCTATGCGTCAATTCTTTCCGGACGATATCCGGAAGGACTGTATTTAAAAAGATTAGGAGGAAGAGCAGTGAAAACAAGAGTAGCCGTTCTGTTCGGTGGAAAAAGTGTAGAGCATGAGGTTTCCGTCATTTCCGGAATTCAGGCTCTGATGAATATCGACACAGACAAGTATGATGTCACACCGGTCTATATTACCAAGAAAAATGAGTTCTACGTCGGCGACAGGGTCGGCGATATCGAGGCCTACAAAGACATCGATGCCCTTTTAAAACAGTCTACAAGGGTCATCTTTGTAAATGAAGACCGCCGCGTTTTCCTGGCACCTTATCCCAAGAAGCACTTCGGCCAGAAGGAAATTGAAATTGATGTCGTTCTCCCGGTTGTTCACGGAACCAATGAAGAGGACGGTGCCCTGCAGGGCTATCTGAAGACCATCGGTGTACCTTTCGGCGGCTGCGATGTCACTGCATCTGCTGTCGGCATGGATAAGTACATCCAGAAGGCAGTCCTCAAGGACAATGGAATTCCGGTTCTTCCGGGCATTCCATTTACCACTGGCGATTATGCGGATGTCGATACTATGATCGACCGGATTGAGAAGGAAATCGGCTATCCGGTGATTGTAAAGCCGGTAAACCTCGGATCTTCGGTCGGAATCGGCATTGCAAAGGATCGGGAAGAGCTGATCGGAAAGATCGATGATGCCTTTATTTATGCCAAGAGGATTCTGGTTGAGCATGCCATCCTGAACCTTCGTGAAGTCAACTGCTCAGTTCTGGGTGATGAAGATCATGCAGAGGCTTCCGAGATCGAGGAACCCTTCCATACCGAGGAAATCCTCTCCTATAAGGATAAATATGAGAGCAGCGGATCCAAATCCGGCGGCTCCAAGGGTATGGCATCCGTTTCCCGGAAAATCCCTGCTGAGATTCCGGCAGACATGTATGAGGAAGTCAAGAGACTGGCAGTCAAGTCCTTCCAGGCTCTGGGCTGCAGCGGTGTTGCCCGTATGGACTTTATGATCGATTCTGACACCAACAAGCTCTACTTTAACGAGATCAATACCATTCCGGGTTCCCTGTCCTTCTATCTCTGGGAGCCGGTCGGCCTCAAGTATAAGGATATGCTGACAAAGCTGATTGAGCTGGCACTGAAGCGGGCAAGACGTGATAGTGAACTGACTTTTACATTTGATACCAATATTCTGGCCGGCGGAGCTCTGGCCGGATCCAAGGGTGCCAAGGGTGTGAAGTAACTGCCCGATCTATTGACTGCGCGGTTCTATTTCCAATTTATGGATGGAAACAGAACCGTGCAGTCTTTTTTTGCCTTTTTTCACTCTTTCATCTGGTTGAATCCGGTTGAGATGAGAATTTTTACTAGGAATTCTGAATCTTGGCGCCGGTTTATTCAGGGAAAATCCAATACAGAAAAATAGATCAAATTCTTATTCCGTTTTTTCTACTTTCTCCCCGACTTCCTGTTTCAGCATACCAGCGACAATTTTCTGTACATAGGGTCCGATATGCTTCTTCTCTTCCGGATTCAGCTTCTCGACCAGAATAGGCTTTCCGAAGGTGATAATAACATGGGTCGTATGAACGAATGGCATATGCTTGCGGATAATGTCGGCAGTGTTTTCGATGGCTACCGGGATGATCGGACACTTGGTCCGGGTGGCAACCTTAAAGGATCCGGCTTTGAATTCTCCGAGTTTTCCGTCTTTGGTCCTTGTGCCTTCCGGGAAAATGAAGATTGAGATGCCTTTTTTTACATAGTCGATGGCAGTAAGTATGGTTTGAAGGCCCTGTTTGGGATCGTTCCGGTCCAAAAAGAGCCCGTTGATCCGTCTGAGCCAGAGATTCAGGATAGGTACATGGTCAAGTTCCTTCTTGGCCAGGAAGCCGGTCAGGCCGGGAAGAAGGGGATAGACCAGAATCACATCGAAAATGCTGGCGTGATTGCCAATGTAGAGAACTGCCTGGTCTTTTTTCAGATTCTCCTGTCCCCGGACTTCGAGATGGACGCAGCAGATGGCAGAAACCACGCGCAGGGCCCAGCAGACCAGCTTCTGGGAAAAACGGTCGATGGCTTCCGGGTGCTTTTTTCTGAAAAGTGCAGTCACAGCGTAGATGGGCAGGGAAAGAATCAGAAAGACGATTGCAAATAAAATCGCAAGAATTGCGCGGATCATAAAGCCTCCTTTACAGGCTGACGCCGGAAGTGAATGAAAGGTTTTCATGTATTTCCTGTAGAGAAATAAAATCGGCTTTCATTATAGCATACCCTGTACTTCGAAAAAGTATCGGATCAGATCTTCGAGTGGTACTGCCCGGGATTCTGCACAGAAAATCCTGGGGTGGATTGTATAGTTTGCACAGAGCCAGGCCTTGTGCAAAATCACAAAATCAGACCTGAAAAAGTTTGAAAACTGCTCTGAAAAAGGGTGGCTTCTGCAGGACTTTTTGTTGATAAATCAGCCGATGACATCCGTGAAACGTGCATAAATACGTGATTTTTAAAAAGATGTTTCACGGACGGCCGGAGAAATTTTATGCTTATGTCATTTTGACAATAAGTGGATACTGTGATAAGATAAAGCAGTATTTTTATAACATGCAGAAGCAAAAAATTGCATGTTGAAATCAGGAGATGCATGAATACCAGACTCCATTTTCATATATCAGTGCCTGGCATGTTTGCATAGAGTATGATCTGTCAGCTGTACAATGCAGATCAAGGAGGGAGAGTTTAGGCATGGAGCGTTCTCAGTATGATATGGTACGGGAGTCCGTTGCAAAGAAATGCGGCAGCAGAGTTGAGATCTGTCTGGACCGCGGACGGAACAAGGTAGACATTCAGAAAGGTGTGATTAAGGAAGCATACCCTTCCGTCTTTACCATCGAGATTGACGGTGAAGATGAGCATTGTCCGGATCAGCTGTTATCTTTCAGCTATACAGACATCATTACCAAAGACATCCGGATGCGGCTTTGCTGATCGGAGACCTGATCAGGAAACGGATGAAGCCGATCGGTTTAAATTAATAGCGGATCTTCAGGATCCGCATCAGAAAGCAGATGTATCATAAGAGAAAGTCGGGCAGCGGGAAACCGCTGCTTTTTTCGTAAGAAATCTTTTTAGAGAGGCAAACAGGAAAACTGGTGAGGGTCAGGGAAGAAAGGGTTTTCCTTGAATAGCTGTGAATTTACATGACGGTTTACATTTTCGTAAAAAATGTAAGAAAAATACGAAAAAAATGCAATATAGCCATGACAAGGCAATTTTAGATGTTATAATATGGTAACGGAGCTGTAATGGCTCTATTTATTGAGATATTCATGGAGAAGGAGTTTTTGTTTTGAGAAAAGATCATATCAAGCGAATCACATCGGCCGCTGTGTCATCTGTCCTGGCTGTTACGCTTGTAGCCGGCCTGGTTCCGCAGAATGCCGGAAGGGTTGAAGCTGCCAGATCCGTACAGGAGATCCAGAATGATAAGAATGCTATTGACAGCAGTCTGAATACTGCCAACAGTCAGCTGGTTTCTCTTCTGACAGATGTTCAGGATCTGAACAATCAGATCGCATCCAAGCAGCAGGAGATCAGCGATACCGAGGTTAACCTTGAGGCAGCCCAGAAGTCGGTAGAAAAGCAGAAGGCAGCAATCAAGGAACGAATGAAGAATTCCTATGAATCGGATGCCAGCACCAACATGCTGTCTGTGATCCTGGATTCCAGGAGCATTGCGGATTTTCTGAACCGTGTCGATTACGTTACTCAGGTTTATCAGTATGATAAAAACCAGCTGGATACCTACCAGGAAACTGTGGATGCCACCAAGTCCTATCAGAAGGAACTGGAGGATGCAAAGTCCACTCTGGAGACCAAGCAGAACCAGCTTTCCGCCAAGCAGACCGAACTGAATTCGACGATTTCCAGTCTGCAGGCACAGAAGGGAAATATTGACGCTGAGCTTCAGGCAGCCAAGGAAGAAGCGGCAAGAAAGGCTGCAGAAGAGGCAAAGGCCAGAGAAGAGGCTCAGAGAAAGGCCAACGAGGAAGCGTCCCGGAAGGCTGCAGCAGCTGCTGCCGCAGCAGCCGCACAGAAGAAATCTCAGGAGGAAGCCCAGAAGGCAGCTGCAGCTGCCGCTGCTGCAGAACAGGCCAAATCCAACAACAAAAAGAAAGATGATTCAGGCCTTACACCAAAGCCAGAGACCCCTAAGAAGTCGAACAGTTCGGACAATGCCAATCCCTCTTCCAGCGTAAACGGAAGTGCAGTTGTTGCCTATGCAATGCAGTTTGTCGGCAATCCTTATGTCTGGGGCGGAACTTCCCTGACCAATGGCTGTGACTGCTCTGGTTTTGTCTCTTCCGTATTCCAGCATTTTGGAAAACTGAACAGCCGCTATACATCCGGCAGCTTCCAAGGCGTCGGAAAGGCGGTCTCTATAGACAACATGCAGCCAGGTGATATTATCTGCTATTCAGGCCATGTTGCTATCTATGCAGGCGGCGGAAAGATTGTAGAAGCCCAGAGTACTAAGGCAGGAATCACCTGCAATCGTTCGGTTTACAGCAAACCGATTCTTGCAGTGCGAAGACTCTGATCGACAGAAAGAACATATGGTATGCATGTCCCGATAATTTTTTATCGGGACATTGTTTTGGAAGGAAGAGAAAATGGCTGAGAAAAAAATTGGACGTAATGATCCCTGCTGGTGCGGATCCGGCAAGAAATACAAGCAGTGCCACGAGGCGTTTGACAAGAAGATTTACCGCTATGCTCTGGAAGGCCACACGGTTCCGACCCGGAATCTGATCAAGAATGAGGAGCAGATCCAGAAGATCCGCGAATCCGCCAAGATCAATGTCGCTGTCCTGGATGCGGTTGCAGAAGCCATCCATGTCGGCATGAATACCAAGGAAATCAATGACATCGTAAATGATGTAACCTATTCCATGGGCGGAATTCCCGCTCCCCTGAATTATGAGGGTTATCCCTACAGCGTCTGCACCTCAGTCAATGATCAGGTCTGCCATGGCTTCCCTTCCGAGGACGTTGTCCTGAAGGACGGCGATATCATCAACGTTGACGCATCCACAATCAAAGACGGCTACTTCTCCGACTCTTCCCGTATGTTCTGCATTGGAAATGTAGACCCTGCGGTTAAGAAGCTGGTTGATGTTACTCACGAATGCGTTGAGCTCGGCCTCAAGGCCACCAAGCCCTGGAGTTTCCTCGGTGATATGGCAGAGCCGGTTCACAAGCATGCAGAAGAGAATGGCTATTCCGTTGTTCAGGAGATTGGCGGACATGGGGTCGGCTTGGAATTCCATGAAGAGCCCTGGGTCAGCTACTGCACCAATGCCGGTGAGGATATGCTTCTGGTACCCGGAATGATGTTTACCATCGAGCCTATGGTCAACATGGGAAGCCCGGCAGTCTTTACCGATCCGGAAAATGACTGGGAAGTATACACTGTAGACGGTAGGCCGTCTGCACAGTGGGAGATTCAGGTTCTCGTTACTGAGGATGGTACAGAGGTTATTTCCTGGTAGGATTGTATAGATAGAGTTCAGAAATTATATTAAGAGCATAAATATAGGCGGGACTTCGAACTTACACCATTCGACGTCCCGCCTACTTTATTCCATATTCAGTTGTACTACTCAACGATTTGTCCTCATTCTTTTTTTTCCAGTTACCTGCCTTTGTGCTGCCTTATTTTTGGGTTTCATCCCTGTGTCATTCGCTTTCTGTTTTGAGTGCCCCGCTTGTTTCTCAACTCAACGAACTTAAATAGTTCCTATTTGAGGGCTCTTTCGAATTCTTCGAAAGAAACAGGAGTCGCGGCTTATACCGGCCGTTCCGGTTAGGGTATTACATTACGACTTCAGGTGGTATCTCCTCCTTTATAATTTATTTCTGCGGTTGAAAAGGAAATATACTTAACGGAGGCCATTTCAAATCTTTCTTTATACCTCCGGAAAACTCTAAGAAGTTTAAGCCCTTTCCTTTTCTGTTTGTACCTGTATCTTACCCTGTCTTTACAATTCTGTCAATAAGTTTTCTGTAAATATATTGTATACATGCATTAATAACAAACTATTACAAATAAATATAAATCATATCAGACAATTGTTTGACAGAATTCAGACAATAGCAGATCATGCAGTGAATCCTTCCATCTGTCTGGGCCATTTTTCGGGGACCTTCTTCTGCCTGAATGATTCTTTGTCAGGATCTTTCCCTGCCCATATCATCTCATTTTTCAAACCCTATCTCTGTCGGTTTTCATTGCCCAGGCTTTACTCGCGTGATAGAATACAAAAGATAGGGATTTTTCAAAGTAATTGCAGATGTTCTGACAGAAAAATCAGACATAGGTTCAAAATAGAAATCCAATCGAAAATAACATAGAAGATTAGAAAGACAGATTCAGGAACTAGCTTCCTACATTTTGATAGATTTACAGTTTTGATTTACAGGTATTTACAGGTATTAAAGGAGAGATATTCTAGATGGGAATTATGACAAAGATTTTCGGCACGCATTCCGACCATGAATTAAAGCGGATCATGCCGACTGTGGAAAAGATTGAGAAATTACGGCCGACCATGCAGGCCATGTCCGATGAAGAGCTTCAGGGCCAGACCCAGAAGTTCAAGGACCGCCTGGCCAAGGGCGAGACCCTGGATCAGCTGCTTCCGGAAGCTTTTGCAACCGTCCGGGAGGCAGCCAAGCGGGTTCTCGGCATGGAGCCCTTCAAGGTTCAGCTCATGGGCGGTATCATTCTTCATCAGGGACGAATCGCCGAGATGCGTACCGGTGAAGGTAAAACCCTGGTGGCAACCCTTCCCTCTTACTTAAATGCCCTGGAAGGCAAAGGCGTTCATGTTGTAACCGTCAATGACTATCTGGCAAAACGAGATGCGGATGAGATGGGTCAGGTCCATCGTTTTCTGGGCCTGACGGTTGGCTGTGTCCTGAATTCTATGGACAAGGAAGAGCGTCAGGAAGCCTACAACTGCGACATCACTTACATTACCAATAACGAGCTGGGATTCGATT
>JAQXVO010000033.1 GCA_029224965.1 Lachnospiraceae bacterium
ACTGCTGCCATCCGAACCGGATGATAGCCGGCCTCTTCCATGACCGGAAGATCTCTGACCAGACTGGTCGGCTTGCAGGAGATATAGAGGATCTCCTCCACCCCATAATCCAAAATCTTCGTCAGAGCCTTGGGATGAACACCATCCCTGGGCGGATCCAGGACAATCATATCCGGTTTTTCTTCGATCGTGTCCAGGACTTTCAGGACGTCTCCGCAGAGGAAACGGCAGTTTTCGATGCCATTTTCCCTGGCATTGGCCTTTGCCGCCTCTACTGCCTCCGGGACGATCTCAACGCCAACGACCTTTCCGGCGCTGGGAGACAGGATCTGGGCGATGGTTCCGGTTCCGCTATAGAGATCGTAGACCGTCTTATTGGTAAGCGCACCCGCCTGGTCTGCATTTTTCGCCGGGGCTTTAAGAGCGTCGGCCCGGTCTATAGGTCCCGACACATCAAATCCTGCAGTTACCTGCCTTTCGAGAGCGTCGGCCCGGTCTATAGGTCCCGGCACATTCGATCCTGCAGTTACCTGCCTTTCGAGAATGTCATCTTGACCGGCTTCCCCTTTACCAGTCACCCAGCCATGCAGGATATAGGTCCTGGCCAGGCGGTAGAGCTCCTCTGCCCCGCGGGAATTGGTCTGGAAGAAGGAGAAGGGCGTGATCTTGAAATGCAGACCAAGCAGTTCTTCTTCGAAATAGCCCTGTCCGTACAAGATGTCAGTCCCCTCATCAATGACCACATCGGAGATCCGGTCGTTTTTCGTGTGCAGGATCCCGGTCAGACTGCCGGCCCAGGAAGCCTCTAGCAGGAGGTCTTTCCAACCGGTCAGAAGGGCCTCTTCCCCTTCCGCGATCTGGCTGGTCGTAACGAGATCGATCAGGATCTGACCGGTTTTTGCAGCTTTCCGCACCAGAAGATGACGGAGATAGCCCTCATGGCTGTTTCGGTGGAAGAAAGGAAGCCCCGTCTTTCGGAAATAATCCCGGGTCAGCTGCAGGGCCTGGCGGAAATCGCTGTCTACGATCCGGCAGTCAGAAGCATCGACAATGTCATAGAAACTGCCCCTCTTATGCATGCCAAGTTCCAAAGGACCATCCTTTACGCTGTCCCCAAAGGAGAACTCCATCTTGTTCCGGTATTCCGTCTGATCGGGGCTCGGCAGGATGCCTTCGAAAAGCTTCTGAAAGCGGTCTTCTCCAAGAACCGGGGCGAAGAGATCCATCAGCATGCCTTCTTTCAGTTTCAATTGTTTCTCATAGGGAAGGGTCTGATACATGCAGCCGCCGCAGGCAGGATAGGCCTGACAGACATTGTTGGCATCCGTGAAGGGATACTCCTCTGTCCCCTGCTTTAGAACCTCGACGATCGAAGCCTCCGGATTTCCATGCCGCATCTTGGCAATGCGGACGAAAAGGGTCTGACCGGGGATCGCATTCTTCACCCGGATCAACTTGCCATAATCCTCCGGCTCTGTCCCCTCTACGACCCGGCAGATCGCCCGATTGGGGAATTTGAGTCCCTCTGCGATGACGGTTACAAGTTGTCCTTTTTTCATTTTATGCCCTTTCGTTCACAAAAAAATCCCATGAGATAACGCAATGATCCCATGGGATTTCTATTTCCTCTGATTATCGTGTCAAGTTATCGTGTCAAGCCTTAGTCCATGCTCTCGTCGGAGTCCTCATCCTCGAACTCGTCTTCATTATCTTCTTCGTCATCCTCTGCGGTTCCGAAGGCCTCATCCAGATCATCCGTATATTCGTCCTCCAGATCCGGACGAAAATACCGGTAGATTGCATAGGCTGCTGCACAGATTGCTGCAATTACCCCAATAACAATCAGAATCTTAGCAAGCGTATTCTTTTTCTTCATAGTAACATCCTCCTGAAAAAACATTACCTTCCGACATTAGGACGTCCGATAGTAAGACCTTCCTGTATTTTTTAGATACCGAAATTATAGCATATTGATCAGATTTTCTCCAGCTTTGCGAAACTTGCAAACATTTTTTTCACGCCGACCCGGTCGAATTCCACCGTTACCTCATAGTCCCGGCCACCGTCTGCGATCTTCGTGACCGTTCCCTCGCCGAACTTCTGATGGCGGACCCGGTCGCCGACGCCGTAATCCAGGGAATTCTTCTGGATCTTCGTTCCCATGGTCCTCTTTCCGTAGGACATGGCAGCAACAGGCTTCCGCGTAGTCTTCCGGTAGGACAGGGCCTCTCTCTGTTGGGCCTTGATGGCCATGGCGGCCTTTCCCATGCTCTTTCCGTCGACCGTATCCTTCTCGGGATCGAAGGATAAGGGATCGGTTTTCTTCGGAATATAGACCTCGCCATCCAAAAGTTCCTTCGGAATCTCACGAACGAATTCCGAGACAGATCCGTACTGCATCTCGCCGCGGACCATCCGCATTCTGGCCATGGTCATGGTCAATTTCTTCTTGGCCCGGGTGATGCCGACATAGCAGAGCCGCCGCTCTTCCTCCATCTCGGCATTGTTGTCATCAGCGGTCATGGACATGTAGCTTGGGAAGAGTCCGTCCTCCATGCCTGCCATATAGACATAGGGAAATTCCAGACCCTTGGCACTATGCAGAGTCATCAGAACCACATAATCCGTGGTCTCCTCCAGATTGTCGATATCTGCAATCAGAGCAACTTCCTCAAGGAAACCGGACAGGGTCGGCTCCTCGGCGCTGTCCTGATAGGTCACAGCCTTACTGATCAGCTCGTCGATATTTTCCAGTCTGGCCCGGCTCTCATCCGTGTTTTCCGCACGGAGATTCTTGGCATAGCCGGTCTTTTCGATGACGGTCTTCAATAATGACGGCACGGACATTTCCGAGGCATTGGTCCGAAGCTCTTCGATAAAATCTGTAAATTCTTTGATTTTACCCGCTGTCCGGCCCAGAGTCGGAATACGGTCAGCAGCTTCCAGGGCTTCATAGAAGCCATATCCATTGGCCTGGGCGAAGACGGCTACCTTCTGCAGGCTGGCAGCACCGATTCCCCGTCTCGGGATATTGATGATCCGGCGGACCGCCAGCTCATCCGATGCATTGTCTACGGTCTTTAAGTAGGCGATCAGATCCTTGATCTCCTGTCTCTGATAGAAGTTGACACCACCGACAATCCGGTAGGGGATATTCTCACTGACCAGCTTTTCCTCGATCATACGGGACTGGGCATTGGTCCGGTAGAGAACTGCGCAGTCGCCGTAGCTGCATTCCTTCCGGTAGACCTTTCCCTCAATATCCAGGGCGATGAACTGGGCCTCCTCATAGCCGCTGTCGAATTCACGAAAGGAGATTTTCTCGCCTTTTGGATTCTCTGTCCAAAGCGCCTTATCTTTCCGCCCGCGGTTATTGGAGATCACGGCATTGGCCGCATCCAGTATCACCTGGGTGGACCGGTAGTTCTGCTCCAGCTTTATGACCTTGGCATCCGGGAAATACTTCTCGAAATTCAGGATGTTATAGATATTGGCCCCGCGGAACTTGTAGATAGACTGGTCGTCATCGCCGACCACGCAGAGATTCTTCCGGGATCCTGCCAGAAGGCGGACAAATTCAAACTGAGCCGTATTGGTATCCTGGTACTCATCGACCATGAGATACTGGATCCGGTTCTGATAATAGGTCAGGACATCGGGCGAGGTCTTGAAAAGCTCGACCGTCAGCATGAGAATATCATCAAAATCCAGGGCATTGTTCTGGCGGAGACGGGACTGGTATTCCCGGTAGACCTGGGCCTCGCGGACCTTGATAAAGTCGCCCTGGGCCTGATTCATGTAGGTCTCTGCATTGATCAGCTCGTCCTTGGCGGAGGAGATCTTATTCAGGAAAGTCTTCTCCTTGAAGCGCTTGGTATCGATCTCCATGTCCTTGCAGATTGATTTCATCAGGGACTTCTGATCATCTGTATCATAGATGGTGAAATGCGGATCGTAGCCGACCCGGTCAATAAAACGCCGGAGGATCCTGACGCAGGCGGAATGAAAGGTCGAAACCCAGACCTGGTCCGAGCCGTAACCGACCAGGTTGTCGATCCGCTCCCGCATCTCTCGAGCCGCCTTATTGGTGAAGGTGATGGCCATGATCCGATAGGGAGGAACACCCAGATCTCCGATCAGATGGGCAACCCGGTGGGTTAAGACCCTGGTCTTTCCCGAGCCGGCCCCGGCCAGGATCAGTACCGGTCCCTCGGTCGTTCTTACTCCGATCTTCTGTTCCTCATTTAAACCCTTGAATAAATCCTGACTCATTTCTCGCCCTCCAGGCGGTCCAATACCAATTGATAGCCATCATCCCCGTAATTCAGGCACCGGTTGACCCGGCTGATGGTTGCTGTCGATGCGCCCGTCTTTTCGGCGATATCATGATAGGTCTGATCCTTTTTCAGCATGCCTGCCACCTGAAAGCGCTGGGTCAGGGATTCCAGCTCGTTGATGGTGCAGAGATCCTCGAAGAAACGATAGGCCTCTTCTCTTGTTTTCAAAAGGAGAATTCCGTCCATGAGACGGTCACTCTCTTCATTTCTGATCGTTTTACTCACAAAATCCCTTTCCTAAATAATAGGTCAAAGAATCGTCACGCCCTTGCTTTCTGCATAGGCAATAACGGAATCAGGCCATACAGATACCTGAACCTCACCGATATGAGCTTTCCGGAGGAAAAACATGCAGAGACGGGACTGACCGATGCCTCCGCCGATCGTATAAGGCAGACGCTTTTCGATGACTGCCTTCTGGAAAGGAAGCTCCTTCCGCTCCGGACAGCCGGCCTTGTCCAGCTGTTCCTGAATCGAATCCTCATCGACACGGATACCCATGGAGGAAAGCTCGAGGGCAATGTCGAGAACCGGATCATAGACCAGGATGTCTCCGTTTAATTTCCAGTCATCATAGTCCGGAGCTCTGCCATCATGAGGCTCGCCGGAAGCCAGCTTGTCACCGATCTCCTCGATGCAGACGGCACCCTTGGCCTTTACGATCTCGTACTCTCTCTCCTTCACGGTTTTTCCGGGATAGAGATCCTCAAGCTCCTGGGAAGTGATGAAGAAAATTGACTCCGGCAGGATGCAGTGAATATAGTCATAGAGATTGGACATGTGCTTTTCAGTCAGACGGATGGCTTCGTAGACGCTCTTTACCGTCTCGCGGAAGGTCTCCTTGGTCCGCATCTCCTTGGTGATGATCTTCTCCCAGTCCCACTGGTCGACATAGATGGAATGGATATTGTCGGTATCCTCGTCTCTCCGGATGGCATTCATATCCGTATAGAGACCCTCGCCGATATTGAAGCCGTAGCGGCCCAGGGCATAGCGCTTCCACTTGGCCAGGGAATGAACAATCTCCAGCTGACGGTCGTCCTGCTCCCGTACACCGAAAGCGACCGGGCGCTCCACGCCGTTTAAGTTATCATTGAGTCCGGATTCGGGCCTTACGAAAAGAGGCGCCGTTACCCGGTGTAAATTCAGTTCTGTTGCCAGGACCTGCTGGAAGAAATCCTTGACCGCCTTGATGGCGATCTGGGTCTCCTTCAGATTGAGGGCTGACCGATAGCCCTCGGGAATTACGATTTCTGCCATGATCTTTCTCCTTATTCTCATATACTCTTATTCTTCTTCGACAGAAGAATTTCGATAGAATCCCGGGAAAAATTCTGCTGAAATCCCGAGATCTGCTCTGATTAGAGTTCGCAGGTTCCGACGGTTCTCGGGAAAGGAAGGACGTCACGGATATTGCCCATACCGGTCAGATACATAACGGCTCTCTCGAAACCTAAACCGAAGCCGGCATGTCTGGTGGAGCCGTACTTTCTCAGATCCAGATAGTAATCATAGGTCTCTTCCTTCATACCGAGTTCATGGATTCTCTGCAGGAGCTTGTCGTAATCATCCTCACGCTGAGAACCGCCGATGATCTCGCCGATGCCGGGAACCAGGCAATCCATGGCTGCAACGGTCTTGTTGTCCGGATTCAACTTCATATAGAAGGCCTTGATTTCCTTCGGATAATCGGTAACAAAGACCGGACGCTTGAAGATCTGCTCGGTAAGGAAGCGCTCATGCTCGGTCTGGAGATCGCATCCCCAGTAAACCTTGAAATCAAACTTGTCGTTATGCTTCTCCAGCTCCTTGACGGCATCGGTATAGGTGATACGGCCGAAATCGGAGGAAGCCACATGCTGAAGACGCTCGAGAAGTCCCTTGTCTACAAACTTGTTAAAGAACTCCATCTCTTCCGGAGCATGCTCCAGTACATAGTTGATGACATATTTCAGCATGTCCTCAGCAAGCTCCATGTCGTCCTCGAGATCTGCGAAGGCAATCTCCGGCTCGATCATCCAGAACTCTGCGGCATGTCTGGTGGTGTTGGAATTCTCGGCACGGAAGGTCGGCCCGAAGGTATAGATCTTGCCGAAGGCCTGGGCAAAGGTCTCGCCCTGGAGCTGGCCGGATACGGTAAGATTTGTCATCTTTCCGAAGAAGTCCTTGGAGTAGTCGACCTGACCGTCCTCGGTCTTCGGAATATTGTCCAGAGGCATTGCTGTTACCTGGAACATCTCGCCTGCGCCCTCAGCGTCCGATCCGGTAATGATCGGAGTATGAACATAGACGAAGTCTCTCTCCTGGAAAAACTTGTGAATGGCATAGGCTGCCAGAGAACGTACACGGAAAACGGCCTGGAAGGTATTGGTCCTGGTTCTTAAGTGAGGGATGGTCCGTAAGTATTCCATGGTGTGACGCTTGTTCTGAATAGGATAATCCGGTGTGGAATCACCCTCGACGTCAATCTTTTCCGCCTGAACTTCGAAGGGCTGCTTGGCATCCGGTGTCAGGACCAGTTTTCCGGTCACAATAACTGCGGCGCCGATATTCAGATGAGCGATCCGGTCGAAATTTTCCATCTCATCATGATAGACAACCTGAAGCATCTTAAAGAAGGTTCCGTCCGACAGATTCAGGAAACCGAAATTCTTGGAGTCACGGTTGTTTCGAACCCAGCCGCCTACCGTAATTGTCTTGTCTGCATACTTTTCTGTCTCTCTGTAGAGAGATCTGATTTCCACTAAATCCATCTTACTTCCTCCAGTTCTGATTCATTCCTTGCTTTCACACTTTCGCAGAATGCAGTATGAAAGCGGATACACGTTTTTAAGTGTAATACATGAAATCAACGAATTCAAGAGGGAGTTCCGGGCCGGACCAGGGCTTCTCTAAACGAAAAATTTACTGCTGGCAGAACTGGAATTTACCTGCAGGCATCAGACGGATTCTCCGGCAGCTCTTCCGATATAAAAAACCCTCAGATGAATTTTCACCTGAGGACTTCATGCATTCTGTTAAAATTGAATTTGAAATATGTGTAATGGGTATGGCCTCGACCAAAAACAGAATTCGAAGCTTCCGGAAAATCCTCTCAGACTACCATCTGAGGCTGATCCCAGAGATTGAGCCTGGTACCGATGCCCTTCTTTACGGCATTGCGGTAGACCTCGGTGCCCCAGGCCACATCCTCCGTCGGCATGCCGCCGACGGAATAGATGGTGATCTCGTCCGGATCCCTGTGAACCGGCTTTCTGCCAAGAAGAATGTCACCCAGGTCATCGATCTGGTTGGTCGACATTTTTCCTTCGGCGATCAGATCCTCGACATGAACCGCAGGAATGGGAATGGTGTTATAGGCATTGGGCTTCATTTCCTCTTCCCAGGCCTCATAAAGCATGATGTTATCGGTAACGGTCCGGGCCCTGTGAATGATAAAATCATCGTCAAAACGAAGTGCTGCGGTGGATTCGATCAGAGCGCCCGGCTTGATCCATTCTTCCTTGATATAGGGGTAGAGAGCCGAATCGCCGGTCGGCGTTGAGGTCGCTGCCGAAACGATGTCCGCATCCCTTACGGCTTCCTCCATGGTTTCCACCGGAAGGAAGGTAACATCAGGATAGAGCTTCTGCATATGATCGACAAAGAGATTGAGGGAAGCCTTGCCACGCCCCTTGACCTTTACGGTCTTAATGGTAGGACGGACGGCAAGAGCAGCGGCTACGGCAGTCTTACTCATGACGCCGGGTCCGATGATGGCCAGGGTATCCGCATCCTCTCGGGCGAAATGCTTGAAGCCGACGCCCGGCACGGCACCGGTCCGATAGGCCGACAGGATATTGGCCGACATGAAGGCCTTGGGTGCTCCGGTGTCCTTGTCGTTCAGGATCAGCATCAGAATGGAACGCGGCAGGCCTTTCTTCCGGTTCTCGGCATTGCTTCCGTACCACTTGACTCCGGCCATGTCGAACTTGCCGCCCAGATAGGCCGGCATGGCCATGAAGCGGCGGTCCGGTCCGTCTACCGGCATCTCCGGGAAGGGGGATTTCTCCGGGAACATGACCATGCTGCCGTGGGAGTTTCCGTTGGCGCCGCCCATACGGTAGTCGCCGAGCTTCATCAGACGGAACATCTCTTCCATGGCTTCAATGCAGCCCTTCATGTCCTTGACACCCGCCTTTATCATGTCCTCTTCATTCAGATACAGAAAATCAATTTCAGGATAGCTCATTTTTTTCTCCTTTGCTCGAGAGGCTCTGCTTTGATTCCATGTTCAAAGCTTCGGCCCCGCATTCTTTTCTTCAGTTCTTTCAATTCTGATTTTGTTTCTCAGGCTCTTGTGACCTTCAGATTGGCCTCTGCCTTCTTTTTCATCTCTTCCTTTGCTCTTCTGTGAGCCGGAAGATAGAGGCTGTTTTCCATAGCCATGACCTCCTTCATCTCGTAGGGCTTAAAGGCCGGCCGATGAAGGCGGAAGCGGCACCAGAGCAGGGCATAGGCCGAAAGCAGGACAAAGCACAGACCGTCGATCCGGTAAATCTGAGCTCTGGTCGCCGGATTTCCATCGATATTGAAGATGATGAAGATGTCTCCGATGATAGCAAGAATCGGTATCACCGGTCCGAAAGGAACCTTGAAGGTTCTCGGCATCTTGGGGAATCTCTTCCGGAAAATCAGAACATTGATGTCCTGAACGATATAGGAAATCAGCCAGAAGACCATGGCCACAAGAATCATGAAGGACAGGGAGCTGCTGTTGGAAAGTCCGGTTGCATTGATGGCGATCATGATGCCGCCGATCATAAGGACACCGACGTAATAGGCTCCGCGTTTATCCTTCTTCTGAAAAACGGTCGGCAGCATATCCAGATTGGCCAGGCCGGCGCACATCCGCGAAAGGAAATTGATACAGGAATTGACGGTACTGACCACGGCAAAGATCGAAACGATGACCATCCAGATGGCTCCGAAGCGGCCCAGCATGGATTCGCCGTAGAGAACATGGGGTGAAGAGCTTGCCGCCAGGTCCGACCACTTGGTGTAGTGACCCATGCCGATGACCACCAGAATCTGCATACCGCAGATAATGAGAAGACTTAAGACCATGCTTAAGGGAATGTTTCTCCTTGCATTCTTCGTAACCGGCGACATGGGAATAACGAATTCACAGCCGATGAAGAGGAAGAAGCCAAGACCCAGATAGGACAAGCTGTCCGCAAAGGATGTGGATATATTCATCTGCTGAACCACCCTGGTCCCGGTCCCGGCATTGAAGATTCCGATCAGGCCCATGGCCGTCAGAGAAAAGATCAGTCCGTAGACCACCACATCCTGGATCTTTGCGAAAATGTCGACCCCGGCCAGATTTGCGATGATTAAAACCACAAGTAAGAGGATGCAATAAAAAGAAGAGGGAAGTCCGGTGTGAAAGACCGAATTGATGGTATTTCCAAACATGGCACATTCTACCGATCCGGCAATGGACTGACAGAGGAGATAGCCTCCGACCATTGTGACAATAGTAATGAAGGGGCCGACACCGGCCAGGGTGTACTGGGCCAGGCCGCCGGTCAGGTTGGGCATGACCGCATTGAGCTCCGCCATGCAGAGGGCTGTAAAAATATTGATGACGCAGGCCAGGACCATGGTCAGGATAAATCCAGTCCCCAGAGCTCCGGCACCCTGGCCCAGGGAAAGCAGACAGCTGGTCGCAACGATTAGTCCGACGCCGGTTGCTATAACACTCGGAAGTCCGATTTTCTTGTCATTCATAAGCACTCCCCCTTTCTACTTCAGGGCATCCAGGCCTTCCTCACCGGTCCGGACACGAATGATATTGGTGACCGGAGAAATGAAGATCTTGCCATCGCCAATATGGCCGGTGAAAAGCTCCTTCTTCACCACATCCACGACTTGGTCTACTTTATGGTTCTCGACATAAATGATGACCACCTGCTTGGGAAGGAGCTCCATCTCCTTGTTCATCTCCGGCTCGTATTCCTGGGTTCCGTTCTGAACCCCGCAGCCGATGGCTTGAATAACGGTCATGCCGCTGACCCCGATCTTACTCAGAGCCTGTTTCAGATTGCTCAGCCGGTTCAATGCTGTAATGACTTCAATTCTTGAAAATTCCATGTCTGCTCCTTTCCCGAACTTTTTTCATTTCCAAATGAAGACCGTTTCGTCAACTCTTCATTCCGTCCTGATAAAAAGCCTCTTTTGTTTTCCATATAAAAAAGGCGCCCGACGCTTTTATATGCGTCAGACACCCTTGTCTGTCTTATTTGTTTTGTATTCGGATTTTTGTGACATGAACTGCGTTCTATATGTGTCTTCTAGGAGACCCCGCTGATCGTCGTATCCGCCTCCTGCACTCTCTCACTGTAATGCTTCTCCCGGATCAGGCGGAGATAACGCATGGGTGTCATGCCCGCATAATGGGTGAAATTCCGGATGAACTGGGGCTGATCATAGTAGCCCAGCATGACGGCCGCATCGGTCATCTTTTCCGGAGCCCCATAATTCAGGTATTTGAGGGTCCGCTGAAACTGGATGATCTTGCAGAAAGTCTTGGGAGAAAATCCCATCTCATCCAGAAAGACCATGTTGATATAGCGTTCCGAATAACCGGTTTCCTTTTCCATCTCGTGGATTCGGACTCTTCCGTCCGATGCATAGACTCGTCTTTTCACGGCTTCAACCAGGGACTTCTTTCCAAAGGGTTCTTCCTTCTTTGAATATCTCTGGTAATAATCCAGGAAAACCTCCATTCGCTGATCAAAGGTCTCCGCGGATGCCATATCATCCAGTAGGGAATGATCTCCGGAAAGAATGTCCTCCAGCGGAAGCTCTCCTCCGGTCAGATCCCGGGTGGTCACGGTCAGAAGACTGGTCTGGACACCCGGCATGAGGCGGACTCCGAAGATCCGTTCACTGTGATTCTTTACCTTCTCCTTGTATTCCGTTGTGGTCCCGCCCACCCTGGCCCGCAGGACTCCGGTAAAGAGATCATAGCCGAAAATCAGATCAATGCATCCGTCCGGGACGATCCGTATTGTCTGGCCGTCCATCATTTTGAAGGTATAGAAATGGGAAATTCCGTCTTTAACAACGATTTTCTGATAAAAGTCAGAGGAATCGATCACAAAGTAAGGCTGGCAGGTATACAGCCGATCTTCTTTCCAGCTCATGCTTCCTCCTTCCTTTCATTCCTTTTCAAAGCCTTCTGACTGCAGTTCTTTCAAATCATCCGGCCCGAAAGAAAGCTGCGATAAAAAGAAAAATCCTTCTGTTACGAAAAAAGACGCCCGGCCGGTTCTTTCGAACCGATCCGGACGTCTCTGCCCTTCTGTTTATGTTAGTAGCATACAACCGAAAGGATTTAGAAAATTGTATAAATCAGAACTCTATGGGTCCTTCGATCGAAAAGTTCTATATTTATCCGGAAACCCGAGAATTTCCAGATGAAAACTGTATCTGTCGGACAGCTCAGGCCTCTTCGCCGAAAAAGAGCTTCAGATCATCATCTACGGTTCCGATTCCGGCGATGCCGAAATTGTCTACCAGAACCTTTGCGACATTGGGGGAAAGGAATGCCGGAAGAGTCGGTCCAAGGTGAATGTTCTTTACACCGAGGTAAAGGAGGGCCAGAAGAACGATGACAGCCTTCTGCTCATACCATGCGATGTTGAAGACAATGGGAAGATCGTTGATATCGTCCAGCTGGAAGATCTCCTTCAGCTTCAGAGCGATCAGAGCCAGGGAGTAGGAGTCGTTGCACTGACCTGCATCCAGAACTCTGGGGATTCCGTTGATATCGCCGAGGTTCAGCTTGTTGTACTTGTACTTTGCGCAGCCTGCAGTCAGAATGACAACATCCTTGGGCAGTCTCTTTGCAAACTCGGTGTAGTATTCACGGGACTTCTGTCTGCCGTCGCAGCCGGCCATAACTACGAACTTGCGGATTGCACCGGTCTTGACCGCATCCACAACCTGATCAGCCAGAGCGAATACCTGCTCATGAGCGAAACCGCCTACGATGCTTCCGGTCTCGATTTCGGTCGGAGCCGGGCAGGTCTTGGCCTGCTCGATGATAGCGGAAAAGTCCTTGGTTTCACCGTACTCGCCGTCGATGTGTCTGCATCCGGGAACACCTGCTGCACCGGTAGTCCAGAGACGATCCTTGTAGCTTGCTGCAGGAGGAACAACACAGTTTGTGGTCATGAGGATCGGTCCGTTGAACTTCTCGAACTCTTCCTTCTGCTTCCACCATGCATTGCCATAGTTGCCTGCGAAGTTGTCATACTTCTTGAAGGCCGGATAATAATGAGCCGGCAGCATCTCGGAATGGGTGTAGACATCCACGCCGGTACCCTGTGTCTGCTCGAGAAGCATCTCCAGATCCTTCAGATCATGACCGGAAATCAGGATGCCGGGGTTCTTTCTGACACCGATATCGACCTTGGTGATCTCAGGATTGCCGTAAGCCTCGGTGTTGGCCTTGTCAAGAAGAGCCATGCCGTCAACACCGTACTTACCGGTCTCCAGGGTCAGGGCAACCAGATCGTCAACGGTCAGGGAATCATCCAGAGTCTTGGCCAGTGCCTTCTGAATGAAGGCATCGACATCTTCATTATCCTGAAGAAGTGCGTTGGCATGCTTGGAGTAAGCAGCCAGGCCCTTGAGACCGTAGGTGATCAGCTCGCGAAGGGAACGGATGTCCTCATCCTTGGTAGCAAGGACGCCGACTGTAGCAGCCTTGGCATCGAATTCATCTCTTGTGCCCTTCCAGAGAGCTGCTTCGGGAAGCACATCCTTGTTGGAAACGCTCTTTAAAAGGTCTTCCTTTACGGAAAGAGTCTTTTCAATATCCTGGATGATGACTTCGCGGTCGAAATTTGCATTGGTAATCGTTGTGAAAAGATTTACGGTAACAAGGTGGTTGATCTTCTTGTCAACCGGCTTTCCCTCTGCACGAAGCTCAGTCGTTACTGCGGAAAGTCCCTTTGTCACATAGATCAGAAGATCCTGCATTGCTGCGACTTCCGGCTTCTTACCACAGACACCGGAGATGGTACATCCCTTGCAGCCTGCTGTTTCCTGACACTGATAACAAAACATCTTGTTCTCCATTGAAACCTCCTTAACAGTTTCCATGCTGTTTCCAATTACTGCCTGCTCCTTGTCGCAGGTCGCTCATATCATTCAACATGTAATAGCATAGTCTTTCGCGAGTTATTTTTCCGTTGGAAAAACAACAAACTCAGCTTGCAAAATTTTCATAATTAAGCGTTGCATACTACAATATTGTCTGATAATATTTGTTTTAATAGTCATATTTTTGATTTTAGGGAGCAGACTGGATGTAAGCCTAGATGTACAAACGCTTAAATCTTTAGGCTTACAGGCATATTTTTATAATAGAGATTATTGGATAAGGATGGGCGAACTCGATGATACAATATCTCTCTAAATTCAAAACTGTGAGTGGCATAGATGCGTGTGAACCTGATTTCCTGCAAAAGCTGGCAACCTTTTATCACAATGACATCATTATGCCAAAAAAGAACAGTAACGAAATGATGGATAGCCTCAAAAAAGAGTATTCTATAGTTGAGTCCAACATCAATCATCTTGATTCTATTACATATAGTATTATATCTACTATGCAGGAATTCCACGGCGAACCCATCTGGATCCTTCCCTATAAAAAAAGCTCTTCGTCATTTTATAATGAATTTTATTCGCATTATGTCTGCGTAAACAAGACGCCCAAAATAGTTCTCTTCTTCCAACCAAAAGAGGATTTATTTATCTCCAACTCCTCTTTTTTTCAGTTAGCGATTGAAGTCTGCCGTGGTATTGACCCGGAATATGTGTTGCATAATAATGCTCAGTACAAATCCTATCTGAATGCACTATTTATGCTGAGCGAATTACTGACAACATACAGTTTTCATCAAAAGCTGGAGTGAACTCCCAAGCGCTTATTTCATATTGGTTTATATTTCCCGACCGGGCTAAAAATGATACAATGATATTTCGAGTTAAGAAGAAATATAAACCGGAGGTTTCATTGTGAATAAACGCGAAATTGCTGAAATCAAGCGCCGTTTCAAAAAGGAAAGCTGTACCTTTACCAAGATGGCCGGCTGCTACGTCAATTCCCAGAAAGCCAAGGTCACATGCTTTCGCAATACCTTTTTAAATCTGGACGATGACGAATTCTATAAATATCTGGAGATTGCCAATAAGGCCCTGTCCGGAAAGCCCGGAAACAACCTGATCGAACTGCCCTTCCCTCTGGAAGCGGAGGAAGAAGGAGGGGCTCAGGCACTTCTTATGGAACTGCGGAAGACCCGACTGGAAGATGATGACGTATTAAATCGTTTCTATGACCGGGTCATCGAATCCTATGACAAGCCGGAGAACTATCTGATTCTTCTCTTCCACGATGCCTATGATATCCCTGTGAAGACCAAGGACAATATTGCCCTGGATGACTCGGAAGAGGTCTATGAATACATTATCTGCGCCATCTGCCCGGTCGATCTCAGCAAGCCCGGTCTTGGCTATCAGGAGGAAACGAATCGGATCGGAGCAGTTCCGAGAAACTGGGTGGTCGGCGCTACCGAATCCGCCTTTACCTTCCCCTGCTTCACCGACCGGTCCACAGATCTTCATGCGGTGATGTGCTATACAAAGGATGCCAAGCTTCCCCACACCGAGCTCTGGGAGCAGGTACTCGGCTGCAAGGCCGTCTATACCGCGACCCAGAAGAAGGCTGCCTTCAATAACATTGTGACCGAAAGCCTGGGTGATCCCGAGGATGATGACGTCATCGATACCGTACTCGATGTCCAGTCCAACCTGAACACCTATGTCGAGCAGCAGAAGGAAATTCTCGAAAAGGATGAGCCCATCCGCCTGGCCAAGGAGGATCTGACTCCTATCCTTGAGAATTCCGGCATTGAGGAGCCCGCTGTAAAGGCCATCGCCGAGAAATACGATTCCTTCTTCGAAGAGGATTTCCCGACTGCAGATGAGGTCATCGACACCAAGGCCTTAAAGGACAATGATCTTAGGATCGAAAAGAATGAGCTCCAGGAGCAGGTCGTAGAGTTGAATCAGAAACTCCGCGATGCCGGTCTGGATGATAAATCCAAGGATGACCATCGCATTGTCGTTAAAGTCCCGGAAGACAAGGAAGAAGAAGTCACTGCGACCTTCGTAGATGGACGCCGCTGCCTGGTCATTCCTCTGGACGGGGATGAGGAGACAACGGTCAACGGGCATAAGAAGAGCCTGTGAGTGCCGGGGATAATCTACCACCTTATCGAAGATTGGGATACCGCTCCAGAAAGCTGTGATGCTTGCCTTCATCATCCTTATATCCTAAAACCATAGGCAGCGTGACATTCTCCATGGACCGGAAGATATTCATGGCAATGACCGGGTCCTTCTCTTCCAGAGAATGGATGAGCCGCTTGATCTCGCCCCGCTTGGAGCCCTGGGCCGTTCCGGTACAGGACAAAGCCGTGCAGGATTCGGTCAGACGGCAGGCGCAGTTGATAAAATGAAGATGATTGTAATCTCTCCAGTGGACGATGTCCCGCTCGCGGATATAGTAAAGGGGACGGATCAGCTCCATACCGGGGAAATTCGTGGAATGAAGTTTCGGCACCATGGTCTGGATCTGGGCGCCGTAAAGCATGCCCATGAGACTGGTCTCGATAACATCATCGAAATGATGACCCAGGGCGATCTTATTGCAGCCCAGCTTCTTCGCCTCTGCATAGAGATGACCACGCCGCATGCGGGCACAGAGATAGCAGGGCGAACCGGAACCGTCATAGCCGGCATCTCCGGCAACCACATCATAGATATCCGAAGTGAAGACCTTGATCGGAATATTCAAGAGTTTGGCATTGTTCTGCACCGTCTCGAAATTGATATCATTGTAGCCCGGATTCATACACAGGTATTCGACTTCGAAATTGTGCTTTCCGTGTTTATGAAGCTCCTGGAAAAGCTTGGCCATCAGCATGGAATCCTTTCCGCCGGAAATGCAGACCGCGATCTTGTCGCCGTCCTGAATCAGGTCATACTCCCGAATGGCGCGGGTAAACTGGCGCCAGATTTCCTTGCGGAATTTCTTCTGAATGGAACGCTCGGCATTCTGGGCGAAGCTTAGAGGCTTGCGCTTCTTTTTGGACTGGGTTCCAGCCTGGGCTGTCTGTCCATCTGCATTCTGGTCTATATTTCCCTGTCCGGAAGCAGTTTCATCTGAGCTCTGGTCTGCCTCTGGGTCTGCCTCTGCGGAATTTGCGTCCTTATCCTCCGGGAATTCCTTTGCAAGGAGACGCTTCATAGCGAGGCGGAGGTAAGCGGCATAGCCGCCGTCCAGAGAATAGGCTTCGATGCCCCAGCCCTGGAGACGCTCAGCGATGGCATCGCTCTTGTCTCCGGTATAGCAGACGAGGTAAATCGGCTCACCGGCATAGCCGAAGCCGCCAATCATCTCTCTCGCATCCATCTCCTCGGTCGGGAAATCCATCCAGAAGCAGTTTCTTGCTCCGGGAATGGTGTCCGCCTCATAATCTCTCTCCGAACGCACATCGATGATTCCGATATTGCGGGAGTCCTTCTCCATTTCATCTATTGTCTTCCTGTAATCCATGGGAACTGTCTCCTTCTTATTTTCAGTCAGTTTTTTAATATAGCACAATATTTTAGCTTCGACAAAGGTTTTCATTGATTTTAAACCTTATTTCGGCTCTCTTCATCGGAGTAAATTTATACGCATTTTTCTTCAGAAATTCCAATACCTGAAGAGGGTTATCCTTGATCAGACGAAGCATGGAATCATGCGCCTCATCTTGGATTACTTTACTTTCATACCGGGAAATTGTAGCTTCGCCCCATCCCAGAAGCTTAGCCAGATCGACCTGGGACAGTCCATACCGTTCCCTGATATCTATGATTTCATTCGATGTAAGCAGGCAAAAGAAAACCGGCGAACCGAATCTGCATCCATCTTCAGATACAGATCCTTCCGCCGGTTTCTTTGTTCGGAAAGTCTTAACTGATCTTCTCAGATCATGTTCATAAATGTTAGGAGTTCTAAATTTTTTCTAGGATTATTTTATGTGAGTCTTTTGTTTCGGTTTCTTTCATGCAAAGGCTTGTCCGCCTCAGTCAGCTACTGCCTTGAAAGCATTGTCGAGATCTTCGATGATATCGTCTACATTCTCAGCACCGATGGAGAGACGAATGGTGTTCTGAGCGATACCCTGCTCCTTCAGCTCTTCCTCGTTGTCCTCGGAATGGGTGGTGGAAGCCGGATGAATAGCCAGAGACTTTACATCTGCGACATTTGCCAGAAGGGAGAAGAGCTCGAGGTTATCGATGAACTTCTTGGCCTTCTCTGCATCACCCTTGATATTGAAGGTAAAGATAGACCCACCTCCATTCGGATAATACTTCTTGTAAAGTTCCTGCTGATGAGGGTCATCGGATACGGACGGATGAGAAACATACTCAACCTGAGGATTCTTCTTCAGATACTGGGCAACGGCCAGAGAGTTCTGAACCTGCTTCTCAACACGGAGAGCCAGAGTCTCAAGGCCCTGCAGGAAGAGGAAGGCGTGAACCGGAGAAAGGGTTGCGCCGGTGTCTCTTAAGAGAATGGCACGAATGTAGGTCGCAACGGTAGCCGGTGCGGTATCCTTTGCAAAGGAAATACCGTGATAGGAAGGGTTGGCCTCTGTCAGCCAAGGATACTTATCGGAAGAAGCGAAATCGAAATGTCCTCCGTCTACGATCACACCGCCGATTGCAGTACCATGGCCGCCGATGAACTTGGTAGCGGAATGAACGACGATATCTGCGCCGTATTCAATGGGACGAACCAGATAGGGAGTTGCAAAGGTATTGTCGATGACCAGGGGTACCTTATGGGCATGGGCTGCATTTGCCAGAGCCTCAATGTCAACAACCTCGGAGTTGGGGTTGCCGAGGGTCTCAATGAAGAGGAGCTTGGTGTTGTCCCGGAATGCGGCATTGACTTCATCGAGATTGTCCGGATCAACGAATGTTGTGGAAACACCGTAATCTGTCAAGGTGTGCTTTAAGAGATTGTAGGTTCCGCCGTAGATGTTCTTAGCAGCTACGACATGATCACCGGCCTTTGCCAGAGCTTCGATTGCATAGGTTACTGCTGCTGCTCC
This sequence comes from Lachnospiraceae bacterium, assembly GCA_029224965.1. Taxonomy (GTDB): domain Bacteria; phylum Bacillota; class Clostridia; order Lachnospirales; family Lachnospiraceae; genus Lachnocurva. Next base: position 18,566 of record JAQXVO010000033.1, read on the forward strand.
GGATCCAACGGCCAGGGCTGCAACGCCGCCCTCAAGGGCATTGATTCTCTTTTCGAAGACATCCTCGGTCGGGTTGGTCAGACGTCCGTAGATGTTACCGGCATCTCTTAAACCGAACCGGTCTGCTGCGTGCTGGCTGTTTCGGAATACATAAGAAGAAGTGAGGTAAATCGGAACTGCTCTGGAATCGGTTGCCGGATCCGGCTGCTCCTGTCCTACATGGATTGCCTTGGTTTCAAAATGAAGATTACGCTCTTTTAAATGTGCCATAGTATTTGTCCTCCTTTAATCAATGAATGCGATGAGAATCGCTTATCATCGGATCGAAATCCTTGCCGATATTTCCTCTTGCTTTTCTTATTACTTTTTCTTTTTCCTTTTCCTGTTTCTGTAGCTTTCTTTTTGAGCTCTCTGCTCTGTTATAGGTTTTGTTTATTTGGAATTCCTTTTGTTTGGCTACAGCTATTATATTACACATCCCTATTGTTCTTGTCTAAGTCTAGAAATATATAGTTAGATATAGCTTTATTCTATAGCAAAATGTAGACCAGTTCCAATGGATCCCCTGCTCTGCGAAGCTTCATCTCGCCATCAGAGGAAGCAGCAATCATCTGTACAAAAAAGCCCTGCGGATTTCTCCGCAGGACTAATCAAATGATATTTTACAACGATTTCAAAGGAAATTCCGAATTCCGTTGTCTTTTTTTCGGCATTTAGTCAAGTCGTACAACGATTTTGACGGAAAATGCGAATCCCGTTGCACATTTGCCTGATTTTACGGCCTTTGTACAGCGATTTCAAAGGAAATCTTAAATCCCGTTGCATGATTACCCGATTTCCCTGATTTTATACAGCGATCTCGAAGAAAATATTATATCCCGTTGCATGATTACCGATTTCCCTGATTTTGTACAACGATTTCAAAGAAAATCTTAAATCCCGTTGCATGCCATCTATGATTGTGGCTAACTGGGCAATTCCGCATCTTCGTGCTTCAGAAATCAGATCAGCATGGCAGCCTGGCTGGCCGCATTCTCATTGTAACGATCCACCAGATCCTGAAGGGTGATATTGTCCACGACCTTATTCACCGCCTCATTGATCTTCTCAAAGACTTCAACCGTTACACAGTCCGCCTTGTGTTCACAGGTAACGCCGGAATTTCCGACACAATCCACAGGAGCCAGATCTCCCTCGGTCAGGCGGAGGATTTCTCCGACCGTATAATCCTTGGGATCTCTCCGCAGCAGATAACCGCCCTGGGCACCTCTGACACTCTGCACCAGTCTTCCCTTATTCAGAAGAGAAATGATCTGCTCCAGATACTTCTCGGAAATCTCCTGTCTCCTGGCAATGTCTCTGAGGCTGACCGGCTCGCCGGTATTATAAACTGCCAGATCCAGCATGATTAAGAGGGCATAACGTCCCTTGGTAGAAATTTTCAACTTAAATCTCCTTCTTATTATTTCTCCCCTTACGTTGGGGTGATAAGACTGATCTATAAAACATCTCTTATCCAGGATCAGTCATTGAAACAGTATTTCGATATGATTATATCATATTATTATCGGGGGATTACTTGCAATTTGTTTCACTCATATAAATCAACAGTTTCAGAGCAAAGCGATTTGACACGGTCTCTCCATTCAACAGCAGGTTATCCAAAAACTGATTTGTCCGCCCTCGGAAATATAAACCGCAGCCCAGGAACCTCCAATCAGGAAACTGACAAGCTGCCTCAGAGCAGCTGAATCAAAAAAACGGGTGAGGACAGGCCCCACCCGTAAATATCAGAAAAGCAGTCTGTCCGAATGGCGGATTACTCACTGAAAAGTGCAGTTGAATAATAACGGTCTCCGGAATCCGGAAGCAGAGCAACAATCTTCTTGCCCTTGTTCTCCGGACGCTGAGCCAGAATGACAGCAGCCTTCAAGGCAGCACCGGAAGAAATGCCGACCAGAGCACCCTCGGACTGGCCGAAACGACGACCCTCTTCGAAGGCATCCTCATTCTCGATCGTGATGACTTCATCGTAGATCTTGGTATCCAGAACCTTGGGTACGAAACCGGCGCCGATACCCTGAATCTTATGAGCACCAGCCTTGCCCTGAGACAGAACCGGGCTTCCGGCAGGCTCAACAGCTACAACCTTGACGTTAGGATTCTGCTCCTTCAGATACTTACCGGTTCCGGTAAGAGTTCCGCCAGTACCGACACCGGCGATAAAAATATCGACCTTCCCTTCGGTCTGCTCCCAGACTTCAGGTCCAGTGGTCTTGTAATGAGCTTCAGAGTTTGCAGGGTTATCAAACTGCTCCAGAATAATGGAACCCGGAGTATTGGCCTTGATTTCCTCAGCCTTTGCAATGGCGCCCTTCATACCCTTGGCACCCTCGGTCAGAACCAGTTCTGCACCGTAAGCCTTTAAGATCTTCCGACGCTCAACGCTCATGGTATCCGGCAGGGTCAGGATTGCCTTGTAGCCCTTGGCTACGGCAACAGCTGCGATACCGATACCGGTATTTCCGGAGGTCGGCTCGATGATGGTTGCGCCGGGCTTTAAAATGCCCTTCTTCTCTGCATCCTCGATCATGTTCAGAGCGATACGATCCTTAACTGATCCAGCCGGGTTGAAGTATTCCAGCTTTACTTCAATATCAGCTCCCTCAACGCCAGCATTCTTCGCATAGCGGGAAGCCTTTAAGAGAGGAGTGTTTCCGATGAGTTCCAGTGTGCTGTTAACTGCTTTTCTTGCCATAACTTTCTCCTTTTCCTTGCCATTCTTCCAATGGTATCTTTTCCTGTGTCATGAATACGTTTCTTGTAAGGGGGAATGCAGCTATATCATTTCCTATATTTTCTGTAGGATTTATATGATTAACTGCTATGCTGGTAATATATCACCCATATCATAGTATGTCAATAGGTTTTTAGTTATTTATTTACTAAGTTTTAATGAATATATCATTTTACCCCAAGCTGCTGTAAATTCTAATGTTTCCGGATTTCATATTCCATTGGGATATAATCAGCTGATTACTGATAATTGTAAAAAAAATGAATTTTATCAGAAAATACTTGATTTATTTTATTCGTTTTGTATAAATAGACATTGGAGGTAATAATTTTATAAAGGAGGATATTTTATGAAAAGAGGGAAAAGATTTTCTTCAAAGACCTGGACAATGGAAGTAAGTAATAATCTTTGATTAGGGGGACGGATATGAGTAAAACACTTTCTATTGTGTATGGTATACTGCTTTCAATCATTGCTTTCCTTTATGATATTGGATTATATTTTGCAGACAGAGAAGCAAATCGGACATATATCACTGTGCCCTCTCTGCTATATCATACAATCGTCTTTGCGGCAGTTGTGTTTCTCTTTACATTTATAATGCTTCGGGTAATTAAATTTTCCTCCGGCTATTTTGCAGCATTGATTAGCGCGATTCTATGTCTGATTATTTCAACCAGGATTTTCATGAACTGCTCCCTTCCTTCTCTTTGCCTGATTGGAATGTCTGTCGCTTTTCTGATTTTCGGCAGGAAATCCAGGGAATCGTCGGAGTTCTAACATGATTGAGACGAAATATCCCTGTCTGGATCAACAGGCTCGATATTGATCAACCGTTGACTGACCATTGTTTCATATCCATTTTACGGTTTGCTCTTTTCTCTACTGTAGATTCCATCCTTCTCATAGTACCGTCGGATGCTGTCATTGTCTTCCCGCACATTGCGCTCCAAGTAACAGCACCGATATCAGTAAGTCAACCTGCCTCAGCCAATCTTTCCTACTATGGCTGCAGTTTCTCATGAACAGAAGAAATACACACACTCTTATGCCAAGCAGAATCAGGCAAAAGCCATTTCCCCCATAGTTTCTTACCCAATCACCTGATCCTTGAACCGGGCCAGATGGTCGATGTAATGCAGGGCGATTTCTGAAAGCTTGGCCTGCTTCTTGGTCAGATAACCGATATGCATGACTTCATCGGAATCCAGCGGAACCGCACAGTACTCTTCGCCGTTCAGATCCTCGCTGATGATGCCTGAGCAAAGCGTATAACCATTGAGTCCGACCATGAGATTTAAAAAGGTAGCCCGATCATTTCCTTTGATGATCCTCTTATAATTGTAGGTACTTAAGACTTCCTCGGAGAAGTAGAAGGAATTGTAGGCTCCCTGGTTAAAGGAAAGCATAGGATAAGGATCCAGCTCTTCCAGAGTTACTTTGGACTTATTTGCCAGTGGGTGTCCCTTCCACATGTAGGCGAAGATATGGCAGTCAAAGAGGGGGTGAAATTCCAGCCCCTGTTCTCCGAAAATTCTCTGCAGAATCTTCTCATTGAAGCTACTGAGATAGAGAACGCCGATTTCACTTCGAAACTGCGCCACATCATTAATGACTTCGCTGGTTCGGTCTTCATTTACCGCAAACTCAAATTCATCAAGACCAAACTCCTTGACCGTGTCAACAAAAGCACGGACAGCAAAGGAATAATGCTGCATGGAAACGGAAAAACGCGCCTTGATTTTGTCCTTGGAGATATAGCGGGACTCAATCAATTCGTACTGTTCAACGACCTGGCGGGCATAACCGATGAATTCCTGACCCTTGGGCGTCAAAACAATGCCTCGGTTGGTCCGAAAGAAGATGGTCAGCCCTAGTTCTTCCTCCAGTTCCCGAATGGCGGACGAAAGCGACGGCTGTGACACAAAAAGTGTCTTTGCCGCCGCATTCATCGAACCGGTATCCGCAACTTTTATTACATAACGAAGCTGGGTCAGTGTCATATCCTACCTCCAGAAAGTGTTTTTCCAATCCAAACAAGCTATTTTCCTTAAGTATAACTTATTTTCTGCAGCCCCGTAAAAAAATATCCGCCTCTCGAATCCGCCGGAGGCCTTACATCAGTTTTGCCCTGACATCAAAAACACGCCGGAAGGCTTTTGTCCTTCCAACGTGTTTCGAAATTGCCGTATGCTCTGCAGATGCCGTTCGAAAAAGAAAGAGAAATGAAGCAGTTTACTTCAGAAAAAGTGCATAAACTTCATAAGGCCGAAGGGTAATTTTCCTGTCCCCTACAGCCGAAAGATCCGAACATCCGTAGTTATTGACCAGGACCTGACAGGTTCCGCCTGCCTTGGAAGTCATCAGATCCGCATCCTTTCCTCTCGGAATCTCTGCATGAATATCTTCTCCGGTCAGGTTGCAGAAGACGAGAAGTGACTGCTTCCTTTTATCATCCGAATCAAAATAACGCTCATAGGCCAACACCCGGTCATCCTCCGGATCAAAGAAACGGATCAGGCCCTCCGAAATCAGAGGATAAGCCTTTCTGATGAGAACCAGATAATGATAGAAACTGTAGATCGAATCCGGATCCTTGACCTCGGCCCTGGCATTGGCCTCCGGCTTCACCGACGGAATCTGAAGCCAGGGCGAAGCCGTGCTGCCCTCCGGCATAAAGCCGGCATGCTCTCCATCGGTCCACTGCATGGGCGTTCTGCCATTATCCCGGGACCGCTCCTCAATGATATGGATCGCCTCATCCTCTGACTTCCCCTGATCCAGGAGAATCTGGTAGTAATTTGTCGACTCCACATCCCGGTAATCCTCAATGCGGTCAAAATGCGCATTGGTCATGCCCAGCTCCTCACCCTGATAAATATAGGGCGTGCCCCGCATGAGGTGAATGGCCGCACCAAGCATCTTCGCAGATTCCTTCCAGTACTTCCCCTCATCGCCGAGACGGGAGACAATCCGGGGCTGGTCGTGATTTTCCCAGAAGACCGCATTCCAGCCGTTTCCGGCCTGCATGCCCTCCTGCCAGGTCTGGAAAAGCTCCTTCAGACGGTGGAAATCCGGCTTCATGAGCTCCCACTTGTTACCGTTCTTATAGTCGATCTTCAGATGATGGAAGCTGAAGGTCATGGACAGTTCCTCATCCCTGGGATTAGAATAGCGGATGCAGTTCTCCAGAGTCGTCGAAGACATTTCGCCGACGGTAATCATGTCTGCGATCCCGGTATCATGAACCAGCTCATGGAGAAATTCATGGACATGGCGGCCATCGGTGTAGAATCTCCGGCCGTCTCCCTGATCATCATTTTCGAAGGTTTCCGGCTTGGAGATCAGATTGACCACGTCGAAGCGAAAGCCCTTGACCCCCTTCTTCTTCCAGAAACGGATGACATTCTTCAGCTCCTCACGGACTTCCGGATTCTCCCAGTTCAGATCAGCCTGGGTCACATCAAAGAGATGGAGATACCATTTCTTCAGATGCGGTACATATTCCCAGGCATTGCCGCCGAACTTGGACTCCCAGTTGGTCGGAGGCGTATCGGGGTCTCCGTCACGGAAAATATAATAGTTCATATATTTTTCGTCGCCCTGCAGCGCCTTCTGAAACCATTCATGAGCGGTGGAGGTATGATTGAAAACCATATCCAGCATGATGCCGATGCCACGTTTGTCCGCTTCCCGGATCAGCTCCTCTGCATCCTCCATAGTGCCGAACATGGGCTCGATGGAATAATAATCAGCCACATCGTAGCCGTTGTCCCTCTGAGGGGACTTGAAGAAGGGCGTGCTCCAGATATAGTCAATGCCCAGGCCCTTCAGATAATCAAGCTTCGATGTGATTCCCTTCAGATCTCCGATGCCGTCGCCATTGCTGTCGCAGAAGCTCTTGGGATAGATCTGATAGACTGTCTTATCATGAAAATTCATCCATTACCTCCGGAATTCAACTGCCGATCTGCTCATTTCAGAGCAGCCTCGGAAAGTTCATTTCTTTCCAATCAAACTCGAAAACACCTAATCGAAAACAGGTCCGGCAGAACGTTATTTGCCCCGCCAGACCCGCTGAAATTCTTACCTTACCAATCCGTTACAACGGTCTGGCCTGCCTTTGCGGCAAAGCCGCTGTGCATCTTGATTGTCTCAATGCCGTTCGGCTCAGTGACCAGCATAACCACGATATCCGGATGCCCGGCCTTCTTAATGGCTTCCTTACTGAAGGTCATTAAGGGTGCGCCGGCTGCGACAACATCGCCGTCCTTGACCAGATACTTGAAGCCTTGGCCCTGCATGGCTACGGTATCAATGCCGACATGAATCAAAACTTCGATTCCGTTTGCCAGAGTCAGACCAAGGGCATGCCTGGAATCTTCGATCAATGCGGTTACCTTGGCAGGAGCCGGTGCATAGACCGTCTCACTGGTCGGCACAATGCCGATTCCGTCGCCCATGGCGCCGCTGGAAAATACACCGTCATTGATTTCTGCCAGAGAAATCACCTGTCCGTCAACCGGAGCCTTTAAGTCAGAAGCTTCAGCGATGGTCTCTGTTTCAGAAGCATCAGCAGTAACTGCTTCTGCCTGGTCTGCATTTACTGCAGCCTCGGCCTCAAACTCAAGGCCGGCCTTCTCAGCTTCCTTATCGATACCCTTCTTCTTACCAACAATGTAAACCAGGATGATCGGAACAAAGAAAGCGATGGCCATGCAGATGGCGAAACGGCCCATAAACTTCGGAACGATGGAAAGAATTCCGGGAAGACCGCCGACACCGATTGCTGTTGCAGATACGGAGGATGCTGTGCAGACGATGGCTGACAGGGAAGATCCGATCATGCCGCAGATGAAAGGAAAACCGTACTTTAAGTTAACACCGAACATAGCCGGCTCTGTAACACCGAGGTAGCAGGAAATCAGGGAAGGAATGTTGACTTCCTGAGCCTTGGCATCCTTTTTCTGAAGAAGAGCCATGCCGAGAACGGCAGAACCCTGAGCGATATTGGAAAGTGCGATCATAGGCCAGAGCATGGTGCCGGGATGAGAGGTTCCCTCGTTTGCTGCGATGAGCTGCAGATCGACGGCATTGGACATGTGATGAAGGCCTGTGATAACCAGCGGTGCATAAACAAAACCAAAGATGGCACCGAAAAGAACTCGGAAGGATCCGGAGATACCTGCCTGTACAACTGCTGCGATGACATTGCCGATTCTCCAGCCAATGGGTCCGAGAACGAAGTGAGCAGCCATAACGGAAAGGGTTAAGGAACAGAAAGGAACGACGATCATCGAGACGACAGCCGGGGTGATCTTTCTAAAGAAGCGTTCCAGATAGGCCAGACAGAAGGCTGCCATGATGGCCGGAAGAACCTGGGCCTGATAGCCGATCATCCGGACCTGGGTGAAGCCGAAGTTCCAGACATAATCCGGAGCCCAGTCAGCTGCTGCCATACCGGCTACGCTGTAGGCATTGACCAGCTGGCCGGAAATCAGGGTCAGGCCAAGGACAATACCGAGCATGGGGGTTCCGCCCATCTTCTTCTGAACGGACCAGCAGATGCCGACCGGAATTCCGGTATGGAAAATGGCTTCGCCGATCAGCCAGAGGAACTTGTCAACGCCTGCCCAGAAGACGCTCTGGCTTACCAGAGTGGCTCCGTTGAAGACCTGCATGGAGTCGATGACCTTCCGGAAGCCTAAGATCAAACCGCCGACGATGATGGCCGGAATCAGGGGAGCGAAGATTTCTGCCAATGCAGACATGATTCTCTGCAGAACGTTCTGGTTCTGCTTTGCCGCACTCTTGACCTGATCCTTGGAAACGCCTTCGACACCGGCCACCTTGATGAAATCATTGTAGAAATCCGTTACGGTATTTCCGATGATGACCTGGAACTGACCGGCCTGGGTAAAGGTTCCCTTGACCACGCTCATCTTCTCGATGGCTTTGACATCGGCCTTCTTCGGATCATTCAGCACGAACCGCATTCTGGTCATGCAATGTGATACCGCACCGATATTCTTCTTTCCGCCGATGAGCTGTAAGAGTTCTTCGGCATCCTTCGAATACTTCCCCATAATATACTCCTTTTTTGAAACTGCTTTGTTCTTGTTTGAACAAGTTTTCTTGATGGTTTTATTATGCTCTGCTTGTTCAAACAAGTCAAGAAAAATCCTTCCGAAATATTCACCAATGAATTTCTGAAATTTTTGTTAAATCTGCCAGCCTTGCCCCTTTGGTCTGAACCTGTATAAAAAATATGAACAAGTCCGGTCTTAAGATTAGAAGGGCAGAAACTGTGCTATACTTGAAGCGGCAGTTTCCGCCGTTTTCCGGCAGCAGCTGTCTGAATCAGAAATCCAGGGAGGAAATACGAATCTATGCCGGCAGGTAAGTTTGAAGGAATCTACAAGGATCTTGCATCAAAAGTGACCGACGGAAAATATGAACGCGGCACTTTTCTGCCTTCGGAAAATCAGTTAAAGGAAATCTACGGCTGCTCGCGGAATACCATCCGCCGAGCTTTAAGTCTGTTAGCTTCACAGGGCTATGTCCAGGCCATTCACGGAAAGGGTGTTCAGGTCATCTATCAGCCCGTCAAACAGGCCCACTTTATTGTCGGCGGCATCGAAAGTTTTACAGAATCCGCCAAGAGGAACCGCCTTCATACGAAAACAAAAGTGATTAAATTTACAGACCTGACTGTGGATGAGCATACGGCCGGCCGGACCGGCTTCCAGGTCGGTGACGAGGTCTGGTATATCCAGAGAATCCGTATGATCGATCAAAAACCGGTCATCCTTGATATCAATGTCTTCTTAAAATCCGAGACTCCCGGCCTGACAGAAGACATTGCCAGCCACTCCATCTATGAATATCTGGAGAATGACCTTCATATGCAGATCACAACCAGTAAGCGGCGGATCACGGCAGAGCGTGCTACCGAGATGGACACCGAGCTTCTGGACCTGAAGGACTACGATTTCATCGCTGCTGTGACCAGCCAGACCTACAATTCCCGGGGCATCATGTTCGAATGGACCCAGTCCCGCCACCGGCCGGATTATTTCGAATTCTTTGATACGGCCAGCCGGAAGACTGCGGCGGAAATCAATATCTGATGACTAAAAAAGGCCTTGGGAACAAAATCCCAAAGCCTTTTTTCATGTTCATAATGATATCCGAATTTCCTGCTTTCATGCAGCAATGATTACATCTGATGACGGACCACCCGGTACTCATCCCCGTTGACATAATAGGGACAGCTCTTATAGGAGTGGGTCATGAAATGATAATAGTCATCCTCATCCAGATTCAGATCACAGTAATATGCTTCATCCTCATCATCATAGGTGTAGTAATTACAGGTCGTGCAGTCCCCAACCGGACGCTTTTTCTTTTCCATAAAACCACCTTTCCGGTCAGTTCATCTTTTTCAGGGAAGCATCTGGAAAAAACAGAGAAACTTCTCGATTGCTTCAAATCTTATCAGTGCAGAATCAGCCCCAGCAGACCGTAGCTTACGATAGACATAATCACAGTTGCAATGGCAACACCTAAGAGTTCAGCAAGAACTGCCTTTTTCACATCCATTTCGAGGAAGGCTGCAACCAGGCTTCCGGTCCAGGCGCCTGTTCCGGGAAGCGGGATTCCGACAAAGGTCATGAGTCCCACAAACTCGGCACCGGAAACGGATCCGCTCTTCTTTTTCGCCCGAGCCTCAATCTTTTCAACCATAGGACGGAAGATCTTAAAGCGACTCAGCCAGTGCAGAATCTTCTTAATGAAAAGAAGAATAAAAGGAATCGGAATAATATTTCCGATGACACAGATCGGAATGGCCCGAAGCAGGGGCACTTTCAAAAGAGAAGCTGCCAGAAGACCTCCCCTGCATTCCAGAATAGGAAGCAGGGAGATAATGAAAACCACAACCTCCTTGGAAACATGCTGTCCCAGTGTATTTGTAAATAAAGTTACAAGAGAGTCCATGTAGTATCCTCTTAAAGCAAAGTTTTTCCGGCTGTCATCATGAAACGCCTGATCAGGTTGCAGAAGCTGTTTGGGCCTTGATCGCATCCAGCTTTGCTCTTGCATCCTGCAGAACAGAATAGTTGGTAACCAGAGCCTTGGCCTGAGGAGCCATCTTACTGTATCTCTTCTCCAGAGCTGCTATCGTGGATTCACTGGCTGCGGTGATCGGAGTAGAAGCCAGATTTGCAATATCCTGTTTCAGGCTCTCGGCATCCTTGGTATTTGGAGCATTGTTCTCTGTTCCGGGCATGTTATAAACAAAGACCGGGGTACCTGCTGGTACAGTTGCGTAGAGTGTTGCCGCAAAGCTCTTCGGCAGGTTAACACAGCCATGAGAACCACGAATCAGATAATAAGTACCGCCGAAGGACGGCTGCCAGGTTGCATCATGGAAGCCCTCACCATTGTGGAAAGGCATCCAGTAAGCAACGGGTGTTTCATAATCTGCTCCATGCAGAACTGCATTCCTCTGCTTACTCTGGATATACCAGGCTCCGGGATCTGTTCCTCTGCCCTTGGTCACGTTACCGGTAACAACATCAGAAGAAAGGGCCTGCTGTCCATTCTTGATGTAGTAGACATGCTGAGCTGTGATGTTGACCTCAAGATAGGTTGAAGGATTTCTTTCTGCCTTCTGTGAATAATTGAAATCACGGGTTACATCCTTACCGGCCTCAAGATCCGACTTGATCTGTGCAGCTTCTTTGGACTGATCAATCTTGATACCATAGGAACCTCCGGGAACAGTAACATTTCCGCCCCAGCTTGACTTAATCGTGATAGGTTTTCCTGCAGTATTATACTTGCTTGCCATCTGCTTTACAAAAGCACGGATTGCATCGTCATTATAGACGATCTCTCCCTTGTCATCCGTAGTCATAAAACCAGCCATCGTTTCCTTCGGAATGGTCTCATTAACACCGTCTCCGGAAAAAGTATAATTTATCTGTAATTTCTGATTCAGATTTGCCGCAGACTTCTGTAAGGTTTCGTCATCCTTTGTTAAAGTCGGCATATAATAACACTGACTCTTTTCAAGGTCGATCGGGCCGCTTAAATTGATCAGAGCCTCTCCTGCCAGTTTGGTCAGTTTATCCATATCCACATGGTTTCCATAAACCTCTGGCTGAATGTAATAGCTGCCATCCTGGTAAACAAGCTTAGCATCTTGAGACTCTGTGATGTTCGGATTGGAAACATCTTTCAAGGTCTGCAGGCGGCTGTTCAGCTTATCTGCATCATAGGTAATCAGGACCTTACTCTCATAAGCAGTCGTTTTCCGCAGAGATCCGATCCAGGCAAAACCATTCTGCTTCTTCAGAAGCTTTTCAAAGCCTTTCTTATTGTCCTCGGTTTTCAGCCCAACTTCATCCGGCTTAATCACTTCTGTACCAGACCGCTCTTTTACTTCCAGGCTGAAACCATCCGTTTTCTTTGCAACCTTTTTCATTACTTCTTCCGGAGTTGCATTGCTGGAAGAAATTCCATTCACCGTACTCTTATAGAAGAAATGATTCTCGTAATACAGAGATATGCCGAGATACACAGCCAGAATAGCAGCAATTACAATTCCGACGATAATCAGACCAATCTTTCCTCGGCCCTTCTTACTCTTCACTTGTCCTGTCATTTCATTTGTTTCCGTCATGAAATAATCCTCTCCAACGCGATTTGTTACTATTATTTATTATTACTGTTTCGTTTAATGACTGCTGTGCCTGATCGATTCACTCGAACACGCACAATAAGTAATATTATAAACCTTATTTTGCCAAAAAATCCAATATCTTGTCAATGATCTCACACTTGGCTATAATAGACAAAGCGTGCAAGGAAAGCACTCTTTATTCCGTATATTTTTATTACTTGCAGCATATCACCGGAAAGCCCGAAATTATGAGTTTCAGAAAAAAAGTTCTTCATTTTATGCATATCAATGGCAGAAGATTTCTGCTGATTTTTTCCTATTTAACCTTTTATATGATCTGCTTCGAGCTCCTGGAGCGGCGGAAGGTTCCTTACCACATTCATACTCTGCCGATTGATTATAAGATTCCATTCTGCGAATACTTCATCATTCCCTACTATTTCTGGTTCATCTATTCCTTTATCGGAATAGTCTTCACCATTTTTCAGAAGCGGGGACAGGACTTCTATCTCCTGGCCTTTGATATGGCCTTCGGTATGACCTTATTCCTGATCTTTTCCTATTTCTGGCCAAATGGCCTGGATTTAAGGCCCCAGATCATGCCTAGGAACAACATTTTCTGTCAGATGGTAAAAGGGCTCTATCGAACCGATACACCGACCAATGTACTTCCCAGTATCCACGTCTTTAACTCAATTGGCGTTACCGTGGCCTTAGACAAGCTGCATGCCATACGAAAACATCCGAAGATACGGATCAGTTGCTGGTGCATCATGGTTTTCATCATTCTTTCCACTGTTTTCTTAAAACAGCACTCTCTGATCGATGTATTCTTTGCAATCGGACTTCAGCTTGCTCTGTATCCCTTCGTCTACGGACCTCTGTCCCGGCCGGTACGGTCCCTCTTCAGCAGGGTCTTTGATAAGAAGCACTATTCCGCTGACTACGACCTGGACTGGTTCGGACAGTAAGATTCCAGCTCTGCAGATCTGTTTTCAGATGATTCCAGCTCCTGCAGAACGATTTCCATATGCATGAATATAAGGCTTTCCGATCGTAATTCCTACGGCCGGAAAGCCTTTTTCTGTTTTATAAATCCATGGAAGACGTTCCGTGGACAAACATGCCCATTGAAAAACGATTCAGAAAAAACTCAGTAAATCTTAAAGTGCCTTCACTTCCTCGATCCAGATCCGGCTGATCGCATCGCTCGGCATCCTCCAGTCACCGCGGGGCGACAGGGCAACGCTTCCGACCTTGGGACCGTCCGGCAGACAGGATCTCTTGAACTGCTGGGCAAAGAATCTCCAGTAGAAATTCCGCATCCATTTGAGAATGGTCTCCCTATCATAGGTTCCTTCAAAGGCATTTTCTGCCAGACGAAGAATCTTCCGGGGCGAGAATCCAAAACGCATTACATAATAGAGGAAGAAATCGTGGAGCTCGTAGGGGCCGACGATATCCTCGGTCTTCTGGGCAATCTTTCCGTCCTTGGGCGGAAGGAGCTCCGGGCTGACCGGTGTATCCAGGACATCAAAGAGAACCTTCTTCAGGTCTTTCTCCGACTCCTCTGCCACATGGCGGACCAGGAAGCGGACCAGGGTCTTCGGAACCGAAGCATTCACACCATACATAGACATATGGTCTCCGTTATAGGTGGCCCAGCCCAGAGCCAGCTCGGACAGGTCTCCGGTTCCGATCACCAGTCCGTTCTCCTTGTTGGCGATATCCATAAGGATCTGGGTCCGCTCCCGGGCCTGACCGTTCTCATAAGTCACATCATGCTTTTCCGGATCCTGACCGATGTCCTTAAAGTGCTGAAGGACGCTCGGTCCGATCGGAACCTCTATGAAATCCGCTCCCAGAATCCGGATCAGATCCACGGCATTGGTATAGGTCCGGTCGGTCGTTCCAAAGCCCGGCATGGTTACAGCCTTGATACCCTTTCTTGGCAGACCCAGAAGGTCAAAGGCCCTGACGGTCACAAGCAGTGCCAGGGTTGAATCCAGACCGCCGGAGATTCCGATCACGGCCGATTTGGCATGCGTATGGGCCAGACGCTTTCGAAGACCCATAGCCTGAATGGCAAGGATTTCCTGACAGCGCTGAGCACGTTTTCCGGCATCGGAAGGAACGAAGGGCGCCGGGTCAACCTTTCCCGAAAGGGCCGTCTCTTCGACCGGCAGATGGAAGGGAACCGTTACATAGCCGTCATCGTCGGGGCTGACAGAGAAGGTGGTCATCTCCTGGCGGTAGGACTGCAGGGCGTAGAGGTCGATTTCCGATGAAATACAGCCCTCGCGGTAGAGAGTATTCTCTGCCTTCAGACGGCCGGCATCCGCAATCATGCTGTCTCCGGAAAAGACCAGGTCTCCGGTGGACTCGCCGGGGCCGGCTGCCGCGTAGACATAACCGCAGTAGAGGCGGGCTGACTGGTTCTCGATCAGGCTTCTCCGGTAGTCGCTTTTTCCGGTCAGCTCATTGGAAGCAGACAGGTTGACGATCACCGTTGCCCCGTGCAGGCAGTGGCTGGTGCTGGGTGGATCCGGAACCCAGAGGTCCTCGCAGATCTCTGCCGCAATGGTCAGTGTCGGCATCTCCTCGCAGTGAAAAAGGAGCTTGCTTCCGAAGGGCACCTCTTTTCCGAGCATACGGACTGTGGTCACCTCCTCGGGTCCCGGCGTAAACTGCCGTCTCTCATAGAATTCATGGTAATTCGGAAGGAAGCGCTTGGGGACCAGGCCCAGGATCTGACCGCCCGATACAGCTGCAGCTGTGTTATAGAGCTTTCCCTTCCAGGAAAAAGGAAAACCGACGAAGAAGATGCCGGGCAGGTCTTCGGATTCCTGGACAATCAGAGAAAGCTCCTCCTCGGCGCTTCGAAGCAGAGGTTCCTGGAAAAAGAGATCACCGCAGGTATAGGCTGTGATCGAAAGCTCCGGGAATACGACGACCCGGCAGCCATGTTCCGAGGTCTGCCGCATCATTTCCCGGATGGCTTCCCCATTCGCTATGGGGTCGGCGACCGTAACACCTACTGTGCATGCTGCACTTCTAATCCAACCGTCTTTCATAGATAAATCCTTTCCTAATTCCGGCAGTTTGCCTTGCCTAAGCCTTGATCAAAACTTATACTTTATTATGTTCCAAATACAAATGAACTTCTACAGGTGAATATGATTTCTGGTATGAACTCTCAGAAATCGAATAGCTTTTATCAAAATATTGCTGCAACTCCTGTATTCAGAGGCATGATAAAATGACGACCAATCTGGAAAATCATATTACAAAAAGCATCAGAGCTTATTATACGAAAAAACTCACGGCTGCGGGAGTTTTTCTTGCCGGTATTCTGATTTTGTCCATGATTTTTTCTCTCTTTTCCCTGCTGAGCCCCCAAAAAACGGGTTCGGACTTCAATCCGACCCGCTGTTACAAGAAAAATCAGCGCTATATCGAAGGTACCTTCCGGGATCTCTACTTTACCGGCTATACCCGGTCCACCTTCGGCCGGACCACGGGCTACTACTATTACACCGTGATGGAAGACCGCTGTATCATCGTTCTTCTGAAGCCGACCACCTCGGAAATGGGCCTGTCTCATATCAAAAAGATCCATATTTCTGCAGAAATCTGTAAGAACTCTGTCGATGAATCCTCCCTTCTCCGTCATCTGGCCAGGGACCTGTCCTGGAATCAGGCCGGCATGGAGGAAGCCTTCTCGGATTATATGATCAGCGAACCGGCCGGAAGCGGAAATCTCACCATTCTATTAAAGATTCTTCTGATTTTCGGCCTATCCTACGGCATCCTGACCATGCTTTACTGTCTTCTCTGCATTGCCTTTCCGGTTCTCTCCCATCCCATCCGGAGACTTTCGGTCTACGGCAGCCCGGCGAAAATGCTGGCCGAGGCCGGGGAAGAGCTCTCGACCCTGCCCCAGCTGGCCACCGATGATATGTTCATCACCGAGCACTATTTCATCGAGACCTCAAATTACGGTGTCGCCATTATGCCCATCAGTAAGATCATCTGGCTCTATAAGTATTCCACCCTGCATAAATTTCTCTGGCATCATTTTGCCATTTCCTACACCATGTACATCACAGGTGAAAAGCGGCGGTATATCCGCTGCCCCAAGAATACCAAGACTGATATCGACGGTATCATGGACTACCTGGCCGAGGCCAACCATAAGATCCTGGTCGGATTCAATGAGAAGAACAGGCGGAAAGTCGAAGAAATTCAGGGTGACCTGGTCTTCTTCCGGAAGATCTGGAGTTTCTTAAGCCGGAAGGTGTAAAGGGATTCCAATGGGAACGAATCCCACTTTAAACGGATACCACGAAAAAGGCCCTGTCTCTTTCCTGAATATTTTCAGGGAAAAGACAGGGCCTTTCTATTACATATGCTCTTCGATCCATCCAAGAAGATCTTCACGGACCTTGTCACGGTCGGTCTCGTTCAGGATCTCGTGACGATCATTTTCATAGAGCTTCATGGAAACATCGTGAATGCCGGCCTCGCGGAAACGGCGGGCGGCTTCCTTGACGCCTTCGCCCAGATTTCCGACCGGATCCAGGGCGCCGGACATGAAGAAGATGGGCAGGTTCTTCGGGATCTTTCTAATATTTTCCATCTGATTATCAAAGGCGGTCGCTGTCAGAAGCAGGCGGTAGCCATTGACGGAAAAGGCATAGTTATCAAAGGGATTCCTGTAATAAGCCTTGACGTTCTCCACATTCTTGGAAAGCCAGCTCTTCTCCGGCTCGCTTCCGTCCAGATTGTATCCCTTGTAGGGTTTTCCGAACATAAGTCCGGCAACGAACTTGCTCTTGTAATTCCAGCCATGGATTCCGCCGACCAGGTTCACAATAAAGCGGCCGGCCTTGATAGCACTGTCCTTTTCGGTTCCGGTACCCATGATGATGGCACCGGTCAGACCGTTCAGATCCTCATGCTTCATGGAAAGCATCATACGGAGAATATAGGATCCCATGGAATGTCCGAGAATGAAATAGGGAAGATTGGGGAACTGCTCCCGGTTGATCTCGAAATTCCGGAAGGTATCCTCTACCATGGTCTCCGCCGGATGACTGCTGTGCATGATTCCAAGCTCACTCTCATCCCTGGCTGTCTTTCCATGGCCGATATGATCATGGCCGACCACAGCAAAACCATGCGCTGTCATGAACTCTGCCAGCTCCTGGTAACGCTCGACATATTCCTGCATACCGTGGCAGATCTGAAGGACTCCTCTGACCTTTCCATCTGTCGGTGTCCATTTCACCCCATGAATCCTGGTTTTGACATCATCCATGGATTCAAAATAATATTCCTCTTTCACACACATTGGATAAATACCCCCTTTATGCAAAGCACGAAAACGAAAGTCTGTTTTCGGTTTCTTTTATTTTAGACGATTTCATCTGTATTGCAAGTAAGACATTCATTACGATAATCTTTTTTATGAATAATATGCATATTTTTTCTGTTACAGCACATCTTTTGGAATCAGATAGTCTGAAATAATGACCTCCACCGACTCGCTGCCACGGAAGGAATTGATGGTCGGATAATAGGCGACCGTCAGACAGAGGCGGTTGGCCCGTCCCCACATGGCGGCTTCGACCTGGTCTTCTCCAAAGGCCTCGGTCAGATCCTTTTTCATTTCCACACCATCTCCGAAATACAGGGCTTCGATCCTGGCCTGGTTCTTACCCTGGAGAGTGAACTTCAGATACTGGCCTTCCTTTCCTATGGTCCGCATTTTAAGAACACGGGTATGGCTTTCAGCAAAGACCGGCTTCTCGTTTCCGTTCCCGAAGGGCTCGAGAAGATCCAGCTCTCCGACCAGCTCCGGGTGCTTCAAGAGATAAAAGAAGGTCATATCCGCATCGATCCGAAGATTCTGGGTCAGATCCTCATCCGTCAGTCGACACTTGTCGTTCAGGGCCTTACGAAAGCGGTCTACATTTCCTCTGGGGAGAGACATACCGGCCGCCATGGGATGACCGCCGAACTTGTCCAGAAGATCCGAGACCTCAAGAAGGGAATTGTACATGTGATAGGCCTCGATGGAACGGGCAGAGCCCTTGACTTCGTCCTGGCCGTCCGTCAGAACGATGGTCGGTTTGTTGGTCCGCTCCCGGATCCGGCCGGCCACAATGCCGACGACCGATTCCGGCACATCGGGCTCGTAAATAACCAGAACCCGATCCTTGTCCCAGCCTTCCTCCTTCAAAAGGAATTCTGCCTCGTCCACTCCGTGCTCGGTCTCCTTCTTCCGCTTCTCGTTCAGATCAGCCAGATGGCCGGCAATCTCTGCCGCCCGGGCACGGTCCTGACACTCCAGAAGCTCCACACCCTGCAGTGCCGATTCCAGCCGGCCGGCCGCATTGAGGCAGGGACCCAGGACGAAGCCGATCTGGAAGGCCGTCATATGCCTTTTATCCAGCTGCTTCTCTTCGATCAGAGCACTGAGACCGATATTATCGAGATCCCGCATGGCAGAAAGACCCAGCTTTACAATGGCCCGGTTTTCCTCTCGCAGGGGCATGACGTCCCCGACCGTGGCGATGGCTGCAAAGGGGAGAAATTTCCACCATTCCTCAGAGGCGGATCCCTTTCCGGACTTTTCATAGACCAGATCCAGAAACTTCCAGGCGACGACCGCCCCGCAGATTTCCTTATAGGTCGTCGGATCGTCCTTTCTGTGGGGATTGACCAGGGCATCGGCAGGAGGGAGCTTATCCTCTCCATGTTCGTCCGCTGCAATGGCATGGTGGTCGGTTACAATGACGGTCATTCCCTTCTCCTTGGCCGAGCGGATAGCATCGAAGGAGGAGATTCCGTTGTCGCAGGTCACAAGGACCTGTCGGCCCTCCTCCGCTGCCTCCTCAACCAGACGGGGATTGAGACCGTAGCCGTCCCGGACCCTGTGGGGAATCTGATAGTCGCAGTCGGCTCCCAGCGACCGAAGGCCGCTGTGAAGAATATAGGTCGACATGATGCCGTCGATATCATAGTCTCCCATGATCCGGATCTTCTGATGGCTTTCAATGGCATGACAGAGGATGTCCGCCGCTTTGTCACCATCCAGGAGAGTGTGGGGATTGCCGAGGTCGCTTCTCTTCGGATGAAGATAAGACTCCATCTCTTCTCTCGGGATCTCCCGGTTCATCATCATCCAGACCAGAAGGGGATTGACGCCGAGTTCCCGGCCGATCGCCTGATAATCCTCTCCGTGACGGCGGATGGTCCATTTCTTATTTACTCTTGACAAGATTCTGTCTCCTTATTTTCGCAGCTTTTCAGGAAGTCATAGAGCTTCTCATAAAGCTCGTCATTGGGAAGGTTGGTCTTTTCCCGGTCGATGCTCTGATAATAGCTCTTGCGGAAAGCCTGCTTCTCTTCCTCCACCATTTTCTTTGTGATTCTTCCGGTTTTCTGCAGGGCTTTCTCCGAAACCTTTCCAGCAGTTGTCCTGGAAGCTTTCTCTTCTCCTTTTCCTCTTTCTTTCCCGGAATTTTTGGCAGCTGGCCGTGCAGCTTCCTTCAGGCTCTTTTTTGTGATCTTCTTCTCTTCCTCTTCAAATTTCCGGTTGATCTCTTCCGCATATGCTTCCGATTCTTTCGAAAGGAAATAGGAATTATGACCGCAGAAACCCGGCTCATCCAGGGTAATGGTCTCGAGGTTCGGATTGCTGATCCGATCCTTCTGGGAAATGATCGATGTTGTATCGTAACCGATGAAGTCGTCTTCCTTTCCATGGACCAGAAGGACCGGGGCCTTGGTCCGATTGATGCCGCTGACTGCGGAAAGCTTTACATTTTTTCCGAAAATACAGCGATTAATCACGGCCAGAGGCAGATGGAAAATACCGGCAATTCCGCCGAACATCTTGTGGGCCACGGCCATTGTCATCTTCATGGGCTGATCAAAGCCGGACAAGGAAATAACTCCCCTGACCTCGCGGCAGAAATTCAGAACCGCAGTCACGGCGAAGCCTCCCCAGGAATGACCCAGGAGATAGCGGGGCAGCTTTGAAAGCTTCCTCTCCTTTGAAATAAAGGTCAGGGCTGCATTCAGATCCAGGGGCGACTGATAGAGGCCGCGGGCCCAGGATCCCTCGGATCCGTTATAGGAGGTGGCATTGTAGGTAAAGACGGCATAGCCCCGGTCGACGAGCCAGAGGATCAGCATCAGATATTCCTCGGGACCGGACCAGATGCCATGGGCGAAGACAATCAGACCGCGGGCTCTGTCCAGGCCTCCTTTCGGCGTATAGACAGCTCCGGTCAACTGATTCTTCCCGGACGGAAAACGGACCGGACGTCTGGCATAGCGGTCCTTGTAGTCGCTGTAATGCTTGAGGCTGGAGTATTTCTCGATCTGAATGGGCCGGAAGGTCTGCCGCTGGACTGCCAGGGCTATGATAAAAGTAATCGCCAGGAAGGCCAGTATGGTTAAAAGGATGATTGTAATTGCTAGGCCGGTCATCTTATTCTCCTTCTGTCTTTCTCTTTTATCCTTCAGAAAATGAGAAAGGACCGCTGCAGCGTCCGAATTTCATGAACCTGCAGCAGTCCTCCCTAAAATCGATCTGCTTTCAGATATTTCTTTTTGGTTTAAATTTATGCCAGTGCAGCTGTGATGATGGCCATGGAGTAAACCTCCAGAGCGTTGCAGCCACGGGACAGGTCGTTGATCGGAGCGTTCAGGCCGAGAAGAATCGGGCCGTAGGCATCGAAGTTGCCAAGACGCTGAGCGATCTTATAGCCGATATTTCCGGCATTGATGTCAGGGAATACGAAGGTGTTGGCATGGCCGGCAACCTGGGAGCCCGGGCACTTGGTCTGTGCGACTCTCGGAGATACGGCTGCATCGAACTGAAGCTCGCCGTCAATCGGAAGATCCGGATACTTGGCCTTGGCCTTTGCGCAGGCATTGCGGACCTTATCGACATCCTCGCCCTTGCCGGAGCCTAAGGTGGAGTAGCTTAAGAAAGCGACCTTGGGATCAACGCCGAAGATCTTGGCACACTGAGCCATCTCGCCGCAGATCTCAACCAGATCATCCTCGGACGGCTTGATGTTGATGGCGCAGTCACCCATAGCCAGGACTTCATTGTCACCGGTTGCGGAAGGACGAACCATAATGAAGCAGGAAGATACGATATTGTTGCCGGGCTTGGTCTTGATCAGCTGAAGAGCCGGACGAACGGTATCTGCTGTGGAATAGGTAGCTCCGCCGAGAAGGGCATCTGCAACACCCATCTTAACCAGCATGGTGCCGAAATAGTTGGCAGCCTTCAGGGTCTCTCTGGCCTGATCCGGAGTAACACCCTTCTTCTTACGAAGCTCGCAGAAGAGATCAACCATCTCATCCATACGGTCATAATTTAAAGGATCGATGATCTGAGCTCCGCGGATATTGTATCCGCTCTTCTCTGCTGCTGCATTGACTTCGTCCACATTGCCGATCAGGATCGGCTTCAGGAAGTTGGCAGCGAGGAGACGGGAAGCAGCCTCAAGGATACGCTCATCGGTACCCTCTGTGAAGACGATGGTCTTCGGGTTCTTCTTTAATTTTTCGATCATTGCGCCAAAACCAAATTCTGACATATTTTTTCCTCTTTCTATATTTTTAATATTGGATTCCCCGAAAATACCCGCGGCATTTTCATTTTTACCCAATACAATATTTTAACATCAGGCAAAAAGAAAACAAGGGCAGCCTCATATGTACCGTGGAAAAGACATCCCAGAAGGCTCGGACCGGCCGGAATCAATGCCGGATCAGCCGGAACCGGCGCAGATTTTTCCATAAAAATCAAAAAAAGATGCGGGCACGACCACCCGTAACCTCGGCCTTGCCACTCGCATCTTTCTGATGAGAAACCCCCAATTGAATTTTGGTTCCCATATTTCGTATTTTAAGATTTCCGTAAATTTTCGCAAGTAGAATTTCAGATGATAATTTTGTTAAAATTGCACAAGAAATGATACAATAATACTCAGCCGTTGACATCCTCCCACGACAAAAGTCGTGGGATTCCTTAAGATAAAGTCAACATCACTTATCCTTATAGAATAAGATATAGATGACCGTTTTTAGGTTTTACCGTCTATGCGGATTTCGATACAGAGTATCTAATCTCCAAGCCGGAAGGCTGATGTCTGAACCTTTTGTATGATCTATGGATCTTAAAAGCCAAAACACTGCTTCATGGATATATTGTTTTTCTTCATTTCCGATATCAGTTTATCTTGCCGTCTGACAAAACCATCAAAGGTACTCATGCATTTATCCCTGTCGGGATGTGTGAATGTATCGTCTGTATTCAGTATCAGGAACGCACTATAAAGGTCTCTCTGTACTGTACGTCCATCTATGATCTTGGTTCTCTGCGATAGTGGGGCTTTAGTACAGGTATCCGTACTATGGTCATACTGGCTCGCTTTATAGTCTTTCGTCGCTATCTTTGTTACTGATCCTCCATAAAGTAAGGCTTTCTGTTCCAGCAGACGTATAAATAGTGCCGGTGCCCTGTTGTTTAAGGATCGACCGTATCGTTTTTTGCGCTTGTATTTATGTACCTGCCTTACAGAACCGTCTTTATTTTTTACTTCAGAGATCCTGACTGAGCGCTCAGTGTTCTTTGACCTCTTTGCCAGAGTCTTATAATCCATATCTTCGATATAAAAGTCTCTGGCATCTTTTAGCAGTTTATTGACCAGACCGCTGTGTGACTGCTTGATATAATCCGACCGTACGCGGTACAGATATTTGAGCCTGTTCCTCCGTCTGATATAAGTCTTTGAGAACTTCCATCTGTCATGATTGCTTTTGTCTATCGTACCGTCAGGATTGTATTTATCCGGGTTCGAGGCTCTTTTTGAAAGATCCATATGATACTGGGTATCTACGATCTCTTTGTTATACTTACCGATATCAGGAGCCAACTCTTCAAGATATACGTCTTCATCTGATACTGCCGCCATGGTGGATACCCCCGGGTCTATACCGCAGGCCTTATTTCCGGCGGTCAGTTTCTTTGGAGCCGGTCCTTTCAAGACGACTACAATATAGTAGTGCCAGCCGTTCGGGAACATCCGGCGTTTGACATCGCAGTAGCTTATATCAGAAGAAAGTGCTTCATACACGTAGTCCATTGATGACTTTTTAGGGCGTTTCACCTGATACGTGTGGCCCATCCATACGGCGGAGAAGGTCTTCGTATCAAACCGCATACCGTTTTTCGTGGATTTCCCGCCTATGGTATCAAAGTCCCTGTATTTTTTGAAGTGTACTGCCTTTCCGTCACCGAAAAGATACTTTTCTGCCGACTGCCATACACGGGTGGCTTCCTTTTGAACCTGTTGTGACGACAGGAGTTTATGATACTGTTTCGCACATTTTTTGATATATGACTGGAAACTGTATTCCGAAAACCCCATATCCTGCCGGATGGTTTTCATCCTGTCTGACAGGTTTTTCTTATAGGCCGTTTCTGCCTTGGAAAGTTTCTGTTTGTCCTTGTGTTTTTTTAGAAAGGCAGTATATTCTGTTCTTAGCTGCTGGTAGTCTTTATCATACTTCAGACGTATGAGGAGTTTCCGAGCATGCTTTACCAGTACGTTATGAATATGCGACAGGGCATGGAAGCTTTGGTCTATGAGATCACCTTCGTATGCAGATGTATCAAGCCTTAAGCATACGGTATGCATAGGTTTTGATGTTTTCGTTCCCGTCATATACTATGACCTCGTTTTCTGTGTCTCCACGTACCATTTGATGGTTTCAGAACTTACATTGCCTGCCGTACTGACAAAATAAGACCGTGTCCACAAAGACGGCATGTTTTTAAGCTGCGAAAACTCTTCACGTAGTTTATGGGATGTAGCACCCTTTATTTGTTTTACAACATCAGGGATACTTTGCTGTGGGTATACACTCACAAACATATGGACATGATCTATATGACATTCCATAGCGATGATGTCGATGTCCCTGCGTTTGCACTCCTGCCGTGTGAGTTCTTTAAACCTGTCCTCGACACCGGGTATGTTAAATATCTTTCTGCGGTATCTTGGACAGAATACGAGATGGTAGTTTATAAACGATACTGTTGTAGCTGTTCTTTTATATTGATTTTCCATATGTGTATATTATGCATTCTTTTATACACAAAGTCAAGGGCAAAAAGGAAAAAAGGGCTATCATCCCACGGTTAAAACGATGGGCTTTCCCGCCCTAAATGTTCTGTAAAGTTTCGAAAGTATCCGGCTGCTTCTGCTTACCGGTAAAACCCGAAAAAGCGGCTTTATTCTATTAGATTCCATTTGTTCCCTTAAATTCAAAGGAGACCCTTCATGACTGACAATCGTGACGACTATATCGAAATCCGGCCCATTGCCTATATACACTCTCCCTTTCCGGAGAAATTCGGCATTCCAAGACAGAGCGGACTGGCTGAAAACAGGGCCGAAATCCATTTCCTTCCGGATTTCCGCTCCGTGGACAGTGTCCGGGGCATGGAGGGCTTCGATTATCTCTGGCTGATCTGGGGCTTTTCTGCCAATCGGAGGGAAAGCTCCTTCCAGCCCACCGTCCGGCCGCCACGTCTGGGAGGCAATACCCGGATGGGCGTCTTCGCGACACGGTCTCCCTTCCGGCCCAACGGCCTCGGCCTGTCATCGGTCCGCATTTTATCCATTGATCTCACAGGGGAGGATGCCCCGGTCATCACGGTCGAGGGGGCCGATCTCATGGACGGCACGCCCATCTACGATATCAAGCCCTATATTCCCTATGCAGATTCTCACGAAAATGCCCGCGGCGGCTTCACCGACTCCTATTCCGGCGGCAGCTACCGTCTGCTTGTGGTTGTGGATGACAGTCTCTGGGAGAGCCTAACTTCTTATGAAGATGCTTTCCGTAAAATCCTTCCAGAATTAAAAAGCGTCCTCTCCGAGGACCCCAGGCCTTCCTACCAGCATGACCCTGCCAGAATCTATGGCATGAAATACGAAGGCTTCAACGTCCATTTCCGTGTAGAGGATGGTACCCTGCATATTGTCAGTGCCGAGCAATGTTCATAAGGGACAGGCCCTGCACATCGACAGCGCAGATCTATGTCCGCAGCATATGACATCCTGTACAGCATCCGCACAATGCTCTAGCAGCGGGGTCCTCAGCGCAGAGGAATGCCCATAGCGCAGCCCTTGCTCTCGTCCTCAGGAATATCCGAGATGTACTTGGTCGTAAAGTCAGCATTGATTTCTGCGATCTCCCGCTCTCCCCGGATATAGTCATCATAGAAATCCATAAGGTCGATGCCGCTGGATTCACAGCCGCCGGTCTCCTCCCACTTGCGGATCAGCTCGATCCGCTCCTGCATGGTAGTATCCTTGATCAGATTGCTTTTCATGAAAATTTTCTCCTTATCTTGATATCTCATTTTAATGCAGCCGATTTCATCCGATTGCAGGCTGCATTTTCATTCTTTTGACTGCTTTTATTGATTCACCGATCTCACTCCGCATCCAGCTCCGTATCCATAGCTGACTGGATCTGATAGTCCGGATACATTTTCTGAATCTTTGCAATACAGTTCTGGAAGGCCCTAAGCCGGTCTCCCACAGAAAAGGAGATCACGATATCGAAACGGATGGTCTTCTTTTCCTCATTCAGATAAAAGCCGTGGATCTGATGGACGCCCGGCATATCCTTTAAGGCGCTCCGAACGGCACGCTCCACCTCTGCTGCCTTGTTCTCATGGGTATTCATGGCATAGACGCCGACCGCCGTCAGAATGACATGATCCTCCCGGTAGACCTTGTACTGGATCTGGCGGATCAGCTCATCCAGCTCATTGGCATCCATGGTGTCGGCCACTTCAATGTGGATGGATCCGTTGAATTTATCCGGTCCATAGTTATTGAGAACCAGATCATAGACTCCGCGTACCTCCGGGAAAGTCATGACATCGGCCTTGATCTTCCGAATCAGAGAGAGGTCTGCATTTTCGCCCAGGATCTGGGACAGGGTCTCATGCAGCATGTCGATGCCGGACTTAATGATGACAATGGAAATCAGGGCGCCGAGCCAAGCCTCCAGAGAGAGTCCGGATAAAATGTAGACCAAAGCGGCCACAAGGGTGGACGCCGAGATGACCGAGTCCAGAAGAGCATCCTTACCGGAATTGACCAGGGAATCCGAATTGACTTTCTCACCGGTCTTCTTGACAAAGCTTCCCAGGATAATCTTCACCAGGACAGCTGCTGCCACGATGACAAGAGAGATGGCTGTATAGGAGGGCTTTGCCGGATGAAGAATGGACTTGACCGACTCCTGGAGAGAAGTGACACCTGCGTAGAGAACGATCAGGGAAATCACCATGGCAGACAGGTATTCCATCCGGCCGTAGCCGAAGGGATGCTTCTTGTCCGCCTGCTTTCCGGCCAGCTTGGTTCCGACAATGGTAATCAGAGAAGAACCTGCATCGGACAGGTTGTTGACAGCATCCATGGTAATGGCGACCGAATGGGTCAGAAGGCCGATCAAGGCCTTGAAGGCAGCCAGACCGGCATTGGTCAGGATGCCGATGATGGAGGTCCTGACAATGACCTTGTCCCGGCTCTGTTCTGTTCCTGTATTCTGATTCATTTTTTCAGGCCTCCCTCATTGTTGTATTCCGAAAGAACGATTTTCCCGGTCTTCAGACTTTCCGGAACTCGGATAATCCGCTGATTGGCCGAGCCGCGGAAATTCAGAGTGATATCCTTTTCGCTTTCATGGAATTCTCCGTCTACCAGGACATCGATAGCCGAGAGAATGGCATCCGTATCCTCTGTCCGACAGACACTTTTTTCATCATGCAGCTCTTCCCAGGTATAGCCGGAATAGATCCAGGTCTTCGAGTCCGGCACCTCACGCCGGATCCGTTCCACAAGCTTTCGGATGGCCGGCTGGTTTTCGGGCTCCATGGGCTCGCCGCCTAAGATGGTAATGCCGTCGATATATTCCGGCTTCACCGATTCCACAAGTTCATCCTCGGTTTCCTGTGTATAGGGATGGCCGAAGGAAAAGTCCCAGGTTTCCGCATTGAAGCAGCCCTTGCAGTGGTGACGGCAGCCGGATACGAAAAAGGAGGTCCGGGCTCCCGGACCGTTAGCGATATCTGCATAATAGATCTGACCGAAATTCATATGCTTTCTCTTCTTTCCATTATTTATTCTGTCTGTTCTCCGGACTGCCTGCCGGCCGCCCGGACTCCTTATAAACCAGCTTTTTTCCGGCTAGTCTGTCTTTCCTTAAACTTCTATATCATAGCACAAGAGACCGGACAGAAAAACCTGGCCTTCCTTTCGGAAAGCCAGGTTCACAAAACATCATCAAATACGCTGATGATGCCTATTCATTTCTCGTGATGAAAGTCCGTCCGTTTCCGCTTATTTCACAGAGGCATTGACATTCATGTCCACATCGGAGAATTCCGGATTGGCCACATGAAGGACACGATCCTTGATCTCCTGGGTACGGCCCTGGTTCCAGAACTGGGTTCCGATATAGCCGCAGGTTCTCCGGGCTACAGACATCTTAGACTGGTCACGGTTGCCGCAGTTCGGGCACTCCCATACCAGCTTGCCCTTGTCGTCCTTGACGATCTTGATTTCTCCGTCATAGCCGCAGACCTCACAGTAGTCCGACTTGGTGTTGAGCTCGGCGTACATGATGTTGTTGTAGATATACTTCATGATGGACAGAACAGCAGGGATATTGCTCTGCATGTTCGGAACCTCGACATAGCTGATGGCTCCTCCCGGAGACAGCTTCTGGAATTCGGATTCGAACTTCAGCTTGTGGAAGGCATCGATATTCTCGGTGACATGTACATGATAGGAATTGGTGATGTAGTTCTTATCGGTGACATGAGGGATGATACCGAAACGCTTCTGCAGGCACTTTGCGAACTTGTAGGTGGTAGACTCCATGGGAGTTCCGTAGAGAGAATAGCTGATGTTCTCAGCCTTTCTCCACTCGGTACACTTATCATTCAGGTGCTGCATCACCTGGAGGGCGAATGGCTTGGCCTCCGGATCAGTATGGCTCTTTCCGGTCATTTCCATGGTCATCTCATAGAGACCGGCATAGCCCAGACTGATGGTCGAATAGTTACCGAAAAGGAGCTTGTCGATCTTTTCGCCCTTGTTCAGACGGGCCAGGGCACCGTGCTGCCAGAGAATCGGAGCGACATCCGATACAGTTCCGAGCAGGCGCTCGTGACGGCAGCGGAGCGCCTTGTGGCAGAGCTCCAGGCGCTCATCCAGGATCCTCCAGAAGTCATCAAAGCGGTCCGTACCCTTTTCCTTGGCTTCCTTGACCGCAGAACATGCAACATCAACCAGGTTGATGGTGACAACGCCCTGATTGAAACGACCGTAATACTTGTGCTGGCCTTCCTTGTAATCCTTGGCATTAGCTTTGTTTCCGGCATTGCAGAGGCCCTCGGGCTGGTCCTCATTATCCGGTGTCAGGAAGGAACGGCAGCCCATGCAGGTATAGACATCACCCTTGATCTGCTTCATGATCTTTGCAGAAATATAGTCCGGAACCATACGCTTTGCTGTACATTTTGCAGCCAGCTTGGTCAGCTCGTAGTACTTGCTGCCCTCTTCGATATTGTCCTCATCCAGAGCGTAGATGATCTTGGGGAAGGCCGGTGTGATCCAGACACCCTTCTCATTCTTGATGCCCTGGATTCTCTGACGGAAGACTTCCCTGGCCAGACGGGCCAGGTCATCCCGGGTCTGTCCCTCGGGAACTTCATCCAGATAGATGAACATGGTAACGAAAGGAGTCTGTCCGTTGGTGGTCATCAGAGTGACCAGCTGATACTGGATGGTCTGAATGCCGGACTCGATCTCAGACTGAAGTCTATGATCCACGATCTTCATGATCTTGTCTTCATCCAGATCATCGCCGATCTCCTTCCGCTCCTCAATGACCTGCTTCTTCAGTTTCTGCCGGCTGACATCAACGAAAGGTGCCAGATGTGCCAGAGAGAAAGACTGTCCGCCGTACTGGTTGCTGGCAACCTGAGCGACGATCTGTGTGGTGATATTGCAGGCCGTATAGAAGCTCTTGGGCTTCTCGATCATAGTTTCCGAAATAACGGTTCCGTTCTGCAGCATATCCTGAAGGTTGATCAGATCGCAATTATGCTCTCTCTGAGCGAAATAATCTGCATCGTGGAAGTGAATGATACCTTCCTTGTGGGCTCTTACAATATCCTCAGGCAGAAGGACACGGTTGGTCAGGTCCTTACTTACCTCGCCGGCCATATAATCACGCTGGGTGGAGTTGATGACAGGGTTCTTGTTGGAGTTCTCCTGCTTGACCTCCTCGTTGGCCTGATCGATCAGAGAAAGGATGCCGTCATCTGTGGTATTGGACTTCCGGGACAATTCTCTCTTATAACGATAGCGGACATATTTCTGAGCGACCTCATAGCAGCGCATCTCCATGATGCCGGTCTCAACCATGTCCTGAATATCCTCGACATTGACCGCATGAGGAGAGGCAGCAACCCTCTTTGCAATATTCTGGGCAACCGCAATAATCTGGTATTCATTCATCTGATGAATGCCGTCAATCTCGTTATTTGCCTTCTTGATCGCATTGATAATCTTATTGATATCGAAATCAACTTCGTTCCCGTTTCGCTTGATCACCCGGGTCTTTACATCCGCATTGGTCAGTTCTTCTGCCATTTTCATTTCACTCCTCTTTATATCCGTAATGCCTTTTCCTTTTTTCTTGTCTATATCCTTCTCCGGCTCCCCGTAAATTATCAGACAATAGTCAGGAGAAACAACTAAATATAGATTGTTTTAATCTCTACAGGCACTATATCTTGTGACAACTGATAATATAGTTCAACGGATTCCGAAATACAAGGACACAAATTGCCGAATTTACAAAATTTAGACCACACCGGCCGTAAGACCGCAAGATATGGGGCTTTGCAGAGTTGTCTAACTTTTTCACAAATCTGCTATACGATAAAATGCCTTGATCAATTAACTATATCTTGTGTTTTCATTGTATAATTTTACCATATTTTGTATTTAATAAAAATATAGATCGGTGATTCCATTCCCGACCTTTCAGCCATATTGTACAAATTGTAAACAAGATCTTGTGGGTGCCTGCCTCTCCGGACACAAGGATGAGCTATGGGGAAATGCATTACAGGCTGACAGGGATCCTCAGAAAGTCATCTGCTATAGGAAAAATGGACGCAAAAAAAAGAGGACGGAAAACTCCGCCCTCTTCTGCTCCTGATATCTTCCGGAATTCAAACGTTCGCTCTTTCACCCGACTGTACATGATCATCAGGCTCCGCGGATGGTCCTGTCATGTCTCAGGCCTCGTCAATGGCCTTGCCGATATCATGGCGCATATACTTATTTGCGAAATCAACCCATTCCGCAGCCTTGTAAGCATTGGCCCTGGCTTCTTTCAGATTCTTTCCGAGCGCTGTGACACCGAGGACACGGCCTCCGTTCGTTACGATCCGGCCCTGGTCATCGAATTTGGTTCCTGCATGGAAGCAGAAATAATTCTTGTTGTCGAACTTGTCCAGTCCGCTGATCACAAAGCCCTTCTCATAGGAAACCGGATAGCCCTGGGAAGCCAGTACCACGCAGACAGCCGCATTGTCGGCAAATTCCAGATGTATCTTATCCAGGGTACCGTTCATGCAGGCCTCGAAGACATCGATGATATCGGTCTTCATACGGGGCAGAACAACCTGGGTCTCCGGGTCGCCGAAACGGGTATTGTATTCGACAACCTTGGGTCCGTCCTCGGTCAGCATAAGTCCGAAATAAAGGACGCCACGGAATTCCCGGCCTTCCTTCTTCATGGCATCAACCGTCGGCTGGAAAATCTCCTTATCGCAGGTCTTACGGATCTCTTCTGTAAAGAAGGGGCTGGGAGAGAAGGTTCCCATACCGCCGGTATTCAGACCGGTATCTCCGTCTCCTGCTCTCTTATGGTCCTGAGAGGAAGTCATCAGAGCATAGTGGGTGCCGTCCACGAAGGCCAGGGCGGAAACCTCTCGTCCGGTCATGAACTCTTCAATAACAAGCTCATTTCCGGCATTGCCGAACTTCTTGTCTTCCATGATGGTTTTGACACCGGCCTTGGCTTCTTCCAGTGTCTGGCAGATCAGAACACCCTTGCCCAAGGCCAGGCCGTCAGCCTTCAGAACGATGGGCATCTTCTGGGTCTCCAGATAGGCATCTGCTTCCTTGGGATCGGTAAAGACTTCATATTTTGCAGTCGGAATACCGTACTTTTTCATCAGGCCTTTGGAGAAAGCCTTGCTTCCCTCGATTATGGCCGCATTCTTCCGGGTTCCGAAAATCTTCAGTCCTGCTGCCTCGAAGGCATCGACGATGCCTGCGCAGAGAGGATCATCCTGGGAGCAGACGGTCAGGTCGATTTCTTTCTCCTTGGCAAAAGCGATCAGGCTGTCGAATTCCATGACACCGATCGGCACAAGCTCCGCCATATCCGCCATGCCGGCATTTCCGGGTGCCACATAGATCTTGTCTACCCTGGGACTTCTGTGAATGGCATGAAGAATGGCATGTTCTCTTCCGCCGCCGCCAACGAGTAATACTTTCATGACTTCTTCCTCCTTATTTCGAAATATGGACGATCCGGTCCTCTCCGACCGATACACGGCCGGCAGCGATCAGATTGATGGCTTCAGGCAGGATCTTCCATTCCGCCTGTTCCATCACTCTCTTCTGCAGGACTTCCGGCGTATCTCCTTCTTCAATAGAAACCACCTTCTGCAGAATGATGGGGCCGGTATCGGTTCCCTCATCGACGAAATGAACCGTGGCACCGGTCACCTTGACGCCGCGTGCCAGGGCCTTCTCATGAACATGGAGTCCGAAATAGCCCTTGCCACAGAAGGAAGGGATCAGAGACGGATGAATATTGATGATCTTATGCGGGAAGGCGCGAACCACAGACTCGGGGATGACAACCAGGAAACCTGCCAAAACGATCAGATCCGGTCGGATCTCCATCAGTCTCTGATAGAAGGCCTCGTTAAAGTCCGCCCGAGAGGGAAAGCTCTTCGGAGACAGGACCTCTGCCTCTATATTTCCATGCTTTCTGGCTCTTTCCAGGGCATAGGCATTGGGATTGTTGGAAATCACATGGGTGACCCTTGCAT
Source organism: Lachnospiraceae bacterium (assembly GCA_029224965.1). Taxonomy (GTDB): domain Bacteria; phylum Bacillota; class Clostridia; order Lachnospirales; family Lachnospiraceae; genus Lachnocurva. The sequence continues at coordinate 51,317 of JAQXVO010000033.1, forward strand.
TCCTGATTCTTCCGTCATCGATGGCATCCATGATGGCCTGAAGATTGGTTCCGCCGCCGGAAACCAGAACTGTTACATTCAGCATAAGGTCACTCCCTTTTCTCCGTTTTCAATATGGCCGATCAGATAAGGGGTATCGCCGGCAGCCTGAATAGCAGCGAAGGCCGGATCCTTATCCTCCGGATGGATGGCAAGAACCATGCCGATTCCCATGTTATAGGTGTTGTACATCATCTTTTCATCTACCTGTCCCTTTTCAGCCATAAGACGGAAGATCGGAGGGACCTTGTAGGAATCCTTCTTAATGACAGCCCGCCTGCCGTCGGGAAGCATTCTCGGTACATTCTCATAGAAGCCGCCGCCTGTGATATGGCTGCATCCTCTGACACGGACGCCGGCAGCCTTCAGAGCCTTCAGAGCATGAACATAAATACGGGTCGGACGGAGAAGAGTCTCGCCCAGGGTCTCGCCCAGCTCATCGTAGTAGGTCTCCAGAGATTCCCGTGTCATGGGGAAGATCTTCCGGACCAGGGAGAAGCCGTTGGAATGCACACCGGTCGAAGCCATGCCGATCAGGAGATCGCCGTCTTCGATCTCATGTCCGTCGATAATGTCCTTCCGGTCAACCACACCGACCGAGAAACCAGCGACATCATACTCATCCTCCGGCATCAGGCCCGGATGCTCAGCGGTCTCGCCACCGATCAGAGCACAGTCGGACTGCCTGCAGCCCTCTGCAACACCCTTTACGATGCTTGCGATCTTCTCCGGATAGTTCTTGCCGCAGGCAATGTAATCCAGGAAGAAAAGGGGCTCGCCGCCGGCACAGGCCACATCGTTGACACACATGGCAACCGCATCGATACCGATGGTATCATGGCGGTCCAGAAGGAAGGCCAGCTTGATCTTGGTTCCGACGCCGTCAGTGCCGGAAAGAAGAACCGGATCTTCCATTTCTTTGATTTTTGCCAGGGAGAAGGCACCGGAGAAGCCGCCCAGGCCGCCCAGAACCTCAGGACGCATGGTCCCCTTGACATACTGCTTCATCAGTTCCACCGAACGGTAGCCCGCTTCGATATCCACACCGGAACTCTTGTAATCCATTTCTTTCCTCCTGCTTTGTTGAGCGATTATTGACGGATGACCTATATATTTTTTCCTTACTGCTCGAGATAAGCCTTCCAGCCGATCTCGTGAAGCTTCTGATTCTTGCCCTTGACCTCTTCCTTCAGCTTCTCGCCATAGTCCCTGACCTTCTGAAGAATGGAATCATCACCGACAGCCAGAATCTTTGCTGCCAGGATGGCTGCATTCTTGGCACCGTTAATAGCTACGGTTGCGACCGGAATGCCGCTCGGCATCTGAACGATGGAAAAGAGAGAATCCTCTCCGCCAAGATCCGATGTCTTCATAGGGATACCGATGACCGGAACCGGAACGAGAGCTGCGCACATGCCGGGAAGAGCGGCTGCCTTGCCGGCACCTGCGATGATCACCTTATAGCCCTTTTCCTCAGCCTCCTTACCCCAGGCATAGAGCTCTGCCGGCTCTCTGTGAGCGGAGATAATGTCTACGTCATAGGTAATGCCGAATTCATCCAGAATCTTCATAGCCTGGCTCATGACAGCCAGATCCGAATCCGAACCCATAATAATGCCAACCTGTTTCTTTTCAGCCATGGTACACGCTCCTTTTTCATGATCTACAGTTTATTAAAATCTGTAATTTATAATGATCTGCAGTCTGTAACTGTCTGCAGCATTGCTGCCTGTATGTACTGTGGAAACCTACGGTAAATTCTATCATAATTCCAGGGATAAACCTTCCGGTTTTCAACCCTGATCGGCTTCATTTTCCGGTATTATTTCATATCACTGCCGGTTTTCCCGGACCCGCATATTTTCCGGATATTCTAAAGCTTACTCCAGGTCCTCCAGCGGCTTATTCAGCTCCTCGGTTCCCGGCACAACAAAGCGGCCATCCCGGATGATGTCGGTAGAGCTTCCGTCTTTTTTAAGAACCGTGATGGTTCCCAGCTCATCATAGGGAATGGTGATATCGGTATGACAGTTGAAATATGCCTTGGAGGGATCCGAATTCCGAAACTCACGTACTATGGAATTATCCCTTGCCACAACCTCTTTTCCGTCCGGATTGTGCATGGGCACATCCTCGGCATGGGAGTAGCAGGTATCGCCGACGGCGAAATGCGGACCGGTCTTCTCTGCAATCAGGATCGGGAGAGCTTCCTCGATATCGAACTTTCTTCCCATCCGATAGGCCGTCGTATTGGTTCCGATGGCAAACTCGCCCAGAGGCAGGGTCTTATGATGGAAAAGAATATGGTCATCGATCAGGGCCTTGTTTTCCTCCTCGGAATCGAAATTGTCGCAGGAGGCTTCAGCTACCATGCCGTCTTTAAACTTCAGTGTCAGATTCCGGAAGGAATAGCCCTCCAGATAGACATGGCCTACATTTAAGATACCATTCGTGCCCTCCAGCTGGGGTGAGGTGAAGACCTCGCCGACCGGAATGTTGACATCAGCGGCACAGTTCTCAAAGATGGTTTCCTTTGCAGGGTCGGCCAGAGGATGAAGAGCTACGGTGATGTCGGTCCTGTTTCCGTTCCGGCCGCTGACATGAACGGCATAGCCCTGATCCAGAAGGTCGATCATATGCTGCTGCATGGTCCGGTAGTGGTCGGAATCCAATGTGTTGACCGAAACAGTCGCCTTGAAGATCTCCTTAAACTTCTCTCCGATAGAGGGAAGCGGGTAGGAAATGATGGTAAAGCTCCGCTCATCTCCCGGAATGTAGTTATTGGTAATCTGTCCCTGCTCGGACATATCGTAGACAGAAAGCTCCTCGTAGGCCTTCCGCTGGGCCCTGGTGAAGGGATCTGCCGCCGCCTTGTTGACCGGCGTAAACTTCTCCTCGCCGAAGGTCTCGACAACAGCCGGGCCGCCGTATTCCCGGGCCAGCTTCCGGTTCTTATCATAGACGGTCTTTACGACCTCGAGCTTTCGTCCCACATAGGCCTTGTCGTAATAATAGCCCCTGTCGTCCTTATGATCGTAATAGACCTGCATATTCATGGAATTGGTATAGAGATTCCGGCGGGCGCCCCGGCGTTGGCAGGACAGAAGGCCGTCCCGCTGCAGGGTGACGGAAAGTCCGGCTTCATCAAATAGACTGACGGCTTCCCGCATGACCCGCTCCAGGCCGATGGGGAACTCAATGGAGACACTCTTCTTGATCGAGATATCTCTGCCCGTAATGGCAAAGCCATCGATATAGCCCCTGACATAGGTCTCTGCCATGGAATGGATCTCATCCTCGGAAAGACTGTTCAGATATTCCCAGAGGCGGATCTCGTTCCAGCCGATCTTGGATCCGTAGAAATAGAGATAGCGGGGCTCCGACAGATCGGCCTTCATCAGAATATCGGTGAAGAAGGTCCGGTTCGGATCGATGAGACCGGTGATTCCGTCTGCGATAAACTCCTCGGAATAATCCTGATAGAAGGAATGGAGGGAGTTTTTGATGGCCTTGATGAGGTCCGTATCCGTGTACTTGTCTCCGGAACTCTTCGCCGTCTCCTGATCTTCGAAGTGGGTATAGATTTCATCCAGAAGCTCGAAGTAGTAGGTGATCCATTCCTTTCTGCCCTCATAGCTCCAGGGAATGATGGCTGTGAAATCCATATAGAAGGCGGACAGAATGCCGCCCAGCTTATTCCCAAGCCGTTTTGCGCTGTATTCCGGATTCAGGAAATTCTTTTCATAACAGGCCGGCTCAAAGCGCTCGTAAAACATCTTCTGTTCATCGACGAAATCGGGCAGGTCCGCCTTCTTCATCTCATTTTTCTCAGTCCGCTTCAGAACCGGCAGAATTCCGATGGCCAGATTGGAAAGTTCGAAGAAATAATCCAGGGCTCCCTCCGAAAAATGCTCGCCATCTTCAATATCACAGGCCTTGCGGATCTCGCGGATCCGATCGGTCACCAGTTTGAAACGTTCTTCCATCTCTTCTGTCATTCTATTTGTGTCCTCAATTCAGATGCTAATTCTTCAACTTAAAAACATTCAGGTGATCTTCATTCACATTTTCCATATGATTCGGTTTTCCATTTTCCCGGTACCCGGCTTCGGAATGATCTGTCTTATCCACGAACAGCTCCCAGAATATAGACTGATATCCACAGTCCGAAGGAAATCAGGGGAAAAAGGAGGCCCAGAAGGCGGGAGCTTCTGTTGAAGGAATCCTTTCGATTTTCGATCAGTCCCCGGACCAGCATGATAAAGGAGACCAGAATGGAAAGGACTCCGATGGCGGTCTCGGCACGGCCGGTATTGCCTCCGTATACTGACCGGAGAATCACCCAGAGGAAAAGGATGCAGCCCAGGATTCCGACTGCCATGGTTACAAGACTGATTTTGTTCACCGGTTTCTTTTCACTTCTTCTCCGTCTTCTGCCTGCTCTCATGAGTCTGTTCTGCTCCTTTTTCATTCCTTCTGCCAGGCTTTTTGGTTTCTCCAAGCAGAATTTTCTTCTGATTTATGCGCTCTGCTTTCTGAAAGTATTCCCGTCCTGAATCTGCCTCTACAGGCATCCCTTCCGGTTTTCAGGCTCTCGCACCGTACTTCTCGTAATAGGCATCAATCCGGGCCTTCTCATCTTCTCCGATATAGACCTTGCCCTGATAAGGCTTCTGATAAAGCTCCTCGACGACATCCGACATCTTTACGATGGATGCGGTCTTCATCTGATAGGTCTCACCGATCTCCTCCAGGGCACCTTTTTCTCCCTGGCCCCGCTCCATACGGTCCACAGAGACAACCAGGCCAACGACATCCGCCTTGGCCTGAGCCTTGATAATGGGCATGGTCTCCTTGATTGAAGTACCGGCTGTAGTCACATCCTCAATGATCAGTACCCGGTCGCCATCTTCAATGGGGCCGCCCAGAAGGATTCCCTTCTCACCGTGGTCCTTGGCTTCCTTCCGGTTGCTGCAGTAGCGGACATCGACTCCATAGAGATCATGGAGAGCAATGCTTGTGGCCACCGAAAGGGGAATGCCCTTATAGGCCGGTCCGAAAAGGACATCAAAATCTGTACCGAACTGATCATGGATGGTCCTGGCATAATATTCGCCCAGCTTCTTTAACTGCATGCCGGTCCGATAGAAGCCGGTATTTACAAAGAAAGGGGTCTTACGGCCACTCTTGGTAACGAAATCACCGAATTTCAATACCTGGCTGTCAATCATAAAATGAATAAATTCCTTCTGATATTCTTCCATTGTTCTGTCCTTTCCTGATTTTAGCTGTGAACTTTTCCGATGATATCGCTGACCTTCTCAATTCCGTGACGGTCCAGATAATCATTGATTCCATCGATCATCTTAAGACTGGCCGCAGGATCCATGAAATTGGCGGTTCCGACGGAAACAGCTGTCGCCCCTGCCAGAAGCATCTCCACAGCATCCTGCCAGGTAGTATTGCCGCCCATACCGATAATGGGAATGGAAACAGCCTGGGCCGTCTCATAAACCATGCGGACGGCGACCGGATGAACGGCCGGACCGCTCATGCCGCCGGTCTTGTTGGCCAGAAGAAATTTCTGCCGTTCGACATCGATTTTCATGCCGGTAATGGTATTGATGAGAGACAAGGCATCAGCACCACCGGCCTCTGCCGCCCGGGCGATCTCTGCAATCGATGTGACATTCGGGGATAGCTTCATGATCACGGGCTGCTTTGCATGATCCTTGATAAGGGATGTGATATGCTCGACCCCATTGGGATCCGTACCGAAGGCAATGCCGCCCTCCCGAACATTGGGACAGGAGATATTGATTTCCAGAAGGTCCACCGGCTGGTCTCTGAGACGGTCGACCACATTCAGATATTCCTCTTCACTGTGTCCGCAGACATTGACGATAACCTTCGTATCATACTGCTGTAAGAAAGGAAGATCCCTTTCGAGAAAAGTATCGATTCCGGGATTCTGCAATCCGATGGCATTGAGCATGCCGGACGGCACCTCGGCGACCCGCGGGGTTGGATTTCCGGGCCACGGCTTATCGGCAACACCCTTGGTCACCACAGCGCCCAGCCGGTTCAAATCGATGAATTCACTATATTCCATGCCGGAGCCGAAGGTACCCGAAGCAGTCATGACCGGGTTTTTTAACGTGACTCCGCAGAGCTCTGTCCTAAGATCTGCCATCAGATGTCTACCTCCCTCGCATCAAATACAGGGCCGTCTGTGCAGACCCTCTTGTTCTTCACCTTGGAGTGATCGTCGATTTCCGTCGACCTGGTGACGCAGCCGAGACAGGCGCCGACGCCGCAGGCCATCCGCTCTTCAAGAGACAGGTAGCAGCGGATGCCCTCCTCTTCGGCAAAGGCCTTGACACCCCGGAGCATTGGCATGGGTCCGCAGGAATAGATGACATCGACATTCTTTCCCGTAATTCCGTGCTCCTTTATGCAGTCAATAACCGTGCCTTGAGTTCCGGCCGATCCGTCATCCGTTGAAATATAGACCGATGCGTTCTTCTCAAACTCTTCCAGAAGGAAGGTATCTTTCGAGCGGTAGCCGAGAACTGCAGTCTGCTTCGGATTTCCCTGACGGGCAAGCTCTTTCGAAAGCTCCAGAAGAGGCGGGATACCGATACCGCCGCCGATCAGAAGGACCCGGCCATCCTTTCCCTCTTCCATGGGATAGCCGTTTCCCAGAGGCGCCAGGATGCGCACCGCATCGCCTGCCTTTAAGACAGACAGCTGCCCGGTACCTTCTCCTGCAATCCGGTAGACACAGCGCATGGCATGATTTCCCTTATCGATCTCACAGATACTGATGGGACGAGGCAGGATCCTTGAAGGGTCTGCCAGATAGAAATCGATAAACTGTCCGGGCCGGGCATAGTCCGAAAGCTCTGTCTCTATCCAGATACTGTAGATTCCTTCCTTCTCGTTCAGGGCTTCCTGTGATCTCACCCTGGCCCATACCATGGCTTTCTGATTTCCCATAGCTGTCACCTCATATATCATCTTTTTATCCGTTCAGGGCCTGATCCAGGGCATCATGGATGTCTGCCTTCATATCGAGAACAGCCTGGCGGGAGGCATCTGCGTAATGCTCCGGTCCGAATTTCTCATAGGCCGGCTGCAGATAGGCTGCGATAATGCCGCGGGAGCTGTTGATGATGGCTCCAAGTCCGTCCGGATTGAAGAAATGAACCAGATCCCTGCCCTTTCCTCCCTGGGCACCGTAGCCGGGCACCAGAATATAGGAATGCGGCAGATCCTGACGAAGCTGCTTTCCGACAGCCGGATAGGTGGCGCCGATGACAGCTCCGACCTCACTGTAATTTCCGTCCATACAATCTTTGCCCCATTCATAGACTTTGTCAGCGACATGCTCATAAATGGGCTTGCCGTTGACCAGGCGGTCCTGAAGCTCTCCGGAGGAAGGATTGGAGGTCTTGACCAGGACGAAGATACCCTTGGAATCCTTGCGGCAGATATCTACGAAAGGCTTGACACCATCGGTTCCCAGATAGGGGTTGACGGTAGCGAAGTCCTCGCCGAAAGGCTCATAGGTCTGGCTTCCGACCTGGATCTTACCCAGATGAGCGATGGCATAGGATTCGGAAGTCGATCCGATATCACCACGCTTGACATCACCGATGACCAGGAGGCCCTTGGAATGACAGTAATCAATGGTCTTCTTGAAGGCCATAAGTCCCGGAATTCCGAACTGCTCATACATGGCGACCTGGGGCTTTACAGCCGGAACCAGGTCATAGACTGCATCCACGATTCCACGGTTGAAGCGGAAAATCGCATCTGCTGCGCCTTCCAGGGTCTCACCGTATGCAGTGTAGGATTTCTTTAAAATGTCTTCCGGTATATAGGAAAGCTTGGGATCCAGACCGACAACAATCGGTGCATCCTTTGCCTTGATTTCCTGAATCAGCTTCTGAATCATAACTTTCTCCTTTTCTTTACCTCAATCTCTGCTCAGCAGGTCACAATCGGAGCAGATTTTCATTCCATTGATTGAAAGATTCTATCCTCATTGATCAAAATGATTCTGTATCTGTTACAGAATCAGCGGGTTTCCAGGAACTGATATTCCCTTGCCATGTCCGTATCTCCCGGATAGGCCTTGACATAGGACTCGCACTTTTTCTTTGCACTGGTGAAGTCTCCGCTGTATTCCAGTGCAATGAGCTCATTTCGAAGAAGGGTCTTCTTCATGGAACTGTCCTTTAATTTCAGGCCCTTCTGGAAGGACTTTAAGGCATCGGAATATTTCTTTTCTGTCATCTGGAGTTCTCCGATAGCATTCAGAGATTCCGCCGTCTCCTTCTCCGACTTCTGATAGGCTTTGATCTGGGATTCAGCACTTTTGCTGTCACCGGCCTCCAGGTAGGCTCTGGCCATATCGATCCGGGCCTCAGGCAGGTCTTTCTTTAAGGCCTTCTTATAATAACGGATGGCTCCCGTGTAATCCTTCCGGATTTCCAGAACCTTTCCCTTGGCCTCCAGGGCCTTTCCGTCCTTATCCGAGAAATCCAGGACCAGGTCCAGGAACCTGTCCGCCTGATCGGACCGGTCTGCATTTACCAGGCTGTAGTAAACCCGGAAATATCTCTCGTAGGCGGTCTTATCCATGGCAATGGACTTCTTGAAGTCCGAGACGGCTTTGGTCACTTTTTTCTGCTTCAGATAGGCGGCACCGCGGAGATAGTAGGCATCCGCCGACTTCTTCGCATCAATGATAGAGGTATAGGTTTTCAGAGCGGCCTCGTCCTTTCCGGAAAGGGTCTGGGCAGCTGCCTTGTAATAATTGATATCGATAACTTCTGCATTAATCCTGGTGCCCGAATGATTCAGGGCCTTGTTAAATTCCCTGATGGCGTCCTCATATCTGCCGTCCGCCATTTTCTCGATTCCGGCCTTCTTATAGGAGGCCTGGGCCTTGGTATCCGCACCGCAGGCTGTTGTAAGAAGAGCCGACGCGGTCAGAAGAAGGACCAGACTTTTTTTCACCAGATGATTTCTTACCATACTTCGCATATTTTCCTACTATGTCATCCCTGAATCTGTAATTTCATAAATTGCTTTTGATTTATGCCTTGCCGATTCCCGGATTCTTCGATTGATCCCTGTCTCGATTTCTAGACTTTGAAATAAATAAGATCTGCGTCTTTACGCATACCTAATTATACTAGCATATTCGCCCTGACTTTGGACGGCTTTTATTCGATTTTCACAGCTTTTGGAAAGCGGATGCGGACCTTTTCAATTCTCTGATGGCCGGTCGCCACGACCCGAAGAAGAATGCCTTCCTTGGTCACATAGGTCTCGCCGACCTCCGGCACATGGTCAAAAAGCCCGGTCAGATAGCCGCCCAGGGTGTCATAGTCATCCGATTCAAAATTTAAGGGCAGGACCTTACAGAGATCTTCCAGGTTCATGGATCCCTGGACCAGAAATTCCCGGTCAGAAAGGACCACAATATCATCCTCTTCATCGGAGTCGTATTCGTCCCGGATTTCTCCGACCAGCTCCTCCAGGAGGTCCTCCATGGTGATCAGGCCGGCCACGGCTCCGTATTCATCAAGGACAATGGCCATGGAAATGGAGTTCTTCCGCATCTCCTGGAAAAGCTCCAGGGTATTCTTCTGTTCGTAGGTAAAGTAGGCTTCGCGGAGATAGTCCCGGATATGGAAGTCCCCTTCCTTCTTTAAAAGCAGGTCCTTGACATTGATGATTCCGATCACATGATCCTTGTCACCCTCATAGACCGGCATCCGGGTCAGCATTTCCTCCCGGATCAGATCCATGAGCTTCTCATAGGACCAGTTGACATTGACCATGGTGACATCGATCCGGGGGATCATGACTTCCTTGGCCGTGGCATCTGAAAAGTCGAAAAGGTTGTGAATATACTTCTGCTCGTTGGTCAGAATGACACCCTCTTCCTTGCTTTCATCAACGATGGTCCGAAGCTCTTCCTCAGTCATTTTCTGACCGTCCTCGTCCTTGTTTCCGTCAATCAGGCGGAGGATTCCTCCCGAAATCTTATTGATGACAAAGATGATCGGTGTCAGGACCTGCATGAGGACATAGATGATGCCGGCATATTTTAAAGACAGATCGACATTATGAACCTGGGCCCGGCTTTTGGGCGTGATCTCACCGAAGATCAGGATCAAAAAGGTCAGGATACCGGTCGCAATGCCTGCGCCGACGCTTCCGAGAAGCTTCGTGGCAACCGTGGTTGCCAGAGAGGAGGCGGAAAGGTTTACGATATTGTTACCGATCAGAATGGCTGACAGCATCTTGTCCTTTTTCTCAAGGACCTTCAGTACCTTCTCGGCCCGACTGTCACCGTCCTTGGCCATGGTCTTCATTTTAATCTGGGAGACCGTCGTCAGAGCCGTCTCTGCTCCGGAAAAGAAGGCGGACATGGCCAGAAGAATCAGCATGATGATAAAGCGGAGCACTAGATCAGATGACATTTACTTTCCTTTCCTGCCATAGAGATATGCTGCAAAATAGATAACGGCCGCAATGATCACGATCATGGGACCTGTGGCCACATTTGTATAGTAGCTTACGATCAGTCCGACCACCCCTGAAAATACTGCAAATATAATGCTGTACAGGTGATATTCTCTCATGTTCTGAGAGATATTGGCCGAGGATGCGGGCGGAATGATCATCAGGGCGCTGATCAGAAGGATGCCGATCCAGCGGATGGACAGCATGACAACGACAGCGATCAGAATCGAAAAGATATCCTCGATCAGCTTGACCTGGATATTGGCGGACCTTGCCAGAGTGGCATGAATGCTGATGGCATTGAGGCGGTTGACGGCCAGAATCCAGAAAACCACGGTCACACAGAGAATGACAAGGAGCCAGAGAACCTCGGACTTCTTGATAGAAAGGATATCTCCGATCAGGAGGGCCGAATAGTTCGAGAAATTGCCCCCGTGAGACAGAATGGCCAGACCGATGGCCGTACTGCCGCTGGCAAAGACCGAAATGATGGTATCGGTCGAAGATAGATTTCTTCTCTGAATGGTCGTAAGAAGGACGGCAAAGACAATACCGTAGATGACCATGGAGAGAGAGGGATCGCTGATGCCAAGGAAGAGGCCGAGGGCAATACCGGTCAGAGCCGAGTGACCCAGGGCATCCGAGAAGAAGGCCATCTTCTTTCTTACCACCATAGTTCCGAGGATACCGAGAAGGGGTGTGATTAATAAGACGGCTGCAAAGGCCAGCCGCATAAATTCATAGGAAAAAAGAGAACTCATCGTAAACTGTCCTCCCTTCCAAAGACTTCCCGGAAGGCGTCGCTGGCATAAACCTCTGCCGGGCTGCCGCTGGCCTTGACCGTCTGGTCCAGAAGAACCACCTGGTCGGCATACTTTCTTACATAGTCGAGATCATGGGAAATGATAATAATAGCCGCATCATAGTGGTTTCTTAAATAGGTCATATTCTTATAAAAGAGGTCCAGTCCGTTCTGATCAATGCCGGCTACAGGCTCATCCAGAAGGAGAAGGTCGGGATCGTCCATGACGGCCATGGACAGGAGGACCCTCTGGAGCTGACCGCCGGACAGCTGGCCGACCGGATGATCGATCAGATCCTTAGCCTGGAAAACATCCAGGGCGTCCTCGATTTCCCCATAGAGCTTCTTACTCTTTAAGAAGATCGGGAAACGGCTCTTGAAGGATGCGATCAGATCATAGACATCCATGGGCGTATTGCGGTCGATATTCAGTTTCTGTGGAACATAGCCGATCCGGAGCTTCTTCACCATGCCGGCTTCCCGATTCCGAAATTCCACAGTGCCGGTATGCTTGACTTCATCTAACATAGCCCGGATCAGGGTGGATTTTCCGGCTCCGTTCTGTCCAATGACCGCCAACATCTGTCCGCAGTGGACATGAAGGTTGACATGGGAAAGAACCACCTGGTCGCCGAATTTCACGCCGAGGTCATTGACCCGGACGCAGTGGAGGCCGCAGGGTCGGATCAGCTTCCGCCGGTAGGGGTTCCTGTCCTTGTTTTTATTCTCTGTTTCCAAATTACTACTCCTTTAGATGGAATATCCGTTTATCCGAAAAGACTGGTCTGAAGACCGGGTCTGTCTGCCGCTGATACAAATCTTAGGGCTGCCTTTCAGCGGAAATCTTCGGCGGAAAATTTACTGGCCGATCGCAGCCTCGATTTTCGCAAGGTTTTCTTCCATGCCCTTGAGATAGGCATCTTTTTCGTAATTTCCATTGCTTCGAGTCAGAGGATCGAGGTAGATGACCTTGCAGCCGGTTTCGGTCTGCATTCTTTCCGCCATCTCCTGGCCATAGGTTTTTTCAGCCAGGATGACAGGATTAGACATCGTCTTCAGGGCATCTGCCGTATCTCTTGTCTCTCCGGCACTGACCTGGCGTTCCTCGTCAAGGTCCAGGGTATAGGCCACCTGACAGTTCAGATCCTGGCAGAGGTAATAGAAGGCAGCATGAAAGATAACGGCATTGGAAAGCTTTCCGGCCACTTTCTTTTCCTTGGCCTGGAGTCCTTCCAGTTCCTTCTCATAGGCCTCGGCATTGGACTGATAGAGAGAGGCATTGGCCGGATCAGCATCCGCCAGACCTTTGGCCATGGTATCGACCTGGGTCTTTAACAGGGTCACACTCATCCAATAATGAGCGTTGGCTTCACCCTGCTCATCAGTCTCTCCGCCGGCCTCGTGGATCTGCTCCAGCTCCTCGTCGGTAAAATTCCTGGACAGATCAATGATCTTCAGATTGGGATAGGATTCGGCCACATCGGTCAGGAAGTTCTCGATCCCGCCGCCGTTGACCAGGAAGATATCCGCCGTCGACAGAAGCTTCATGTCCTTGGGTGTCAGTGTGTAGTCGTGGAGGCAGCCGGTCGAAGGCTCGGTCAGATTCTCCAGATCGACATCAGCTCCATCGGTCACATTCATGGCGGAAATATAGACCGGATAGAAGGAGGTTACGATGGTGAGCTTTCCACTGCTTTTACTCTTGTTTTTCCCCGAATTTACAAAAAGTGCAGTCCCCAAAACAGAAACTGCACTGATCGATAGCAGCAGAACAAATACGAATAAACCTGTTCTACGTCTTTTCATTTCATTTCCTTTTCGTTTTCGATAACCTGGTCCATAAAGTCATTCAGGGTATCCAGACCCTGTTTGGTCACAGAGGAGAAGGGCACGATAATGGCATCGCTCTCCAGACCCAGCACCTCAGAGATCCGGTCCAGGTGGGCCTCAATCTCTCTTGGCTTTAATTTATCAGATTTCGTTGCGATGATGATCGGATCGAATCCCAGATAGGTCAGCCAGTCATACATCTTCTGATCGTCTTCCGTAGGATCGTGGCGGATATCCACCAGCTGGAAGACATACCGGAGCATTTCGGAGCCGGTCAGATAATTCTGAATCATCCGGCCCCAGGCCTCCCGGTTGGCCTGTGAATTCTTAGCATAGCCGTAACCCGGCAGGTCCACCAGATAAAGTGCTGAATTCACCTTGTAGAAATTCAGGGTCTGGGTCTTTCCGGGTTGCTGGGAAGTCCTGGCAAGCTTCTTCCTCTCCATCAGGGTATTGATGAGAGAGGATTTCCCGACGTTGCTCCGGCCGCAGAAGGCGATCTCGGGCAGATGGTTCTTGGGAAGCTTACTGGTGATTCCACATACGGTTTCAAGTTCTGCATCAATAATCTTCATAGGCACTCAGGCACTCTTCTGGTTTTCTTCATCAGAATCCGATTTCGAATCGGTCTTCTTTTCCTCGATAGAAGGAATCTTGTCCTCATGATCGCGGAAAATCAGGTTCTGATCTACCTTTTCCTTGGTGATCCGGACTTCCTTCACACTCTCATCCGAAGGGATGTGATACATGTCATCCATCATAACGGCTTCCATGATGGCACGAAGGCCCCGGGCGCCGGTCTTACGCTGGATGGACTTCTCGGCGATCTCCTTCAGGGCATCGGGCTCGAAGATCAGGTTGACGCCGTCCATCTCGAAGAGGGCCTGATACTGTCTGGTCAGGGAGTTCTTCGGCTCGGTCAGGATGCGGATCATATCCTCCTCGGTCAGCTGATCCAGGGCGACATTGATGGGAACACGTCCGATGAACTCGGGAATCAGGCCGAACTTAACGAAGTCCTGAGGCAAAGCCTTGCGCAGTACATCGCCGACCTTGATATCTTCCTTGGACTTGACGGATGCACCGAAGCCCATGCTTGCGGATTCGGTTCTTTCTTCGATGATCTTGTCGAGGCCTTCAAAGGCTCCGCCGCAGATGAAGAGGATGTTGGTGGTATCGATCTGGATCAGCTCCTGCTGGGGATGCTTACGGCCGCCCTGAGGGGGAACCGAGGCGATGGTGCCTTCCAGAATCTTCAGAAGTGCCTGCTGAACGCCCTCACCGGATACATCACGGGTGATGGAGACGTTCTCGGACTTCTTTGCGATCTTATCGATCTCGTCGATGTAGATGATGCCGATCTCGGCCCGGCGGATATCATAATCTGCAGCCTGGATCAGCTTGAGAAGAATATTCTCGACGTCCTCGCCGACATAGCCGGCCTCGGTCAGAGTCGTTGCGTCGGCAATGGCAAAGGGTACACCGAGCTCCCGGGCCAGAGTCTGGGCCAGGAGGGTTTTTCCGGAACCGGTCGGTCCCAGAAGAAGAACGTTACTCTTCTGCAGCTCCACATCTGTCTTTTTCTTGGACAGAATTCTCTTGTAGTGATTGTAAACGGCAACGGAGAGAACCTTCTTGGCCTCATCCTGGCCGATGACATACTGATCCAGGAAAGCCTTCAGCTCTTCCGGTTTCTTCAGGTTGATGTCAGCCGGCTCGTCGTCTCTGCCGTTATCGTCATCCGGTCCGAAATCCTCATCAATGATCTCGCTGCAGATGTCCACACATTCATCGCAGATGAATACGCCGTTGGGGCCGGAAATCATCTTCCGGACCTGGGACTCGGGCTTTCCGCAGAAAGAGCAATGGATCTCATGATCTTTTCTCTGTGCCATAGTTTTCCTTTCTTGTGAGAGAAAGGGTACCCCAAAAGGGATACCCTCCTTCTATCAATCCTTATTCTCACCGTCTGCACGACTGGTGATGATCTGGTCGATCAGACCATAATCCAGGGCTTCCTGGGCATCCAGATAATGATCACGCTCTGTATCCTGGCAGACCTTTTCATAAGGCTGTCCGGTATTTGCAGCCAGCATCCGGTTGAGTTTTTCCTTAACCTTCAGGATGTTTTCTGCAGCGATCTGAATCTCTGTTGCCTGACCCTTGGTTCCGCCGGAAGGCTGATGAATCATGATCTCGGAATTCGGAAGGGCATAACGCTTGCCCTTGGTTCCGCCGGCCAGAAGAAATGCTCCCATGGAAGCGGCCATGCCTACGCAGATGGTAGAGACATCGCACTTGATGTACTGCATGGTATCGTAGATACCAAGGCCTGCAGTAACCATTCCTCCAGGGGAATTGATGTAAAGGTTGATGTCCTTGTTGGGATCCTGAGATTCCAGGAAAAGGAGCTCAGCGATTACGATCTGAGCGGTTGTCTCGTTTACCTCTTCTCCGAGGAAAATAATCCGGTCTTTCAGAAGACGGCTGTAGAGATCATAACTACGCTCTCCTCTGGAATTCTGTTCAATGACATAAGGAATTGTTGCCATATTTGCCTCCTTCACGCCGGTCTGTATCTCTCTTGTCAGGCAGTCGGATAATTACTCTTCGGAGCCTTCCTTATTCTCGGTCTGGTCCTTATCTTCTGTCTTGGCCTTTCTTTCCGGCTTCTTTCTCTCCTTGCAGTTGTCCATAACGAAATCGATTGCCTTCTGGATACGGAGATCTGCCTTGATATTTTCTCTGTCGGTATCAGATACGTTCTTGACAAGGTCTTCGAACTTCATACCATACTGTTCTGCAGTCTTCTTGATGTCAGCATCCACATCCTCATCGCTGGCTTCGATCTTCTCTGCATCAGCAATGGCCTCAAGTACCAGGGAGTTCTGGATCCTCTTCAGAGCGTCCGGCTTAACCTGCTCGCGAAGCTGCTCCATGGTGGTTCCGGTGAACTGGAAGTACTGCTGCATGGACAGACCCTGACGAGCCATGTTCTGAGCCATCTCGTTGATCATGGAATCTTCCTGGGACTTAACCATAGCATCCGGGATATCCATCTCAGCGTCAGCAACAATCTTGGCGATTGCTTCCTCTTCCTTGGTACGCTTTGCAGCGTTTTCCTTGTTCTCCTCGAGATGCTTCTTAACGTCAGCCTTGTACTCGTCTACGGTATCGAAGCCCTGATCGCCTGCGAAATCATCGTTCAGCTCGGGAACTTCCTTGGCGGATACGCTGTTGACATGAACCTTGAAGAGTGCAGGCTTGCCTGCAAGCTCGGATGCCTGATAGTTCTCAGGGAAGGTAACGTTGACTTCTACGTCATCGCCGGCCTTCTTGCCGATCAGCTGGTCTTCAAAGGTATCGATAAAGCTGTGAGAACCGATCTCAAGCTTGTAGTTCTCGCCCTTGCCGCCTTCGAATGCCTTGCCATCAACAAAACCTTCGAAGTTGATGTCTGCGGTATCCTTGTCCTGGATCTCACGATCTACAGTAACGGTACGTGCGTTATTATTGAGCTGAGTCTCAACTTCCTTGTCGACATCCTCATCAGAAACGGTGGTGTCGATCTTGGTTACGGTAACACCGGCATACTTGCCAAGCTTCACTTCCGGCTTTACAGCTACAGTTGCGGTAAAGATAAAGTCCTTGCCGGATTCCATCTGAGTGATCTCGATCTCAGGCTGAGATACGATTTCAAGACCGGACTCATCATAAGCCTTGGGATATTCATCCTGAATCAGGATATTGCCTGCGCCCTCATAGAAAACATTCTTACCATATTCCGCTTCGATCAGCTTTCTCGGAGCCTTGCCCTTACGGAAGCCCGGGATGTTGATCTGCTTCTTCTCACGGTTATAGGCCTGGTTCAGTGCCTTCTCAAATGCTGATGCATCAACAGTGACGGTCAGCTTGGCCATATTGTGCTCTAAGTTTTCTACCTGTACGCTCATTTTGTTTATTTATTCCTCCTTGGTTTAAAAATGCCTGGTCTATTCGGAAATGAAAATTCTTTCAGACAGATACTGCTGTTTTATCTTATTTCCTGAAGCGGGCATAAAATACCCGTGCAGACAGTAAAGAATTATAACATATCATTTTTTGAAAAACAACGTGCTTTCCCCTGAAAATCTTATCAATTCAGCCCTCAGGCCTTGTATACGATCTTCTCTGCGATCCGGTCGGCCTCATCCTGTCCCTTGATATAGGTGATGATGGCCAGAGCGAAAGGAATGGCAGTGCCGAGGCCCCGGCTGGTAATGATGTTTCCATCAACGACAACGGGCTCTAACGTGACCTCTGCTCCCAGAAGCTTGTCCTCCATGCCCGGATAGCAGATGGCCTTCTTTCCGCGGAGAATACCGGCCTTGCCGAGAACGGTAGGTGCGGCGCAGATGGCTGCGCAGAGCTTGCCCTGCTCGAAGAAGTTCTGAATGGTATTGATGATGGTGACATTGTTCAAAAGGTTCTCGGTACCACGCATGCCGCCTGGAAGAACGATGCCGTCATAGCTCTTCAGATCGGCCTCTCTCAGATTGATATCGGTTTCAAACTGAATCTTGTGGCTGCCCATGGCCCGTCCCCGGTTCTGGGTCGAAATCATATCGATCTCGATATCGGCTCTTCTCAAGAGGTCTACAACTGTCAGTCCTTCTATTTCTTCCACACCGTCTGCCATGCAGATTGCAAGTTTACTCATTTGGAAGTCTCCTTTCTTACGAATCACAGGATGAATTACGATTTTTCTTATTGATTCCGGGTCTCTGCCGGTCCGTTCATCTGCCGGGATTTCCGGATCTCTTCTTTTTCAGCCATCGGCCGGAAAGATCATGGCCGAATTGTGATAATGCTTATCCATGGTCACATCCTCGCCGAACCAGTCGGCCGGCTCAAAACTGTCCGCCTCTTTAAGGCCGGGGAATTCAACCTCTGCCATGCAAAGCAGCCGATCCGGTGCTTTCGGATCCTTCACATTTTCGAAAAGATCCAGCTCGATCACATAGGGATCATAGGGAATCCGATAGCGGGTCTTCTTGATCACGACCCCGTCGGCCTTCTCCTTCAGATGCTGATAGGCTTCCTCGCTCAGGGAAAAGCTTTCCTCTTCGTGGGCCAGAAGGCCGCTGGACTTATAAACCAGGGTACAGTGTCCCTTTTTATAGACCTTCTTCCCATCCGTCAGCGGACCGGAGCATCGAACCCGGACCACAGGATCTGTACAGAGATAACCCTGCTCAATCGTGTAGTGGGGATAGGATTCCAGGTTCTCCGGAAGGGTTTTCAGGCGATATTTTCTCTCGATTTCCAATTGTTCTGCCTCCGAAAACGGTTCTTTTCTATAGATTACATATCGAAATGTCTCGGGATCATTCCCGGCAGAATTTCTGACTATCATCTCTTATCTTCTGAAGCGGTCGGTTTCAAACTGCATCCGTTTGGAAACAGCATACTTCAGATGGTCGAAACGGTCATCGACCGGTCCGTCCGGGATGACCACATCAATGGATGCCGCCATGTTGTCGATCAGGGTATCGTTGATGTCGCCCTCTTCCTGCATAGCTTCGAGGATCTTGTACTTCCTTCCGAAATTATCTTCATCGAGAAATTCGAGAAGGAGAGGATTGACTCCGGCTTCTTCCAGAGCTTCTTCCTCCGCTTCCTCTTCGTCAGGTGATTCTGTCGGAGCGGTCTTTAATGGTGTTTCTTCATGATCTTCCGTCAGAGTCCCGTTCGCATGGGCTTCTTTTCCGACATGGCTGACATTTTCCGCTTCAGTCTCTCTTGTCAGAGCGGGATCCTTTGGTCCCGAATCGGCAGAATTTCGATCTGCTGCAGGAATCGATTCGATCAGATTCGCCGGTTCAGCCTCATTGTCTGATTCATGTGATTCCTTCCGTTCTCCGAGCTGTCCCGGCTCCACCAGAGTGAAGCGGTATTTTGCCTTCACCTCCGGATACTTCTCATGATCGACCTCGCTGATAAACATGCTATAAGGTCTGGCGTAAACCCCGTAGTCACCGTAAAGAGCCTGATAGATTACCAGGCGCTCCCGGGTCTCCGAGTGGGTTGCAATGGTCAGGACCTGGTAAAGCTTCTTTTTAAAATGCAGGTAGAATTCTCCTGCTCTCGGATTTCCCTGCGGCATAGCATCCTCTTTCTCTTTCCAAGCAGATTTTCATTTATTATAATGAACCTGTAAACTCATTAACTTATATATTATAACCCCTGTCAGAAGTCATTCCAACGGAGAAAACCATGATTGCCGAAAAAGATCTCTTATCACTGGAATTTTATAAAAAATCTCCCTATACCGGAAGCTCCGGCAAAATGTGCTTTCGAATCGAGAAGGTCGAGGTTCCGGTCGAACCGGAAGAACCCGCATCTTCTGACCAAGCCGAGAACCAGGCAGAGGCTTCCGGCGATGAAGAAAAGCCGGTGCCCATGGAGAATCGTCTCCAGGCCACCATATGGAAGGGTCCCTATGCCTTCGCCCATACCAAAGAAAAAAAGACCTCACACCAGGAGGCCTTTTCCAAAGAAGGAATCTCAGCCATCTGCAGCTGGCTCAATGAACAGGCCAGGATCTATAACGCCTGATTTTCCTCCCTTTTCTCTTCTCTATTTTCGAAAGGCAGACCCATTCTCAGGCTGCCTTTTTTTGTCTGAATTTCAGACCCGAAAAGCAATCTCAGCACTTCCGTCAGCTCTTCTGCTTCTGACTCTCATAGTCTGACAGGCCATCCAGGATTCCCTGATAGATGATCTTATAGGTGTCATTGTCATAATGCAGACCGTCTGTCGTCTTATAGCCCTGATCCATCAGAGTCGTGTAGGTATCAATGTAATACCAGCCATTCTCGTCACAGGCATCCTTCAGCTTTTCATTGAAGGATTCGATCTGGGTATTGGAAATGGACGGATAGTCCTTGACCGGATTGACGGAAACCAGGATCAGCTCGATCGATGAATCACCGGATGTCAGCGTCTTATATTCCTCAATATAATTGTCCATATCCTTCAGATCATTGACACCGAGACAGATGACATAACGCCAGGTCTTCAAAGCGGAATTCTTGGACCGGATCTTCTTCACACTGGTCAGAGCCGTGTTCTTGAACCAGGGCAGGCCCTGGCCGACCTTTGCCACGAGGAAATTCCGGTCGGTCGATGTAATATCTACGGCCTTGTCCATGCCGACGAAACGGGAATCGCCGATCCACATGGTTCCGGTATAGTCATCGGCCTGTGTGGATGTCGCCGAGGCTGTTTTGGACTTGGAAGTACTGCTTGTCTGCGCACTGCGTCCGAAGATATCGCCCTTCCTTTCAATCAGAAGATGAAGGACATAGCCGCCGATGGTCAGAGACATGATCAGAATCAGAAGCGTAATAATAAATTCCACAATCGTTTTCTTCATTTCAATAATTCTCCTTAGAAGAGCAGGTCCTCCACATTCTCTCTGGAATGCTCCACCTGCCTTGAGAAAATTCTGGCCCGGTCTTCCAGGGCCGTCTGCGGAATCGAATCCGCGTCATGTGAGAGACACCACTCCGCCAGAAGCAGATCCAGGAAGCGGCAGCAGCGCCGGATGAAACGTAAGACCTGTCCAGGGTCTTTCCTCTCATAGATCTCTATCGTGTATCGAAAGTACAGATAAGACCGGAAGCGTTCCAGCCGGTTCCAAAGCCAGGGTCCGACCTCGGATAAAAGCTCCTCTGCCCGGTCTTCGATCTCTTTCAGATTTTCTGAAAGAGAAAGCCTGATCTCATGCCAGTCGGGATTGACCTCCTCCATGGCCATGAGCTTTTCCAGAAGGAGCTCATCCTCTGCCCGGCTTCCGGCTGAAAGCTGATCCGGATTTTCCCCGAAAAGAGCTGCAATCCTTCGGTCCCTCTCCGAAAGCGGGAGGGACCGGTCATTAAGGACCTTCATGACATCCCGGCGGAGAGCCAAAACCCGGTCCAGACGTGCCTTGTCTTCAGCCAGCCTCTGTTCTCTTTCTTCAGGATCTTCTATACCATCTTTAGATTCTTCGGGTTGATCTGCAGAGGCTGCCTCAGAACCTTCTTCCATATCGTCTTCTGCCTCGACGGAATCCTCATCCGTCCAGTTGTCCTCTAAATCCGCTTCATCGAAATGCTCATCCTCAGAATCTTCATCATCGAAGAAAGGATCTTCTTCCCAGTCGGTATCGTGGTATTCCTCTTCCCTCTCCTCATAGGTGACCGGATCTTCGGTCGAAAAGAAAATCCGGGAAGCCTCTGGGCAGGACAAGGTCAGATCCGTCAACTGATAGAAGGGCGTCTCTATGGTATATCTGGGATATTCCGTGCAGGTGACTGACAAGCCGCCCTGGCCCATAGCAAGAATAATGTCACAAAGCTGATCCGAATTCAAGAAGGGGCACCTTTTATCCGGACAGAGCTGAAAACGGTAATGGCCCCTGTCGCCGATCAGCTTTTCCCGAAGCCGGTCGCCAATCGGGAGGGGCACATTCTTATACATTTCCGCCGTATCATCATCGATATCCACTTCCCAGCCAGCGCAGCAGCTGTCCTTGCAGACGCCTCCGATGCAGTGAAATTCCTTATAATAATCGGGATATTCGTAAATCATATAAGTCCTCTCGAAACCCTTTCAGGGCTCAGTCCCTGGCTTCGATCACAGCCAGAACTCCGCTTTGGACCGTAATCTCTCCGACCTCTGCCGTGATTTCATTGGAATTTCCCAGAGAATCCCGTCCGGACAGAACTGCATTTTCAAGCGGATAATAGAAGCCCTTCAGGTTCACACCCTCTGCCGGACCGGACAGGGGAATCACACTAAGGTAGGAGCCGAACTGGTCTTCCTTTCTTATAGAAACCGGATGATCCCTATCCATAAGCCGGACCCGGTTATGGTCATCAATCAGAAAAATCTCCCGGTTCCTTTCCAGGCCTTGCTTCATGGTCATAAGATTCGACAGGAGATGATCGATCCGGGTCCCGCTTCCGCCGAAGAAGTAAATCGGTCCATCGGTGTGTTCAAAGGCCAGATGCAGGGCAGCCTCGGAATCCGTGTCGTCCTTGACCGGATTCAAAACAGTAAGCCTGCTTTTTCCGGCCTGCTCCAGTTCCTTGGACCGGTCCAGCATGGAGGAATCCGCCGAATCGAAATCACCGATGATCCAGTCCGGAGCAATGCCCAGCCGGTCTGCGGCTTCCATGCCCTTATCCGCTGCGATGACGGTCAGATCCTCTCCCAGAGCCCCGGCTTCATCGATCGTTTTCTTCACTTCCCTGTCCGAAATCGATCCTCCGGACAGAATCATTGTTCGCATTACATTTTCTCCAGAAAGGCTGCGATATTTTCTGAAATGTCGCCGTGGAAAATCGCCGATCCCGATACAATGACGTTGGCACCGGTCTCCAGGATGGCATCCAGATTGTCCAGCCGAACCCCGCCGTCGACCTCGACATCTGTCTTCAGATGACGCTCATAGAGCATGGCCTGCAGATCTCTCAGTTTGTCCAGGATATAGGGGATAAATTTCTGTCCGCCGTATCCGGGGTTGACGCTCATGACCAGAACCATATCCACTTCCGGTAAAATATAGTCCAGAACCGAAAGAGGGGTCGAGGGATTGACGGCAACCGATGCCATGGCACCGCCAGCCTTGATCTGGCGGATGACCCGGTCCAGATGATTGGTGCTCTCAGCATGGACCGTGATGATATCTGCACCGGCATCGATGAAGTCGGAAATCATGCGTTCCGGCCGCTCCACCATGAGGTGGACATCCAGGATCTTGTCCGTGATATTCCGGATGCTCCGGACCACCGGCGCTCCTACCGTGATCGGAGGGACGAAATGACCATCCATAACATCAATATGGATATACTGGGCGCCCGCGTCATCCGCCGTCTGGATATCGCGCTGCAGATTGCAGTAGTCCGCTGACAGAATGGAAGGTGAAAGACAATTCATAGCCCTATCTCCTTTTGAATCAATCCAAGTGAATCATTCCTGACTCCTGGTTTTTCTGATCTATTACTTCTCGATCCAGTTGGATCTTTTCATTAATAGCTTCTACGGTTCTTAATCTCCTCATAAAGAAGCAGATAGTTTTCGTAACGGCTCCTGGCAATGGCGCCGGCCTCGACCGCATCCTTGACGGCACAGTCCGGTTCATGGATGTGGGCACATTCCGCAAAACGGCATCTGGGAATGTAGTCATGAAATTCCGGAAAGCAGTCATCCAGGCTTTCCTTTTTCATTTCCGGAATCAGAACCGAGCTGAAGCCGGGTGTATCTACAATGTAAGTCTCAGCTGCTTCTCCGGAAGTCCCCTCAGAGGCTTCAGCGGAAAAAGCAGGATCGAAAGCTTCACGATCGGACGGATCTTTCGAAAGATGAAGCGGTATGATCTGGGCGTGTCTTGTGGTGTTTTTTCCCCGGGCAATCTTCTTGGAGATCTCTCCGGTCTCCATCTGAATACCGGACTGGAGGCTGTTAATTAAAGAAGATTTTCCGACGCCGGAAGGACCGGCAAGGGTTGTGGTCTTTCCTTCCAGAACCTTACGGATTTCTGAAAGTCCTCTTTTCTCTTTGACCGAGGCGGTCAGAACCGGATAGCCGGCCTTCTCATAGGTCTTGACCAGATCCGAGAGTTTTTCCGGGTCCGCCAGATCGATCTTGTTAAAGACGATGATCGAGGGCAGATCCTGATATTCCATCATGACAAGAAAGCGGTCCAGAAGGTTTCGATCCGGGGTAGGACTGGCGGCGGCAAAGACGACCAGAGCCTGGTCTACATTTGCGACAGCGGGCCGGATCAGATCATTCCTCCGGGGCAGGATCTCATCGACATTGCCGGTCTTCTCTTCCTCGCTGATCAGGGAAATCGTAACCTCGTCTCCTACCAGGGGCTTCATGCCGCGCTTTCGGAAAATCCCCTTGGCCTTGCACTCATAGAGTCCTTTTCCGGGAACGTAGACATAATAAAAACCTGCGATTCCTTTGATGATACGACCCTTCATAAACCTTCTTTCCTGATCATGGTCTTATAACAGCCGGCCCTGCTTAACAGTTATCGTCGGAATTTTCGGGCAGGCTTTAAACTTCGCACTATTAGTATAAGTATACGCTTGATTGCCTTTCGATTAAACAAAAATTTACACCATCTGACTGCGTAATGCAGAAAGATGGTGTAAATCTAAATTTTGATTCATGAATCCGAGTGGACAGTCACGTTTATTCCTGAGCCTTCGGTCCAAGACTTATAACAAGGTTTACCTTGGTGCCCTTGACCTGTGATCCGCTGACACTCTGAGAGATAACCTGACCGGCTGCAACACTGTCACTATAATCCTGGGTAATATTGCCGACAGTCAGACCGCTGCTCTGAAGCTTACTAGCAGCATCAGACTGGCTGAGTCCTACGACATTGGGAACTGAAACGGTCTCAGGCTGCTCCTCTGGCTTCTTGCCAAGACTTACAACAAGATTAACCTTGGTGCCTTTGACCTGGGTTCCGCTGACGCTTTGGGAGATGACCATGCCGGCAGCGACAGTATCGCTGTATGCCTGGCTGATATTTCCGACGGTCAGACCGTTATTCTGAAGAGAGCTTACGGCTGCGGACTGGCTGGATCCTACAACATTGGGAACCGAAACGGTTTCCTGACCCTGAGATACAACGATGGTTACAGTATCGCCTTCCTTGACGCCGTCAGCACCGCTCTTGGGAGACTGGCTGATGACAACGCCCTGGGCTACCGAATCACTGGTCTGATACTGGACGTCGACCTCGAGATTGACAGCCTTCAGCGCAGATTCTGCGGCGGATCTGGACTTGCCGACAACATTTGGAACGGTAACAGTGGTTTCTGCCGGACCGCTGGACAGAGTCAGCTGAATGGTCGTATTCTTGGAAACTTTCTTATCTGCCTTAGGAGTCTGACGGACAACCTGACCCTCTTTGTACTGGTCGGAGGATTCCTTACCTACAACCTCGTACTTCAGGCCGGTGCTGTCAAGCTTTGTTCTTACTTCATCAACGGTCATTCCGGTAAGATCCGGAACAGTGACCTTTTCGGTCGATTCCGTTGTCGTTTTTGTTGTGGTGCTCTTCTTGGAAGAAGATCCGAAATGGAACCAGCCCATGAAGGATGCGACCAGAACCAGAACGATCACAGCAATGATAACTGCTGCGGCAATGCCCATGATGGTAATGGCTTTCTCCATCTTGGGGTTTACCTTTTCATCGTCATCGTCCTCATCCTCGTCATCCGGATTCTTCTCCGGAACGAAGTTTTCTTCCTTGGAATCCTGACGGATCTTCTCCATCTCCTCAGGAGTCAGGACCTTGGTCTTGCCCTCTTCATCCGGATCGATATCCTGAACAAAGTCCTCATCCGGATTGATCAGAGCCTTCTTCAGATCGACCAGAAGGTCGCCCATGGTCGGATAACGGCGCTCCGGGCTCTTCTGGGTTGCCTTTTCAATAATGTGTTCCAGGGAAACCGGTACATCATCGACCAGCTCGCTGGGTTTCTTCATCTGGCCCTGCAGATGCTGGATGGCGATGGAGACAGCGGTTTCTCCGTCATAGGGAACTCTGCCGGTCACCATCTCGTACATAACGATACCCAGAGAATAGATATCGCTCTGCTTGGTGACATAGCCGTTTCTGGCCTGCTCCGGCGAGATATAATGAACAGATCCCATGGCACCGGTGCTCATGGTCTTGGAGGATGTAGCCTTGGCAATGCCGAAATCGGTCACCTTGACCTTGCCCTCGTTCGAGATAATGATATTCTGGGGCTTGATGTCCCGGTGAATGATTCCCTTGTTATGGGCAGCCTCGATACCGCGGGCCACCTGGATGGCAATGGACAGGACTTCCTTGTAGTTGAGACGGCCCCTCTTGGAAATATAGGTCTTTAAGGTAATGCCCTGCACATACTCCATTACGATGTAATAGAGGTTGTTTTCAAAACCGACATCGTAGATATTGACAATGTTGGGATGCTCCAGTCCTGCTGCAGCCTGTGCCTCCTGACGGAACTTACTGACGAAGGTCTTGTCCTCGGCAAATTCAGGCTTCAGAACCTTGATGGCGACATCACGCTCGAGCACATGATCCTTGGCCCGATAGACATCTGCCATGCCGCCGGCGCCGACCTGTTCCTGGATCTCATAACGATCTCCTATAATGGTTCCCGGTATTAACATAGAAATCTCCTCATTTTCATCATTTCATAAATCAGGGCTCGATCACAATCACAGAGACATTGTCTCTTCCGCCCTTGTCATTTGCACTGTCAATCAGCTCCTGACACTCCTCGCTTACGGATCTGCCGTCCGACAGGATGGCGTGGATTTCCGCATCTGAAAGCATATCAGTCAGGCCGTCTGAACAGAGAAGCACCTTGGATCCCTCTTTCAGATCCTCTTCAAAGAAGTCCGGCTTCACCTCTTCCTCCGCACCGATGGCACGGGTGATGTAGTGGCGTCTGGGATGCACCCTGGCCTCCTCCTCATCGATTTTACCGGATCTTAAAAGCTCTCCGACATAGGAATGATCCCGGGTCACCTGACGGATCCCGTCTTCATCGGAAATATAGACCCGGCTGTCACCTACATTGGCTGTCAGAAGTCTTCCTTCCTTGATGGAGCAGGCAATAAAGGTCGTGCCCATGCCCTGCTTCTCCTCATCATCTGCAGCTTCCTGGAAAATCAGTTGATTTGCGTGGCTGATTGCCCCTTTCAGGACTTCCACCGGCTGACCCGTTCCATGCTCAGACAGATCCTGAAGAACTGTCTGAACTGTATGACAGGAAGCATACTCTCCTGCCTTATAGCCGCCCATGCCATCTGCTAAAAGAAAAACATTCGGCAGCAGTCCGACGGGGGAAGAACTGGCATATATATAATCTTCATTATGCGAACGGACCCGTCCCGGATCCGTCTTCATATCGTACTGCATAGCCATTAACCCCTTAAATGCCGTCTGCGAAGCTGCCCACAGGCCCCATCGATATCACGGCCCAATTCTCTCCTAATAGTAACATTAATCCCCAGATTTTCAAGCTTCTTTTGGAAAGCCAGGACCCGCCGGTGGTTGGACTGGACATAGGACCTCTCCTTGATCGGATTGACGGGAATCAGATTCACGTGGCAGAGGAGTCCCTTCAGAAGGCCGGCCAGACGGACGGCATCCTCATCGGTATCGTTGACTCCGCCGACCAGACTGTACTCGAAAGTCACCCGGCGGCCGGTCGCATTGACATAGTCCTTCATGGCCTTTAAGACCTCATGAATGTCATAGCGGTTGGCGATAGGCATAAGCTCCTGCCGCTTTTCCTGGGTCGATGCATGGAGGGACAGGGCCAGGGTGATCTGCAGATCCTCCCTGGCCAGGTCATAGATCCTTGGAACAATGCCGCAGGTCGATACCGTGACATTCCTCTGACTGATGTTCAAACCGTTCGGATCGGTCAGAAGATGAATAAAGCGGATCAGGTTGTCGTAATTATCCAGAGGCTCGCCGGTTCCCATGACGACGACATTGGAAACCCGCTCGCCGATATCGGTCTGAATCCGATAGATCTGGTCCAGCATTTCCGAAGGGGTCAGGCCCCGGACCAGGCCGTCCAGTGTGGATGCGCAGAAGCGGCAGCCCATGCGGCAGCCGACCTGGGAGGAAATGCAGACCGAATTCCCGTGCTCGTACTTCATCAGAACGGATTCCACCATATTGCCGTCGGAAAGAGCGAAAAGGTACTTCCGGGTTCCGTCGATTTTCGAAATCTGCAGGTCCTCCTGAGTCAGAACGGTCAGGCTGCAGCTTTCTTTTAATTTCTCTCTCAGGCTCTTCGGGAGATTGGTCATCTCATCGAAGGAAGAAACCAGTCGGACATGCACCCATTCATAGAGCTGTTTGGCCCGGAAGGGCTTTTCTCCCATGGAGACCAGACAGTCCTTTAATTCCTCCAGTGTCATGGATTTGATATCGGTTTTTGCTTCCATGTAAATTTATTTCATCCTTTATTGAAGACTTATCTTAAAAAAACGGCATAATAGAAGCCGTCATGACAGGCGTCGGGAAGGATCTGTTTCTCTGCGGCCAGTTGAAGGTCCGGCCAGGTCTTAAGGATCCAGTCCCGGTTATCCTGATTTTCCTGCTTACTGATGGTACAAGTGGAGTAGACCAGCTTTCCGCCCTTTTTCAGATAGGAAAGGGATGCGGACAGGATCTGCCTCTGCAGCTTCTGAAGCTCGGAAAGGTCCGCTTCCTGAACCCTGTAGCGGATCTCCGGCTTTCTTCTTAAGACGCCGAGTCCCGAGCAGGGGAGATCTGCCAGAAGAATGTCTGCCTTTCCGTCCAGGGCAGGGTCATGGATTTCTGCATTTCCCGGCTCGGCCTGGATACAATTCAGGCCGAGACGCTCTGCATTCTCCTCAATCTTCTCCACCTTCTCTTCAGTCAAATCCCGGGAAAGGACATGACCCTGATCTCCCATTAATAGAGCTGCATCAATGGACTTTCCGCCCGGTGCCGCACAGAGATCAATGACCTCCATGCCGGGAGCCAGACCTGCGGCCTCTGCTGGAAGCATGGAGGAGAGGTCCTGGATATAGAAATCGCCCTCCTGAAATTCCGGAAGATCCAGAAGACTTCCGGCACCCTCGAGAAGAAAGATGCCGCGGTCGGAACAAGAGTCGGTTTCCGATTCCTTATTTTCCTGGAAAAGCAGGGCCTGGTCTGCCTTTGTCAGAGTCATACCCTTATCTTCCAGCTTCTTCATAAGCTCATCTGGGGAAATCTTTAAGAGATTGGTCCGGATGCTTAAGGCCGGGTGATGGGCCAGGCCCTGACAGATCTGTTCCGTCAGATCTTCACCGTAATCCTTCTGCCAGAGGCTTAGGATCCACTGGGGAATATTGGTTTTGGCTTCCAGACTGGACAGCTCAATGGGATCGTCTCCAGTCTGTCTCCGGATATAGGTCCGGAGAATTGCATTGACAAAACCCTTGAGGCCTGGAAAGCCGCGTTTTTTTGTGAGTTTTACAGCTTCATTGACCACTGCCGAGTCCGGAATGTGATCCATATAGCGGAGCTGATAGAGACTCATCCGGAGGATTTCCCGGATGACGGGCTTCATTTTATTGACCTTTGTCTTGGAAAGCTGATTTAAGATATCGTCGAGCTCCAGAACCTTTTCGATGGTACCCCGGGTCAGGCGGACCATGAAATGCTGTTCCCGTTCCGGGAGATAGGCGTATTTCATGAGGACGGCATTTAAAACCAGATGGCTGAACTCACCCTTGTCCAGGATTTCAATCAGCATGTCCAGGACGATAGCCCTGGTGTTTACTCCGCTGTTCGCTCCGGTATTTCTTCCACCGCCTGCTTTGGAATTTTTTCTGGCATTTCCTTCAGAAGCCATGCCTTCTCCTTATCTTGATCTGTAATTTTTCTGCCGCTCAATCAGGTAAATCCGCACGGTCTCTGATTTTCCTGTCACTCGTCGGTCAGAATCAGTCCCTGTCGTTTCTGGTCAGAATCAGAATCCGAAGAAGCTGAAGAATTGCGGAAAGAGCACCTGCGACATAGGTCAGAGCTGCGGCAAAGAGAACCTTCCGGGTCTTCTGAAGCTCATCCTTTTCCAGGATATGTCCGTCTCTTAACATCATCATGGCCCGGTGGGAAGCATTGAATTCCACCGGAAGGGTTACGATCTGGAAGAGCACAGCCAGAGAGAAGGCCCAGATACCGATCCGGATCAGAATGCCGGCCAGGCTGGTCGAGGTCGTACTGCTGCCGCCGTAGCCCAGGAAGATTCCGATCAGAATCAGAGGCCAGGAAATGGCCGAACCGAAGTTGGCCACTGGTACCAGCCAGCCCCGGAAGGTCAGCGGGAAATAGCCGACCTGGTGCTGGATGGCATGTCCGCACTCGTGGGCGGCAACGCCGACGGCTGCCACCGATCTGGACTGATAGACGCTGTCGGAAAGGGACAGGGTCTTGTTTCTCGGATCATAGTGATCGGTCAGATTGCCGGAAACATGCAGGATCCGGACATCGAAAATGCCTGCCATATGAAGGATCCGCTCCGCGGTTTCGGCTCCGGTCAGGCCCAGACGGCTGGCCACCCTCTGATAGCGACGGAAGGTCGAATTCACATTGGCCGATGCAATGGCGCAGATCAGAATACCAATCAGGATTAAAATATAGGTCGGGTCGAAGAAACCGTAACCCCAGCCGTATCCGCCATAGTACATAAATGTTCTCCTCTTTTATCTGTAAAATCAGCGCAGATCTCTGCTTATCAATTCAGTCTCAAAATTCAGGTCTGAATTTCAGAATATAATATTATCGCCCCTCGGTAAAGAGATCTCCCACCTTCTGAGGGTGTCCCAGAAGGAAGGACTTGGCGTCCATCCGCTTCTTTCCCTCCATCTGGATCTCTTCCAGTAAGAGGCTGCCCTCTCCGGCAGCGACTTCAATGCCCTGATCGGACAGGGACAGAATGGTTCCGGGCTTTACACCCTTCTTTCCATCCAGGCAGGAACTCTTCCAGATCTTTACCATCTTTCCGTTCAGGTAGGAATAAGCGCTGGGCCAGGGATTCAGGCCCCGGACATAGTTATGAAGCTCGGCAGCCGGACGGGACCAGTTCAGATTACCCATACTCTTTTTCAGCATGCCGACATGGGTGGCCCTGTCTTCCTCCTGGGGAATGGCTTTGACCTTTCCCTCTTCCAGATCCTTTAGAGTCTGAACGATGAGCTGGCCGCCGACGATGGCAAGCTTGTCAAAAAGGGATCCGCCCGTTTCCTCCGGATCGATCGGTACAACCTTCTGCTCCAGAATGTCGCCGTCATCCAGGCCGACACCCATCTGCATGGTCGTGACACCGGTTTCCCTGTCGCCGTTCAGGATGGACCACTGAATGGGGGCGGCACCCCGGTAGCGGGGAAGAAGGGAGGCATGGACATTGACACAGCCATAGGGCGGCATGTCCAGGATTTCCTTGGGAAGGATCTGCCCATAGGCCGCAACAACCATGATGTCCGCCGGATATTTTCTTAATTCTTCGATATTTTCCGGCTTCCGGATCCGGTCAGGCTGAAAGACAGGAATATCGTGAGCGACTGCCCACTTCTTTACATCCGAAAACTGGGGTTCGCCCTTTCTGCCCTTGGGCTTGTCCGGCTGAGTGACTGCCAGGACGATCTCATGACCGGCCTGGTAGAGAGCCTCCAGAGTCGTCACAGCGAAATCCGGTGTTCCCATGAAGATAATTCGCATATTTACTCTTCTCCTTCGCCCTCTTCGTCATCTCCGTCGTAGGTGACCTCCATCAGATCGCCCTCGACCTTGGACGTATACATGATGCCGTCCAAATGATCGAGCTCGTGGCAGATGGCTCGGGCCAGAAGGCCCTCGCCCTCCAGCGTGTAGGGCTTCATATCCAGATCATAGGCTTCACAGATGACATGGTTGGGACGGGTTACAGTTCCGACCTTGTTCGGTACGGAAAGGCATCCCTCCTGACCGGTCTGCTCGCCGTCCTTCTCAACGATTTTCGGATTGATCAGATAATGCGGACCATTGCCGTCATAGACATCGATGACAACGATTCTCCGGAGAACACCAACCTGAGGTGCTGCCAGGCCGACACCGTTTGCATCATACATGGTGTCCAGCATGTCATGAGCCAGCTCCACGAGATGCGGGGTCATCTCCTTGACCGGGTTGCATTTCTTACTGAGAATCGGATCGCCTTCCAGGCGAATCTTACGTAGTGCCATAGTATTCATTCCTCCTTGCATCATGTTTTATGGTTAAATTGAAATCAAATCTGTTTCTATCGATCGGCTATCATCCCTACAGCGGATCAAAGTCGAACCAGACATAGACGTCGCTGTACTTCAGTTTTTCCCGAATATAGACCGCCGCCAGGTCCTTGGCTAAAACCAGCCTGTCGTAGGAAGCGTCCTTAAGATATATGGTCTTCCGCCAGGCATCCCGAATCCTTGCGATGGCTGCATCCTCCGGGCCGAGAACTCTTACCCTCGAATCCGGGTCTTTCTTCAGCTCTTCCCTAAGGGCCGAAGCCAGGCTTTCAGACTCCTTCCTGACATGGTCTGCATTTTCCGAGGTCAGAAGGATCATAAGTAAATGTCCGGCCGGCGGATAGTCAAGAAGGCGCCGGTATTCGATCTCCTGCTCATAGAAGGCCGGATAATCCTGGGCTGCGGCGCATTGGATACTGTAGTGGTCGGGCTGATAGGTCTGGATTACGACCTGCCCTGGAATCTGCCCCCGTCCGGCCCGGCCGGCTGCCTGGGTAATGAGCTGGAAGGTCCGCTCCGAGCCCCGGAAATCCGAAGCATTGAGAGACATATCGGCAGCCAGGATTCCAACCAGGGTGACATAGGGAAAATCATGTCCCTTGACGATCATCTGGGTTCCGACCAGGATATCCGCTTCCCGGTTGGCAAATTTCTCCAGAATCTCCCGGTAGCTTCCCTTGGCCCTGGTCGTGTCCGCATCCATGCGGAGGACTCTGGCCTTGGGAAAACGGACCTTTACGGCCTCCTCCACCTTCTCGGTTCCGGCCCGAAAGCCTCCGATATAGGGAGAGCCGCAGGTCGGGCAGGTCTTCGGCATGGGAACCGAATAGCCGCAGTAATGGCAGTGGAGTCTTCCGTCCCGGTGGAGGCTTAAGGAGACATCGCAGTGAGGACACTTGATGCTCTTTCCGCAGGAACGGCAGGAGACAAAGCCCATCATGCCTCTCCGGTTCAGAAAGAGCATGATCTGCTCGCCCTTGTCCAGGCGGTCGGTCATCAGCTCCTGGAGACGGCGGGATAAAATGGAGCGGTTGCCCTCTCTCATCTCCTGCCTTAAATCCTCAATCTCGCAGCTGGGAAGGGGCCGCTCCTCGACTCTTTTCTTCATGGTAAGAAAACCAATCTTCCCTTCCTCGGCTGCTTCAAAGGTCTCAACCGAGGGGGTTGCAGAGCCAAGGATGACCGTGGCGCCTGCCAGCTCTCCCCGCTTTACTGCCACATCCCTGGCATGATAGCGGGGCGCCTGTTCACTCTTATAGGAAGATTCATGTTCTTCATCCACAATAATAAGACCCAGATGTGAAAATGGTGTGAACAGGGCGCTCCGGGGGCCGACCATGATCCGGCAGCTCCCGTTTCTGGCCCTGTCCAGCTGGTCCATCCGTTCTCCGGGAGACATGCGGGAATTTAAAATGGAGACCAGTTCACCGAAGCGCTGATAGAAACGCATGACCGTCTGATAGGTCAGGGCGATTTCCGGGATCAGAACGATGGCCTCTTCTCCCCGGTCCAGGCAGTCCTGAATCAGTTCCATATAGACCTCGGTCTTTCCGGAACCGGTCACACCGTAAAGGAGATAGGGCTTTCGGATACCGGCTTCCCGATCCTTCCGTACGATAGACAGACAGTCCTTCTGCTCCTCGCTTAATTCGACCCTCTTCTCCTCTTTTTTCAGATCCCCGATCGGATCCCGGTAAGTTCGAACCGAATCCACCCGGGCCAGGCCTCTGGCCTCCAGATCGCGGATGACCGGGCTTCCGATATGGAGCTTTCCGGTAATGACATCCCAGGGGATTTCCTTCTGATCCAGAAGCTCTGACAGAAGCCGTTCCCGAGCCAGAGAATGTCTGCGGCCCTGAAGGAGCTCATCGAGTGCCTTCCTTCCGCTTACCTCATCAACCGCCAGGCGGACCAGCTTCTTTTCCCGGATCTTTCCCCGGTTTCCGGTCGGAAAGACCGTCTTTAAGGCCTGATTCATCGTGGAGCCGAAATGCTCTGCGATCCAACCGGCCAGTTCGATCAGCTGACCGGTGGTCTTATCGCCTTCCTTTCCGGTCTCTTCGACCGAAAGGATATCCTTCATGGAAGCTTCAGGGACCTTGGCCTCATCGGAAAGGGCGACCACAAAGCCCGAAAGCCTGCGGCCACCTCTGCCGAAGGGAACCAGGACCTCGGAGCCGATCCTTACGCTGGAGGTAAGCCCGGCAGGGATCCGGTACTGAAAGGTCCGGTCTAATTTTTCCAATGTGATATCAACAATGACATCTGCGTAATTCATCAAAGTCCCTGTTCCCCTGCAGCCGTCTTCTTCCTGTGTCTTTCCGACAGACCTCCTGCACGGATCATAGACAGCCGGTCAGACGGTCTTGCCTTCCTGCTTCAGCTCTTCCAGGACTTCCCGGATCAGTTCTCTCTCATCCATGGGATGCTTGACACCGCGGATTTCCTGATAATCCTCGTGGCCCTTGCCGGCAAGGATAATGACATCGCCCTCCCGGCCGTGCTCAATGGCATAGCGGATAGCTTCCTTCCGGTCCTCGATCATGATGTATTTGCCATCGGTCTTCTTCATGCCGGTTTCGATATCCTGCATGATGGCAGCAGGCTCCTCAAAACGGGGATTGTCCGATGTGATAATGGTAAAGTCGGAAAGCTTTCCGGAAACCTCGCCCATCTCGTAACGACGGAGCTTGGACCGGTTGCCGCCGCAGCCGAAGACAGTGACCAGACGCTTGGGTTTATAGTCCTTCAGGGTCCGAAGCAGGCTCTCCAGAGCGACTGCATTGTGGGCATAGTCGATCATCAGAGAAAAATGATCGGAAACTGGAACGATCTCGATTCTTCCCTTGACCTGAATGGTATGCAGTGCTTTCTTGATATCCTCGACCGGCACATCAAAGTGACGGGCAACGGCTGCTGCTGCCAGGGCATTGTAGACCGAGAACTTACCCGGCTGGTCAACATCCACATGGGCATTGATGAGGCCTGACAGGTCAAATTCGATGCCCAGATAACCGGGCTTATGAATCAGGGAGAGGTTGGAGGCACGGAGGTCATCCCCCTCCTTCATCCCGAAGGTCTCTACGGTTGAAGTGGCATTTTTCGAGATCTCCCTGAAATGCGGATCGTCTCCATTGAAGATACCGATCTTACACATGTTAAAGAGCATGGCTTTGCATTCCAGATATTCCTCGAAGGAAGCATGCTCGTTGGGTCCGATATGGTCCGGAGACAGGTTGGTGAAGACGCCGATCTCGAACGGAATGGCGGCAACCCGGTGCATCTTGAGTCCCTGGGAGGAAACCTCCATGACGCAGGTATCGCAGCCACTGTCCACCATATCGCGGAAGGCCTTCTGAATCATATAGGATTCCGGTGTGGTATTGCTGCCCGGTGTCATATGGCCGTGAATCATGGTTCCGATGGTACCGATCAGTCCGACATCATGTCCGGCATCCTCGAGGATGGCCTTGATCATAAAGGTCGTTGTAGTCTTGCCCTTGGTTCCGGTGACGCCGACCACCTTCAGCTTTCTGGCCGGATAGTCAAAATAGGCAGCGGAAAGCTCTGCCAGAGCAAGACGGGTATCCCCTACCTGGTAGACTGCAATGTCCGAACCACTGTCGCCGAGATCGACTTCCTTCTCTGTAATCAGAATGGCTGCTCCTTCAACCGCAGCCTGCTCTGCATAGTCGTGACCGTCAAAGGAAGCGCCCTTAAGGCAGACAAATGCACAGCCCGGAACAATATTCCGGGAATCATAAACAAGCTCTGTAATTTCACCGGCATCACTGCCCTGGATCATCTTTCCATTTAAACCGGAAAGCAAGTCTTTGATTTTCTTCATAAAAGGTCTCCTTTATTCTCTGACCAGATGTTTTTGTGATTCTGTTTTTTCTGACCAGCCAGCTTCTGATCCGGAATCTCCCGAATCAGATTCCTCCTGCCGGGAAATACTTTACATTTTTCTCTCCTGGCTCGGCACAGAAAAAATCAGAGTTATTATACCGCAATGTGATTGCAAGGAAAAGGACTGGAAAAAGCACAAGAAAGCAAGTATTCTTTTCTTATATATCATGCTATGATTCATGCAGTGCTTTACAGTCATTTTACATTCTACCTGTTTACTCCAGTCCAATAGAAAGTGTGTAAAAATGCGTCATCTAATGAATCCGCTTGACTTTTCGGTGGAAGAGCTGGATCAGCTCATGGACCTGGCCATGGATATCGAGAAAAATCCCGATAAATATGCCCATGCCTGCGACCGGAAAAAGCTGGCCACTCTCTTCTATGAACCCAGTACCCGGACCCGTCTGTCCTTTGAGGCAGCCATGCTGAACCTGGGCGGAAGTGTCCTCGGTTTCTCCGAAGCTTCCTCCTCGTCCGCAAGTAAGGGCGAATCGGTCGCCGATACCATCCGGGTCATCTCCTGTTATGCAGACATCGTTGCCATGCGCCACCCCAAGGAAGGTGCACCGCTGGTTGCCGCTCTCCATTCCCGGATCCCGGTCATCAATGCCGGTGACGGCGGACATCAGCATCCGACCCAGACCCTGGCAGATCTCTACACCATCAAAAAGCTGCACGGCCGCCTGGATCACCTGACCATCGGTCTCTGCGGCGATCTGAAATTCGGCCGTACCGTTCACTCCCTGATCGAAGCCCTGTCCCGTTACGAGGGCATCCGCTTCCTTCTGATCTCTCCGAAAGAGCTCCGCGTTCCCGAATACATCCGAAAAGACGTCCTTGATAAGAAGCAGATCCATTACGAAGAGGTGGAGCGCATGGAGGATGCCCTGCCGAATCTGGACATTCTCTATATGACCCGGATCCAGAAGGAGCGTTTCTTCAACGAAGAGGAATACCTCCGCATGAAGGGCTTCTACATTCTGAATGAGGAGAAGATGAAGCTGGCAAGACCTGACACCTATGTCCTCCATCCACTGCCCCGGGTTAACGAGATTTCCGTCGATGTCGATGACGATCCCCGGGCCAAGTATTTCGAGCAGGCCCAGAATGCCGTCTATATGCGGATGGCACTGATCCTGACCCTTTTAAATATTCATGTGGATGAAAAATAAAGACCGAAAGGAGAAAAGATGCTAAATATCAGCGGTGTTCAGGAAGGCTATGTCCTCGATCATATCAAGGCGGGAACAGCCCTGAAAATCTACAGAGACCTGGGACTGGAGCAGCATGACTACACGGTCGCCATCATCATGAATGTCAAATCCAACAAGATGGGCAGAAAGGACATTCTGAAAATCGAATGCCCCATCGGATCCATTGACCTCGATGTCTTAGGCTTCATCGACCACAACATCACCGTCAATATCGTAAAAAACGGATTCATTACGGACAAGCTGAAGCTCAAGCTTCCGAAAGAGGTCCACAATGTCATCCGCTGCAAGAATCCCCGCTGCATCACAACGATCGAACAGGAGCTTGAGCAGGTCTTCATCCTGACCGACCCCGAGCACGAGGTCTATCGCTGCAAGTACTGCGAAGAGAAGTACGAAAGGAAATAAATAAAAAAGTTCATCAGTAATCATGCTGGTATGAACCGGATCCCCGCTTCAGGGACAGATATCGTAATACTGACCAAATATTAATATTCCGATAGTCTCAGCACTTGAATCGGGGCTGATTATCGTAATAGAGACCCAATACAAAAATTCTGATAGTCTCAGCACCTGAATCGGGGTTGATTATCGTAATACTGACTCAATATAGAAATTCCGATAGTGAATCCTTGAATGCACTATCGGATTTTTTAAACTTATACTGTATTACGATAATTGAGGTCAAAATCGACTTATTCTATGCCCTAAACTATCGTAATTTTATAAATTAGATTATCATACGATAACTGAGATCAAAATCGGCTTATTCTATGCCCTAGAATATCGTGATTTTATAAATCAGCTTATCATACGATAACTGAGGCCCGCTATTAAGATACTTCCTCGCGTTGAAGAAACTTCCTCACAGCATCGCATACCTGTGACAGTTCCTCATCCCGGTCGTAACAGTGGTCCGCGCCTTCGATCGTCACAAGCTCCACATCATTCCCCTGGGCCTGGTACTGTTCAGCCAGATCCACACCGTATTGATAGGGCACCGTGAGGTCCTTCGTTCCGTGAATGACGCAGACCGGACCATGATAAGTCGCGATGCACTCCTCCACAGGCAGGATCCTCGCCACCCGGGCATAGTTTCCCTTCAATGTGACCCCGGAATCATCGGTAATTCTTTCCGGTGGATTTTCCGGATCAAATGTAAACCCAAGCAGCTTTCCCTCTCTTGCCCCATCTCTTATCACCATCGCAGGTGACATGGGGATCAGTCCGCGAATCTTATCCTGCATGATTCCGGCCACAAGAACGGCATTCAGTCCTCCCTGCGAATGCCCGGTGAGATAAATCGAGCTGACCCAATCCAGGCCGGCTGCATAATCGATCACTCGCATTCCCTGCGTCATCCAATGCAATATGGTATGATCCAAAAAATCTCCATCACTTTTCCCATGACCGTAGAGCTCCACGCGGAGCGTTGCAAATCCTTCCTCTCTGGCAGCCTCTGCCACTGCAATAATGTGCCTTTCTTCCATGTGTCCTGTAAATCCGTGAAAGACGACCAGAAGCGGCATTTTCTCGCCTTCGGTCTTTCCTGCCGGAAAATCCAGTTTTGCATGCACTTGCATGCAGTCACAAGGAATATAAAATTCTTTCATCATCTTTTTTCTTTCTTCTCACAGTTGATACACCACCTGTCCCCGGCAAATCGTCATATGTACCCTTCCAGTCAATTCCATACCGATAAAAGGCGAATTCTTCGATTTGGAATGCAAATCCTCTTTCTTCAGGACCCATTTCTCTTTCGGATCAAAAAGGACCAGATCCGCCGGGCCACCCTCATAAAGTCTGCCGCCGGGCAACTGATAGAAGTCTGCAGGATTACAGGTCATCTTTCGAAGAAGATCCATAAGAGACAGATCCTTTGTCTCAACCAGATGGGTGATGCCAAGCGCCAGAGAGGTCTCGAGACCGATCAGTCCGGACGGGGCCGGATTCTTCGGATCAAAACCTTTGGCTTTTTCTTCCAGTGTATGGGGAGCATGATCGGTAACGATCATATCCAGTGTGCCGTCTTTTAATCCTTCAATCAGCTTCTGCCGGTCCCATTCCGTCCGGAGAGGCGGGTTGACCTTGGCCAGGGTTCCCTTTTTTAAGACCAGATCCTCTGTAAAGGAAAAATGGGTCGGCGTGACCTCGGCTTTGACATTGACGCCTTCCTTTTTCATAAAGCGGAGGATATCCACCGTAATCCCGGAAGAGACATGCTGGATGTCCAGCCTGACTCCGGATTCCCGGGCCAGAAGGCAGTCCCTTGCAGTCAGAGTCTGCTCGGCCAGAGCAGGCGCTCCGGGAAGACCAAGCTGTTTGGACACCTTTCCCTGATTGACACCGGCTGAACCGATCAGGTCCGGATCCTCCTCATGAAGACTGACGGGAAGGTTCAATTCCTTTGCCTGACGAAAAGCCGAGAGAAGAAGCTTCTCATCCCGAATCGGAATTCCGTCATCGGTAAAGCCAACGGCTCCGGCAGCTGCCAAAGCCTTCATATCCGTCAGTTCCTGACCTTTGAGTCCCTTTGTAACCGCCGCTGTCTGATAGACATGAACCGGAAGACTTTTTTCTCTGTCCAGAAGATTCTTCAGAGTCTCCAGGGAATCCACCGGCGGTTTGGTATTGGCCATGCAGACAAGGCTTGTCACACCGCCGGCTGCCGCAGCAGCGGAGCCGGTATGGATGTCTTCCTTGTAAGTCTGTCCGGGATCCCGGAAATGAACGTGGATATCCACAAGTCCCGGGCCGGCGCAGAGCCCCTCCCCGTCAATCAGGCCGTCCTCTTCTGACCGGGCCCTGTCAATCTCCTCTTCCCGGGCTTTCCGGATGGCAAGAATCCGATCACTCTCCATCAGAAGATCCGTGACCTCATCCAGTCCGGATGCCGGATCCATGACTCTTACATTCTGGATAATTCTCATGACAGCCCCCTGTGCTTTCAATCGCTTTCCTCGATATCTGGTCTATCTTTCATCAGAATAAAAAGGACTGCATTTGATCCGAATCAGCCAAATACAGACCAATCCAATGCAGGCCGATCCTGTTAAATTAAAAACGCTCCAGTTTCTTTAAGAGATCCTCTTCAGACAGAACCTGCTCGGCATCCATACCCTGGGCAATGGATGCTTCCACATTCTCGAGCCGGTCATCGAAGAAAATGCAGTCCTTGGGATCCAGATCATAGACAGAAAACAATGCCTGGTAGATGTCCGCCTGCGGCTTTGCCTTGTGGATCATATAAGAAACCATCATGCCGTCAATATCCGCCATAAAATCCGCATAACGGGTATGGCGTTTAAAAAGGCGATAAGAATAGTTGGAAAGGAGATAGATCCGGTAACCTTTTTCCTTCAGCTCATGGACCCGTTTCCAAGTCCTGGGCCTTGCCACATTCATGTATTCTCCATGATGGATAAACCAGCGGATTACTTCAATGTCGTCAGGAAACTGTTCTTCATACTCCGAAATGATCGCATCGTCCGTTTTCTCACCCAGATCCAATTGATGCCAGAGCTTTCTCGGATCATCGAACATTTCATTTCCGATCCGCTTGGCCTCGGATTCCGACAGGCCGTAGTCCATCAGCATATCCTTCCAGCGATACTGCATCAGTACATCTCCGACATCAAACACGATTGCCTTGTAGTTTTTCAATTTTCTATCCTTCCCGTTCTTTCAGTCAGCGTTACTGCCAGCAGTGAAAGTTCAAAAGTCAGCCGTCCGTTCTTCCATCCGGACGATCCAGCAATAAATCCGTCAACAGCAGAAGCAGCACATATTCATAAGGGCCAGATCCAGGCACCAGCTATCCTGCATGTCATTATAAGGCCTGCCATAGCGGCTGCCTCTGGTCTCGTACCAGCCTCCATAGGCATGTCCTCCGAAGGCACCTGGGCCGCCGGACCGGATCTGATTCTGCAGCTGACGGAACTGGAAATTCGATGGCTCCATGGAAACGGCCTGATCGATATAGCGGTTGGCATCGTCCATCCGGCCCAAGCCCAGACTTGCGGCAGCAGCCAAATAATACCAGCTTCCGTTCCGCTCCTCCTGCCCAATGCCGGACAGAGCGGTCATGGCCTCCTGATAGCGGCCCATGCGGATGAAGTTCATGGCACCCTGCATGGCTGCACTGCCCTCGCTTCCGCCTGCATCGGGACCGCTCCGGTTGGTATAGGAATAGCCCCGGCTCCGGTAGCCGTTCTGCCGGTCCTTCATAATAATATCATAAGCCTGCTGAAC
Source organism: Lachnospiraceae bacterium (assembly GCA_029224965.1). Taxonomy (GTDB): domain Bacteria; phylum Bacillota; class Clostridia; order Lachnospirales; family Lachnospiraceae; genus Lachnocurva. The sequence goes on from JAQXVO010000033.1 coordinate 92,750, forward strand.
TTCCTTAAAACGTTCCTCGGCTGCTTCCTTATTGGGATTGTTGATATTTGCATCCGGATGATATTTCCGGCTCAGGGTTCGATATGCTTTTTTGATTTCGTCGTCGCTCGCATCCGGAGAGACGCCTAATACTCGGTATGGATCCATCAGCTTGTCTTTCTACGTTCTTTTTTGATCTGGAGGTAGTCGTATTTGGTCCAGACTCCCGAATAGAGAATATTCCGGATCACTTCCGCATTCTTTAAGATCGGCATATGCTCGAATGCTCTGGCACATTCCTCCATCTGGGTCGTCAGATACTGGCGGACAAAGGTCTCAAAGCATTCCGGACATTCATCGCGGCGGACAATCAGTGGATTGTAATGCTTTTTCTTCATATCTTCCTGGAGATCCTCATAGGCATCCAGGACATAGATAAAACGTCCCATATAGAATCCCAGAGTATAGAGATCATCTGAAAAGGGGTCCTTTTCTTTCATCTGACAGAGACATCCTAGCATTTCTCCGGTCAGAGACGCAACCCTGGAAAGATTCTGCTCCCGGGCAAGCTCCATCTGATTCTGCTCCCGGATATAGTTCTCAACAGCAGCAGACTGGCGGGGATATCTGTCCTTTGCCTGCTTCACAACAGGAAGTAGAGAATCCGCCAGTTTCTTCTTGGCTTTTCTTCCGTCATCCTCATAATCATCCAGGAGATTATAGTAGCTTAAGACAACGTCCATATAGGCGCCGTATTCCATAACCTCGCTCGAGATGACGAGTTTTTTCTTTTTCGGATGCAGGGCACAGGTGAAGAGTCTGCTTTTCTCTTCCGGCTCATAGAGTCCGGACAGAAGCAGGCACAGGAAGGTCACGTCGTAATTTAAAAGGACCTGGCCTTTATTTCCTGCAATCTCCTTCAGCTTCTGACAGAGTCCGCAGTAATAGCTCTGATAAATCTCTTTGTCTTTCTCTGAAAGAGATTTTTTATTCGCATTCACATACCCAAACATCTATATCACTTTCTTACACAGTTCATAGATCCTTTTGCTCACAGACAAAAGGCAGATCTCTTGATTCAGGGAAATCTTCTGATTTCTTCCAAAGTTTCTTCCTCAGGTCCGCTTGATAAAGGTCGTATGGCACTTGGGACAGCGGATCTCGATCTTGCCCTTGCCTCTGGGCACTCTAACCTTCTGTCCGCAGGTCGGGCAGGCATAGATTCGAAATGCCCGGTCCCTTTTTCTCTCTTCGGCACGTGCCTGGGAAGCATTGCTTCCAAAACGGATCTTTCTTCCAAGCTCTGTAAAGAAAGCCCGGGTCTTCCAGCCGATATCCTTGAAATTCTTAAAGAAATCCCTGGTGTGAGCTGTCAGCTGCAGGAATTTCTGGTTCTCATAATAGCGTTTGGACAGGTTCCGGGAAAAGGTCCGGAAGCACGCATAAAAGAGAAGCAGAAGCGTCAGAAAATATAAAAGCTGACTTCTTGTGATCATCGTGATAATAAAAAGGACCAGGCTTGCAATAAGACTGGTCTTGGCCAGGGCATCCATGCCGTTCCTTCCGGAAAGCCATCTCTGAAATCTATAACCCATACAGATCTCTCCTTCCTTCGAAGTATCAGAAATTCCGTCTATATTAATTTTAAGGTTCAGACCGGCACTGTCAATGGAAGCGGGCCGGATTTAAGAAACATTTTAGAAAGAAGACTTTTCTTTTTCACAAAAGGATCCGAATTCCAGGCCGGCCTCTGCCTCCTGCTTTTCTCTAAGGATTCCACCAAAAAGGCCCTTCCTGCTCCCTGGCAGGAAAGGCCGAAAACTCATTCTCATACAGGAAAAACAAAGTTCCTGTTCTGTGTTTTATTCAGAATAAAAAGTAAAAGCAGAACGGTAAGCCGGGTTATGTCGTTGGATGATCATCTATCTAGGACGCCTGTCGCCAGACGCCTCAAGCGTCCAACCTGGAACTGGCGGGCCGCGTACGTTCCGTCTTGGACTTGCTTCGGATGAGGTTTACATGGCATTCCCTGTTACCAGGAAATCGGTGGTCTCTTACACCGCCTTTTCACCCTTACCGGCTGAGAGCCGGCGGTATATCTCTGCTGCACTGTCTCGGGAGTCGCCTCCGGCGGACGTTATCCGCCATCCCTGCCCTGTGAAGCCCGGACTTTCCTCTCCCGCCCGAAGGCGGCAGCGATCATCTGTCCTGCTTTTACCGAATGACTATTATACATGAGAGGCCGGCCGTCCGACAAGTCTTTTCTTTACGAATCCGATCTGAATTTCTGCCGGTAACCTGTCAGGACATTCCGTTTGGGAATATTCCTTATACAGGGAATACCGATCCTCCGATAAATTCTCTGACCAGAGACGTATTGTTGATGTCTTCCGGCGGTATGGACAGGAAATACTGGAGGAGCTTTATCAGCCGGACAGCCTCCGGATACATGGGACTGTCTTCCTCAATGGCATAAAGCTGAGGCAGAGCATAAAGCTTCAGCACTGCCATCTCGTAGATCAGAGCCGAATTGAAGATTACATCCGCTCCGTCCTGGAAGGGGAAGATATTCTTTTCTTCGCCGGCCCGGACGCTGTGCCACATCTTTAAGGTTTCTTCCGCAGAGGTGCCCCGGGTTCTCGAATCTCTGACGATCCGCCGGATCAGGCGTCCGTCCGTGGTCGACAGAGGATTATGTTCATCAATGGACAGCTGGGTCAGGGCGGAAATATAGATCCGGAACTTATTTTCCCTGGGGATCATATAGGACAGGCGGTCATTCAATCCGTGAATGCCCTCGATCACCATGACATCTCCCCCGCCAAGCTGCATGAAACGGCCCCGGCGTTCACTCTTTCCGGTCTTGAAATTGAAGACCGGAAGCTCCACCCGTTCTCCCCGGTGGAGAGCCGTCATATCCTGATTGAAAAGCTCGATATCCAGGCAGTCAATGCTCTCAAGATCGATCTCTCCGGTCACCGGATCCCTGGGACAGCGGTCCCGGTCCATATAATAATCATCCAGAGAAAGGGGATGCGGGGTGACGCCCTGGGCTCTCAGCTGGGTCGACAGACGGTAGGAAAAGGAGGTCTTCCCCGAGGAAGAAGGACCTGCAATCATGACAAAGCGTTTCCTGGGATCTCCCGCGATCTGCTTAGCCAGGTTTCCGATCCGTTCCTCCATCTGGGCCTCAGACATCAGAATAATGTCCCTGGCTCCGCCGTGGGCAACCGCATCGTTCAAGGCGCCGACGGTCGGGATACCGAGTTCCTCGCTCCAGCCGCCCGAATGGCGCTGGGTCAGATAGAATTTTTTCGACGGATTGAAATCGGCCACTTTTTTTGCATCCTTATAAGGAAAGAGCAGAACGAAACCGTCCTCATAGAGCTTCAGGTCAAAATAGCGTAAGAAGCCGGTTGAAGGAACCATATAGCCATAGAAATAATCCTTGCAGCCGCAGAGATCATAGAGATGAATGGTGGATGCACTGCGGTATTTGAGCAGGCGTTCCTTATTGGGCATCTTGGCCTTCTGGAAAATCTCCCGGGCCTCTCTGGTACTGGTCGTATACTTGCGGATCGGATAATCCATCTCAACCAGGTTCTCCATGGTGTCCTTCAGCTTTGAAAGGAGATCCTGATCCAGAGACGTTTCCGCTTCAAGTCTGCAGAAATAGGCCTGGTCCAGAGAAAAGAGAACCTGGATATCAGGATTTTCACCAGGAAGAATCAGGTCAATGGCCTTCTGCATGAGAAGAACCATGGATCTCCGGTAGGCTCTCCGTCCGTCGATATCACCGGTCGTGATCATGGTCACCGGGTGATCATTCTCAATCCCCGAAACCAGCTCATGCAGGCGGTTATCCTGCTTGGCCAGTACAATATCATCCTTATATTCTTTTTTCACCAGGTCCGCCAGAAAGCGATAGCTGGACTTGTCAGGGACCTGATAGGTTTTTTCTTTAACCTTGATTTCCATAAAACGCATCACTCCCGTAAGTTCACATTTTTGACCGATTCTGAAATTACATAACAAGGAAAGGCTCGCAGACCGGCATCTTCTCAGTCTGAAGCTCCGGCAGGCGTCTCCCCAAGGCTTCCTCCATATAATCCATGAAGACATGCTCCAGACCGTAATGGCCAGCATCAATCACAGAAAGGCCCTGGGTCACAGCATCGATTCCGCTGTGATGATCGATATCCCCGGTGATCAGGACATCCGCCTCTGCCTCAAGAGCAGCCGGAATCTCACTCTTTCCGGAGCCTCCGATCACAGAGATACGACGAACCCTCTTCTCGGGATCTCCGAAGAGACGGACGTGAGGAATGTCAAACTGCTTTTTCACAAACTCGCAGAGAGAAGAAAGGCTCATTTCTTCCTTCAGATCCGAAATCGAGCCCATCATAGCCAAAGGATCCAGAGGCTGGCAGGGTGTTTCCCTTCGGCTTCCATCCTCATGAAAGAGCGGACCCTCTGTAAACCCCAGCTTCTGATCAATAGCATCCCGCATACCGCATCTGTCAAAGCAGGTATGCATGGCAATATAGCCGATCCGGTCTTCTGCCAGGCGGAGAATTCTCTGTCCGACGAAATCCCGGTCGCTGACTGTATTGATACCGTGGAATATCAGAGGATGGTGGCTTAGAATGACATCTGCCTTCCATTCCTCTGCCCGGTCGATGACCTCTTTTGTGACATCCACACAGAGCAGAATCCGTTCTGCCTTCCAGTCCGAGCGGCCAACTTGAAGACCGGAATTGTCCCAGTCTTCCTGATTGCAAAAAGGAGCCAGGGAATCCAGCTCCTTGTATAAGTTTCCTAGTGTCATTATTTTCTCTCCACAATCTGCAGAGCCAGATTCAGAAGGGCCATATCCTCCCGAAGATTCTGCAGGCGCTTTTGGATCCGTTCATCCTGACTGTCTGCCTGCTCGAGAGAATGGGCAATCTCCAGCTGAATGTCCGACTCATGGTGCAGATACCGCTTCAGTGCCGGATCCTTCTTCATAAGAAGAACCGGTCCGAATTGAAAGCCAAGTTTTAAGCAGAGCGGCATAGGCAGACCCTGGCTCTTCCAGAAGGAAGACAGGTCTTCATTTTCCTGATCTGCCGGAGGCAGGACCTTCATGAGGAAATAGAACTTTCCCTCTTCTTCGGCGATCTTTTCATCGACCAGGCGGAAGCCTTCTGTATGAAGAAATTCCCGGAATTCCGGGATCTCGGACTGGGGCTGGAGAATCAGAACCTGAAGGGAAGAAAGCCTGTTCTCTGCTTCTCTCAGGATCCTCTGCATGACAATGCCGCCCATGCCAGAAATCACAGCACAATCGGCCTCACCGGCCTGAAATTCAGAAAAGCCGTCGGACAAACGGGTCTTGATTTTTGCTGACAGACCCTCTTCTTCAATATGTGCCTTTGCCCGGTCCAGTGGGCCTTCTCTCAAATCCATGGCAATGGCGGACGGAATCCGGCCGCTTTTAACCAGATCAATGGGGAGCCAGCCATGGTCGGTTCCAATATCAGCGAGCTTCAGGCCCTCAGGAACCATATCATATAAGGCCTGAAGACGGGGAGACAGAGGGTGAAGGCCCTCCATCCCTGTCCGGTCTTGTTGGATGTCTGTCTTTTCCATAACTTCTCTGTCCCTGTTTTCCATCTTCATTACTCCAAATAGTCCTTCAGCTTGCGGGAACGGCTGGGATGACGAAGCTTACGCAGAGCCTTGGCTTCGATCTGCCGGATTCTTTCACGGGTAACATTGAATTCCTTGCCGACTTCCTCAAGAGTTCTGGAACGTCCGTCCTCCAGACCGAAACGGAGGATCAGAACCTTCTGTTCCCGTTCGGTCAGAGTGCCCAGGACCTCCTGAAGCTGTTCCTTCAGAAGGGTAAAGGTAGCCGCATCAGCGGGAACCGGTGCATTATCATCCTGAATGAAGTCTCCGAGATGAGAGTCTTCCTCTTCACCAATAGGTGTTTCCAGGGAAACCGGCTCCTGGGAAATCTTAAGGATCTCACGAACACGGTCTACGGAGATATCCATCTTCTCGGCAATCTCTTCCGGGGTAGGCTCACGGCCTAACTCCTGGAGCAGCTGACGTGCCACACGAACCTGCTTGTTAATGGTCTCTACCATGTGAACCGGAATACGGATGGTCCGGGCCTGATCGGCAATGGCACGGGTGATGGCCTGACGGATCCACCAGGTTGCATAGGTGGAGAACTTGTAGCCCTTACGGTAATCAAACTTCTCAACAGCCTTGATCAGACCCAGGTTTCCTTCCTGAATCAGATCCAGGAAAAGCATGCCTCTGCCGACATAACGTTTGGCAATGGAAACGACCAGACGGAGGTTGGCCTCGGCCAGACGCTGCTTTGCGGACTCATCGCCGAGCTCCATCCGCTTGGCAAGCTCGATTTCCTCATCTGCAGTCAGAAGAGGAACCTTTCCGATTTCCTTTAAGTACATGCGGACCGGATCCTCGATGGAGACACCGTCCGGAACCGACAGGTCGATGTTGGCGGTATCAACCTCATCCTCTTCAGACAGGTCGATGTCATCGTCATCGACATCGGAATCGTCCTCACGCATGATATCGATATTATTCTTCTCCAGAAAATCGAGGATCAGATCAAACTGCTCATCGCGAAGCTTTAAGCCCTGGAAATGGGAATTGATCATGGAATAATCCAGGACATTGTTATTCTTCTTGGCATCGGCAAGAAGCTCCTGGAGACGTCTGGACATCTCATCCTTACCGGCTTCCTCGACTGTCTTTTCCTTGGGCTTTTCCGCCTTGGTTTTCTTTTTACCAGCGGACTTTGCTTTGGTCTTGGAAGCAGTCTTCGCTGCGGTCTTGGTTTCGGACTTCTCTGCTGTCTTTGCTGCAGCCTTGGCCTTGCTTTCCGCCTTCTTTGCAGTCTCTGCCTTGGTCTCTGCTGCCCTGGTCTTCTTCTCAGAATCCTTTACTGCATCTTTTTCCATGTTTTTACTCTCCTCTGCAGAACGAATCTTCTTGTTCTCTTCGGCGCTCTTTGCTGCCATGGTTTTCTCCTTCTATATAGCTATATTCAAAACCTCTTCAGATTCTCTCTTTTCGTACGATCATAAGAGCTGCTTTGGATTGCTGCTCTTTCTACATAATCGTAAAGGCTGTTTTCGCCTCCTGAAATTCAGAGTTCCGGCCTACTTTCTCCCGGCCGGAGCCGTGAATCTGGTCTGTTTCAGTTTCTGAAGCAGATTCTTGTTCTCTATAATCCGATTAAACTTTGTCGGATCTCTTGGATCTATCCTCTTCTCTTCCTCCTGAATGGCCCGTTCCTTCAGACGGAAGACCGTCTCGCTCAGAGCCTTGGCCCAGTCATCCGGAGTCTCTAAAAGATTCTCTCCCGTATGGAAAATCCTTGCCACCTCGGCCTGCTCATCCTCCAGCTCATAATGGGTGATCAATGCCGCCGGATTGTATCCTTCTTCCAGGTTCCTGCCCTGATAGATATCCTCGGCCAGATCCCGATGAACTCCCTCGCTAAAGTCCGAAGGCTTGAGATAATTCCGGACCTGATCCAGAACATCCGGATATTCGGCCATCCAGGAAAGAAGCAGCCGCTCCGATTCCTGATAGCCCTCATCCTTAGACTGAAGCCGGGCCCGTCTTCTCTGGACCGGCAGAGGCGCGGGGCCGGCTTCCTCCGGCTCGGGGTCCGCACGGACGCCCTTTTTCACTTCCTCAGCCAGAAGCTTCAAGAAGCTCTCCCGGGGCATCTGATAGTCCCGGCAGAGGACATCGATATAATTGTTCCTCTCCATCTCCTCCGGGAAGGTCTCAATGACCCGGTCGGCCATGGCGACCTGGAAATCCGTCTTCTGCTGGGGATCCTTCAGATCATAGTCACGCATCAGCATGCGGATCTCATAAAGGAAGGCATTCTCGGCCGTACCGATCCGCTTCTCGTATTCCTCCGGGCCCAGAGCCTTTAAGAATTCATCGGGATCCTTGTAGGGCCTCATGTTGATGACCCGGCAGGCAATGCCGGCCTTCCGGAAGAGGCGGATGGCCTTCAGGGCCGCATCCACGCCGGCGCCGTCACTGTCGTAGGAAAGGAGGACCGGCTTTCGGTAATTTTTCAGAACTGCCACATTCTCATCCGTCAGAGCCGTGCCCAGTGATGCAACCGTATTGTCAAAGCCGCCCTGGTGCATGGAGATGACATCCATGTAGCCTTCGCAGAGGATAAATTCCTTTCTCCTCGAACCCCTGGCGATATGCATGCCGTAGAGGGTCTTTCTTTTATTGAAAATCTCGGTCTCCGGCGAGTTCAGATACTTTGGCGTATGCTCGCCCGGAGTCCCCATGACCCGTCCGCCGAAGGCAATGACATGCCTTCTCGGGTCCATAATGGGAAATATAACCCGGTTCCAGAAGCGATCCTTGGGGCCGCGGTCGTCCCGGTAGGTAATAAGGCCGGAATCTTTCAAAAGGTCATCCTTATAGCCCTGCCCCCTCAGATACTGGTAGAGACCGTCGCTTCGGGTTCCGGAAAAGCCCAGACCGAATTTGGTCATGATCTCAGGGGTCAGCTTCCGTTCCTGAAAATACTTCAGGCCGACCTTCCCCTCTGGGGAATGGAGGAGGCGGTAGAAGTAGGTTGCCGCATCCTTATGGACGGCAAGAAGCTGGTCTCTTCTGGTCTGTCTGGCCTTTTCGTCCCGACTCATTTCTCTTTTCGGGAGCTCGACACCGGCCCGGTTGGCCAGCTCCTCGACCGCCTCAGGGAAGGACATATTCTCCTTCTCCATGAGGAAGGTAAAGACATTGCCGCCCTTGTGACAGCCGAAGCAGTAATACATGCCCTTGGACGGAGTCACGGAAAAGGACGGTGTCTTTTCCGAATGGAAGGGACAGAGGCCGAAATAGGTAGACCCCCGCCGCTCCAGATGAACATACTGGCCGATCACATCGAGAATGTCATTCTTCTCCCTGACTTCTTCAATTATTTCATCCGAATATCTTGGCATCTTTTATCTCTCTAAAACCATTAAAAGCCATCGACCTGCCAGGCCTGAGGCATGAAGAGTTCGTTGAACTTGGTAACGGCATACTGATCCGTCATACCGGAAATATAGTCCGCGATCATCCGGTCCTTTTCAACCTCACCCTTCTGGTAGGACCGCATGTATTTGGACGGAATCAGATCCGGCATCCTGTCTGCATTTTCCATATAGAAATCAAAGAGACCGTCCAGCATACGGCAGGCCTTGACCTCTTCTCCCTTGGCCACCGGATTGGTATAGACCTTTTTAAAGAGAAACTGACGAAGATCAACCAGAGCCTGATAGATTTCATCGGACATATGAATCTCCGGCTGGTCGTAGCTATTGACGATGACATCGTGAACCAGTGTGTTCAGACGGTCGTGGCCGTTTTTGCCCAGGGTTTTCCGGATTTCCCATGGAATCATATCCTCACTTAAAATCTCCGCCCGGATGCTGTCATCGATATCCGCATTGACATAGGCGATCTTGTCTGCCAGACGGACGGCCTGTCCCTCCGGCGTATGGGGATGCAGCTCCAGCTCATGGTTTAGAATACCATCCCGGACCTCCCAGGTCAGATTCAGTCCCTGGCCGTCCTTTTCCAGCTTCTCGACGATCCGGACCGACTGCTCATTATGACGGAAACCGTCTTTCAGTTTCCTGTTCAGGGTCCGCTCTCCGGCATGGCCGAAAGGAGTATGGCCCAGATCATGGCCTAAGGCGATGGCCTCGGTCAGGTCTTCATTTAACCGTAAGGCCTTGACGATGGTTCTTGCAATCTGTGATACTTCCAGGGTATGGGATAGGCGGGTCCGGTAATGGTCTCCCAGAGGTGTCAGAAAAACCTGGGTCTTGTTTTTCAGTCTTCGGAAGGACTTGCAGTGGAGAATCCGGTCCCGGTCTCTCTGAAAGAGAGGGCGGATGTCGCACTGGGGTTCTTCCCGGTCACGGCCCCTGGAATTCTGACTCAGAGTCGCATAAGGGCTTAGGGTTTCTGCCTGAATTGTTTCAATCTGTTCCCGAATGGTCATAGTGAAACCTCCTCCCCGGTGTCTGAATCCGATCATGCGATGACTGCCAAAGCCCGGCCGATGAGACAAAGCTTTGTAAAAAGATCATCGATGAAACCCGATCTGTCACAATTAATAAATTCCGTGCACACTTCAAAAATCCTTTTTTCTATATAAAATATTTTGAGAATTGTTGTTTTTATTTCTGTACAAAATTTACCCTTCTCAAATTTCTGTCAGGACTTGCTTTTCTTATGGTAGAATAGAACAGATTATAAAAATATACTTTACAGGGAGGTTAGCCTTGGCTGAATCAAAGCAGAAAATTATTCTGACCGGTGATCGTCCGACCGGCAGGCTTCATTTAGGACATTATGTCGGATCCCTCCGGCGGAGAGTAGAACTCCAGAATTCCGGAGAATACGACAAGATCTATATTCTCGTAGCCGATGATCAGGCTCTGACCGACAACGCAGACAACCCGGACAAGATCCGCGACAATATGATCCAGGTTGCTCTGGATTATCTTTCCGTCGGCATCGATCCGGAAATTTCCAACATCTGTGTTCAGTCACAGATCCCGGCTCTTCATGCCCTGACTTTCTATTATATGAATCTGGTTACGACCGCACGTCTGTCCCGAAACCCTACCGTCAAGGCCGAGATGGCTCAGAAGGGCTTCGACCAGGAAGGACTTCCGGCAGGCTTCTTTACCTATCCGGTTTCCCAGACCGCTGATATCACAGCCTTCAAGGCAACCACCGTTCCGGCCGGTGAAGACCAGGAGCCCATGCTGGAGCAGGCCAGAGAGATCGTCCGGAAATTTAATCAGACCTACGGCGACGTCCTGGTAGAGCCTCAGATTCTCCTTCCCGATGTCAAGGCCCAGCTCCGTCTGCCCGGCATTGACGGCCAGGCCAAGATGAGCAAGTCTCTCGGCAACTGCATCTATCTGTCCGATACCCCTGCAGAAGTTAAGGAAAAGATCATGAAGCGGACCTATACCGATCCGACCCATCTGAAGATCGAGGATCCGGGCCATGTCGAGGGCAATATCGTATTTACCTATCTCGATGCCTTCGCAAACGACGACATGTTCGCTGAATATCTGCCGGACTACAAGAATCTCGATGAAATGAAAGAGCACTATCAGAGAGGCGGCCTCGGCGACGTGAAGTGCAAGAAGTTCCTGATCAAGGTCCTCGAGGAGACCCTCTCTCCCATCCGCGCCCGCCGTGCCGAATGGGCAAAGCGGATCCCCGATGTCTATGATATTTTAAAGACCGGTACCGAACGCGCCGTTGAGGAAACCAACAAGACTCTGGAAGAAGTCCGTTCCGCTATGCGGATCGATTATTTCAAGGACGGCTCCATCATCGACCAGTGGGAGAAGATCATTAACGGATAAGATTCCGTAAAGAGACGGAATTCCATTAAGAAAGGAATCCTGTCCGGACAGATAATCCCCGGTCTGAATTCCATAATTCCAATAGTTTTTCTGAAAGTTTTAAGTTCTGCCATCTATGAAAAAGAAAGACGAAACGAAAATCCAAAACAAAAAGCCCCAAAAGCCCCTTTCCCGGTGTGCGAAAATCGTGATCCTTGTCATTATCGCCGCCATTGCGGCTATCCTTCTTGCAGGCATTCTCTTTATCCACCAGAAAACCGGCGGCAATCTGGAACTGGTCGGAAAGAAGCTGGATGTCAGGGAATCCGCCCTTTTCAAGGACGTTGATACAAGTAAGATCACCAAAGCCGAAATCTATATGAATGCCGGCACCCTGAAGGGCAAAACCATCACCCTGACCAAAGAGGATCAGGCCGATGAGCTGAAAAAGCTGGAAAAGACCTTCTTCCGCTCCCGCAACCGTTACGGGACAGCGGATTCCACCAGTCTGAAGAAGAATGACTACGAATATCGGGTTACATTTACCGCAGGAGATACAACGGTCAATATCTGGTACTATAATACCTACATCCTCCGCATTCGGGGGGGCTACTACTATCAGACTCCTGCCGTCAATAATGACGATCTGAACGATATCCTGGACCGCTATTACGCCAAGGATCACTACAGTTACTTCCCTTAACGAATTTTTCCTATAAGAATCGATCCGGATATCAATACAGATTCACCTGTCAAAACAAAAGCTGTAAAAGCAAAAAGGCCCGGCCAGGATTCTTCCTGTCAGCCGGACCTTTTCTTGTAAAATTTCCATAAGAGAAATATAGACCATGACGATCAATATCCCCCGCTACCGTTTTGAACAGCTTCAGAAGTCGCTCCCGGGCCTTCAGCCGGACATGCCGGAAGGCTTTTTCCGCCTGGCCATGCTTCTGACCGATGACCTCTTCGAGCCGGTCCACCAGGAGAAAAGCCGGGATTACCGGCTGATCTACCAGATGAATGATGCCGTGGAGAGCTTTCTGATCTTTAAGGACTGCCATTCCAGCGGAAATCTGGACCCCTCCTGGGAAGGACCCCTGGAGGCCAGTCTTGAGAAACGTGTCGAAGAAAAGAAAGAAGACAGCGCTCCAGATCGGGCCTTTCATCAGGAAGCTGCCAAAGATACGGATGTCAGGACCGGGAATCATACAGACTATGTCCTCATCCTCCGCCAGGGGCCGACCCCCTATCTCCTCTTCTTTTCCGACATTGAGATTGAGGACCACTACTATAACTACTGCAGGGTCGGTCACAACTGGGTCCAGGGCCAGGCCCGCATCCGGAACCTGTCCTGCCACATCTGGAATCTCTGGGACAAATACACCTATATGGGCTCCGGTGCCTGCTCGCCCCTGGAACAGCGCCTGGTCCTCCTCAACCATTTCCCGCCTCTGAACTACACCTGCTATTCCTATCTGCCTGAGGAATACATCATTCCCTTCGAGGGAGCCTGGAAGGTCGATTCCGATGCCGTCCGGATTCTTCGCGAGTACATCAGAAAGGCCGGGGATTACAGGCTTGGCCTCGCTCTATCTTTCCTGGAGTGGATTCCAAGCAGAAGAAATATAAGGCGTTTCGCCCGTCTCCTCCAGAAGCCGGCGCATCAGCCTCTTCTCGATCTGATCTGGGAGGACCTGGATCGGGCCGGATCCGCCTACCCCGACCGGGTCTATGATGAAAAAAGAGAAGAAAACCACGAAACTCTCCGGGAAAGGGCCGAAAAAAGAAAGGCCCTTCTGGAAAACCAGGGCAAGCGCGTTGTCCTGCTCCAGGAAGAGCCTTTTCTCTATGATGAATCCGATGAATTGACCTACAAGGTCCTGCTCTTGATTCAGGTTCAGGAGGGCGGACGGGTGGATACCCGGGTGGAAACTTTTCAATAAGACCCGGATAAACAAAAAAAGATCTCCATTTCCAGTCAGAATTCTGATTGTGAAATGAAGATCTTTTTTAGTCAGATTTGGAATTACTGGTTTTTCAGTCTCTTGTCCAGCTTCACCGCAAGGTGGGTCCCGATGGACTGGAAGACCTGAACCATGACGATCAGAAGGATCACCGCACAGATCATGATCAGATACTTGTAGCGGTAGTAGCCGTAGTTGATGGCAATCTTACCTAGTCCGCCTCCGCCGATGACACCGCTCATGGCTGTATAGCCGAGGATGGTGGTGATGGCGATGGTGAAGTTCGAGATCAGGGATGGTACGCTCTCCGGAATCAGCACCTTGGTGATGATCTGAAAAGGCGTTGCGCCCATGCTCTGGGCTGCTTCGATGACATTGGGATTGACCTCTCTCAGGCTGGATTCAACCAGACGGGAAACGAAGGGGAAGGAAGCAATGACCAGAGGAATGATCGAAGGCGCAGTTCCGACAACGGTTCCCATAATCAGTCTGGTCAGAGGCATGACCACGATCATGAGGATCAGGAAAGGCACCGAACGAAGCAGGTTGATTAAGATATTTAAGAAAGACATGAGACCCTTGGGAAGAGGTGCAATGCCCTTCTTCTCACCGACGACCAGGAGAACTCCTAAGGGAAGGCCGATCAGGATGGCAAAGAAGGTCGAAAGGACGGTCGCATATAAAGTTTCCCAAGTTGCCTGAAGGAATTCCGTTGAAAGGATCTCCCAGGTCTCATGCAAGGATTCTGCTGAAAAAATGTCCATTTACTCCACCTCCTCGACTTCAATATCCTTGGTCTTTCGGATATAGGCGATTGCACGATCTACGGTTTCTTTATCATCATCAATTCCAAGAATCATGGTTCCGTAAGCCTTCTTTCCAATACTTCTTGTCGAAGCGAAAAGAATGCTGGCCAGGATTCCCTCTTCCTCTGCCATCTGGGCGATCAGAGGCTTGCTGGTCGCATAGGCTCCGTTATAGACGACGCGGATCTTATGCATGGTCTTCGGGAACTCGGCATCCTGGAAGCCGTCCGGATAAACCAGACGCTTTGCGGCATCAGACTTGGGCTGGGAGAAGACATCGGTGACATTTCCCTCTTCTACCACGGAGCCATGGTCCAGGATGGCCACCCGGTTGCAGATCTCTTCGACCACGTTCATCTGGTGAGTGATAATGATCACGGTCAGACCCATCTTGTCATGAATGTCCCGGATCAGTTCCAGGATGGCATGGGTGGTCTTGGGATCCAGAGCCGAGGTTGCCTCGTCGCAGAGGAGAACCTGGGGATTGGTGGCCAGGGCTCTTGCGATGGCGATCCGCTGCTGCTGTCCGCCGGAAAGCTGGGCAGGGTATACATTTGCCTTATCGGGCAGGCCGACAAGCTCCAGAAGCTCCTTGGCCTTCTTCTCGGCCTCTGCCTTGGGCCTTCCTGCAAGCTCCAGGGGGAAGCAGATGTTCTTCAGGCAGGTTCTCTGCATGAGAAGGTTGAAGCTCTGGAAAATCATGGTGATATTTCTCCGCTTCTCGCGAAGCTCTGCCGGGGAAAGCTTGGTCATATCCACGCCGTCGACCAGGACTGCGCCGCTGGTCGGGCTCTCCAGCATATTGATACAGCGGACCAGGGTGGATTTGCCGGCGCCGCTCATGCCGATGATGCCGTAGATATCACCGTCATTCACGGTCAGGCAGATGTCCTTTAAGGCATCGACGTCCCCGTCCTTTGTTGTAAAGGTTTTATTCAGATGATCTAACTGAATCATAAATTACTCCTGACTACTGTCATGATTCGGGCAAATCATGGCCTGCGCAGACTCTGACGGGTTAAGCCCTTTCTTTCATAGAATCTGCTATTTCTAGAGTTGATACACATCTTCAATATTTTACTCTATTCTTCTTTTTCCTTCCATGCTTTTTCCATAAAAAGGGCCGCAAACAGAACTTTCTGAATTTCCTGCAGAAATGCTTCTGTTTGCGGCGCCTGAGTCATTTTATGGAGAATGGAATCCGTCCTGAATCTTCACCTCTGAATTCTTCATTCCAAAGCCTTCATTTCTGATTCTTCATTCGGGATTCCTCATGAATGAACCTTGAATGGAATCTTGAATCACTTCTTCAGATCATCCAGAGAATCTGACTTGCCGCCATAGATTCCCATAGGCTCAACGTGGATGGTAGCAACGGACACAACGTTGGTGCCGTTTTCCTTGTTGAAGTCATCCAGATAAGGCTGATGCTGGAAGTAGTTGGCGTAGATCTCACCGGAATCAACAACCTTGTTGGGCTGTACGTAATCGGTGAATTCCTTTACTTCAAGGGTAATATCCTTTTCTGCCAGGATCTTGGCTGCTTCCTTCAAAATCTCTGCGTGGGGAGTCGGAGAAGCTGCAACGGTGATGGTAGTTCCCTTCAGGCTGTCATAATCAACAGAATCATCATAGCCGTTTCCGGGATGATCAACAGTAGAAACGATGGCGCCGTCATACTGCTTGTCGATGAAGTCCTTGACCTGCTGGCTTTCCAGAGCTGCAACCAGTGCCTTGGTCTCAGGCTTCTCTTCGTTGCCCTTCTTTACGGCAATGACATTGCCGTATGCGGAAGAAGAACCTTCCTGAGCCAGTGCATCCTTGGGATTCAGCTTGGCATCCAGAGCGTAGTTGGAATTGATGACTGCATAGTTGACATCCTTTAATACGTTGGGAACCTGAGCAGCTTCAACTTCCTTGAAGTCTACATTGTAGGGATTCTCTTTGATGTCCTTGATGGTAGCAGTGATTCCTGCATCCTTCTTCAACTTGATGATTCCCTGATCCTGGAGGAGAAGCAGTGCTCTGGCCTCGTTGGTCGTATCATTGGGAACTGCGATGGTAACCTTTTTGCTGCTGCCGCAGCCTGCAAGTAGGCCGATCGATGCGACTGCTGTAAGAAGCAGTGCTAAAACTCTCTTTTTCATAAATAATCCTCACTTTCTTTACGGATTCTCATCCGTCTCTCCATACGTTGAATAATTTATCATCTCTGATTGACAAGTCATATCCTACCTGTTTTACAGGAGTATGTAAAATATATATGATTTATTCCTGGATATAGTCTGTTCCTATAGCAAAAATGATTGATAACAAATAAAGACCGACCGGAAAGCGGACTTTCTTTTGCTTATCCGCTTTCGGGCCGGTATTTCTCAGAACAGAAATTGGTCTGCTTTCAGGTATTTACCTTCTGATTTCAGTTTTCTTCAACTACCTGCAGAACCAGTCCGTGCTTCCGTGCCGCCTCCCTGGCCGATTCTTCCAGGCTTTCCGGTACATCGATATAATAGATATCCCGGTCGATCGGATGGCCGGCTCCGAAATCCCTGGGGTCCACCATTCCGCCGATGCCATTGATGCCGATCGAATCCGCCAGATAGTGGCCGGACCGGACATGGCGGATGCCCTCTTCCTTCAGGGCCTTTTTGATCTTCTGCCAGCTTTCCTTATCCTTTTTCTTGTAGATGGTTACCTTTTTTTCGCCGAACATGCCTTTCTCCTGTTTCTTCATTCTAATTTCATTTGAGGATGCAGATGTTAAAAGTCGAATCAATGGATTCGCTGCCTGCTTCGCGATCCCGCGATCCTCCGGAAGTCAGGGAACCTTCCGTCCTTCCTTCCCTGATTTCCTTTTTTCACCAGAAGCTCCTGAATGAGCCGGCTGACACCGCCCGCCAGCTGGTCGACCTTCTGAATGCGGACGAAATCACTGCCATAGATCCGCTTTACATTTTTCACATAGAGATTGGGGCCGGTGTAGATGGCGCCGAGAGTCAGGCCCTCCTGGCGAAGCTTCTTCACAGCTTCCTCCGTGTCGGACACGCCCTCTTCATTGCCGTAATTATGCTTGAAGACATCTTTGCCCTGGGCCGGCACCTGGGTGGAATCGGAAGGATTGGCATCCGTCATGACCAGAAGGATATGCTGGCCCTTCCCTTCCTTCTGAATCCTCTCTTCAATCAGCCGTCCGGTCAGAGACAGAGCCAGGCCGTCCCGGTTCCAGCCGGCCGCCGCATAGCGGAAGATGCCGGTCCGGTCCGGGCTGTCATAGTCCTTCAGGATCTGAACGACTGTAAAGCCCCGAAGGGAATGAAAGTCCAGAATCCGGGTCCGGACATGGATCCGGTTCAGGCTCTCCGCAATGACATAGGCCTGGGCCGCGATGGTCTCCTGATAGGGGCTCCGGGAAGCCGACGCATCCAGAAGGAGGTCGATGGTCAGGCTGTTTTCGACCTCATCGCCCGGCCGGGTGAAGACCTCCGGATCCCTTAGAACCGGCATCCGGTAGGTCTTCTCGGTATCCAGCCGCCCGGCCCGACTGGAAATGGGCAGGGGCTCGAAAAAGCTGGCCAGAACGGTCTCAAGCTCCGCCGAAAGCTTCTTCACACTGGCCTCGATCTGCATGTAATTCTTCTGATAATAGGCCTGGTTCTTCTTCGCCTGCTCCAGGGTCTGCTGGTCCACGAGATCACTCTCGGTCAAATGTCGACCGGCTCTCTCATCATCCTTTTTCCAGCCGTCTTCGCTCGAATCGAGGGTAGCCATTGCTGTGCTTTTCTTCTGCTCTGCCCTGGTCACCCAGAGACTGCAGTACTGGTGACGGCCTTTGCAGAGATCGTTTTCCAGGGTCTTTCTTTCCTTATCGGTCAGAATGCAGGGACCGAAGCAGCTTTCGATATAGTCCTGGTCTGCCTTGGTCTTTTCCGAGACATGCTTGTCCATAAGACCGCCGGCAGATTTCGGACCTCCTTCTCCCTCTCCGGCTCCGGACAGATCCTGCCTCTGCAGAAGGGAGTCCACATGATGGGTCTCCCGGTGCAGCATCTTTTCCAGAAGTTCCTTCATGGGACCGGCCGCCTGGAAGCCATGCTCCACATCCATGCGAAAGTCCGAGAAATGGAAGCCTTCGAGTAAAATTTCCTTCAGATGGCGGACCACTTCCTCCGTTGAAGCCTCCGGATCCTGATAATCCACCAGGGCCCAGACTTTTTTCTCATGGGGAGATAGATGGGGCAGATTCTGTTTGATCTGCCCATTTTTATGCGCAGAAAATCCCGGAGAATTCCGCCCGTTCAGCTCATTTTTATGCGCAGATATCTCGGAGGCCGTCTGCCCCTTTTCATGGAAAGAGTCCTCTGCCGCCTGATTGGCCACAAGCGTCCAGCGGTATTTCTGCAGATCCAGAACCAGGGGGTCGTTCATCATCATTTCCTGGCGGGACAGGCGGGCATCGTGATCGAGATATTGACGGGCATAGTCCGCGCGGAGAGTGTGGAGGGCCGGCCGTTTCGGGAGTTCCTTCTGATAAAGCCAGTTCTCCAGGCAGAGCCAGACCAGTGCATCGAAGTCCGCCGCCTTACCGGCTCCCTGATAGGAGAGGAAAAAGCCGTTTAAGGTATCCCGGTCCAGCCATTTCTGAGACAGGCCGATGACAAGATTCATGTAATAATCGGCCTGATCCCTCCGGACAGCCAGAAAAGGCGGCTCCAGGTCATAGTTCCCCGCAGCCGCCCATACAATATTCAGAGCTCTCCGCTCGCCTTCGCTATAATGTCTTTCCAGCATATCAGGAGAATACCTCCTTCGATGTCAGGTCTCCCGGAATCCGTCCCTTGATGAGGTCACGGATTACATTTTCCTCAAAAGGATCAAAGCTCTTGTCCACAATGGTCATTTCCAGGGCCTCGCCCGTGGTCAGACCATTCTTGACCAGAAGCAGGCTGTCCAGAAGTCCCCGGAGATCGACCGAGCGCTCGCTGACTTCGGCATTCTCCGCCTTCTTCTGAAGTTCAAAAAAGAGCTCCATAAACTGGCCCTTGATATCCGGATTGATGTCCGGAAAGCTTCTTAAAATCAGCCGGTCCAGGTCCTCCGGCCGGATCAGAGGCATTTTCAGAACCGCGAAACGGGAGACCAGAGCCTCATTTAGCTCCCGGGTTCCGGCGTAGCCGTAATTCATGGTTCCGATAAAGCGGGCGGCCGGGTGAACCTGAATCCGGTCATAGCCCGGCACATCGATGACCCGGCGGAAGTCCAGAGTCGAATGGAGAACGGCCAGGGCTTCATTCTTGGCCATGTTGATCTCATCCAGGACGGCAAAGCCGCCGTGTTCTGCGCTTTCGTAGATGGGGCCCGGCCGAAAGACGACCTTCTCGCCGTCATAAGTATCCGTGCCGATCAGATAGGCTGCATCGACATTGGAATGAAAGCTGACATTCCACTGGGGCCGGCCGAAGACATAGGTCAGGCAGTCAGCCAGGACATTCTTTCCGGTCGCCTTGGGGCCGGTGAGAAGGAGGTTCCTGCCCGAAAGCAGGGCTGCCGCGGCCCTGGTCCAGACCTCTTTCCCGTAATAAATATAGACCGGCTCCGGAATCCGCTCCCGAAGCTTTTCATCATCATTTTTATCGTAAGTATTATGAAATTCCTTCAGACCCCGGATCAAAGAATCCGAAAGACCGGCTTCCTCAGCCATCTCTAACCAGGTCATGCTCTGCACCTCGCTTTATATAACTTACTGGTAATCGCTGACAAGGAAAAGAGGTTTCACTACAACTACCTCGTCATATTCCTTCTGGCTGACCTGAACGGAAGAATTCAGTTTTTTCAGATCCTCCTTGACCAGTTCCAGGGCTTCCTCGGCTGTCTCGCAGCGGCCCATGCGAATGGCACGGATCATCCGCTCGATTACGATCGGGTGAGCATACTGGGCAGGAAGAGGAAAATGAGGAATTCTCTGAATATAGTTTGCACTGTCCTCGCGGGCCTGCTCCCATTCCTTCTCTGCCGCCTTGTTATTCCGCTTCCGGGTCGGAAGAATGCCGGTCGCCATAATGGTAAAGAGGAAGGCGATACCGAAAAGGACGAAATACAGAGCCACGGCACTGTGCATAACAAAGAGGAAAATGCCGGCGATCATAGCGACAATGGCCATGGAGAAGACCACGATGGCCAGGATCTTATAGGTCGGGCTGATGCCCTGAAGAACCCGCTTCTGCTTGGCAGCTGCGGCCAGGTGATTGTAGATGGCAGGCTTCTGCTTAAGCTCGTCCTCATAACGCCTGAGGTCGCGAATGGATTTCTCTGCGGTTTCCGAGAGGTCGGTCTTATATTTCCTTGCTTCTTCCATGGCCTCCCGCTTTAAGGCCTGCTCTTCCTTGACACTGTGTGTCGGAATCTCCGGATGCTTCTTCTCGAGCTGGGACAGAAGGATATCCACATTCTGCTCATACTTGAAATTGCACTGGTATTCCTGACCGTTCCGAAGCTTTATGATCAGATAGGCCATGGAGCCGAAGACACCCTTGCCGGAATAGCCGCCCTTACTCATGGCAACCCGCTTCCAGACTCTGGCGATATCCTCGTATCTGGCATAATAGCGCCGGTCGATGAAGAAGCTGTTGAAATAAAGGGCCTGTTCGCCCAGACCGCAGGGGCCGATCTTGGTACAGGTTTTCTTATCCAGTTTCAGCTCAGCCTCGGTCAGAGGATGGGTACCTGTCAATGTCGGTTTAAAAATCATAAGTCAACTCCTAAACTCTCTTCAAAATTGCAATCATCATAAGACTGTATTCCAATCGTACCTGCAATCATATATGACTGCAGGATAATTTCATGAAATCCAGTTCCATAACATCATAGCATTTTCTGCCATGATGAAAAAATAGCGGAAGGCAGTGGGCCCTCCGCTATTTGCCGGTGCTCTTATCAGGGACACCGGGAATGCTTGAATTCTCTATGAATTCGAGGCGGTGATCCGATGGATCATTTCATCCTTTGTTTCTTTGCGGACCCGGGAGCCTGATTTATGCTCTCTCTTTCTTTCTAGCAGTAGTCATAAAGATAATCAGGCAGACCAGTGCGAAGATAATGCCAACCGGATATGCAACTGCTGTGTTATTAGTCAGAGCCGGAATCATGCCCAGGCACTCAGGTGCCATTACAAAGTAAGTGGCTGTTACGGCTGACATAAATACGGCAGGAATAGCTGCAACCCAGTAGTTCTTCTTTTCCTGAGCCAGGAAGGCTGCGCCGCACCAGAGAACCAGCATAGCCAGGGTCTGGTTGGACCAGGAGAAGTATCTCCAGATAATGGTATAGTTCAGAAGGCCGAAGGCCTGTCCAAAACCAAGGAAGCAGCCGACTGCGAAGCAGGGGATGCAGAGCTTCAGACGATTAACAGCCTTCTTCTGATCCAGGCCGATCCAGTCGGACAGGGTCAGACGTGCGGAACGGAATGCGGTATCGCCGGAAGTAATCGGGCAGACAACAACACCGATCATTGCAAGGGCAACACCTACAGTGCCCATTGTCTTGATGCAGACATCGTAGATGGCTGCAGGCTGGCCGGCTGACAGAGCGGTTGCAAGTCCTGTGTTCAGACCGCCGGTAACCTTGTAGATTGCGCATCCTGCGGATGCCCAAATCAGAGCGATGATACCTTCGGCAACCATGGCGCCGTAGAATACGAAGTGGCCCTGTTTCTCACTCTTCAGGCAGCGGGCCATCAGAGGGGACTGTGTAGAATGGAATCCGGAACATGCGCCGCAGGCTACGGTGATGAACATGAAGGACCAGATCGGTGTATGGCTCGGATGCATGTTGTAGAAGTGGCTCCAGAGCTCAGGGATATGATAGCCATGAGTAGGAAGGCCGAATGCTACGCCGATTGCCATGATGATCAGGCAGATACCGAAGATCGGGTAAATCTTACCGATGATCTTATCAATTGAAATAAAGGTTGCGATGAAGTAATAAGCAAAGATAATAATAAGCCAGGTTACTGTCGAAGCGAAGATTCCGCCGTTTCCGACATGCTTCGGGTCGATCAGCTCTACCAGAAGTCCTGCAGGTCCTACTGCGAATACAGTACCGACCATGATGAGGAGAACGACAGAGAAGAAACGCATGATCCACTGCATTGTCCTGCCGAGATAAATACCGGTAACCTCTGCGATGGAATCACCATTGTTACGTTCCGAAAGCATTCCGGAGAAGTAATCGTGAACACCTCCGGCAAAGATGGTACCGAATGTAATCCAGAGGAATACAACCGGTCCCCAGAGAGCACCCTGCAGGGCACCGAAGATAGGTCCAAGACCTGCGATGTTCAACAGCTGAACAAGGAACATCTTCCATTCCGGCATTACAACGTAGTCAACGCCATCGTTGATCTTGACTGCCGGCGTCTCACGGTCATCGGGACCGAAGGTCTTCTCTACGAGTTTACCGTAGGTGAAGTAGCCGCCGATCAGGATGAGGAGACAAATCAAAAAACTAACCATTTCCCAATACTCCTTCCCATAAATAATAATTGTAAATATTTCACAAAGGACCGCCTTTGCCTTACTTCGGTTTTATTGTAATTCACTAAGAATTCGATTTCAATATAAATTTCATTCGATCTGTGTATGTGATTTTGTACAAAAGCTATTATCTGTTATTTCGTTTCCGTAGAAGAAATTGACAATGTACAACTTGAGGCCATCTGACAATGTACAACCCGAGGCCATCTCCGGCTGAAGCAGGCCGCGTCTCCCAGGCTGTTCTGCCCTGAAAGTTCGGCAAAGGAAAAGCAGGCAAAAAAAGACATCTCCCTTCAAAAAAGGGAGATGCCCGTACAGCCATATATTACTTGTAATTACAGGTTTCTATTGTTTCACTAAGTTTGGTTATGATTTGTTTCTTTGATCCTGATTTCTTTGATCCTGATTTCTTTCATCCTGATCTCTTTTGATTCGGTCTTATTTTTCCTTCTTACTCTCCTTTGCATCATCCGTAAGATTCAGTGCAGTCAATACATCTGTAACCTTCTCAACCGGAACAATCTCAAGGGCATCCTTGACTTCCTGGGCTACATCGCGGAGGTCTTCGACATTTTCCTTAGGAATGAAGACCTTGGTGACACCGGCTCTCTGGGCTGCCATCAGCTTCTCCGGAAGTCCTCCGATCGGATTGACTCCGCCCTGGAGAGAAACCTCACCGGTCATTGCCACATGAGGTGTAACCGGCTTGCCGGTAACCAGGGAAGAAAGTGCTGTGGTCAGCGTGATACCTGCGGAAGGACCGTCCTTGGGGGTAGATCCGTCAGGTACGTGGATATGAAGATCATTCTTCTCAAAGAGCTTGGCCTTGTCCGGATAGAGGGACTTGACCAGGGAAATGGCGATCTCCGCCGATTCCTTCATGACGTCTCCCAGCTGTCCGGTGATGGTGACCTTGCCGCTGCCCTTGGTAAAGAGGGTTTCAATATAGAGGATGGTGCCTCCGACCTGGGTCCAGGCCAGACCGGTAATGACGCCGGGCTTTGCCTCATCCCTGACCTTGTTCCTTGTCATAGGCCTTGCATCCAGGAAGTCTCTCAGATTGTTCGAATCGACAACGATGTGTTTGTCCGGATTCTTGACATGCTCTACTGCTGCCACACGGCCGATGGTATCCATCCGTTTCTTCAAGCCGCGGACTCCGGCTTCCAGGGTATATTTATCGATGACATCGGTCAGGGCCTGATCGGTCAGCTCGATATCTTCCTTCTTTAAGCCGACGGCCTTCAGGCTCTTCGGGATCAGATGCTCCCGGGCGATCTGGAACTTCTCGCTCGGTGTATAGCCCTGGAACTGGATGACCTCCATACGGTTCAGCAGAGGCTCCGGAATGGTCTCAACGGTGTTGGCCGTGCAGATAAAGAAGACATCAGACAGGTCATAGGGCACATTCATATAGTGGTCGGTAAAGGTATTGTTCTGCTCCGGATCCAGGACCTCGAGCAGGGCCGATGCCGGATCTCCGTTGTAGGACTGGCCCAGCTTGTCGACCTCATCAAGAACCATGACCGGATTGGAGACACCGGACTTCTCAATGCCGTCCATGATACGGCCGGGCATAGCTCCGATATAGGTTCTCCGGTGGCCGCGGATATCTGCCTCATCACGAACACCGCCCAGGCTGACACGGACGTATTCACGTCCCAGGGCCTTGGCAATGGACTTTCCGATCGAGGTCTTGCCGGTACCGGGAGCTCCGACAAAGAGGAGGATGGAACCGGACTGTTCCTTCTTCAGATTCATAACGGCGATCTGCTGAATGATCCGGTCCTTGACCTTCTTTAAGCCGTAATGATCCTCATCTAGAATCTTTCTGGCGGCATCAAGATCGATCTCCTTAGCCTGTTCCTTCTTCCAGGACAGGCTGGTCACGAAATCGAGATAATCGTAAAGCATGCCGGACTCCTGGGAGTTCTGACCTTCCTGCTTAAGTCGGTTCAGAACCTTGTCGGCTTCCTTCCTTGCATCCGGATTCATGCCGGATTCTTCGATCTTCTTCTGGAATTTCTGCAGATCGGTCACATCCTCGGGATGCATGTCATCGAGTTCCTTCTGCAGGTAATCCATCTGCTTTTTGATGGCCTGTTCCCGGTAGAGTTTCTGATAATCCTCTTCCTGGGCATTTCTGGCTTCGGTATTGACGCGGTTGATCTCTACATTTTCATAGATCATCTTCTCTTCCAGATCCATCCGCTCCTTCTTGGAGTCAGTTTCCAGAAGCTTGAACTTGTCCTCAGGGCTTTCGACCACCCAGGGACTCATCATGGCTGCGGCTTCATTCAGAGAATTGATCTGGGCCACATAGGTCCGGACAGCTCCGGCCCACTGTTCTCCGGCTGTGGCCTGGATCATCTCCCGCTTCAGAGCTTCCAGATGCTTCTTGGCTTCTTCCGGATCCAGATCATCGGTATCCGGACGCCGGGTTACGGTCAGCTCCAGGCTGTGATCCGGATAAACAGTGACTTCATCGATATTGCGGCGGTCCTTGGTCCGGATGACGAGATAGTTATTGGCGGTATTGACTTCTGTGATCTCACCGGACACACCGATGGGGAAGAAATCCTGATCGGTCAGTTCATCCCTGGTCTTATATTCCTTCATGGCGATCAGGATGACCCGCTCGCCGACCTCGGGGTTCCGTCCGGTCACATTCTTATAATTGTCGGATTTCAGATATATATTTGCTTCTGGTACAAGGACCATATTATAAACGGGTACAACTGTCATAGGTGCCTCCTTATTCTGTAATCTTTTTTCTTAGTTTCCTGTTTAGGTTTCGGTTTTCGGTTTTGGTTGTTCTGTTTCTGTTTTTGTTTTTTCGATTTTATTCATTTATATTGTTTTCGATATTATTAGCACTCATAAATGTCGGTTGCTAATACAGATCAAATAATACTCCCTCATTTTCAAGAATGCAAGGGTACAGGAAAGAATTTATGATTCTTTAATAAATGGATCCGCCTGTCAGCAGGCAGGAAAAGTGCTATCTTAATATGGTGGCAGTGTAATAAGTCATCACCCGCCTTGCGCTTGTGCAAAAAGTAGGTGTTATGAGTGCGAATTGCGCAGCGGATCTTCGAATGAGCGCGAATCGCGCAGCGGACCTTCGATTTTGAAATCAGAAAACGAAAGCTTCCCACATCAAATGGGTGCGCGGGCCTTGGGCTTCCAAATGTCAAGCAAAACGCATTTAAAGTTTTTATAAGAAATAAGAAAAGAAAAAGAAACGGAGGACTCTTTCATGTCCATTGATAAGAAAACTGCTCAGGAACTGATTCTTCGCGCCGGCCGCGAGCTCAAGCGTACCGGCCTCATTGCCCGGACCTGGGGAAATATCAGCGCCCGTATTTCCGACACGTCCTTTCTGATCACGCCCAGCGGCCGCTCCTATGAGAGCCTTACGCCCAAGGATCTGGTCGAGGTCCGCCTCGATGATCTCTCCTATCAGGGGGATCTCAAGCCTTCGAGCGAGATGAAGGTTCATGCGGTCTGCTACCGGAACCGGCCGGACACGGACTTTGTCATCCACACCCATCAGGATTATGCGACCGACCTGTCCACACTCGGAGCAGATCTGTCCTTCCCGGGCCAGTCCCTCTCCCCGGTTCCGACCGCAGACTATGCGATTTTCGGTTCCGATGCCCTGGCGGAAAATGTAGACCGTGCCTTAAAGCGCAATGACTGCCGGGTTGTTCTCATGCGAAATCACGGAACCGTCTGCCTGGGAAAAGATTACGAAGATGCCTTCCGACTTGCCCGGCAGTTAGAAGACGAATGCCAAAAGGAATATCTGAAAATGATTGCTCCGGTCAGGCCCGAAGAAATCTGTGGAAATCTGGAATTGGGGAAATTCACGGAAGAGCTCATCGCAGGCTCTGATTTCTCTGAAGTTTCTGGTTCTTCTGAAAAATCCGGATTTTCTGCAGTTCCTGGCTGCTATCTCTTTACGAAAGCGCCCTATATTTCTAAGTATGCATCCTTCGGCGAGGATCTGACCGTCTATGTCGATGACCTGGGCATGATGGTCGGACCCGTGGTCCGCTGCCTTCCAAAGGATGCTTTCGAAAGAGGCGTCCAGAAGGATCTGGAAAAGAAAGTTCTGCCGGATCCAATCCGGGCCTTTCTGACCGGAAAAGCATCCGAGGAAGCTCTTTCCTTAGGAAGCTCAGAAAAATCTTCGAAATCAGAAGGAAATCTTCAGGATCATACTGCAGAGAGTTCGAAAGACAGCACCTCCGCACTTCCCGTCGTCAGCAATGCCCTTCTGCTTCCGGGCATGGGCGCCGTCTGCTACGGCAAGGACCGATCCGAAGCCGAAGCCATGGTCATGGTTTTAGACAAGGGCTGCCAGGTCGGCCTTCTGGAGAGAGCCGGCTTTCAGCCACAGGCTGCTGATCTTGCCACACGGATAGAAGAACATGAGATCTATGTCAGGAAATATGCCGGCCTGAAGTAAGTCCTGAACTCCGATCTTTATTATCCAGTTTTCGGGTCTCAGGGATCGATTTTGAAAGCAATCCTGAATCCTGATCCCTATTTATCCGACTTTCTGGATTTCAGGGATCAATTTTGATGGAAAATTCCTATCCCGATCCATTTCTTCAAATTGACAGATCTTAGACATCGATTTTCTCTTCCTATTGAAAAAACCCGTCCGAAGACGGGTTTTTTCTACCTTACTGAATTGCAGTAATGCTTGCTCCGCTGATCAGGAAGGCCAGGATAACGAAGATACCAAGGGCGATCCGGTACCAGCCGAAGACTTTGAAGTCGTGCTTCTTGATGTAGCTCATCAGGAAACGGATGATGAAAACGGAAACCAGGAATGCTACGATGCATCCGGTCAGAAGAATAGCGGTCTGATAGCCGGTCAGGACATTTCCTGCATGGAAGAACTTGAAGATCTTCAAAAGACTTGCGCCGGCCATAACAGGGATGGCTAAGATGAAGGTAAATTCTGCTGCGACTTTTCTTGAGACACCGATCATGATGCCGCCGAGGATGGTCGAGCCGGAACGGGAAGTTCCGGGCAGGCAGGCGGCAACCAGCTGAAAGAGACCGATGATCAGTGCGTCCTTGTAAGTTAATTCACTGAGACGGTTTACATTTGCCACGGCATCTGTCTTCTCTCTCCGGTTTTCAACAATAATAAAGGCAATACCGACAAGGATCAGCATGATCGAAACGACCAGGGCATTATAGAGATGGGAATCCAGCCAGTCATCCAGCAGAACGCCGACGATTCCGGCGGGAATGCAGGCAACGATGGTCTTACCCCAGAGGCTTAAGGTGTGGCGTTTCACCATAACTCGTCCTGTCTTTCTGGACCTGCCAAAGGGCCAGATGGTTTTCCAGTACATGAGAATGACGGCCAGAATCGCACCGAACTGGATGACAACCAGAAACATCTGCCAGAAGTCTTTTCCCTGATCGATCCGGCAGACCCGGTCCAGAAGGATCATATGGCCGGTCGAGCTGACCGGCAGCCATTCGGTAATTCCCTCTACGATGCCGTAGAGAATCGCTTTTAAGATATCCATAATTGATGATATCCTTTCTTTTATGAACTATTTTATCCCTTCTTTGTGTTTCTTCGAATGCTTCTAATAGAAAATAGAAAGAACCTAGAGGAATCTCAAGCTTCCTCGAATATTCTTAAGAAAGAACCTGAAAAAATTAGGAGAAAGAAACAGAGGAAAGAAACCGGAAAAAGTATACCATAAGTGGGGTGCGAGAACCACTCATAGTTGACGGAGAGTTTTTTAGTGAAATTCTTGCATATTAACTGTTTCAGCAGGTCGATCTCATTATTATAATCTGCGGATTGTTGCATGCTGTTCTTTTATCTCCTGATTTGATCAGCTACTTTGAACATATTAACTCGTTCTAATAAGATGATTTCAGAATTAAATCATTTTTATTTTGTTATACCGTGAATTTGGCGTAAAATTTACATTAGTAAGATTTGAACGTTAATAATAATTGTTGACAGATTTTACGCTCCTTGACAACTGAATAAAGCTGTAGATATCAAAATATTACAATAATAGAGAAAACTTTAATGACCAAGTGAAATAGTTTTTTTGTTATTGTTGGCAATTTTTAAAATGCATTGGATTAGTCTTTTCTATATTTTCAAGAACAACTGATTTGAGGGTGGGTTCAATGAAAAACAATTGTAAGCGACTTGTATTCATTTTTCTATCCATTAGTATACTGATCGTGCTTACTGTAAGAGGATGTTTATTTCAGGAGAATCATCAGGGCATGGGGCAACTTTATAGTGGGGATGATTATTCTCATTGGTTTCATCTAAGGGGCATTGTCCTAGAAAAAACAACTACTCTTTTGGTAAGGCTAATGGATGAGAAAGAAAGTACCTTGTTTTTTGATAAGACCGAAGTCTCCTTGGATTGTACCAAGTGCGAGACCGAAGTAAAAAATGTTTCGAAGGGAGATATTATTCAATTCTACTTCTTTAAGCAACATGCAGATAATGGAATAGTAAAAGTTGAAAAGGTTATTGGAGAAAAGGAAGAAAAATGACGGGAAAGCATGTGTCTCCTTACGCCATAAAACCTATTCTGCCAGCTCCTTCATATTTACTTTTTTGGAAAAAACTGTAACCGGAGGAATCGGCAATTTGCACTTTTTATAGAACCATCTTTTCTATTCTATATGGTCGTGGTATCATTTGAATTTAAGCAGGTGCAATTTCCAAATGCTTCCTGCTGACAGGAAAAGATTACTGAGTGACTGTGATTGTGAGAGGAAAGAAAATGAAAAAGGTTGTGAAGTTCGGAGGCAGTTCCCTGGCCGATGCCAAGCAGTTTGAAAAGGTCGGCCGCATCATTAAAAGCGACGAATCCAGAGTCTATGTGATTCCAAGCGCTCCCGGCAAACGGTTCAGCGGAGACACCAAGGTCACGGATATGCTGATCAAAGCCTATCAGATTGCTGTAAACGGCGGAGACCTCCATCAGCAGCTTCTGGATATCAAGGCCCGTTACAATGAGATCATCGAGGGCCTGCAGCTGGATTTCAGCCTGGACGATGAATTTGAGACCATCGAAAAGAATCTGAAGGAAGATCCGACCCTCGATTACGCTGCCAGCCGCGGCGAATATCTGAACGGCCACGTCATGGCCAAATACCTGGATTACGAATTCATCGATCCCTTCGATGTGATCTTCTTTAATGAAGAGGGAAATCTGAACACCTACAAGACTGAGAAGGTTTTAAGCCAGCGTCTTGCCGAGACACCCAAGGCCGTCATCCCCGGCTTCTACGGCAGGGGCAAGGACGGAAAAATCAAGACCTTCTCCAGAGGCGGATCCGATGTCACCGGATCCATCGTAGCCGGTGCCTGCGGTGCCGATGTCTATGAAAACTGGACCGATGTATCGGGCTTTCTGGTTGCCGATCCGAGAATCGTCGATCATCCCAAGAGCATCGATACCATTACCTATCGGGAGCTCCGCGAGCTTTCCTACATGGGCGCCTCTGTTCTCCACGAGGACGCCATCTTCCCGGTCCGCTCCAAGGGCATTCCGATCAACATCAGAAATACAAACCGTCCGGACGATGCCGGCACATGGATCGTCGAATCCACGGCTCGTAAGCCCCAGTATATGATCACCGGCATTGCCGGAAAGAAGGGCTTCTGCGCGGTCGATATCACAAAGGCCCTGATGAATTCCGAGGTCGGATTCGGCAGGAAGGTTCTCCAGGCATTTGAGGATCATGGGATCAATTTCGAGCATATGCCCTCCGGCATTGATACCATGACCATTGTGGTTCATGAAGATGAGTTCCTGGACAAGGAGCAGCAGGTTGTATCCGAGATCCATCGTCTGACCCATCCGGATTCGATTGAGATCCAGCCGGATCTGGCCTTAATCGCGGTTGTTGGCCGGGGAATGAAATCCGCCTATGGTACTTCAGGAAGAATCTTCTCCGCCCTGGCTCATGCCAGAGTCAATGTCCGCATGATCGATCAGGGCTCCTCCGAGCTCAATATCATCATCGGAGTCGACGAGAAGGATTTCGAGAAAGCCATCCGGGCCATCTACGATATCTTTGTCATGACCCAGCTGTAATACAATTCCGAAACAGAGATATATGACCGCGAGATCTACATCGGGAATTGAAATTTTCTTCATTATCGATGTACAGCATTAGGAAAATCCTTTATTAAAAGAAAAAGTGCCATGGGGCTGCCGCTCCATGGCACTTTCTTTATGCATATTCAGGCAATAAGCGGATTCGCTGCGTAGCTTCCTGCTTCACATTTTGCGATCCCATCCGTCAGGAAGATCACTGATGTATGATGATCATGGTCTTTCCTTCCTTGACCATGTCATAAAGCTCTGTGACCTTGTCGGTCGGGCTGTTGATACAGCCGTTGGATCCGTGGGTCATATAGATGGTTCCGCCGAAGGCATTTCTCCAGGGAGCATCATGGATGCCGACACCCGAATTGGTAACCCACATGAAACGGCTGCAGTCTGTGGAATAGGCCTTGCCGGATGCACTCGTTCCATTCATGGTATGATCCTTCTTCTTCATCAGGCAGTAGAAGACACCGGTTGGTGTATCGGTAACACCCTTCTGGCCGGTAACAACCGGATAGTCAATCTTAAGATTTCCGCTGGGATCATAGGCCCAGAGATGCTGCTGGGAGATGCTGACCTCAATGATCAAATCCGAATCATACTTACTCATATCATTCGCCTTGCCAGCCATCTCAGGTTCCCGATTGTCCTCTGATTTTTCCTCATCCAGGTCTTCCATCAGATGGCTGATTTCACTCTTTGTATCCACATAGGATCCCCAGGTTCCTCCGGTTACAGTCTGCATGCTTCCGTCATGGAGAAGGACCGGAAAGCCCTTGCCGACCGTTGTATAATCCTTATTGACTTCCGTCAGAAGCTGCTTGAAGGTCTTGGTCAGATCAGCCAGCTGATAGCTTCCGTCAGGCTGAACGGTAATATCGTCCTTGGTAATGGTCGCTTTCTTTCCATCAGAATAGGTGACATGCCAGTCCAGAAGCTTGTTCAGCTTTTCCGCTTTTTCCTTCAGATTCTTGGCTGTATAAACCGGTTTTACATAATAATCGGAAAGCTTGAGTCCGGTCTTTCCGGCCTCGGCATCCTGGATCAAAGCATCGGTATCTACCCTTGTGCCCTGGCTTTCCTTCTCAATCTGATACTTGCCGGACGCATCATCGTAGTAGATGCTGGCATCCTTGCTTGCTGTATTCTCGCTATTCCACTGGTCCAGATAGGTCTTTAATGCATCGGTGTCCACAGTATTGGTCACCTTGACCGTAATATTTTCCGGTCCGAGAAGGCCGCTTTCTCTTCCGGTCACTTCCGCACTGGTCTTAACAAACTGGTCATTCAGTTTCTTGTCGGCAAAGGTATGGCTTGCCTTGTATTCCTGACTCAGATATTTGTCGGCAATCTGACTGTCACTCGAGGAAGTAATGCCAGTCAGTGTCTTTCCATTCACAACCTTCCTCTGACGAAGGAAGAAAACGAGAGCGCAGAGAATCACAGCCAGAATTACAATAGTCACTATGATCCGAGTCTTTTTTGTTCCAGTCTTATTCATCAGTCTTTCTCCTCTATTCCTTTCATACCGCGCCGAGGCACAGTACGATTAAATTTTCATTTAATAAAATTCTAGCACAGACAGGAATATTATATTGCACAACATCTTTTTTCACTTCAGAGAAAAATCGTTATTATTGATAAATATTCCTATTAATTATTTCAGGAATATTTTCCCCTGTTTCATTTGCTTTACAGGATTGCAACAAGTATGAAAGAAATGTAGACCGATTTCACATCAGCCTGTGAAAAATGAAGAACGGATCAGCATCAGAGTGCAAGGAAAACGTAGATCGATTTCAACATCTTTTTGGAGTTTCTGGTGAAAAAAGCGGAGTTTTTTCGGACCGGATTTTGCATAAAACTTCTTTATTAACGAAAATAACGGAGTTTTCAAAAACAAGGCCTGCCGCTAGGATCTCTCGATCCCTGGAACAGACCTTGTCTCTTATTCACAATATAAATTGAATTACTGCAGCCACTCGCGGATCTGCCTGTAGACGCCGTCGCCGTCCAGCTCGTACTTCTTCAGAAGCTCTACGGCAGGACCGGACTCACCGAAGGTATCCCGGACACCGATCTTATGCACTGGAGTCGGAAGCTTCTCGGAAAGGACATCTGCGACCGCGCTGCCCAGACCGCCGATGATGGAATGCTCCTCAACGGTTACAACCTTGCCGGTCTTCTTTGCTGATGCGAGAACCAGCTCCTCATCCAGAGGCTTGATGGTATGGATGTTGATGACCTCTGCATGAATGCCGTCTGCTGCCAGACGGTCAGCTGCCTCAAGGGCATAGCCGACTTCCAGGCCGGTCGCAATGATGGTAAGGTCTGTGCCCTCACGAAGAAGGATGCCCTTGCCGATCTCGAAATGATAGTCTGGACGGTCATTGATGACAGGCGCTGCCAGACGGCCGAAACGGAGGTAAACCGGGCCCTGCATTTCATAGGCTGCCTTGACGGCTGCCTTGGCTTCGACATCATCGGAAGGAACGATCACAGTCATTCCGGGGATGGTACGCATGAGGGCGATATCCTCGCAGCACTGATGGGAAGCGCCGTCTTCACCGACGGAGATTCCGGCATGGGTTGCGCCGATCTTTACATTGAGATGCGGATAGCCGATGGAATTCCGAACCTGTTCAAAGGCGCGTCCTGCGGCAAACATTGCAAAGGAGCTGGCAAAGGGAACCATTCCTGCGGCAGCCAGACCTGCGGCGATGCCCATCATATTTCCCTCGGCGATACCACAGTCGATATGACGGTCCGGGAAGGCCTTCTTGAAGATACCGGTCTTGGTCGCGCCGGCCAGATCCGCGTCGAGAACGATCAGATCGTCATGCTCTTTTCCAAGCTCTACCAGGGCATTGCCATAGCTTTCACGTGTTGCGATTTTCTTAAGCTCTGCCATGTCTTATGCCTCCTTCTCAAGATCAGCCATTGCGATCTTATATTCTTCATCGTTTGGAGCCTTGCCGTGCCAGCCGACCTGGTTCTCCATGAAGGAGACACCCTTGCCCTTGACGGTCTTGGCGATAATGGCCACAGGCTGGTCCTTTACCTCGCGGGCTTCCTTGAATGCAGCCCGAAGCTGATCGAAGTCATTGCCGTCAGCGACATTGATGACATGGAACTTGAAAGCCTTGAACTTCTCATCGATCGGATAAGGAGAATTGACTTCCTCGATGGTGCCGTCGATCTGAAGGTTGTTATTGTCGACGATTACAACCAGGTTGTCCAGAGCATGGTTTCCTGCAAACATGGCAGCTTCCCAGACCTGGCCCTCTTCGATCTCGCCATCGCCGAGAAGGGTGTAGACTCTGTAGTCCTTGTTTTTCAGCTTTGCAGCCAGTGCCATGCCGACAGCTGCGGAGACGCCCTGACCAAGAGATCCGGTTGACATATCAACGCCTGGAGTCTCGTTCATATTGGGATGTCCCTGAAGATAGGATCCGACATGACGAAGGGTAAGGAGATCTTCTCTCGGGAAATAGCCGCGCTCCGCCAATGCGGAATAAAGGCCGGGTGCCGTATGACCCTTACTTAAAACGAAACGGTCACGATCCGGATCCCTGGGATTCTTCGGATCGATCTTCATTTCTTCGAAATACAGATAGGTGAAAATATCTGCTGCGCCCAGAGATCCGCCCGGATGACCGCTTTTTGCTGAATGCAGAGCGGTAACGATGTCTTTACGGACCTGATTGGCGATCTTTTTCAATTCCTGATTCGTCATTACAAGTGTCCTTTCTGATTTCCAAAATCTCTGCCGGAAAGTCCGGCTCAACACTATTATCTTATACTATTCGATCCGGCTTGTCATATAAAACCGGAAATCCGAATCAGTCACCGAAAACAGCACGGTAATCCTTCTGGAACTTTACGATACCTTCATCGGTCAGAGGATGATGTATCATCTGCATGATGACCTTGTAAGGAACGGTTGCGATATCTGCGCCGGCCATAGCGCACTGGGTGACATGGAGGGGGCTCCGTACGGATGCGGCAATGATCTGGGTATCGATGTCCGGATAGTTCTCGAAGATCTGAGCGATCTCCTCAATCAGCTCATAGCCCGGTGTCGAGATGTCGTCGAGACGTCCCAGGAAGGGAGATACGTAGGTCGCGCCGGCACGTGCTGCAAGAAGAGCCTGGTTAGCTGTGAAAACGAGAGTGCAGTTGGTATGGATGCCTTCGCTGCTTAAGGTCTTGATGGCTTTCAGGCCTTCTGCAGTCATGGGGATCTTAACGACCATGTTCTTGTGAAGAGCTGCGATCTCTCTTCCTTCCTTGATCATGCCTTCTGCATCA
Organism: Lachnospiraceae bacterium; assembly: GCA_029224965.1. Taxonomy (GTDB): domain Bacteria; phylum Bacillota; class Clostridia; order Lachnospirales; family Lachnospiraceae; genus Lachnocurva. The sequence goes on from JAQXVO010000033.1 coordinate 127,899, forward strand.
ACGGTTGTTGCCTTGACTTCGCCGGAGATGGGTCCGTCTACGATATCTGTGATTTCCTTTAATACGGTGGCGTAATCTCTGCCCTCTTTTGCGATCAGAGACGGGTTAGTGGTAACACCGGCAATAATGCCCATGTCATTTGCTTCACGTATTTCATCTACATTTGCTGTGTCGATAAAAAACCTCATATTTCTCCTCTTTTCTTTTTTTACCAGTTTACAGATTCAATGGCCTGCTTTTCGACTGCCAGACCTTCCTTGTAGTGGCTGATGAAGGTCTCATAGCCCTCTTCGGTCTCGACATCCGGTGCAAGTGTTACGCCTTCCATCTTGTCGAAGATCTGCCGGTTCAGATAATCCGGCAGGCTTTCCTTCTTGACGCCGCCCTCTAAGAGATAGGCTGCCAGAAGGGCCATGCCCCAGGGACCGCCCTCTGTTGCGGTAGACATAACGGTTACCGGTGTATGAATAGCAGCCGCCAGATATTTCTGAACACAGCCGGGTGTGGTAAAGAGTCCGCCGTGTCCGGTGATCCGGTCGATCTTCACATGCTCTTCCTTCTGGAGGATGTCCATGCCAAGCTTAACGGCACCGAGTGAGGTATAAAGCTGGGCCCGCATGAAGTTGGCCAGATTCAGCTTACTGTTGGGCATACGAACGTAAAGGGGACGTCCTTCGTTCAGCTTGGTGACACCCTCGCCGGAATAATAGCCATAATTCAGAAGGCCGCCGCAGTCGGCATCGCCTTCCAGAGATCTCCGGTAAAGGACATCATAGAGGTTGACGCCTTCCAGATTGACACCCATAAGCTCGGCGAATTCCTTGAAGAGGTCATGCCAGGCGTTGATGTCTGTGGTTCCGTTGTTGGCATGAGACATAGCGCAGGGCTTGCCATCCGGTGTGGTGACCATATCGATCTCTCTGTGCACCTTGGACAGAGGCTTTTCCGTTACGATCATGGCGAAGGTGGAGGTTCCTGCGGATACATTTCCGGTCCGGGGAGCTACGGCATTGGTAGCTGTCATACCGGTTCCGGCATCACCCTCCGGAGGGCAGAGGGGAGTACCGGCTTCCAGTTTTCCGGATTCATCCAGAAGCTTTGCACCTTCCTCGGTCAGACGGCCGGCTTCCTGACCTGCGACAAGAACCTTGGGCAGGACATCGCGAAGCTTCCAGGAATAACCGTAAGGCTTGGTCAGTTCATCGAAGGAATCGACCATCTTCTGATCGTAGTCCAGTTTCTCGGAATCAATCGGGAAGATTCCGGAAGCATCACCGATACCGGTGACCTTCTCTCCGGTCAGACGGAAGTGGATATAGCTGTCGAGGGTTGTAGTGAAATCCAGATCCTTGAGGTATGCATCTCCGTCCAGCATGCACTGGTAGAGATGGGCGATGGTCCAGCGGAGAGGAATGTTAAAGGAAAAGCGCTCCGTCAGAACATCGGCTGCCTTCTGGGTATTGGAATTTCTCCAGGTCTGGAAGGGAGCCAGAGGCTTTCCATTCTTATCCAGGGAAATGATGCCGTGCATCATGGCACTGATGCCGATGGCACCGACCCTTGTCAGATCCAGGTCATAAGTTTTCTCTACATTTTCCCGGAGATTCTTATAGCAGTCGCGAAGACCTGCCTCGATCTCCTCATAGGGATAGGTCCAGATTCCGTCGGTCAGATGGTTTTCCCAGTGATGGGAACCCTTGCCGAGAACCTTGCCCTGAAGGTCGATGAGAACGGCCTTGATATTGGTGGAACCGAATTCAATTCCAAGCGTTGTCTTAGCCTGGAGAATATCATCTCTTTCGCTCACTTCAGTCCTCCTTTCCCTGTCCGTAGTAGGCATTGGCGCCGTGCTTACGGAAGTAGTGCTTGTCCTGCAGCTCCTGGGGAGCAGGTGCAGCCTTGGGATTGATCACTTCGGTCCAGGCTGCCATCTTGGCAACCTCTTCGAAGACAACTGCATTGTAGACGGCCTTGTCAGCATTCTTGCCCCAGGTGAAGACACCGTGGTTCTTGCAGAGAACGCCCGGAACCGCATCGGGATCCTTCTTGTTCTCTTCGAAATAATCGGCGATCAGAACACCGGTATTCTTCTCATAGGCTTCGTCGATTTCTTCCTTGGTCAGATTGCGGACACAGGGGATGGGTCCGTAGATATAATCCGCATGGGTGGTACCGTAGCAGGGGATGTCTCTGCCGGCCTGGGCCCAGGAGGTAGCGAAGGACGAATGAGTATGAACGATACCGCCGATCTCCTTGAAACGATTGTATAAAACGACATGGGTCGGAGTATCAGAGGAAGGATTCAGGTCTCCCTCGACCTTGTTTCCATCCAGATCCACAACAACCATGTCCTCGGGCTTCAGCTCCTCATAGGGAACTCCGCTCGGCTTGATAACGAAAAGTCCGGATTCCCGGTCGATTTCACTCACATTGCCCCAGGTAAAGGTAACGAGACCATGCTTGGGCAGCTCCAGATTGGCTTTCCAGACTTTTTCTTTTAATTCCTCTAACATGCTTCCTTCTTTCTATATGTAACTTCGCATCAGATTGCTGTTTTCGATCTCTGCCGAAGATCAGCCACGGACTTTCGAATAACGGGCTCCGGGCGGAAGGTTCGGTTGGCATCATAAAAAGGATTATTCAGAAGATGAATCAGGTTTTCCGCTGCCACCTGTCCCAGGACTTCCTTGGGATGGGGGAAGGTTGTCACCGAAGGATGCAGATTGGCTGCCATCTCGGCATCATCGACACTCACGATGGACAGATCCTCCGGCAAATGTAAACCGGCCCTTTTACAGCCGTGAATCAGCCGGCTGGCCACCTCATCGTTATAGGTAAAGACGCCTGTGCAGCCTTCAATCCGCTCCAGAATATAAGGCGTCAGCTCTTCGACATCTTGAATGCCCCGGGTATCCAGCCAGATGACCTGATCGCCGGTCACATCCAGGCCGCATTCCCTAAGTCCCTTCCGGTAGCCGAGATAGCGGCAGCTTCCCTGGGAATCCTCGCAGTGGAAGATTCCGGCGATCCTCTTATGGCCATTTTCCGCCAGAAGATGTACGGCCTGACTTCCGATCCACTCATCATCCAGACGGATACAGGGAAAATCCAGATTCGGATAGGAAGCATTGATAAAGAGCACCGGGATGTGTTTCTCCTTCAGCTCCATATAATACTTCCGGTTGGGATTTTGGAGGGACCCCTGGGAGGGTTCGGCAATCAGTGCATCAATATTCTGGTTGGAAAGCAGACTTTTCAGAATCTCTTCTTCCTTCTCTACACTATTGTCCGTAAAATTCAGCTGCATGGAATAGCCGGACTGGCTCAGAGTATTCGAGATTCCCCAGACGACCTTGGGGAAAATGTAATTGTCCAGATAGGTCAGCATGACAGCCACATTCATATAGCGGGGTCTGTCTTCCGCATCGGAAATCTCGCCGATGTAGCTGCCGCTGCCTCTGACTCTTGTAATGACACCCTCTTTTTCCAGAAGTCCGGTCGCATGCCGAATGGTCTGCCGGCTGAGGCCGAACCGATCGCAGAGCTCCTTCTCGGATGGCATCCGGTCGCCCTGTTTCAGGGCGCCCTTCTCCATCTCAGAGTAGATATAGTCCATAACTTCCAGGTAACGGGGTTTCTTCTCTGCCATAGATTGCCTACTTTTCAAGAATTACGATTTACATATAGAATTTCTGAAGATCGGCTTCCGTGGTATCATCTCCGATGGTGATCAGCTCTGTTCCTGTCAGCTTTGCAAACATTGCAATATCGGAACGATTCAAAGCTGTGGAGATTACGGAATGATGAGCGCCGCCGGCATAGCACCATGCAGCGGTTCCGATCTCAAAATTGGGTTTATGACGGTACATGATATGAGCAACCGGGAGATTGGGCATCGGATGCGGCTCACGGATCAGCTCGACATCTGCGCAGATGATACGGAAATGATCTCCCATATCAACCAGGGTAACCTGGATGCCGTCGCCTTCCACACAGTCAAAGACCAGTCTGGCCGGATCGTTCTTTCCGCCGATGCCAAGAGGATGTACCTGAATCTCAGGCTTGGAAGCAGCCAGCTGAGCCGGAACCTCCAGCATATGGGAAGCCAGCTCGACTTCCTTTCCGGGAGTCAGATCATAGGTGTAGTCTTCCATGAATCCGGTAGCGCCCTTTCTACCCTCGGACATCTTTTGAAGAATTGCGGAGAAGGCAGCGATCTTATAGTCGCCCTCAGGTCCGAAGCCGACACCCTTGGCCATCATGTTCTGGGCTGCGATGCCGGGCAGCTGGTTCATGCCGTGGAGATCCTGGAAGGTATCGGTGAATGCCTTGCAGTTATTCTCCTTCAGGAACTTCTCGAAGGCTACCTCATAGCGGGCCTGCTCTCTGACAACGTCAATCCGGTCGGTTGCCATGGTATACTTCTCTTCGTATTCGGCCATCTTCTGATCGACCTCTGCCTCGGTGACTTCCTTGGACAGCTCTACGATCTCGCCGATGCCCCAGTACTTGATTTCCCAGCCGTAATGAATCTCAGCCTCAAGGCGGTTGCCGTCGGTAACTGCGACATCACGCATGTTATTGCCGAAGGTTGCGACACGCATGTTGTGGGACCAGTCAATGGCCTTTGCCACGTCACAGAACTGCTTTACCTTTGCCAGGAAGTCCTCATGCTGATAATAGCCTGCTACGACCTGGTGTGCAATATGCATGCGGGCAAGAATGAAACCAAATTCACGGTCTCCGTGAGCTGCCTGGTTCAGGTTCATGAAATCCATATCGATGGTATCGTAAGGGAGCTTTTCATTTGCCTGCGTGTGGAGATGAAGAAGGGGCTTTCTTAAAATCTGAAGGCCCTTGATCCACATCTTGGCCGGAGAGAAGGTATGCATCCATGTTACAACACCGATGCAATCATCATCAACCATCACCTTCTTCATGTCTTCGACACAGATCTCTGAGGTCTCAACGGTCGGGAGCAGTTCAAAGCGAACGACATCTCCCAGCTTCTCGTTGAAGAAATCGACCATCTTCTGGCAGTCTGCATGAACCTGCTTCAGGCACTCTTCCCCATAGAGATCCTGGCTGCCCGGAATAAAATACAGTTTTTTCATTTTCACACTTTTCCCTCTTTTCTTGCTACATGATGTACAGGAGTCCGTTTCGGTTCTTATACCTGACCTTTCAAATCTGAGCGGATTCGGAATGAATTTTCCGAAAATCTGTACTGTCCGAAAAGCTTTGTTTCCTCTTCCTGTCTCGGAGTTGTATATTTCGTACATATACAACTTATTTAGAACTTATTCAGGCTATCTGAACCATTTGGGAATATTTTCTGTACACTCCCTTGCTTGACAATGACAATATAGTGCAATTTACCATATATGTCAACATACATCTTTTCGGTCTGTGCAAATTAGTCAATTACAACCCTCTGGTTTTATACAAGTTGGCGGCTAGTTGTATATGTATAAATTATTGTGATTTTTATGTCAAAGCTAATCAAAACGGCCAATAATGCGGCCGGTATCGGTCCCTAAAACGACTTCGTTAAATTGTAAACAAGCAAAAAGTACATGTACATTTCCAAGAGGGTATCGGAGAAAATGTACATGTACTCTGCTAATAAGGTTATGCTGTTTTCCTGTCAGTTATTCTGCCAGTTCTATGCTGATCTGCTGTCAGCTTTGTTAGCTGCTCTATGATACTACTCTCTGATACTATCTTCAGGCAGCCGCTTTCCCCTTCTTATCCTTCTTATCCTTCTTATCCTTCTTGCCATTCAGGCCGACACTTCCAATCAGAGCCTGGAGGACGATGAAGAAGCAGAGCATAATCGAGAGAACGATACGAACCCACCAGCTGGACAATGTGCCCTGTGTGGTGATCAGAGAGGCAATGGTTCCCTTGATCAGAACACCGAAGAGAGTTCCGATTACTGTTCCAACGCCGCCGGAAAGAAGGGTTCCGCCGATGACTGCGGCCGAGATGGCATCCATCTCAAGTCCCTTGGCCTGCTCTACGAAGCCTGCACAGGAGTTCAGGCAGAAGAGAAAGCCGCCGAGACCGGCCAGGAAACCGTCGAGGACATAAGCCTTCATCTTGGTGCGGTTTACATTACATTTAAGCCTATCATGACTGCACTCTGCTCGTTGCCGCCGATGGCGTAGAGAGCCCGGCCGAACTTGGTAAAGTGAAGCATGAGGGTGATCAGGATGACAACGACCAGGGCAACGACCACGGTCGGATAGATATAGGAGTTGATCGTGACCCCGTGCCGGTTGGTATAGCCGAAGGGCAGATACATCTTCTCATTGGCCCAGGCCAGGAAGGTCTTGTTCTTGATGGCGATCATGTCGGTGGAGATGACCGCGGTCAGTCCTCTGCCGAAGAACATGCATCTCCATCGAAATTTGGAAATGCATCATTATTTTTTCCTTACTCGATACCTGCGAATTCATATCCCTCATCGACGATGGCCTGACGGATGGCATCCTCGGATACCGGACCAGTGGTCTCGATAACGGCAATGTTTTTCTCGTGATCTGCGCTTGCGCTCTGTACATTGTCCAGAGCCTCCAGAGCCTTCTTTACGTGATTCTCACAGTTGTGGCACATCATTCCGTTTACTTTGATTGTTTCTGTCATGGTTTCTTTCTCCTTTTCTACTATTTTATTTTCATTTATATCATCTGTGCATTCGGCTGTTGCCTTCTGCTCAGAGAATCTCTTTTCCTCAGAGAGAATCTTCTTCTCTATTGTCTGCTTCTCTTCTGTCTTCTCCTCTGCTGCCTGCTTTTTCGTATCCACAGCAACCTGTTTTCCGGTCTGTCCTGCAATCTGCTCCGCCGGCTTCTGTCCAGCTTCTGCTGTCTTCTGTGCAGCTGCATCCGCCGGCTTCTGTCCCTTCCCGTAAATCTTGAAAAGGTTGATTCTCAAGGCATTCATGCAGACGGTAAAGCTCGACAGTGCCATGGCTGCGGCGCCCCACATGGGATTCATGTTGACGCCCCAGCGGGCATAGAGTCCTGCTGCGATTGGAATCAGTATAACATTATAGGCAAAGGCCCAGAAGAGATTTTCGTGAATATTCCGAAGTGTTTCCTGGGACAGACGGATGGCTGCCGAAGCATCGGTCAGACGGGAGTTCATGAGAACAATATCCGCTGAATCAATGGCCACATCCGTTCCGGCTCCGATGGCAATGCCGACATCCGACCGCGTCAGGGCGGGTGCATCGTTGATGCCGTCGCCGACCATGGCAACCGTACCTTCCTTCTGAAGTTCACGGATGGCAGCCTCTTTTCCGTCCGGAAGAACACCGGCGATGACACGGTCCACACCGGCTTCCTTACCGATGGCATTTGCAGTCTTCTCATTATCACCGGTCAGCATAACAACCTTGATGCCCATCTTCTGCATTTCCTTCACGGCTCTTGCAGAATCCGGTTTGATGACATCGGCTACGGCAAGGATTCCAAGAACCTGCTTGCCCTGAGCAAAGAAGAGAGGTGTCTTGCCCTGACCTGCCAGCTGGTCCGCCTGCTTCTTAAGAGAAGAAGGTACTTCAGTCAGACTTTCCATAAAGCTTCCGGAGCCGCCATAATAGGTTTCTCCGTCAATCGTTCCGGTCAGGCCGTGTCCGGACAGAGCCTTGAAATCGTCCGCCGGCTCTGCCTTGATTCCGCGCTGGTCTGCCATTTCCACAATGGCTCTGGCCAGAGGATGCTCGGACTTCTCTTCGAGGGCGAAGGCTTTTGTCAGAAGCTCGGTCTCAGTTACACCCTTTGCCGGGAAAATATCCGTTACATGAGGCTGGCCCTCAGTAATGGTTCCGGTCTTATCCAGAGCAACGGTCTTCAGCTTTCCGGCATTTTCCAGAGCTTCACTGGTCTTGAAGAGAATACCGTTTCTGGCTCCGACACCATTTCCAACCATGATGGCAACCGGTGTTGCCAGGCCAAGAGCACAGGGGCAGGAGACAACGAGAACGGCAATGGCCTTCTCAACCGCGTAAGCCGGGCCGGCACCCAGGATCAGCCAGATGATTCCGACGATCAGGGCGATGGTCATAACCGAAGGAACGAAGACGCCGGAAACCTTATCTGCAATTCTTGCAATGGGAGCCTTGGTGGCAACCGCATCGCTGACCATCTGAATGATCTGGGCAAAGGTCGTATCCTTGCCGATTCTTGTGGCCCTGGCCTTGAAATAGCCGGACCGGTTCATGGTTGCAGCGCTTACCGTATCATCCACGGTCTTGTCGACCGGAATGGACTCACCGGTCAGAGCCGATTCATCAACCGCACTGCTTCCTTCGATGATGACACCGTCCACCGGAACCGAAGAGCCCGGCTTTACGATGAAGACATCACCCAGCTTCACTTCGTCGATTCCGACCTCGACCTCTTTTCCGTCACGCTCCAGAACTGCGGTCTTCGGCGCCATCTTGACCAGATTCTTCAAAGCATCCGTCGTTCTGCCCTTGGAATAGGACTCCAGGGTTTTTCCGACAGTGATCAGGGCCGGGATCATCGCTGCAGATTCAAAGTAGAGCTGATTATGATACATGGACATGAGGTCCATATTTGACACACCATTGGTCACCATCCAGGTCATCCGGAATAAAATGTAGAGCGACCAGCCGAAGGATACCGAGGAACCGAGGGCAACCAGGGCATCCATGTTCGGGGCCCGGTGTGCCAGGGAACGGAAACCGGAGATGAAGAAATCCCGGTTGATGTACATGACGATCATGGCGATCAGCATCTGAAGAATGGCCAAGCCGATATGGTTATGAACCAGGAAGGGCGGAACCGGCCAGCCTAACATGTTGTGGCCCATGGTGAAATACATGAGGACGATCAGGAAACCGATCGAGAGCTTAAGTCTGCGGAGAAGTCTTGGTGTCGACCGGTCCTTCAGGGCATCCTCCTCTGCCGCGATGGCCTTGGACATAGAGCCGGACTGTGACGAGCCCGAATCGGTGCTCTCTTCTACTGCCGCATCTCTTGGCTTTGCGCCGTAGCCGGCATCCTCCACGGCCTTTACGATCTCCTCATCCGAGGCGTCTCCATCGACGGCCATGGAATTGGTCAGAAGGGAGACCGAAACGTTTTTTACATCCGGGAGCTTGCTGACTGCCTTCTCCACATGGGCCTGGCAGGAAGCGCAGCTCATTCCGGTAACAATATACTGCTTCATTCTCTGGGGAACCTCCTTACTTTAAAGATGCAGGTAACAGATACCTGACAGCCGCCAGAATCTGCTTTTCATTACTTACTCCTGTAAAGATGCAAGTAACTGATACAAGACAAATATCCGGCATCTGCTTTCCTCCATCATTACTTCATCAGCTTCTGCAGAACCTTGCAGAGCTCGTCTACGGACTCGTCCTTTCCCGCCTTGATGTCTCTGGTCACGCAGCCCTTGATGTGTTCCTGTAAGAGTACCTTGTTGAAGCTGTTCAGAGCGCTGGTGACTGCCGACACCTGGATCAGGATATCTGGACAGTAGAGATCGTTTTCGACCATCTTTTCAATTCCTCGGATCTGTCCCTCTGCCTTCTTCAGGCGGGTCAGGAGGGCCTTCTTGGTCTCCTCGGAACGATTGGTGTGACGGCAGCAGGGAGGAAGGGATTCCTTGTTTTCTGTGGCGTTTCCTGTCGTTTTTTCTGAATTATTTCCAGCAATGTTTTCTGGAATATTTTCTGTATTCTTTTTCAGATCGATTGCTTCACTTGCCATAAAGCAGCCTCCTATTCAATTCATCAATGCTTTTCCATTCGCAGGTATTTTTTGATTCTTTCCTGGGCGGTCATGACAGATCGGATTTATTTTCAGTAAAAGAAAACCCCGGGAGGTATATTATCAATTTTCGATACCCTATCCGGGTATCTCTTCCGATTCAGATAATATACCCCTCTAGGGTATGTGTCAAGAAAATTCGAGAATTTTTTAAACTCTAAGATCAGAAAAGCCCGGGAAGGATCCGATCACTGCCTTCCCGGGCTGTATTTCTTTAAATTTCTTTTATCCCGTTGTACGATTTCGGGTTTTACGGGTTTCGTACAACGATTTTGAAGAAAATCTTGAATCCCGTTGTACGATTTTCGGGTTTTTCGGATTTCATACAACGATTTTGAAGAAAATCTTGAATCCCGTTGTACGATTTTCGGGTTTTTCGGATTTCATACAACGATTTTGAAGAAAATCTTGAACCCCGTTGTACGATTTTCGGGTTTTTCGGATTTCATACAACGATTTTGAAGAAAATCTTGAATCCCGTTGTAAGATTAATCGGATTTTACGAGTTTCGTACAACGATTTTGAATAAAAATTCAAGTTCCGTTGCATGACAGCCGTATTTTCCAGATTTTGTACAATGATTTTGAAGGAAATCTTGAACCCCGTTGTATTATTACCGGATTCCGGATTTCAGGGATCGATTTTGAAAGAAATCTCGATTCTCGATCCATTCTCGCCCCAGCTTTCCTTCAATAGAACATCGCAAAGAAGCTTGCCCCAACAACCGTGATCAGTCCATTGACCACGATGGCCAGAGAAGCCATGGCGCCTTCAATATCGCCCATCTCCATAGCCTTGGAGGTACCGATCGCATGGGCGGCAGCACCGATGGCCAGGCCCTTTGCCACAGGATCCGTGATGCGGAAAAGCTTACAGACCGAAACCGCAATAACATTCCCAAGAATACCGGTCACAATGATGACAGCCACGGAAATCGTCACTACTCCGCCCAGCTCATCCGATACACTCATGCCGATGGCCGTAGTGATGGACATGGGAAGAAGGGTGACATAATGCTTGTGGGAAAGCCTGAAGAGAACCGACATGGCAAGGACAGAGCCCATGGAGGTGATGGAGCCGGCCAGCAGTCCCACAATAATACCAACCCAGTTCCTCTTCAGCCGTTCAATGTGCAGATAGAGAGGAATGGCCAGACTGACGGTCGCCGGCGTCAGAAGATAGGACAGATACTGGGCACTCTTGTTGTAGTCCGCATAATCAATATGAAAAATACTGAAAATGGCCATGACAAAAATAATCGAGATCAGAAGGGGATTGCAGATCGACAGTCCCGTCTTATTCCGGATCACGACCCCGAGCCAGTAGCCGATAATACTGATTACCACACCAAATGTCGCTGACAGAGCAATTACACCGCTGATATCTTCCATAACAAATACCTTTCTGAATCTCTCTTAACGGATTTTCATTCCCGACAGAGGGCTCTGAATTTCAAATAAACTCTGCATGAAATCCGAATATCATTTCTGAATACTTCGAATTTCGATCATTCCTTCTGATTCTTATGACTTCTTCCCGAAATGATCCCGCCGCCAGCGCCGGTCCTGGATCACACGCTTCTTGATTTTCAGCCTCAGTCTTCGATCCAGAGGAATCATATTTCTCTCATGACGCTCCTGGGCCACCTCGGCACTGATGATGGCATCGGTATGAGAGGTCTGACGTTTCCGAAGCCGCATAATCGCCTGCGTTACGGTGCCGGTCACTCCCATGACCAGAACTGTGGAAACCACCGTGATCACCCGGATTGGAATCAGAACCGGCTTGAGGTCAGTCCATGCCGTCAGGAGGCCAACAGCTGCGGGAATAAACATGAGCGGCATAATCTCGATCAGAAACTCCGCCGTATCCTTGACATCCTCGATATGAAGGGCATGGGTGCAGAGCAGGACCAGCATCAGAACCAGTCCGTAAATGCTGCCCGGAATCGGAAGCGGCAGAAAATGATGCAGAAATTCACCCACACAGGTAACGATAAGGATGATGCCGAACTGTTTCATGTATTTCATAACGAGGGTCCTTTCTGATAAATATAGACCGGGATGAAATCTGGATGAAGTCGTATGGATAAACCGAGATGTAATCTGGATTCAATGGCTTGGATAGATTGGGAACTAATAAGAATTCAGTAGTCTGGCCTCTTTCCGGGCCTCTGCAAAGAAGCTTTCACCCACGATCTTTCCCGCTATTATTATAGGTTTTGCCAGGGTTCCTGCCCATGAATTCTAAGGCAGAAAGGGATTCTTAAGATAATTCTGTCAACTGGATTAAGCTTTAGAATTATGCTACTCTATCTTTAATTTGTTTCTAATTGAAATTCAAAAAGCTTCCGATCTGAAATAATCGAAACCAGAGAAAATTCAGACTCAAAAGATCGAAATCAAGGAATCATCCATGGCCAGCCTCTGGCAGCATTGGATTCATACGACAAAAATTATCTCCAAGGAGCAACCCTCATGAGAAAATTATTTAAGAAAATGGAAAACCGGAAATACAGCCAGATCTCCTGGTATATTATCTGGACCGTTGTGATTGCCTACGTGATCCTTCAGATCCTGAGTCACCTGGGCCTGATCGGCAGCGCCATCGGAACCAGCCTGTCCTGGATGAATATCCTCTTCAAGCCGCTGATCCTCGGTTTTGCCATCGCCTATCTCCTCTATCCTCTGGATAACTTCTTCCAGAAGCAGTTCCAGAAGATCCCCTTCTTCCGGAAAAAAGGCACCCGGTCCCGGCCGGCTGCCGTTGCCCTGACCGGCATTATCATTGTCCTCGGAATCGCCCTTGTTTTATTCCTGATCGTCTCAGCCGTGACCAAGGATATCTCTGTAGCCAAGGACAGCAACATTGCTACCATGCTTTCCGGCATCAGCGATTCGGTCAACAGTCTCTACAAGAATCTGACTTCCTTTCTCAACAACCTGAATGTCTCATCCAGCGATCTGAAGCAGTATCTGAAGCCTCTGAAATCCTCTGTCCTGAACCTTGCCGGATCTGTCACTGATCAGGTCAGCGGTTTTGTAACGAGCCTTCCGTCCACTCTCTCCAGCCTGCTTTTTGCCATCATTTTCGCCATCTACTTCCAACTGGACGGCGAAGGCCTGAAGCGCTACTGGGGCAGCGCCTTCAAGGCCATGCTTCCCAAGAAATCCTGGAGCCATATCCGCTCCTTTATCCAGAAGGCAGACCGGGTCTTCTCCGGTTACATCCGGGGCCAGCTCATCGATGCTATCTTCATGGCCACCGTCGTCAGCATCGGCCTGTCCCTGGTCGGCCTCCGCTACTCGATTCTGATCGGAATCCTCACCGGAATCGGAAATCTGATCCCCTATGTCGGTCCCTTCGTGGCCTATGTTTCTGTCATCCTGGTCAATATCTTAAACTGGAATCCGGAAAAGCTGATTGTCTCATTAATCGTCGTCTTCGTCATCCAGACCATCGACGGAAATATCATCAACCCAAAATTCCTGTCCAATGCCATCCAGATCCACCCGCTTCTGGTCATCGCATCCCTGATCATCGGAGGAAAAGTCGGCGGCTTTGTCGGCATGATCCTGGCCGTCCCCTGCGGCGCCCTTGTAAAGCTCTATTTCGAGAAGCTGATCCATTATCTCCATGAGCGGCGGCAGATCGAGGATCCGGACCCCATTACAGAAGCCGGCGCTGCTGCTTCTGCGGAAGCTGCATCAAAGGAGAACAAAGATAGACCAGTGCAGAAGTAAATCAGAGCAGCCGTTAAGAACCGCTGGCGAGGGAAACCGAAAGGCGCACAGAAAGCCGTAAGAAATAAGAATTTCTGCCGGTAGAAGAAAGATGGCAGACTGCCGGCGAAAGAAATTCGTAAAATTTTCAAGAAAACATTTGACATCAGGAATAAGATTTGATAGTATAACAGAGTCGCCGGTGAGCGGTAGACAAAGCACAGAAAAGTGCAAAGAGCGGAAGTGTCGGAATTGGCAGACGAGCAAGACTAAGGATCTTGTGGCAGCAATGTCGTGTGGGTTCAAGTCCCATCTTCCGCACTCTGCAGAAGTGGCGGAATTGGCAGACGCGCAGGCTTCAGGTGCCTGTGGCAGCAATGTCGTGTGGGTTCAAGTCCCATCTTCTGCATGGCTTAAGCGTACCATTGGGTACGCTTTTTTTGATGTTTTAAATACCTTTACATAGTTCATGATAGACCGTGGTCTGTCGTAGATTCCCGTCTGTCATTTCAACAATATGCTATGCATTGATATCGAAAACGCACTGAAGTAAAGAAGAGCACTTCAATGAAGTGCTCTTCGGTCAAAAAATACGATTCATCTGTGCATGGAAAACTAGAACTGATCCACTTCTATTGATTGCCTGTTCCCGACAGCTCAGAGGATGCAGCCAATAGCTTCTTCTGGATTCTTGCCATGGAATCAATGTAATAGTTGTAATCTGCTGTTGACATGGTGCTTTCACTCTGATCATATGCGTTTGCCTGTTTCTCGAAATCAGAAAGCTTTGTCAGATAATCAGAATACTCACTTAAGAGGTTGAGATCTGAAGGATTTGCTTGATATTTTTTTGCCAACTCCACGTATTGATCTACGAATGCTTCATAGCTGTCAAGGAAGCTCTTTAATTCCGGTGTTACCTGTCCGGAAGCTGCCGCGGCACTGTCTGATGAGCTGTTGTTGGATGGCTGTGCTGCAGTGATATTGTCAATAAATTTATCGAAATCTCCTATATAGGAATACTTTGTGTTATCCGACTGGCCCAGGCTGGCTATATATGCATTTGATGATCCCGGAATAAAAATAATGACATTCTTGAAATAAATGGTTTTTGCATCAGAATTTTCAAAGTTTGAAGTACCCGTGATATCAAAGCTGACGGATGGATAACCGGCCACCGTAAGATCCTTTTTATCAGCAATGTCTGTAGTATCAAAATGAAGATTATCCGAATTCATACCGCTGACAATCTGAGATGGTACTGTTCCTTTCAACTGGTTTATTGTGGACTCATCCAGAACTGACCCGCTGTCCCATTTCTGAAACTTAAGCATGGCAACACTTCCGTTTCCGGATTCAGCGTACCAAGTCATATCATCGTCAGTACTATTATCATTACTGAGACTGAAATAATTTGGAACATGAATAATCAAATCCCCGACCGTATAGTCCGTCGTACCTTCGTCATATCCATTTCGCTCTTTTTGCTCTGTCTTCTTGGATTCAGTTTCCTCGGCTGCAGCTTTTTTGGCAGGGCTGCTCGCTGTTTTCTTCTTTGAGCTGCCGATGCAGCCAGCCAGGATGATAGCCGCCGATAATCCGATTGCCGCAATACCTAAAACTCTTCTTTTCATAGTGATTTCCTCCTTTTAACCCTTTCTTTCTGTCTCTTCTTTGATCAATAGCTGAATCCTCCGGACCTTCTCTTCCGTATCCGACCGTTCATTTTTCAGCCTCTGCAGAGCTCCCTTCAGAATCCGAATTTTCTCCGCCTCCTTATCGTCCAGCATCTCCCGGATTTCAGTGATCCTCAGTCCTGCTTCCCGATACTCAATAATCATCCTTAGTCTCTGAACCTTGCCGCTGTCATATTCCTTAAAATTCTGAGCGCCTTCTCTTCTGCTTGGCGGCAGAAGTCCGATTCTGTCATAATAGAAAAGAGTTTTTCTCGTCGTCCCGGTCAGCCGGCAGACCTCACCGACGGAATACAGATTTTCTTTTTTTTGAACCTTACTCGTGGAAGGCCCTCTGACGATTTCTGCCATCGTCTTCCCCTTTCTTTTTCCTGATCCATCCCTCGAAAAGTCTAAGTCCGTTCCCCGCGGAACGGTCAACGGCAGATTAGACTGGGCGATAGACTATCTCTTCTATCATGTTCCCGCTTCTTTAACGTCTTGCTTATTTTCAGGATAGCGGCAGGACCTCCCCTTTTTAATGCCCAAAATTTTTCCAAGTTTTTTGAAATTGGCTTGCATAGAAAATCAAGAGATTGGAAGAACTATGCTTCATATGACTGGCGGGTTTATATTTCCGCAAAAAATACGGCCATCAGAGCCTTCACTCCGATGGCCGTATCTGTCATTTGATAAAGGATTTGTCAGGTCTCATCCTTCTTTTTCAGAATCACCTCTTTCATTCTTTTCTCTTTTATCACTCTCTCCTTCGCTTGATTTCCCCTCTTCATCCGTTTCCTTCCTCCCCAGTTCCTGTCTTCTTCTCTCCACAGCATCTTTAAATTTTTCGGCATCTACCGGGTTGATCCGGTTCTCCCAGTCTTCCTCATTATCATAGATCTGGTCCATATCCAGCCTGTTTTCATATCCGCAGGCTCTGCATTTCCATAGCGGCAGATGATCATCAAATCCTTCCTGGTCATTAAGATGGGCTCCGCAGCCATCACAGTACCATTCGATATCCGGAAAGCGATGCTCCAGATCCTTTTCATCTCCTGCAAATGTATACTCGTACTCTTCCGGATGCATCAGATAATTCAGCTGATCCGTCAGCTCTCCATTTTCACTGGGCCGCCGGCGGATTGCGATAAAGGAGCTGTCATACATCCGAAGCACGCGTCCGGTCTCATTTCGAAGCAGGCTTCCGGTCAGAAGCCAGAGATATGCATTGTTGAGTCCACTGTCCGATGCAAGACTCAGCTGATATTCCGCATTATAAATTGTCCCGTCAAAGGTCTCGTCTTCCATGGGAAAGGCTTCTGATTCCTTCTCATCCGGATCCTCTGATTCTCTTTTTTCCGAAAGCTCCAGAATCAGATCCTGCATCGAATCACGCATTCTGATCTTCTGATCCTGTGTAAGACGATCCAGCAGACGCACCGTGTTGTCCTTCAGCCGCTGGGTAAGCGTCATATCCCTGACAAAGCATTCCGCCACATGCTTCTGAATCAGTTCCGCACTCTTCCGTTCCTTCTCTTTATTGCCGGCTGCTGTGCCGACCAGTCTTCCGCTAATCTGCGATATTCTGGCACTATCTCCGGAATAATATCTGCCATGGTATTTCACTGCGTGGATCAGTAATTCCTGATCCGCATATTGGGCATCCCGCTTTGTCTCCCCGTCGGATGGATCCGTCACAAGGATCAGGCCCGGAAACCAGATATCCAGGAGATCCAGCTGTCGCGGCATCTTTTGATCGATGATCTCATAATATAAAGCTGCAATATTTCCAAATCTGAAATCCATTCTTCGTTCCTCTGATAAAAATCCTGATAAAAAAGCTCATAAAAAAGCTCCCTTCCGGGAGCTTTTTCATCACAGGTATTTCTCTTCAAAATCCTTCATCGGCATAGGCTTATCATAGTAGGATCCCTGAATGAAGTTCACATGCATGTCCTTCAGGGCATGGGTCTGTTTCTCAGTTTCGACGCCTTCCACGACAACTTTTGCCTGCATGACATTGGCAAGGTTGGACACCGTCTTTACAAAGGCATCGGAATAGTTGTCCTCGCCGATGTGATCGATAAAGGTCTTGTCGATCTTGATCGCATCCAGAGGCAGCTCCTTCAGGCAGTTCAGAGAAGAATAGCCGGTTCCGAAATCGTCCAGAGCCACACGGGCACCCAGCTCCTTGATCCGGTCCAGGACCTCGATCACATTCTTGAAATCATGGATGGCAATGCCCTCTGTCACCTCAAGAACAAGATTGTAAGGGTTCAGACCGCTTTCTTCCAGGGCCTCTCTTATGGTGTCCACGATGTCCTTCTGGACGATCTGTACCATGGAGAGGTTTACATTTACCCGATACTCAGGATGGCCGAAATCATTCCAGTGACGGCAGGTCCGGCAGGCCTCGAAGAGGACGTGCTTTCCGATCGGCACGATCAGGCCCAGATATTCCGAGAGAGGAATAAAGTCACCGGGCATGACAAAGCCCAGTTCCTTTGAATTCCAGCGAACCAAAGCCTCGGCTCCGCTGCAGGGATGGCCCTCTTTGGTAATGTCGACCAGGGGCTGATAGTAGACCTCGAATTCGCTGCAGCCCTCTTCCACAGCCTCCCGGAGAGCCTTCTCCAGGTCCAGACGGTGGACGCCCCGGGCGTCTCCGTCCTCGGTATAGGGACGGCAGATGCCCTTACCCTCGGCCTTTGCTCTCTGAAGAGCCATATCCGCATGGCGGAATAGTGTAGTCAGATCATGTCCGTCCTTGGGATAGCGGGCGATACCCAGACTGCAGGTGCAGTAATATTTCTTGCTCCGGAGAATCCAGGGCTTCCGGAATTCCTGGAGGACCTGCTCCGAAATCTGCTCGGCACTCCGGTGGCTGGTATCCGGAACCAGAATTCCGAACTCATCTCCGCCGGTCCGGTAGACCACGGCTTCACTGCCCACGGTCCGGACCAGATCCTCTGCCGCCTTCTGCAGGAGGAGATCTCCGTCCTTATGGCCCAGGCTGTCATTGATATTCTTGAAATCATCCAGATCGATGCAGATATAGGAACCGCCGCTTCCATTTTCCAGAACCGACCGGTCCAGCTCCCTCTGAAGCTCCGTCTCACAGCTCTTCCGATTCTTTAATCCGGTCAGGGAATCCGTATAGATCTGGTGCTCGATCCTCTCCTGATAATGCTTCATACCGGTGACGTCATAGATGGTCACGAGGCGTACCCGCCGTCCATCCACCCAGTGGATCTCGGACAGGCTGATATCATACCATCTCCGGCTCCGCTTTGCCTCGAAGGTATAGTTCTGTCCGGTCTCCTCCATGGGACGGAAGAGCTCCTCCTCCAGGATTCTCCGGTCACTCTCATCGGACAGGGCCGACTGGAAGGCCTTGTTGGTGTAGAGGACATTGTTTCTGGCAGGATCAATGACTTCGACGCCGCAGCCGGTATGCTCCAGGATGGCATTGAGTGTCTTGTAGGAGCCGGCCAGGGAATGGGTGGTGATCTTCCGTATCAGAATGGTCTGGCAGACCTGGCGGACCTCATTCAGATACTGGATCTCGTCCTGCTTCCAGTAATGCGGTTCGTCCGATGCAAACTGCAGATAGAGCTCCGGCTTCTTATCGATGATGATCGGATAGAAAACCGCTGCTCTGATGCCGCAGAGGTCAAAATAGGACCGGAAATTGTCCGGCAGCATGGAATCCGAGGAAATCGTATAGCTTCTTCCATTGAAGAAAGGAAAGTTCACAAGTCCCGTGCTCTGGATATCATCCCGGATGCTCTTCTTTTCAGCATATTCAGAGAAAATTGCAACATGATCCTTACTATCTTCCTGGAAGATCGCAGCCTCCGACAGATGCAGGGTCTTTGCAGCCAGGCTGATGATCTGATCGGCTGCCTTATGGAAATCATTCTCTCCCTCCATCAGATTCAGCATCTGATTGACCGAGGCATTCCGTTCCAGAAGGATGCGGTTTCTCTCACTTTCCTCTCTGGCATCCGTCAATTCCTGACAGAGGGATCCGGTTTTGGAAATGGCGGAAAGGCAGAGATCGAGAGAGGACTCGATCAGCCGCTCACAGTGCTCGATCTCCATGACATCCGCCAGGCGGACTGCCTTTCCGGTCAGAGCCGGATCCCCGGCCAGCCGGTCCAGGCCGAGAAGAATGATGACAAAGACCAGTCCCCTCTTGGGGTCTCTGACTGCAATTCCAGACATGAGCCTGGGAGACTCAGCCTGACCGCGGATTACATTTTCCAGATCCGATCCTACGAAGCGCTCCAGGAAGGCTTCGATTTTCTCTTCCGGATAAAAGTGATTCAGGACCTCACTCTCCTCTGGAGAAACGTCCTTATTCTGATTGTATTCGCATTTAAAATGATCACCCTGATAGGAATAACATCTGTAATAGATCTGACAGGCACTGGCGATGTCATCCATGATCTGGTGGCCCTTCAGGCAAAAAATCTTTCGTAAACTCTCTGCTGTCCCACTCATCTGGCTTATCTCTTCTCCACAATATAAATACTCTGTCTTCGTCGAAGCTCCATGGTACGAACCAGTTTGAGCTCCGGATGCAGGCGGATCTGCTTCAGGATCTGTCCCTCTTCCGCCGATAGGATGAAGAACATGGCCTGATCCGTCGTAAGCTGAATGCTTCTGTCAAAGAAGCTCCGGTAGAAGCTGTCCTTCTCCGCCGCTGTTTTCCCGTAGAGATCCGGGCATTCGGTGATCACCTCGTCAAAGAGATAATCATGCCGGAAATCGAAGAAATCACGATTGATAAAGTTGATGGATACTCCCGCTTTCTCGGCATTCTCCCGGCCGCCGAGGATGGCTCTGCCGAAGGTGTCCGTGCCGTAGATCTCCCTTGCAGGGACGGCCATATGGCGTTCGATCAGAAGGGTTCCGACCCCGCAGAAGGGATCGATGATCTGGGCCTTTTCTTTAAGATAAGGCCGGATCATCTCCACTGCCTCCGCCGCCTTGATCGGCGAAGTCGAGGAAGCTTCCGTATGAACCCGATAGGAGAAGCGCTCGTCCCAGGGCCGGTCGGCCTCATTTAAGAGAAGATAGGGCGCAAAGCTTCCGTCCCTTTTCTTGACGAGGATCAGGGTGAATTCGTAATTTCCTGGCAGATTCCGGAGTCTTCCGCCGGAAGCCTCCTCAAGCTCATAGCCCATCTTCCGGACCAGGGTACCGAAGCTGTCCTCCTTATCCCGGCTCCGGATCTCCAGACGGAAGGAATAGGAATCGGTCCGCTTCTCCCCTTCCTTCTGACCCTCCAGGCCGAAGAGCTCATCCAGCATGGAAAGAAGGGCAGAATTTTTGACCAGGTCCCGGATCCGGTCCAGAGTCAGGACAAATCCCCTCCTCACCGGAATCAGAAACCAGGCCTCTCTGTAATAGCGAATTTTCTGAAGAAGTCTCTCATCCGACAGACGGACCCGGACGCCTCCGCCGGTCTCTCTGGCATTGCCGCCCAGATCCCGGACCAGGTATTCCCGGACCGGCCGGTCCGCTAAGATCATCATCTCATAGGATTTGGAGAAAGGCCTAAAGGTATGGGCCGGCTTCTCATAGGAGGCCAAAATCATCTCCAGCTCCCGCCGTTCTTCCCGGATATGCTTCCGGTCCGCATCTTCCCATTCTGTTTCCGTGATAAATGTAAGGCGGTCCCGCAATGCCTGCACATAGGGCGACAAATCACAGGCAGTCATTGCCTTCAAATAGGCGGCTCTGACATAAAGGGTTTCCTCCCTGCTGTAGGCATTAAAAAGTTCCTGACCGATGGTCTTCTTTTTATCCGCATCTGCCTGAAAAAGAAGCTCGGAAAGAAGGGAGGCCGCATTTTTCCGGGTCTTGGCATCCGGATCCTTTAGGAAAGGCGGGATCAGATCAATCTCGCTCTCCAAGAGGTCATAGAGCGCATTCAGCTTCCCTTCGGTCTCTTCCGCCGGAAGCTTCTTCTGTATGAAGTTATCACGTTTGGAAATCAGATCGAATAGAGCGGATCTGAGCTCACTCAGATCCTTTCTGTGGCTCCCCGCTGAACTCAGTCCATTCAGAATATCCTGATAATGATTGATATCTTCCATAATCTTCCTATCCACAGATGCTATTGGTTTACCTTACTGATTTACAGATATGATCAAATTGTATCACATTTTGTACTATAACATATTCCAAAGAACTATTAATCCAAAATAGAATAATACCGCATATGCAAGTCCTTATGAAGATCATTATAAGGCTATTTCATGCATTTTTCGAAACTATTTCTCTAAAATTAGTTTCCGGTATTGGGATTTTACCGTCCATTGACAGAATTTCCAGAATAATGCACAATTATCGGCCAAAATATTTGTATATTTTGTTTGATTGCACATTGCTCAAATTTCCACGCCTGCTATAATGAAATTGACTTAAGAAATACATCCCCTTAAGTATTTCGAACAAGTCACTTCCCCTTTATATATTTTTAACCCCCTTTCAGCGGCAGTTCACTCCCCCTATTGAACTGCTGCTAATTTTTTACCTTAAAACAGTAAAACGATGGTAAATCAAAAGAGCTGCTGTCCTCCCTTCCTCTGGCTTCATTGTCAGGGGAAAGGACATAGGACAGCAGCTCTTTTTCTCTTATACTTACTCCTCAGTCTCAGTGACCTTGATGTGCAGCTCTTCCAGCTGCTGATCGGTAACTGTACCGGGCGCACCCATCATGACATCCTGGGCATTCTTGTTCATAGGGAAAGGAATGATCTCACGGATCGAATCCTCGCCGGCCAGAAGCATGACCATACGGTCGATTCCGGGAGCAATGCCGGCATGTGGCGGTGCTCCGTAGCAGAAGGCATTGTACATGGCCGGGAACTTCTTCTTCACATCCTCTTCGCCGAGACGAACCATCTCGAAGGCCTTGACCATGATTTCCGGATCGTGGTTTCGAACCGCACCGGAAGAAAGCTCAATGCCGTTGACAACCAGATCGTACTGGTCAGCCATGATCGACAGAGGGTCGATTTCGCCGCGCTCTGCCTTTTCCAGAGTCTCCAGGCCACCCTTGGGCATAGAGAAAGGATTGTGGCAGAATTCCAGCTCGCCGGACTCTTCCCCGATCTCGTACATAGGGAAATCAACGATCCAACAGAATGCGTACTGTTCCTTGTCCATGTGACCGGGAACGGCTGCGCCGAAGGTCTTGATGGCAACGCCGGCGGTCTTCTGGGCCTGAGCCTTCCTGCCTGCAGACAGGAGAACCAGGGTGTTGGCTTCCAGACCAAGAGCGGAGACGATCTCATCCTTCTTGTCCTTAACGAACTTGGCAATGCCGCCAACGACTTCGCCGTTTTCATCCAGACGGAACCAGTATGGCTTGGCGCCGGCCTGAACGCCGACCTCCTCGACATGCTTGTCAATGAACTTCCGGCTTTCGTGGAAATCGGAGACCTTGACTGCCTTGATCACAGCACCCTCTTCGTCGAATGGGCCGAAACCTAAACCGGTGAAAAGACTGGTAGCATCCACGGCCTCGAGGTCAATTCGAAGGTCCGGCTTATCGGAACCGTACTTGTCCAAAGCGGTCAGGTAGGGAATCCGGGTGAAAGGAGCAGAAGAAGCCCGGTCATAGGTACCGTACTTTGCAAAAATCGGAGGAAGGACATCCTCCAGGACAGCAAAGACATCTTCCTGGCTGGCAAAAGCCATCTCCATATCCAGCTGGTAGAACTCTCCCGGTGACCGGTCGCCGCGGGCGTCCTCATCACGGAAGCAGGGAGCGATCTGGAAATAACGGTCGAAGCCGGCCGTCATCAGAAGCTGCTTAAACTGCTGAGGAGCCTGGGGCAGAGCATAGAACTTGCCCGGATGCTTTCTGGACGGAACCAGATAGTCTCTGGCGCCTTCCGGAGAAGATGCGGTCAGGATCGGGGTCGTGATTTCCATAAAGCCATGGTCGTTCATGGCATCCCGGAGAGCCTTGACCACCTGGGTACGAAGAATGATATTCTTCTTGACTTCCGGATTTCTCAGATCCAGATAACGGTACTTGAGACGGATGGCCTCATCGGCCTCTCTGGAACGGTTGACCTCGAAGGGGAGCTCATTATAACGGCACTTGCCGAGAACCGTAACCTTCTCCGGAACCACTTCAATATCACCGGTATCCTGCTTGGGGTTCTTGGAACTTCTCTCGCGGACCGTTCCCTCTACAGCGATGGTGGATTCCTTGTTGATCTCCTTGAAGGTCTTCACCATCTCCTCGGTATCGGCTGTGATCTGGGTCGTTCCGTAGAAATCACGGATGACGATGAAAGCCAGATTGGAACCGACTTCACGCATGTTTTCCAGCCA
Source organism: Lachnospiraceae bacterium (assembly GCA_029224965.1). GTDB lineage: Bacteria > Bacillota > Clostridia > Lachnospirales > Lachnospiraceae > Lachnocurva. The sequence goes on from JAQXVO010000033.1 coordinate 151,461, forward strand.
GCCTGCCAGGCGGACGGATTTTCCGACATCGGAAATCCGAAGCTCGCCGCAGGTGTGGGTACGTGACTGCATCATGTTCTACTCCTTTTCTATTTCCTATGAGTTCAAATAAGACAAAATGAATAAATCCATGGTTTTTCGATTGAAACTGTTTCAGCTCAGTAAATCATCTGCCGATGAATTTAAATCCTGGTTCTGTAAATCAGCGATTGAAGAATTCTTCGATTTCCTCGTAGCCGTCCTTGGTCAGCTGCTCCTTCTGGAACTTGGCATTCTTCATTCTGCGGACAACCAGAACGGTCTTGCCCTTCTTCCTCTCTTCACTGGCCTGCTTCATAACAGATACCAGCTTCTCTGCCGGGTAGTTCTTCTCGACCAGATAAGCAACCTTGGTCGGCCGGTTAGGAATCTGGAAATCATGCTCCATAAGAAGGAGAATGATCCGCTCGAAACCGATGGAGAAACCGCAGGCGGGAACATCATGTCCGGCAAAACGACCGACCATATGGTCATAACGTCCACCGCCTCCGCAGCTTCCCCCGAATTCCGGAATGGCAATTTCAAATATGGTTCCGGTGTAATAGCCCATGCCGCGGACCAGGGTCGGATCAAAAACAAGCTTGAATTCCGCTTCCTTGGCATCGTTGACAGCGGTCTCAATTTCCTGAAGGGACTGAACAACAGCCGGATCCAGGAAATCACCGAGTCTTTCTGCCAGGAAGGAGGTTCCCTCCTTTACAGAGCTTACGCCCTGAAGCTCCTGGAAGAGAGCCACATATTTATCAACAGCCTCTGCATCATAATTCTGCTTCAGCTCTTCTGTCACACCATCAAGTCCGATTTTATCCATCTTATCAAGGATAATGAAGACTTCCTCGGTATCCTCATCCTTGAAGCCGGCGTAGCTTGCCATGGCCTTCAGGATTCTGCGCTCATTGATCCGGATCTCGAAATTCTTGAAACCGATCCGGCCGAGGGTAGTTGTCGTCGCCAGGATCAGCTCGATCTCAGCCAGGTTGCTGGGCTCGCCCAGGATATCAATATCGCACTGGGTGAACTGCCGATAGCGTCCTCGCTGGGGTCTGTCTGCCCGCCATACATTTCCGATCTGCAGAGCCTTGAAGGGCGAAGGCAGATCATTGGCATTGTTGGCATAGAAACGGGACAGAGGCAGGGTCAGATCATAGCGCATGCCGTAGTCCACGATGTCGGCTTCGGTCTGTGCCTCTGCGACGTGGAGCTTTTCACCCCGCTTTAAAACCTTGAAAATCAGCTTCTCATTCTCGCCGCCCTGGTTGCTCTGTAGATTCGCAATGTTCTCCATGCAGGGAGTCTCAATCGGAGTAAAGCCGAAGCTCCGATAGGTCTCCTTGATAATATTGGTAACATAGTCACGGATCTCCATTTCCCGCGGCAGAATTTCTTTCATCCCGTTGACGGGTTTCTTCGATAATGTTGATGCCATACTAACTCCATCTATATAAATCTTTTATCTCTGCACATAAGCTTAAATATTATAGGCCATAAAAGCCTCTTTCTGCAAGGGCCCCGGGCCCCTCTTTCGCACAAAATCGAAAAACTGCCGGCGGCTGAGATTCCATCCTGCACTCTGTAGCAGCAGGTTAAAAAAAATTCCCCGGAAATCCGCACCTTCTGTGCAGACTCCCGGGGAATCTATCAGCATATGAAAAATCAGATTCAGTCAACCTTGATCTCGTGAACCCAGCCTTCCGGTGCCTTGATCCGGCCCATCTGAACGCCGGTCAGAGTATCGTAAAGCTTCTTTAAGGTCGGTCCCATGTCATCCATACCGGACTTGATGTTGATAACCTTGCCGTGATCGTTGATCCGGCCGACCGGAGAAATAACAGCTGCGGTACCGCAGAGACCCATCTCATCGAACTCACCGTCTTCTACCTCGGTCAGGAAGATTTCTCTCTGCTCAACCTTCATGTTGAGATAGTTCTCAGCCAGGTAGCAGATGGAACGACGGGTAATGGAAGGAAGAATGGAATCAGATTTCGGTGTTACCAGAGTCTTGCCGTTGTCCTTGATGAAGATGATGTTGGCACCGCCGGTCTCTTCAATCTTGGTACGGGTTGCAGGATCGAGATACATATTCTCGTTGAAGCCCTGACGATGTGCTTCCATGATCGGATACAGGGACATAGCATAGTTCAGGCCAGCCTTAATTCCGCCGGTACCATGAGGAGCTGCACGGTCATAATCCGGAATTCTTACTTCAACCGGCTTCATGCCGCCCTTGAAATAAGGACCAACCGGAGTAACCAGAATACGGAACATATACTCATCTGCAGGCTTAACACCGATAACCGGGTTGTAGCCGAACATATAAGGACGGATATAAAGTGTTGCACCGGATCCGTAAGGAGGAACCCAGGCTGCATTGGCCTTGACAACTTCCTCAACGGCTTTAACAAAACGGTCTACAGGGAACGGAGGCATCTCCAGACGGAGACAGCTGTCATGCATTCTCTGCGCATTGAGGTCCGGACGGAAGCATACAATCTTTCCATCCTCTGTTGTATAGGCCTTCAATCCTTCAAAGCAGGACTGGGAATACTGAAGGACTCCGGCACACTCGTTCATGGTAACGGTGTGATCCTTGGTGAGCTTGCCCTCATCCCATTTGCCATCCTTGTACATGGAGACATAGCTGTAATCGGTCTCCCGGTAATTGAAATCCAAACTACCCCAGTCAACGTCTTTCTTTTCCATTTTCTTTCCTCCTACTGCCGCAGATTCTTCCGAAGAACCCACCTTGATTGTCTGCAGACAAGGGTCAGACGATCTTTGCCTGTATTTGATGAACGAAATTCAATCAATGTTTGAATCATTTTCACTCATTATACTACAATGAGATTTCAGTGATGCATTATTTTTAGCACAATCATAAATCACGATAAAGCCATCCAAAATTGCCGAACTGAAACGAATAGATGATATCGGCCACGGCCAAGCGAATCCCAAAATCAGGAAAGCCATCGGTCCGCCGCATCCTTCTTCCTCTGGATCATCTCATCGATTCGTTCGATGTAGGTCGGAACATCGCGGACATTTTCAGTACGCTTTACATTTCGGCCATTGTCCCAGACATATTTTGAAGCCGTGCCGGCGCCGAGAGCCAGGATGGTCTCCTTCTCTTCCATGATCAGAATATTGTAGATGCCGGCCTTGCCGGGACCTGCGAAACCGATGTTTTCCAGGTTTCCGATCATGTGCTTCTGCCGGTAGAGGTAATAAGGCTGAAGTCCCATGCTTTCGGCCGTTTCCATAGCCATCTGCATGAGAGCGTCGGAGTTTTCCATGGCGTAGTTCTGATAGGCCTCCCACTCCTTGTTCAGGCGGGACTTGGCCTTGATGGCCAGGGAATGAATGGTCAGATTGTCCGGGCCCAGGGCTTTGACCTGGTCCAGGGTCGACCGGACATCCTCTGTCGTCTCCCCGGGCAGTCCCAGGATCAGATCCATATTGATATCAGAAAAGCCCTCTTCCCGGGCCAGGCGGAAGGCCTCAATCAGCTGTACCGTCGTATGATGGCGGCCGATCAGCTTCAGGGTCTTGTCCTGCATGGTCTGAGGGTTGATGGAAATCCGGCTGACGCCGTGAGCCTTCATGACCCGAAGCTTGTCACGGTCAATGGAATCCGGCCGTCCGGCTTCCACGGTAAATTCCCGGACCGGCATGGGAAGCTCCCGATCGATGGCCGATAGAAGCCGGTCCAGCTCCGCAGCTGACAGGCTGGTCGGCGTTCCGCCTCCAATGTAGACCGTATCGAGGTGCTTTCCCTTGTCTCTCATGATCTCTGCCGCCGCTCCAATCTCCTTTTCCAGAGCGGTCAGATAGGAATCGACCTGGCCCTCGAAAGAGGCCCTGGCATAGGAAGGGAAACTGCAGTAGAGACAGGTGGTCGGGCAGAAGGGGATGCCGATATAGATGCTTAAGCCATTTTCCGTATCAATGGAAGAAAGGATCTCGTGCTCCCGGTGAGCAATCTGTTCTGCGATCTGAATCTTCTCGTCTGAAGTCTCATAGGCAGTCTTCATAAAAGATTCGATCTCGGCATCGCTTTTTCCCTCTTCGATCATCCGAAGCGGCACCTTGGTCGGCCGGATGCCGGTCAGGGTTCCCCAGGGAAGCTGCTTCCCGGTCAGATTCGAAAGAAGGTCATAGACTCCGCGCTTCAAAAGGTTCTTCATTTCCGGACGGACGGCAGCGTCATTGGCCGGGTCCTTAGGCCAGCCGGCAGGGTAGACAAGAACTTTTTTCACGCAGTCCTCATTACTGCTCCCGCCGGGAATCCACTCCAGCTCCACCTGCCCGGTCTGGTAGGTGACGGTCAGACGGGTCGGTGTCCTGTCGTCGTCATCCTGCTCTCTTTGAATCCGCCGGTTCCGGCTCTGATAGGGCAGACTGCCTGCCTCATCCTCCGGCACATCGTAGACAGTCTCCAGTTCTTCGCGCGGAAAAAAGGCCTGAACCAGGCCATAGACGTCATATTCAAAATCTGCGTGATTAAAAACGATTTCTATCATGGGTGAATTGTATGCTTCTAAAATGATGATTTAAACGAGGTAATAATTCGACATTTCCTCTTCCCGGATATCCGTCTCCGGTCCGTGTCCGGGCAGTACCCTGGTCTGCTCCGGCAGAACCATGACCTTTTCCTTCAGAGCCCGGACCAGATCCGTCATGCTTCCGCCGGGAAAGTCGGTCCGTCCGATGGACCCGTAGAAAAGCGAATCCCCGGAAAAGACCACCTTGTTCCTCGGGAAATAATAGCAGGCGCCTCCCGGCGTATGGCCCGGCGTGGACAGGCAGACGAAGTAGAAGGGTCCGATCGTCACGCCCTCCCCATCCTTCAGGAAGACATCGGCGCTGTAGGTCTTGTTCACACCTCCAAGCATGCCGGACAGATTGATCTCCGGATCCTTCAAGGTCTCCTTTTCCTTCTCAGAAATGTAGACCGGAGCCGGGAATTCCTCCTTCAGCTTTTCCAGGCCGTCGATGTGGTCCCAGTGGGCATGGGTCAGAAGATAGGCAGAGACAGTCAGACCGGCCTTTCGGATTTCTCCTGCCAGCCGGTCTGATCCTGGCCCGGGATCAATCACCAGGGCCTCTTTTGTCGCAGGATCCGACACAAGATAACAGTTGGTCTGAATGGGTCCCACGATAAACTGCTGAATCTCACTCTGCATGATTTTCTCCCTGTATAAATCAGCCCCTTGTTCTCTGGATATCGATGACGCTGTCGACCTGACGGATCCGGGCGATCATCTGGGAAAGTTCCTGCCGGGTCTTGATGGCGAATTTCAACTCTATGGTTGCAATGCCGGATTTGGAGATCCGGGTATTGATGTACTGGATATCGATATTCTGCTCGGTAAAGATCTTCGAAAGATCGACCAGAAGTCCGGTACGGTTGTTGGCAAAGACACGGAGAGTGACATCGAAGGTCTCGTCAGTCTTGTTGTCGAGAACAGCCTCTTCCCATTCGCAGTCGATGAGCCGGGTCTTCTCGATCTCCGGAATGTTCATGATATTGACGCAGTCGGTCCGGTGGATGGTAATGCCCCGGCCTCTGGTGATATAGCCGATGATCTCGTCTCCGGGCACCGGATTGCAGCACTTGCTGAAATGAACCGGCAGATCCGGCATACCCTTGATCCGGACACCGTTGGTCGAATGCTTTCTCTCCCTGGGCTGGGCAGGCTTCTGCACAGAACCTTCTCCGGATGCGGCATCACCCTCGGTCTGGTTTACATTTCTCAAGACATCCTCATCGGTCTGAACCAGAGGATGATCCTTCTCATATTCCTGAATCATCCGGCTGATGACCCGGTTCTCAGTCAGGCCGCCGTGGCCGACCGTGGCAAGAAGGGCATCCCAGTCGTGGAAACCGTAGCGGCGGAGAACAACCTCCCGATAATGGGCGATGTCGAGCTTGCTCCAGTCGATGCCCTTTTCATGAGCCTTGTCCATGAGAAGCTCACGGCCGCGCTGGATGTTCTCGGTCTTCTCCTGGGCACGGAACCACTGGTTGATCTTGTTCTTGGCCTGGGTCGAATGGACGATCTTCAGCCAGTCGGTTGAAGGGCCCTTGGAATTTTGAGAGGTCAGGACCTCGATCCGGTCGCCGTTTTTGATCTCGTAATCCAGGGGCACCAGCCGGCCGTTGACCTTGGCGCCGACCATGCGGTTTCCGACCGCCGAATGGATGGCGTAAGCGAAGTCGATGGGCGTCGATCCCTTGGGCAGGTTCTTGACATCACCCGTAGGGGTGAAGCAGAAAACCGTATCGGAAAAGAGATTCAGGTCACTCTTTAAGAGGCTCATGAACTCCCGATTGTCGGACATGTCCTGCTGCCATTCCAGAATCTGACGGAGCCAGGAAAGCTTGGCCTCCTCGTTATTGATGGTCGAACCTTCGCCGGATTCCTTGTATTTCCAGTGGGCAGCGATACCGTATTCACTGGTCCGGTGCATCTCGTAGGTACGGATCTGCACCTCGAAGGGCTGGCCGTCTGGGCCGATGACCGTCGTGTGAAGGGACTGGTACATATTGGGCTTGGGCATGGCGATATAGTCCTTGAACCGGCCCGGAATCGGGGTATATTTCTCATGAATGATACCCAGTGCCCCGTAGCAGTCCCGGATGTCGTTGACAATAATTCGGACCGCAAAAAGGTCATAGATCTGATCCAGGGTCTTGTGCTGGTTCTTCATCTTCTTATAGATACTGAAGATGTGCTTGGCCCGTCCCATGATCGTTGCATCGATTCCGCCGTCGGCAACGGCCTGCTTGACTTCATCAATCAGCTTCTCGACATAGCCTTCCCGCTCGGACCAGCGGAGATTGATCTCATGGACCAGTTCCTGGTAGGCCTTGGGTTCCAGATATTTAAGAGACAGATCATCCAGCTCAACCTTGATCTTACTGATGCCGAGACGCTGTGCCAGCGGCGCATAGATCTCCTGGGTCTCACGGGATTTCTCGATCTGCTTTTCCGGACGCATATACTGAAGGGTCCGCATATTATGCAGACGGTCGGCCAGCTTGATCAGAATGACACGGATATCCTTGGCCATAGCCAGAAACATCTTCCGGAGGTTCTCGGCCTGGACCTCGACCTTGTCCTTGTCATAGTCCAGCTGGCCCAGCTTGGTGACGCCATCGACCAGAAGGGCGACCTCGGCGGAGAACTCGCGTGTGACATCCTCGATGGTCACCGGCGTATCCTCGACCACATCATGAAGGAGGCCGGCGACGATGGTCTCCTTGTCAAGCTCCAGATCCGACAGGATCAGGGCTACACTTAAGGGGTGAATAATATAGGGCTCTCCGGACTTTCTCTTCTGCTCTCCATGAGCCTTCCGGGCGAAATGATAGGCCTTTTCGATCATGGAAATATCCGTGTTCGGGTGATACATGCGGACACGGTGGATGAGACGCTGATAGATTTCCTCCGGCTCCTCAAAATCCTCGGTCGAGATGATTCCCCTGTGATCCGTAGAAATCTTCATCTTCAGGTTTTTCAGTTGTTCCGGCTCGCTGTTCAGGGCCTGCTCTTCCAGCTGTCTCTTGGCCTGTTCTGCTTTTTCAAGAGCAGACTTGGACTTTACCTGGTTGACGACTTTCGAATCTATGTCTGCCATGGGAATCCCTCCTTTCGAGATCTAATATCTTATAAGTTTAGTTCAAAAAGCCGGGCTTGACAAGCTTCTCTATTGCGTTCCGCCTGGCGTGACAGACTTTTTCCTGCGTAAGATTCTTGAAATCCTTCTTCTTCAAGAATCCTGACAGACGCTGTATTGCCGTCTCGGACCCTGGCGATCACCTTATGGATCGAAGGGAGTTCCTCCCGGACGTATTTCAAAACCGCCCGGACAGCCTCCCTGCCGAAGCCCATGCCCCAGAGATGCGGCGCGATCTGATAGCCAAGCTCGACCATATCCTCTGGGAAGCCGAGCTTGCTTTCAATGCCTGCCCGCCCGATCAGAGTCCCGGTCTCCTTGTCCGTCACGGCCCAGAGCCCGTAATTGTAGAGTCCGTAGACCTTGGAAATATAGACCGACAGCTCTTCTTTTTCCTCTACTTCTTCGGGCAGGGGATCGATGTAATCGGTCATGCCGGGCTCCCGGTAGATTGCAAGAAGAGCCGGCAGGTCGTCCATGGAAAGCTCTCTTATGATCAGCCGCCGGCTCTCTATCATCCGCATGGGGATGCCGAAGTGACGACAGTAAGCCAGAAGAAGCAGATCGTCTGGGACCTGAGACAAATCCTCCGGCTGCCAGATGTAAGTGCAGTTCTTCAGGCGGACATCTCCTTTTTCCTGGCCGACCGCAGGAAGCCCCTCTCTTACGGCCCGGTCCACTTCCTCCTGGGTCCGGCAGATCTGGACCTTTTCCCGGTAGAAGTGATTCTGAAGGAGATCATCCCAGACTTTGTTCCAGCTAATTTCTGAATCCTTAACCTGATCCATGTCCGGAAAACCGTTCTTTTCCTGTTCCTTGTTCCGGGGCCTTTTCTTCTCTTTCTTCCCGGGACCCTTCATGACTTTGACTTCTCTTCCCGGGCTCTCTCATGGAAGCGCTTTAGCCGTTCGCGGATCTCCTTCTCCTTGCCCAGGGTACCGGGCTCATAAAACTTCCTTCCGACCAGGGAATCCGGCAGATACTGCTGGGTCACATAATGCTCCGGAAAATCATGGGGATAGAGGTAGCCCAGGCCATGGCCTAACTTTGCCGAACCCTTATAATGGGAATCCCTGAGATGGGCCGGAACCAGGTCAGTATAGGTATTCTTCACCGCCGACATAGCCTGATCGATGGCCACAACCGTGGAGTTGGACTTGGGCGCCGTGGCAATATATTCGACCGCTTCAGCCAGGATGATCCGGGCCTCGGGCATGCCGATCCGCTCCACAGCCGAGGCCGCTGCCTCTGCCACAACAAGCGCCATGGGATCCGCCATGCCCACATCCTCCGCCGCATGGATCATGATCCGGCGAGCGATGAATTTCACATCCTCACCAGCATAAAGCATGCGGGCCAGGTAATAGACGGCCGCATCCGGGTCCGAGCCCCGCATGGATTTAATAAAGGCGGAAATCGTATCGTAATGGTTGTCACCATCCCGGTCATAGCGGACGACCCGTTTCTGAATGCATTCGCTGATGACCTCCATGGTCAGATGGATCTTTCCGTCCTCGGAAGGCCGGGTCGTCATGACGCCAAGCTCCAGGGCATTTAAGGCCCGGCGGGCATCGCCGTTTGCCGTATCGGCCAGGAAATCCTCGGCCTCCGGATCAATGACCGGATTGTAGACGGCCAGTCCCCTCTCTTTATCATTCAAAGCACGTTCGATCAGGATCTTGATGTCCTCATCGGAAAGCGTATGCAGCTCAAAAATCAGAGATCGGGAAATCAGAGCGCCGTTGACCTCGAAATAGGGATTCTCCGTGGTCGCCCCGATCAGTGTGATGGTTCCGTCCTCCACATAGGGAAGGAGGTAGTCCTGCTGGGACTTGTTGAAGCGGTGAATCTCGTCGATAAAGAGGATTGTTTTCTTGCCCTGGGTCCGGAAACGTTCCTTGGCGTTCTCGACCACCTCCTGCATATCCTTTTTCCCCGCCGTCGTGGCATTAATAGCTTCGAAAGCGGCCTTTGTCGTGTGAGCGATGACCTGGGCCAGAGTGGTCTTTCCGGTTCCGGGAGGGCCGTAGAAAATGACCGAGGTCAGCTTGTCGGCCTGGATGGCCCGGTAGAGCATCTTGCCCTTGCCGATGATGTCCTGCTGACCCACGACCTCATCCAATGTCCTTGGCCGCATCCGCGAAGCCAGAGGCGATTCCTTCTCCTTTTCTGTCTGTCTCATATAGTCAAAAAGATCCATATGGAGTCCTTTCTTTATCTGTTGTTTTTAACTTTCATTATAGTCTTACGTTTTCTATCAAGGCAAGAGACATAAAAATACCCCCTTCCCCGGATTTCATCCAGGAAAGAGGGTAGATATATCCTTCGATCACTCCACAGAACCGCTTAAGACAACTCGTCCGGCGAGGTCTCCGTTTTCCACATAGATCTCGATGGTATCGCCCATGCCGATCTCATCGCCCAGGATAATCCGGGCAGCGATGGTCTCAACATGCTTCTGCAGATACCGTTTCAGAGGACGGGCACCGTAAACCGGGTCGTAGCCCCGATCAATAACCATCTGCTTTGCTTCAGGAGTGAGCTCTACACGGATCTGACGATCCGACAGACGTTCATTCAGTTCTTCAAGCTGGAGATCAACAATATGGCCGATATTATCCTTGGTCAGAGGCTTGAACATGATGATTTCATCCAGACGGTTTAAGAATTCCGGACGGAAGTGGGTCCGAAGCTCGCGCTTTACAGCTTCCCGGGCTTCTTCCGTAATCTCTCCGGTCTCGCTGATGCCCTGGAGCAGCTCCTGGGCACCCAGGTTGGATGTCATGATGATAATGGTGTTCTTAAAGTCCACGGTACGGCCCTGAGAGTCCGTAATCCGGCCGTCATCAAGAACCTGAAGGAGGACATTGAAAACATCCGGGTGAGCCTTCTCGACCTCATCAAAGAGGACAACCGAATAGGGCTTTCTCCGGACAGCCTCGGTCAGCTGGCCGCCTTCATCGTATCCGACGTATCCGGGAGGCGCACCGATCAGACGGGAGACGGAATACTTCTCCATGTACTCGGACATATCAATCCGGACCATATTGTTCTCATCATCGAAGAGGGCTTCAGCCAGGGACTTGGCCAGCTCGGTTTTACCGACACCGGTAGGTCCGAGGAAGAGGAAGGAACCAATGGGTCTCTTGGGATCTTTGATTCCGGCTCTGGACCGGATGATGGCTTCGGTCACAAGCTCGACCGCCTCATCCTGTCCGACAACTCTCTTATGGAGCTCGTCATCGAGGTGAAGGGTCTTGTTCCGCTCGGTCTCATTCAGCTTGCTGACAGGAATGCCGGTCCAGCGGGATACGATGGCTGCGATCTCATCGGAATCCACGCTGTCATGAACCAGCTTCAGATCATCGTTCTGGACCTTCTTCTCTTCGGCTTCCAGTTCTTTCTCCAGAGAAGGCAGTTCGCCGTAACGAAGCTCGGCCAGACGGTTCAGATCACCCTTCCGCTCGGCAAGTTCCATCTGCTTATGGACATCCGCGATCTGGTCACGGAGCTTGGCAGGACGGTTGACTGCGTTCTTCTCATTTTCCCACTGAGCATTCAGAATCTTGAGACGGTCTTCATTTTCCGCAAGTTCCTTCTTGACGTTCTCCAGCCGCTCCTTCGAGAGCTGGTCGGTCTCCTTCTCCAGAGACATCTTGTCCAGCTTCAGCTGGATATTCTTGTGCTCCAGATCATCGATCTCCTCAGGCTTGGATTCCTGCTCGGTCTTGATCTGGGCGCAGGCCTCATCGATCAGGTCGATGGCCTTGTCGGGAAGGAAACGGTCGGAAATATATCTGTGGGACAGCTCTGCTGCCGCAATCAGGGCATTATCGGTAATCCGGACGCCGTGATAGGTCTGATAGTTTTCACGAAGACCTCTTAAGATGGTAATGGTCTCATCAACTGTAGGCTCATCGACCATAACCCTCTGGAAACGACGTTCCAGAGCCGCATCCTTCTCAATATATTCCCGGTATTCATTTAAGGTTGTGGCACCGATACAATGGAGCTCGCCTCTGGCCAGCATGGGCTTCAAGAGGTTTCCGGCATCCATGGAGCCTTCGGTCTTTCCGGCACCGACAATCAGATGCAGTTCATCGATGAAGAGGATGATCCGGCCCTCACTCTTTTTGACTTCATTCAGAACAGCCTTCAGACGTTCCTCAAATTCGCCCCGGTACTTGGCACCTGCAATCAGGGAACCCATATCCAGGGAGAAAATGGTCTTATCCTTCAGATTGTCCGGCACATCACCGGAGACAATTCTCTGGGCCAGGCCCTCAACGACTGCGGTTTTACCGACACCAGGCTCACCGATCAGAACCGGGTTATTCTTGGTTTTCCGGGACAGAATCCGGATCACGTTACGGATCTCCTCATCACGTCCGATGATGGGATCCAGCTTCTGATCTCTGGCCTTCTCGACCAGATCCTCACCATATTTCTTCAGAGAATCATAGGTCTCTTCCGGATTGTCGCTTGTTACATTCTGGTTTCCGCGGACCGACTGGAGAGCCTTTAAGAAGCGCTCTCTTGTGATGCCGAATTCACGGAATTTCTGCTTCATGGAAGTGCTCGGATGAGCCAGCATGGACAGGAAGAGATGCTCGACCGAGACATACTCATCTCCCATTCGCTTGGCTTCATCTTCTCCGTGCATCAGGGCTTCATTCAGGTCATTGCTGATATAGACCTGAACATTGGACCCCTGCACCTTGGGCAGGTTCTGTACCATGGATGTAATATCATTGGTAAAATAGGTAAGGTCGATCTCCATCTTCTGAATCAGTTTCGGGATCAAGCCGTCTTCCTGGTTCAGAAGAGCCAGAAGCAGGTGTTCCTGGGTGATTTCCTGGTTGCCGTAATCCATGGCAAGCTTCTGGGCATCCTGAATGGCCTCACCGGATTTCTTGGTAAAGCGGTCTATATTCATCTCTTCTCCACCTCCTTTTGGCTGGAATTATTATTTTTCATTTTATTCATCATAATCATTCTATTCCAAATCATATGCAGGTCATAGGAATCGTACAAATAATTCTGTGCCAGTCAATTCTGTTCCGATCGCGTGCATCCTGTACAATTCGTTTCTATGCATATCATATGAATCACACATTAATCTATGCTGGTTATTGCCATTTCTATGAAAGGAACCGGACCAATTCCGGTTCCGGAAATTCTGGTCATATTATCATCCGGACGAATCCCGATTTTGAAAATTCAGATGAAAGGATCGGAAACGAATCCTGATTTTCGAGCCCTGATTTTCGAACCCCGATTTTCAAGAATTCAAATCATAGAACCCGGGTCAGATTCTGTTCTGATTTTCAAAAAATTAGGTAAGAGCAGCCCGGGTAGGAATTCCTGCCCGGGCTGCTCCTCTCGGAAGGTCAAAGAAGATTATCCTTCGATCATAATTGTCTTCTTGTTTTCAATCGGTTTCTTCTGCTCCGGATCCGGCAGAGTGATAAGAAGCATACCGTCTTCAAACTTAGCGTGAACATCATCTTCGGTGATGTTGTCACCTACGTAGAAGGAACGCTCAACAGCGCCGGTGTAACGTTCCTTACGAACGATCTTGCCGTCCTTATCCTTCTCATCCTTATTGTCATTGTGAGCTGCGCGGATGTTCAGATATCCGTTCTCAAGAGACAGCTGAACGTCATCCTTCTTGAATCCCGGAAGCTCCATCTCGAGCTCATAATTACCGTCCTTCTGCTTTACATCGGTCCTCATCATACCATTGTTGTTTGTGAAAGCCGGTGATCTAAACCAGTTGTCATTAAAGAAATCATCCATCAGATCTTCACCAAAAATACTAGGCATGTACATCATAATTACTTACCTCCTTCAAACATCTAATGTATGTAAGAATTAAATTTGCCGCCTCGGGGAATTCGCTCTCAACATTTCCTGTGGAGCTTTCCTCTTCCCTTCGGACAACTATGTTATAGCACGATTATTAGCACTCGTCAAGTGTGAGTGCTAATATTTTTGAAAAATTTTTATAATTTTTTCTGAATTGTTGATTTTAAGTCCTTTCCAAGCCATCTGTTTATAAAGCTAATACTTGCGTTTCTATGAAATAAAAACTAATTCGACGTAAAAAAGGATCATTTCAGAGCTTTACCCTGAAATGATCCCTTCCAAGATCTGTCCTATCTGTCCGTTTTCATGATTTTGGACATCGATTATAAAGAAAATTTCGGATTCCGTTGTATTTTTCTCCGGATTCCGGTTTTTATACAACGATTTTGAAGAAAATCCCGGATTCCGTTGTATTTTTCTCCGGTTTCTCTGTTTTTATACAGCAATTTTGATGAGAATCCCGGATTCCGTTGTATTTCTCTCTGGATTCTCTGTTTTTATACAGCGATTTTGATGAGAATCCCGGATTCCGTTGTATTTCTCTCTGGATTCTCTGTTTTTATACAGCGATTTTGAAGGAAATTCCTAATCCCGTTGTATTTCTCTCCGGATTCTCTGTTTTTATACAGCGATTTTGAAGGGAATTCCTAATCCCGTTGCATTTTTCTCCGGATTCTCTGTTTTATACATCGATTTTGATGAAAATCCCGAATCCCGTTCTGTTTTGGCTCCGGCTTTCTTCACATCTTCACACCCAAAGACAATGCAGTCCGCAATTAAGCATCACCAGCTTTCTGAACTGTCTCAGATGACATAGAACCAGGTCTCATCCTGATCAAGGTCCGTCTTCTCTACTTCATCTCCGCCGCTCTTGCCCTTCTTGTACTGCAGCTCCTGGTTCTTAATGGTAACTCTTGTTCCGGCAGGAATGGAGCTTGTGATGAAGGCGTTGGATCCGATGACAGAATTAGCTCCAATCACGGTCTCACCTCCGAGAATGGAGGCTCCGGAGTAGATCGTGACATGATCCTCAATCGTCGGATGCCGCTTGTGGCCGCGAAGCTTCTGTCCTCCGCTGGTGGAGAGAGCTCCCAGGGTAACGCCCTGGTATACCTTTACATGCTCACCGATCTTGGTGGTCGAGCCGACAACAATGCCGGTTCCGTGATCGATGAAGAAGTACTTGCCGATCGTTGCGCCCGGATGGATGTCAATTCCGGTCCGGGAGTGGGCATACTCAGTCATCATTCGGGGAATCAGGGGCACATTGAGAAGGAAAAGCTCATGGGCAATCCGGTTGATGGTGATGGCCAGAAGGCCCGGATAGGAAAGGACGATCTCATCCTTATTCAGTGCGGCCGGGTCTCCCTGCAGAGTTGCCTCCAGGTCGGTATCCAGATATTCCCGAATCTTCGGAATCTGGCTCATGAACTGCATGGTGATCTCGGCGGCCTCCTTCTCGACCAGGGGCTGGCAGACATAGGCGTCCGGATCCTCGCCCTCTTTCTGATAACGGAGGACAATACTGATCTGTTTGTTCAGATTGTAAATGACGTCCTCGATCCAGACGGTCAGATTGGAGTCCAGATTATAGGACTTGAAGACATTGTCTCTGTAATAGCCCGGATAGAGAATGCGGAGCAGCTTCTTAATAATCTCACGGACAGCTCGCTGATCCGGCTGGCTGTAAACCGTCATTTTATCGATGTCGCGGCCCTTCTGATAATCATTCAGAATGGTCGACACCAGCTCATGCACCTTTTCCTGACTCTGAGCTGCATTCATGACTGAATTCTTGATCATGGTTTTTCTTTCTCCTTTCCCGGAGTCTAAGGCATGCCTGCAAAAAGGCCCTGTCCGGGAGCGTATTGGATCAGGCTCTGTTTCACTGATTGGCCCTGCGGCTTTGTTCAGTGAAGAGCCTGATCCGTATTTACTCAGTACCGGCCACCCTGCCATGCTTTATCGGAACTGTATCCTTTCGGTTTTTACTGCGTCTGTGAAGCCGACAGTTTCTTGGACCGGCTGGCTGCCCGTCTGCCCAGACTGGAATCCGGGAAGAGCTCGTTCACACGGTTGTAGGCATTGATGGCCTCCGGGGTGTTCTGGTTCTTCTCATAGGCCTGACCCAGACGGTAGAGGGCATCTCCGTCCTTATAGGACTCGTCTGTCGATGTAACCGTTGTAAACTGGGTGATGGCCGTTGCATAGTCCTCCTTGTTATAGGCTTCGATGCCGGCATTATAGGCATCATCCAGAGCCTTCGCATTGACTGCGGAATTCACCGAATCATAGAGAGCCTGGCCCTGGGACTGAAGCAGATCCCGGTTGACCGAGGAGAGGAGCTGGCCAGCAGTCGTCAGGTCATTAGATGCGACGGCATTATTGGCCTGAATCAGCTGCTCATAGGATGTTACAACATCGCTCTTTCCGGTGTACTTCTCAAGTTCTGCATTTAAATCCGAAACCTGCTTCTGGAGCTGGCTGATCGAGGTGCTGGATTTGGAGGCCTGCTCATTGGCTGTCACCACCGTCTTCGACGCATCACTCTTGACCTGCTGACGAATGGACGGAATGACAAGGAAGGCGCAGACCAGGAGGCCGACAACAAAGCCGACGGCGATATTAATGAGTGCACCCCAGCGGCTGTCAGCAAGATTTCCGAAGAATGCCGGCAGACGGTGACCGCCCTCGGCCTGCTCTGCCTTTTTCCTCTTCTTTCTCCGCTTCTCTCCGGCAGCGGCCAGTTCCCGACTGATCTCATTCCGATAGGCCTGGATCCTGGGGTTCTTACTGTCTCGCTTCTCCGCTTCCTTTAAAACGGCTTCGGCCTCCTCATAAGACTCGTTATGAATGAGGATCAGAGCCAGAAGAAGGCTTGCATCGAGGATCTCGGGATTATCGGTAATAACCCGGCGAAGCTGGAGTCTGGCCAGATCCAGAGCTCCCTCCTGACAGTATTTCAGGGCCTGGTTATATTTCATAATACCGGAATTCAGCCGGCTGATTTCGCCCCGGCTCTGAATTTCCCGGAGGTAATCATCCGCCAGATTGTCATCCTTCTGGAGATTCTTCGAGATCACCCATTCGGAAATGGCCTCGACAGCATCTCCCTTGGCATAGAGACAGAGGCCCAGAAGGTTCCGGGCATCGGTTTCATACTTATTATAGAGAAGGGCCTCGCGGAGGCTTCTGATCGCTCCGGTCAGATCATGGGCATTGGCCCTCTCCAGTCCGTCATTGTAGTAATATGCGGCGATTGCCAGAATCTCCCGGTAGACAGAGAGATCCGCCCCGCAGCGGGGGCAGCGCTTCTCATGGCCGGTAAGCTCCTGGCCGCAGTAATAACATGTTTCTGCCATCAGCTTCTATCCCTCTTTGAAAGATCACTGTTCACGCTCTTCTCCCGGCGTTCCTTCAGGATATCGATAAGATCTGTAAGTTCTGTCTTATGAATGGCATCCTCCGCAGCAGACACCTCTGTTTTCGGTTTATATTTCTTCAACTCCTGATCGAAGTCAATCATCCGCTTTTCCTCCTTTTAAAATCAAAGGTTCTGGTTAAGATCCGGGAGTTCCGATGAAATCAGAGTTCCGACGAAGGGCTTTCAGGCCTCCGTCAAAGGCTCCCGAAAAACGATATCAGCCTTTCAGCTCCGAGAGTCTCTTCTGGACATCCGAAAGCATCTTCTCGTATTTTGCCAACTTATCCTTCTCCTCCTGAACCTTGGCTGCAGGAGCCTTGGACAGGAACTTTTCGTTACTTAGCATGCCATGGGACCGCTTGAGCTCGCCCTGCAGGCGCTTCTCCTCCTTCTCGAGTCTGGCCTTTTCCTTCTCGAAATCAACCAGATCCGACAGAGGCATGAAGGCAGCCGCATCCGGGATCACAACGGAAACCGCATCCTCTGCAATACCCTTCTGATCTGCCTGAACATGGATTGAAGAAGCCATAGCCAGGGTTTGATAGGTCGGAATCAGGTTCTCGAAGACAGCTCTGACCTTCTCGTTTTCGGAAACAATGTAGACCTCGGCCTTACGGCTGGGCGGTACATTCATTTCGGTTCTTACATTTCGAAGGCCCTTGATCAGATCCATAATACGCTTCATGGCATCCTCAGCCTCTTCATTTTTCCGCTCCGGTCTAAATTTAGGCCAGGAAGAAATCATGATCGACTCTTCCTCGGGATGGAGGGTGCAGAAGATCTCTTCGGTGATGAAAGGCATGTAAGGATGCAGGAGCTTCAGGGCGTCGGTCAGAACCGAAGACAGGGTCCAGAGGGCTGCATTTCTCGATGCGGCAGCCTTGGCCTTCTCCTCATCGGACAGGCCCTCTTCAGCGGCCTTCTCCTCAGTCATCCAGATTCTCGGCTTGACGAATTCGATGTACCAGTCGCAGAACTCATCCCAGATGAAGTCGTAGACCTTCTGTACAGCGATACCGAGCTCGAATTTGTCCATGTTCTCGGTCACTTCGCGGGTGACCTCGTTGACACGGGACAGGATCCACTTGTCGCTGGTCTCGAAATCAGCTGCAGCCGGCTCATGAATGCCTCCCTCTGCCTGATCCAGGTTCATGAGGATAAAACGGGAAGCGTTCCAGACCTTGTTGGCGAAGTTTCTGGAGTTCTCAACACGCTCCCAGTAGAAACGCATGTCATTTCCGGGGGCATTTCCGGTAATCAGAGTCAGACGAAGGGCGTCTGCGCCGTACTTGTCGATGACTTCCAGAGGATCGATGCCGTTGCCCAGGGACTTACTCATCTTACGGCCTTGATCATCGCGGACCAGTCCGTGGAAGAGAACGGTATGGAAAGGCGCCTTGCCCATGTTCTCGTAGCCGGAGAAGATCATCCGGATTACCCAGAAGAAGATGATGTCATAGCCGGTAACCAGGACATCATTGGGATAAAAGTAGTCCAGTTCCGGGGTATGGTCCGGCCAGCCCAGGGTTGAGAATGGCCAGAGGGCAGAGGAGAACCAGGTGTCCAAAGTATCAGGATCCTGATGGAAATGGGTGCCGCCGCACTTGGGGCAGACCTTGGGCATGTCCTCTGCAACCACGGTTTCTCCGCAGTCGTCGCAGTAGTAGGCCGGAATCCTGTGGCCCCACCAGAGCTGACGGGAGATACACCAGTCACGGATATTGTCGGTCCAATTGAAGTAGGTCTTCTCCATCCGCTTGGGAAGGAGCTTGATTTCGCCGTTCTTGACACCCTCAATAGCCGGCTTGATAAGCTCGGACATGTTGACAAACCATTGATCCTTGACCATAGGCTCTACGGTTGTGCCGCAGCGGTCATGGGTGCCGACATTATGGGTAAGGTCCTCGATGGAAACCAGAAGTCCCATGTCATCCAGATCCTTGACAATGGCCTTCCGGGCCTCATAACGATCCATGCCCTGATATTTGCCGCCATTTTCATTGATAGTGGCATCATCATTCAGGATATTAATAATCGGAAGATCATGACGCTTGCCGACCTCAAAGTCGTTGGGGTCATGAGCCGGGGTGATTTTTACGACACCGGTTCCCTCTTCCATGTTGGCATGCTCGTCACCTACGATGGGGATCGGACGGTTCATGATAGGAAGCATGACCTTCTTTCCGATCAGATCCTTGTAACGGGGATCCTCCGGATTTACAGCCAGTGCGGTATCGCCAAGCATGGTCTCGGGACGGGTGGTTGCAAATTCCAGGAAACGAGTCTTGGAAACACTGCCGTCATCCTTGATCAGAGGGTACTTGATATGCCAGAAATGGCTGGCCTGCTCCTTGTACTCAACCTCGGCGTCGGAAATGGAAGTCTTGCAGACCGGGCACCAGTTGACGATGCGGTGGCCCTTGTAGATCCATCCCTTCTTATACATATTGATGAAGACCTGCTTTACAGCCTTGGAGCAGCCCTCATCCATGGTGAAACGCTCTCTCTGCCAGTCAGCGGAGGAGCCCATTTTCTTCAGTTGCTTGATGATACGTCCGCCGTATTCCTTACGCCAGTCCCAGCACTTTTCCAGGAAACCTTCCCGGCCCAGGTCATGCTTGTCGATGCCCTGTTCCTTCAGAGCCTTGGTAACCTTGACCTCGGTTGCGATCGAGGCATGGTCGGTGCCCGGCTGCCAGAGGACATTGTAGCCTTCCATTCTCTTGTAACGGGCTAGAATATCCTGCATGGTATTGTCCAGAGCGTGGCCCATATGCAGCTGACCGGTGATATTTGGAGGCGGCATCATGATGGTGAAGGGTTTCTTCTTCGGATCGACCTCAGCGTGGAAATAGCCGTTATTTTCCCACTTCTGATAGAGGCGATCTTCGATCTGTTTGGGATCGTAGGTTTTCTCTAATTCCTTTGACATGGTTGACTCCTTACTTGTAATTGTCTCACAGGCGGTTGGCTTGCTTCTAACTGTCTCGCAGGCTGTTGGCTTGCTTCTAACTGTTTCGCTTACGATCCGTGACTAGAACGGGGCTTTCGAATAAATAAAAATACCCTGTGCCTAACCGACCGCACGGGTCTGAAGACACAGGGCGAATATTTTCAACGTACTCGCGGTACCACCTGTTTAAATACTCATCTTATTCCTTACGGGAACGACTCGGGAATCCTTAATCCGATTTATATCTCGTAAAAACAAACCGTTTTCTCGGGATTCCGGCTCCGAAGCTACCTTCCTTCCGTCCGTAAACAGACACCTCTCAGCCAGTGGATGTCCTCTCTCATGAAACGAAACGGAGCTACTCCTCTTCTTCACCGCCTTTAGATTTGTATTTTAGGCGGTTCGAAGAGCTTTGTCAATGGATGGGACAGCTTATTCTCTGGGCTATTCTATAAGTTCATATGCCTTTGACTTCCTCATTGGCTCATAAGCTTTCTGGCTGCTTTGATTTATCAGCCTTTGGCTGCCTCTCGCGCTTCTTCTCTTGCCTTGATGCTCTTCCGGATTTTACGAAGCTCGCTTCTCTTGATCTTCTGTCCGTTCACAGACCGGCCGCCATGGGCTGCCCGGCAGGCATCCGTGCAGGCGCCTCCGCAGGCCTCTCCGCAAGCTGGAATTCCGTTTCTCCTGTCTCGGATCATTTTCGTCAGCGCGAGAATAAAGAGCACTGCGAGAACTGCAATGATAATGATATTTGCTAACATATGGGAACCTCCTTACAGAAGCTGATTTTAATCTGTTCTTACTACTTACGGAATCTGGTTTTAAGCTGCTCTTACTACTTATGAAATCTGATTTTAAGCTAATCTTAATATGTTCTAAAGCTATTTCCGTCGTCTCTTCTTCCCGATATGTTAACATCAACTAACTATAATTGCAAGAGTTTTACTTCTATGCTATCATGGCCTGCTATCATGGATCGATTCTGAAAAGAATCCCTTGTCCCGATCCATTTGTCTCCGACTTTTTTAATTTTATGGGTCAATCTTGATGAAAATCCTCAATCCCAATCCCTATTCTCCGGCTTTCTGGATTTCAGGGATCGATTTTAAAAAAATCTCGAATCCCAATCCCGGCTCATAAAAAGTGCCTCCGGGATTTCCCGAAGGCACAATAATACATATTCTTAAGAAATCACATTGACAGCTCTGCCATCACTTCACCGTCATCTCACGGATAACATTGGTGGTTCCACTGACACCCAGAGGTACACCGGCAGTCACAATGACAATATCTCCGGCCTGAACCAGGCGTTCTTCCTTGGCACGGCGGACAGCGACGTTAAAGAGCTCGTTTTCATCCTCCTGCTTGTCAATCAGAACCGGTGTCACACCCCAGTTCATATTGAGCTGACGCCAGGTCTGCTCGTCGGTGCAGCCTGCTATGATGGGGCTTAGAGGACGATACTTGGCAACCATTCTTGCGGTACGTCCGCTCATGGTAACTGTCAGGATGGCTGCGGCATTCAGATCGCCGGCCATGAGGCATGCGGAATGAGAAACGGCATCAGTTACCGTCTGATGCTCACTTCGCTCATAGCGGTGCTGACGGTTAAGATAGTTGATGTCCTGCTCAGTCCGTCTTGCAATCCGGTCCATGGCGCGAACGGCCTCAACCGGGTAATCACCCATGGCCGACTCGCCGGAAAGCATGATAGCAGAGGTTCCGTCATAAACCGCGTTTGCAACATCGGTAACCTCGGCTCTTGTGGGCCGCGGATGATGAATCATGGAATCCAGCATCTGGGTTGCAGTAATAACAACCTTGCCCTTCATATATGTCTTCTTGATGATCATCTTCTGAAGAGAAGGAACTTCTTCCATGGGGATCTCGACACCCATATCACCACGGGCAACCATGATACCGTCAGCCGCATCGATGATGGAGTCGATATTGTTGATACCCTGATTGTTCTCGATCTTTGCAATAATCTTGATATTCTGTCCGCCATGCTCGCTCAGAACCTGACGGATATCGTTGATATCATTGGCAGTTCTGGTGAAAGAAGCAGAGATGAAATCAAAGCCCTGCTCGCAGCCGAAGACCAGATCAGACCGATCCTTGGGGGAAATATAGGGCATGCTCAGGTCTACATTTGGAACATTGACGCCCTTCTTATCGGAAATATGACCGCCGTTCAATACGGTACAGTTGATATCGTCGCCGGAAACACTGTCAACGACAAGTTCGATCAGACCATCATCGATCAGGATATGGTCATCCGCCTTGACGTCACGCGGCAGATCCTTATAGGAAACAGAAACGATGGAATCCGTACCCTCAACCTCGCAGGCGGTCAGAGTAAATTTCTGTCCTTCTTTTAAGTCAACGGCTCCGTCCTTGAAGGTTCTGAGACGGATTTCCGGTCCCTTGGTATCCAGCATAGCTGCAACCGGTGCACCCAGACGCTCTCTGACTCTCTTCAGACGGTTCAGACGGCCTTCCTGCTCCTCATGATCGCCGTGGGAGAAATTGAAACGGGCGATATTCATGCCGGACTTGATCAGCTCTTCCATCTTCTCCTCGGAATCGGAAGCCGGGCCCAGTGTACAGATAATTTTTGTTTTACGACGGTAATTGTCTTTCATCTGACGCTCCTTATCTTATGATATTTTTTGAATATATAGCTTTGTTATTGTCGGGAATTCCTTTTGTCACTGTCAGGAATTCCTTGAATATATCAGCTTTGTTATGGTCAGGAATCCTTTGAATATACAACTTTGTTATTGTCAGGAATTCCTTGAATTCATGACCTGCGCAGACTCCTCATTTGAACGAAGTTCATATTTGGCGCCACTATTAATTTCTATCATAAATTCTATGAATTTTTACAGAAACGGTTCTCCCTTATTTTCCAATCATGGTTCCATTCTGGCCGCCGAAGGCAGATCCTTCCGGGTCCAGCTTGGTGATCAGAACCTTCCGGATCGCAGAATCACCAATGAAATCAATGGCGGCTTCCATCTTGGGAAGCATGGTTCCCTCTTCAAACTGACCCTCTTCGATATAGCGCTTCAGATCAGAGACGGAAATATAGTCCAGAGGCTTCTCATCCGGCTTGCCGAAATTCAGGCATACCTTTCCAACGCCAGTCAGGATCACCAGAAGATCTGCATCAACCTCACGTGCCAGAAGTCCGGCAGCTGTATCCTTTTCGACGACAGCGGATGCACCCTTCAGCTGATTCTCCTGCTCCAGAACCGGGATTCCGCCGCCTCCGGCTGCAATGACGATCTGGTCGGCATCCATGAGAGCACGGATGGCATCAATTTCCACGATAGAAATAGGTTTGGGCGCTGCGACAATTCTCTGCCAGCCGGCCTTTGTTTCGACCACATGATTGCCCCTCTTGTCTTCCTCCTCGGCTTCCTCTTTGGACATGGTGCCGCCGATTACCTTGGAAGGACGATAGAAGGCTTCATCATAAGGATCCACAGTAACCTGGGTCAGGACCGTTGCTACGGTCTTATAGATACCGCGGGAAATCAATTCAGCCCGGATGGCATTCTGAAGATCATAGCCGATATAGCCCTGGCTCATGGCCGAGCAGACACTCATAGGCGTCCGTGTATAGGAAGGATCCTTGCGGTGAAGCTCGGTCATGGCGGCATGAATCATACCGACCTGAGGACCGTTGGAATGGGTAATCACCACCTCGTAATCCTGCTGGATATACTCAGCCACTGCCCTGGCTGTCCGTTTCGTAGCCTCCTTCTGCTCAGGGAGCGTAGTCCCCAGAGCATCGTGTCCGAGAGCGATTACTATTTTCTTCTTCATTCCGCTTCCTCCTTGCCAGACGCAATGCAAGCCTTTTCTCATGTAAGTTTTCTTATGTCGGTTTTCTGTTATTTTCAGGTCTGAACTGAAAAAGCCATAACCTTTATTATTGTAACACAGGGCACCTGAAAGAGAAATAAAGGGCGTGTGAATTTTGAAATTTTCACACGCCCTGATCACCGGTTTTTATGTAAATTTTTGCTGTCCGTCTATTGATGTCCGTCTGACATCCATCTGCTGTCCTTCTGATGAAGTCCGTCTTTGCTGTCTGTTCCTTCCGTTATTACACGAAACCGATGGGAGTCTGTCCAATCTATCTTAATCAGTTACCGAAGAAGTTAAAGAATCCGCTTCCTCCGTTACTGTTGGATGAACCACTGCTGGAATTTCCGCTGCTTCCGGAGCTTCCGCTGTTACCGGAGTTCTCGCTGCTGGATGAGCTGTCAGATTTTCTCTGATAGGTAATCTCGATCTTGTCGCCGGCCTTCTTTTCAGAAAGAATGCTCTTCAGTTCCTGAGTAGTCGTTACAGACTTATCGCCAACCTTTGTGATGATATCGCCGGCTTCCATGCCTGCCTTGTCAGCTGCGCCGTCCTTTACAACCTGGGAAACCAGGACGCCTTCCGGTACCTGATACTGGGAGGACTGATCGCTGGTAATATCCATGCAGTAGATCTGAAGATTCTTCTCGCTGCCCAGAGTTACCGTTGCAGTCTTCTCTGAGTAGCCGTAGTTACTGCTGGAGCTGCTATTGCTGCTTTCAACACTTTCGCCCTTCATCAGCTTCTCGATGGTGGAAGAAGCAGAGCTGATCGGGATGGCATAGCCCATACCTTCAACGGAAGTATCGGAATACTTGGCAGATACGATGCCGACAACCTCTCCCTTCATATTGAGCATTGCGCCGCCGGAGTTACCGGGGTTAACGGCTGCATCGGTCTGAATCAGCTTGTTGGTAATGGTGTTTCCATTATCATCCTGGATACTTACCTTACGGTTCAGTGCACTGATGACACCGGTAGTAACCGACTGGCCATAGCCTAAGGCATTACCGATAACAATCGTAGATTCACCTACAGTCAGGTCATCGGAAGAGCCGAGGGTAGCGACCTTGATATTCTTCAGTGTAGAAGCAGGAATGTCACTTAACTTAACCTTGATGACAGCCAGATCGGAGTCTTCTGCAGTACCCTGAACCTCGCCGGATACAGCCTGATTATCATTGAAGGTAATGGTCAGGGATTCAGAATTGCTGACAACGTGATTGTTGGTCACAATGTAGAGATAATTATCATCCTCACTGATGATAATACCGGATCCAGCCGATTCTTCCTGCTTCTGCTGGCTCATTCCGAAGAAGTTCTGATATTCCTGAACGGAAATATTGGTAACCTGCACGATGGAAGGCATTACATTCTGAACGATATCCGATACATCCGTTACAGTCGTTGCAGAAGAAGTAGAGGTAGACTTCACTTTGCCGTTACTGGTTGTTGTTGTCAGAGTTGCGGTGGTTCCGCTGCCATGACCGGTGGCTTTCTGGGTAAGATAGGTCACTCCGCTGAAGGCTGCGGACGCAACGACACCGAAGACCAGGCCGAGAGCAATGGCTGTACCGAACTTCCGTCCGGTCGGATGCTTGATCGGTTTCTTTGGCCGGTTCCTTCTGGCTGCTCTCCGGGCCTTACGGTTCATTTTCTTCGTATGATTGTCTGCGGTCCGATACTGCTCAAAGGGAACACCGTTGGTTCCGTTGGCATAAGTACCGTCACCGGACTGACTGCCGGTCCCGTAAGACTGGTTGTAGGTCTGATTTCCGCTCTGGCCATTATTCTGATCATAGGTCTGATCATTGGACTGGCTGTAAGTCTGTCCTGCATTGGCCCAGCCATTGTCCTGACTGCTGGTCTGGTCAGATGTGAACGTGCTGTTTGTATGATCTGTATTGTTCTGGCTGGCGGAATTGCTGTCATCCGTCCAGGTCGTATTGTTGGCATTGCCGTTTCCGGTGCTTCCTGCATTCATGCTGGAGTCGCCGAAGCCGTCTCCGTAGCTTGCATTGGTTCCATTGGTTCCCTGATCCGATTCTTCATCAAACCCATGCTCAAATAAACTCATATTGGTCTTCCTTTCCAATCTATAACTTTGATCCCCGGAAATATTTTCAGATCTCATTTTCAAACCTTATTTAGGTCTTGTTTAAAATCTTTATTGAGATCTCATTCCTGGGCTTCTCTCAACTTCTGAAAATGAGTATAGTTGACAGCTGTGTTCAAAATGTGAAGAACTTTTTGTTTTTCTGTGAAGGAATTTGTGTCTTTCTGTGAACCCTGGAAAATGCACTGGCAGATCCCGCCCGCCGCCTCTTTCCTCGTCTAAAGTCAAAGTCTGCAGCCTCAAAGATTTATTATAGAAAGGTTTCTGGATCCAGAAAAAACGCCCGCCGGGTCTGGAGCTTCAAGCCCCGGAATTCTGGCGAGCGTTTAAAAGAGGTAACAAACTTATGTATGAAATTATGGATGAAATCTTAGCACAGGTAGAGTCTAAGAATCAATCAAGGGGCCTAGAACAGGCAACACCTAAGAATCAGAAATCCACTTACCGTGTAATCACATCAACCGGTACATTGAAGATCTTGGCAGCCTTCAGGATGGTATCGATATGACGGCCGACTGCTGCAGCCATGTGATGGGTCGGGCCTGCATCTTATCCCCTCAGGGCTTATGGTATAATGTCTTACTTTTACAGAGGACTGTCCTTATTTTCCGTTCCCGAATTTCACGTCTGTCATTCCTTATCATGTCTTACTTGTACAGAGAACTTTTCTTATTTTCCATTTCCGATTTCAGATCTGCCTGTCCTTAATGAGAAATATAGACCAAATCGAAAAGAGTTCATCCGAATCAGTTGAATCAGAAGGCTAAGTAAACCCAAAGAAAAGAGCTCAGATCCGGGTCATCCTCTGACCCAGATCTAAGCTCTTCCCATATAATCTACTAATACTATTTGACTTAAAATTTAAACCACGATGTCAATTTCCCAAGATTTACAACGATTTCGACGAAAATCCTAAATCCCGATGTGTTTTTCACCGGCTTTACGAATTTGATACAACAATTTTGAAGCAAATCACGAATCCCGCTGTACTATCTCCAGAATTTCAGGATTTTATACAACGATTTCAATAGATATTTCAAAGCCCGCTGTATTTCCTCCAGAATTCCAGGATTTTATACAACGATTTCAATAGATATTTCAAATCCCGCTGTATTTCCTCCAGAATTCCGGATTTGATACAACGATTTCAATAGATATTTCGAATCCCGCTGTATTTCCTCCAGAATTCCAGGATTTTATACAACGATTTCAATAGATATTTCAAATCCCGCTGTACTATCTCCAGAATTCCGGATTTGATACAACGATTTCAATAGATA
>JAQXVO010000034.1 GCA_029224965.1 Lachnospiraceae bacterium
ACGTTGGCATTTCCGATGAATCGCTCCTCGACATCCTTGGAACCGCGGATGACGAAGCTCTTTCCCTTCGGGTGACCGGGGATTTTTTCCGCTACGGCGGCAATTCCACGGCGCAGTGCCTTCGGGAGCTTCTGGTAGCCGGCAAGAGACATGGGCTCATGGTAAATTGTGTATCCGCCGAACAGCTCATCGGATCCCTCTCCGGAGAGGATTACCTTGACATCCTTCGCAGCCTCGCGGTCCACAAAATAGAGGGCGGAGGCAGAGGCGTCCGCCAGGGGCTCGTCCATGAAGTACTGAATTCTGGGAAGCTCTTTCCAGTATTCCTCTGTGGAGATCACCTTGCTGTGGTTTTCGATCCCGAGCGTTTTTGAGAGCTCCTGCGCATAGGGGATCTCGTTGTATTTCTCGTAATCAAATCCAACCGTGTAGGTGCGTGAGCCGTGGAAATGACAGGCCACATAGCTGGAATCTACGCCGCTCGAGAGAAGAGAGGCTACTTCCACGTCGCTGACCATATGATAGCGGATCGAATCCTGCATGGTCTCGTCGATCTGATCGACCAGCTTCGCGTGGTCGACGGGATCCTTCGAGGGAGTCAGCATCGGATCAAAGTAGCGGGTGATCGTTTTGCTGCCGTTTTTCCAGATCATGTAATGTCCCGGCATCAGCTTGAAGACACCCTTGAAGAAGGTTTCCGGGAGGACGGAGTATTCGAAGGAGAGATACTGCTCCAGAGCCTTGAGATTAACTTCCTTCTGATAGAGCGGGTATTCCAGTATACTCTTGATCTCAGATGCGTAGATAATGTTTCCGTTAATTTCTGTATAATAAAGAGGTTTAATGCCAAACATATCTCTGGCGGCGAACATTTCCTTCTTCTTAGTGTCCCACAGAACGAAAGCAAACATACCTCTGAGGCGGTCGAGCATCGAGGTGCCCCACTGTTCATAGCCGTGGAGGAGAACCTCTGTGTCGGAGCTGCTGGTAAAGATGTGACCGCTCGCCTGCAGTTCCTTCTTCAGCTCCTTGTAATTGTAGATTTCGCCGTTAAAGGTACATACGAGGGTGCGGTCTTCGTTGTACATAGGCTGGGTTCCGGCATCTGTCAGATCGATGATGGAGAGACGCCGGTGCCCCATGGCAATATCCGGGCCGATATACTGACCTCCGCCATCCGGGCCCCGGTGTATCATCCGGTTCATCATATTTGTCAGAATTGGTTTCTGCTCTACATCAGTTCCGGTAAATCCGCAGATTCCACACATATATTTATTCCTTTCTTTTATCTCTTATAGCAGACCTTCACCACGGAGACGTGCCGCGCGGGTGTCCCCGGGAACCAATCTATTATAAGACAGCTTAAGAACAGGGGCAAGATAGTAAAATTAATAAGGAAAAATCGAGAAGGAAAAATGAAGAAGAATAAGACGGCATAAGAGGCGGGGCAGCAGAATTAATAAGAAGAAATCGAGAAGGGAAAATAAAGAAGAATAAGGCGGCATAAGAGGCGGGGCAGGATAATAAAACTTATTAGGAAGAGATTGGAGTCGAAATCATGCAGAAGAAATGGAAGAGGATCCGGCCTGTGTCTCGTACGCAGTCACGGATAATGGACAGATTTTGCACAGATGGGTTCAGCCGAATGATCGGAAAACAGATAAAAACAGGGTAACAGTTTTTTTGAAGTGGGAAAACAGGGAGGATTTTGAGACATAAACGTGAGTTTGTCCGATGGACGGAAAACGGTTTGAAGCATATAATCCAAGAGAAATGATAAGGAGGAGACAATATCATGGCATCTACACTTGGTTACGTTAAGCATGCAGCAGAGCGTAAGGCTGTTGAAGTTGTAATCGATGGTTTATTAAAGAGCGCAAAGAATAGTAAAGATAAAAGACAGACCTACCTGACCTTCATGGGATGGGCGGAGAAGTTTTTTGGAAATAAGGCTTTCTCTGAAGAAAAGGTGGAAGCCGTAAAGAAGGCAATTCAGGATCCGGACAATAAGTGGATGAAATTCATTGACCAGATCATTGATGAGACCAATCCGCAGTTTGCCAAGATGACACTGCTGAATCTTGGATATGAAGCATTCCTTCGCGGCACGAAGACAATCCGTGCAAACCGCGAGAAGTATAACTGCAATATTCCGTGGCTGAT